>NZ_AZFV01000005.1 GCF_001435815.1 Companilactobacillus nantensis DSM 16982 | reverse complement strand
AACTTGTTCTTGCAATTTGCGAATTTATAAAATTCTTTACTGACAAAATATTTACATATATCAAAGCCGAATAGATTATGAAAATCCGTATATCCGTATAATAGATATAATATTTAAATAAACAACGGGAAAATTATTATGAGAAGTCAACACAGAAAATTAAAAGAAAATGGTACCAAAAGAAAAAATTTGGATTCATTAAAAAAGCATATTCGATCAATTAACTTTCGAATATGCTGATAAGTTTTCACCAGTGGCTACCCAATACGCCGTTGACAATATCAAAACTGACTGGAATGACAATTCTTTAAAAAGTGCTAATACATATCAAAAAGATATGAATATGTCACCAGAGGGAATCAAGGATCAATTAACATCAGATTATGGAGGAAATTTACTGCTGAAGAAGCTGATGTTGTAGTTAAACATTTATAATAAAACTTTATCGAAAAAAATCTTGTAATGTTTTTTCTCTTTAAGGTTAAGTAAATGCTTTATGTATGATCAATCAATTGTGGATAAAATAAGAGCTGCAAACGAATCTAATGAAGTCGGCATCGAATTATTGATACAGTATTGTATGGATAATGATATTCAATTCACTAGTTATATTATGTTTATTCAACAGTTCTGTATTCCTTTGAAATATGAATATGTAGTAAGAAAATGTCATCATTGCGTTATTTCAAACATCCCTTCTGATATACTTATAATGATAAATATATCGTTATGGGGGAAAATATGGAAACTTTACTAACAATTAGTGTATACGCTTTTATTCTTATTTTACTGGTTGTAATAGGTTTTTTTATTACTTGGTTGGTTGGAAAAATAATAAAAAAACAAGGTCCAACCAAAACTGGAAAAATAGGTATGATAATTGCAGCATCCTTTTTAGCTTTAAGTGTAATAACAATTTCAATATCAGCAACTAAAATAAGCAGTGACGAAGCAAATACTGAAAAAATTAATAAGCAAAAAGATAACAATTTCAAGTCTGCATCTGAAAAATTTACAAGAACATATTTAAGTGCAGGTGGAAAGATGGAAGAAGTCGGCACAAGTGAATACAAGTATTGGGGCGATAAAATTGACGATTCAGATAGTTCAGACGATTTCGATGTTAACGAAGTTGTTGCCGATGCTGTTGCTTACAATTCCGCTAAGATTTCAGATGCAAACAATGAACTTGATGTGCTTAAAAAATCTTTAAATAAAATGAAAACAAATGATACTGGTAAATATGATACAAAGGGATATGAAAAAGCGTACCTAAGAATTAAAAAACTAGGAAGCTTTGTTTCATATCCAACAGGTAGCTATTTAGATTTCAATGATAAGATGACTAAATTAGACGACGCCGTTAATGAATCTTATGATTGGATGACCGAATAATATCCACAAAATAAATCTAAGTCTCAAGTAGGCTTATTTATTTTTGCCAAAATTTAAGGAGGTTATAAATATAGCAAAAAAATAGAACACCTAAAAGTGTTCTAAAATTATATGTTTAAGGAGAGTACAGGATTTGAACCTGCGCGCCTGCTATAAAACAGGTTCGTCGGATTTCGAGTCCGATGCATTACCACTCTGCCAACTCTCCATGTTAAGGTCTGTAGAATTTATCTACAGACCTATTTTAAATTAATATTGCATTAGAGTAAACATGTCATACCCTTTTATTTTATCACGACCGTGCAAATCAGTTAATTCGATCAAGAAAGCAGTCCCAACAACGATTCCGCCTAATTTTTCAATCAACTTGATTGTGGCAGCTAATGTACCACCAGTTGCCATCAAATCGTCCACGACTAGTACTTTTTGTCCTGGTTTGATCGCATCTTTTTGCATGTATAGTGATGCTTGACCATATTCAAGGTCATATGAAACCGAAACAGTTTCACGAGGTAACTTACCCTTCTTACGAGCAGGTGCGAAACCAATTCCCATATTATATGCAACTGGGCATCCCACGATAAAACCACGTGCCTCAGGTCCGGCAATCATTTCTGCACCACGGCTCTTAGCATATTCAACAATCTTATCGGTTGCTGCAGCGTACGCTTTACCATCAGCCATTAATGGTGAAATATCTCGAAATAGTACACCAGGTTCTGGAAAATCTTGAACATTAGCAACATATTTCTTAAAATCAATATCCATTTTTTTAAATTCCCCATTCAACCTAACAATGGCAATCGTAATCACTCATCCAGGATAAGAGATCGTCAAAGTTGGATTCAATTAATATTTTTTCTACTTCATTTCGTTGCAATCTCTTCAAATAAGTCGGAGATTCAGCCAATTCGCGTTGTTGTGAAGCATCAGCTTTTTCAACAAAGCCATTTACTATTTTAACAAAATTTAACTCAAAAAACACTTTTAAATAAAAATCTACGTCAGTTTTTTGCAAATTTAAATACTGAGCAACCAAATCCATCCCATTTTCCGTGATATTTTGATGACTATATAAATATTTCAAGAGCGTTTTCATCTTTATCATGTCGGGCTTTAAGTACCGTGCCGTTAAATCGGTATGGAAAAATAACGCTGTATGTTGTGTTTTATTTTCTTTAATAAAATTTTTGAATAAATCGATATTATGTGGCCGATCATAGATCAAAATATTTTTACCGTCGCACTCTTCATCATAACGAATCAACTTGGCTTTCACATTCGAACGTTTAGCTGCCTCGTAATAAACTTCATTGAAGAAAACGATATTGTCAAAATGATCCATGATAGATGTTGATAGACGTTTGTTGCGATAGTCCAAATAGACCTTTTTCAATCCAGCAATCTTTTGAGCTTCTGGTGAAACTTGGAAATCATCTAGCATCAATTGCAAATTCTTGCGACCAGCCCACTCGTTGACACCAATTTCACCATAAACATCACAAATATCGGTATCTGTCGCTTGTTCTTTAGCAAACATCCCAAAACCAATTGCAGCGACTTGGCGACTACTGTCAGTTACCATCGCCTTCAAATGACTACCATCTTTACCAATTGCTTTAGATTGAGCCAACGAAACGTTTTTAAGCTTAATAACTGGTTTCGGATTGCCCATTCCAAATGGTGCCAACTGATTGATTTGCTTAATTAAATCCATATTCAAATCAGCAATATTCAAATCTAAATCATAATCTTTCACAACAGGTGCTTGCGGATCAAAACCTTGTTCAGCTGGCTCTGACTGCAATAGTTCGGTTAATTTATCAAGTTGCGTCTCCTCGATTGAGAATCCACAAGCTTGAGCATGTCCCCCAAAGGCCGTGAACAAGTCATTATATTTATTCAAGGCTGTAAAGAGATTAAATCCTTCCGGACTACGGCCAGACCCCTTCATCACACCACTATTTTCATCAAATTGGGTTGCTAAAACGGGCTTGTTCTCTTGATCCATCACTCGACTAGCAACGATTCCAAGTACCCCTTGGTGCCAATCGTTACCCTTTAAAACTAAAACTCCATGGTCCTTTTGGGCGCTGACTTGGCTTTGCGCATCATCAAAAGCTGATTGAACTAAACCTTGGCGTCTCGTATTAATATCTTCGGTTTCATCAACGATTTCTTTGGCAAATGATTCATCACCAGTCGTCAACAATTCAACACCTGAAGAAGCATTTTCCAAACGTCCTAAGGCATTGATTCGAGGAGCAATCTTAAAACCAATGTCTTCTTCATTAATATCGGATAGCTTTACTTTACATTTTTTAAGCAATGCCGATAAACCGACGTGATGGTTCTTCTTCATCTGTTTAAGGCCCTCGGTCACAATGACCCGATTCTCACCCTTTAAGGCCACAGAATCAGCGACAGTCCCAATTGCAGCCAAATCAATCAAATCCATCGCTTCTTCACCCAACAAAGCGTCGGCAATCTTAAATGCTACGCCAGCTCCAGATAAATAAGGACAGACATATTCTGATCCAGGAATACTTGGGTGCACAATAGCATCAGCTTCAGGCAATTCCTCTGGTAAATCATGGTGATCAGTTACGATAACTTTAATACCACGATCTTTCATATACTTAATTTGCTCTTTCCCACTGACACCATTATCAACAGTAATTAACAAATCGATTCCTTGGTCAGCTAAGAATTTATAACGATCTAAATTAGGACCATAGCCATCTTTAAAACGATCTGGAATGTAAAAAATAGGTTTATTCCCTAACTTTTGTAAAGTTAACTTCATAATTGAAGTACTTGTCACACCATCAGCATCATAATCACCATAAATGGCAATTTTAGCATCCGATTCAACTGCCTGATCAATCAAATCAAGTGCTTTGTCCATATCATGCAATCCAAATGGATCTTGCAATTCGGTCGCATCACTGTGTAAAAATGTCTGAATTTTTAATGGATCAGTAATATCACGCTCTAATAGTAATTCAGACACTACTTGATTAAGATTTCTGTCATTTGCAAACTTAGTTATTTCTTCTTTTGTGGGATTCTTACGCTTTTCCCAATTTATTAATGTCAATCCATCACCTACTAACAATTAGTTAATTATAGCAATTTTCAAACCGAAAAAAAAAGCCTTGAAATATCATTTACAATTTAATTTCGTAAACGAGACGTTCCAAAACTCTTTTAAGGAATCATTAAGCAAAGACTGCTAAAGTACCTTTATTGGCTGGTTGGCTACTTACCAACGAACCTTGTAAAGCCCAACGATTGGTCCCTCCATCAGCACAAGTTATCAATGTTAAAATACTTTGATTTTTCACATCATCTAGTAAATAAACAGCTGTTGGCGGTACAATCTTTTTGAAGTAAATCTTATAAGTATAGACACGTTTCATATCGGTTATGTATGCCAAATCACCAATCTGAGCATTTTCCAAAGGTGAGAATAACGCACCCTTATTTGTCATGTAGTGACCAGCCAATGCATAATTCGATTTACCCATTTTTTCATTTTCCTTCATCGTGCCACCACCAGTTGATAAAGCATTATCACTCAAACCAACAACGATTGGCAAACGTAAGTTGACTGAAGGAACAGCCATCTTACCAACAACAGCTGCATCATTATTAACAGACGCTTTGGCAACTTGACTAGCTGAAATGGGTTTTACCTTGTTAAAATCAAATTGACCCTTTTTCTTAGCATTTTCTTTAGCTTTTTTAGCAGTTAAAGTCGTTAAATTTTGATTAGAAATACGTTTAACAGCATATTCTTTAATCGGTTGATTAAAAATCAAAGCTAACGCAACGATAAGCAAAAGGACAGTTCCAAAAATCGAAAAGAATTTCTTCATGTTTTTCATTCCATTCTCATGAATTTACAAAAAATATTTAATAATGCCTTCCCCAAATCTGGGAAATATCCTACGACTATAAGAAATAAGGACATAGTATCTGTCAACCTTTTTCAACCCTTACAACTAATTTGGAGGAAAGAAATAATCTAGTTTCCGGTTGTGAGTGATTAACCAGCAGTGACGTGATGTTAGGGCTTTAGCCCTTACATCTGGACGTATTTTGAAATTCGCGTATTTTGCGAAGTTCAAATCGAGGTTCGAGACCTTGGCTCGAACCGGTCCCACAGCAGGTAAAATCACTCACAACCGGAAACGGCATGCTTAATTACAATATAATTTATATTTTAGAACATTAGTCTTAAAAAGTTAAATCTTTAATTTCTTGTAATGTTTACCAAGTTTACTAAAATTAATCTTAAAGAGATAAGCTATAATAGACTTATGATATTAGAACCATAAACGAATCTGGAGGTAATTTTATGAGCATTCTTGTTTTAGGTGGTGCCGGTTATATCGGTTCCCACACTGTTGACCATCTTTGTGAACTTGGCTATGACGTAATTGTAGCAGATAATCTATCAACGGGTCACGTCCAAGCTGTTAACGAAAAAGCTAAGTTTTACGAAGGTGATGTTCGTGACAAAGAGTTTTTAATCAAACTATTCCAACATGAGACCATCACGGATGTCATTCACTTTGCGGCCTTTTCAATCGTCCCTGAATCAATGAAAGACCCTCTGAAATATTTTGATAACAACACTTATGGAATGATTACTCTACTCCAAGTGATGCATAACTTTGGCGTTAAACACATTGTCTTCTCGTCAACTGCTGCCACATATGGTGAGCCTAAACAGATTCCGATTAAGGAAACAGATCCAACCGTTCCAACTAACCCTTATGGTGAAAGCAAACTAGCTATGGAAAAAATCATGCACTGGTGTGATGTTGCCTATGGTATTAAGTTTGTTGCCTTGAGATACTTCAATGTTGGTGGCGCAAAGCCAGACGGTTCAATCGGTGAAGATCACAACCCGGAAACGCACTTGATTCCAGTTGTACTCCAAGTAGCCGCTGGTCAACGAGACGAATTGACCATTTTCGGTGATGACTATGATACTAAAGATGGTACAAATGTCCGTGACTATGTCCACGTTGAAGATTTAGCTGAAGCACATCGCCTAGCTATGGAATACTTACGTGCTGACAACGACAGTGATGTCTTTAACCTTGGTTCTTCAAATGGTTTCTCAAACAAAGAAATTTTGGAAGCCGCTAGAAAAGCTACTGGCAAGGAAATTCCCGCTAAGATTGGTCCTAGACGTCCTGGCGATCCAAGTACTTTGATTGCTGATTCAACTAAGGCAAGAACTATCCTTAAATGGCAACCTAAGTATGATGATGTTGAAAAAGTTATCAGCGATGCTTGGAACTTCAAATCAAAGCATTTAAATGGTTACGAAGAAGAATAATAAAATGTTTTCACAAAAGGAGAAACTCAAATGAGTTTCTCCTTTTTAGCGTGCTCGTAAAACAGTATGCACTATTTGCGAAATAATCATAATAACAATTACACCAAGTATTCCACTTAATATTGATTTAGTAAAAAATATTAGCCAAACGGTGATTGCCAGTAATTCAATTACAAAGATTATATATTTCATTCTAATTACTCGTTTCTATTAAGAAAGCCGTTAATTCCTGAAGGCAGCACACTACCAAAACAAAACCGTATTTAGCTTTCAACCTTTAGCAACAGATAAAATTAATTGTTTCTTTTAAAGCATCATCCGCCTGTGCGAAATCACCAACTTTATCCATAAAGGCATGAATCATCCCATTATAACGAAGATAAGTAATATCACATCCAGCTAACTTAGCCTTATTGTAGAAAGCTTCTCCCTGTAATCTCAAAGGATCAAACTCGCCAACCATAAACAATGTTTTAGGTAATTTTTTTAACATTTCCTCTGATGCATTTAATGGGGAAATATAAATGCTTTCAGGATCACTATCTTTGATATACCAACTATTAATTAGTCCTTGGCTGTCATTAAAATTATTGATGTATGTCTTAATTTCACTGGGAATTTCATTTGCAATAATCGGCTCAGGATCATCAAACATTTTTCTAAGTTGAACATTATTACCTTGATATGTTACTGGATATAAAGCAACAGCCTTATCTATATAATTTGTGCCCAATTGCCGATCTAATAATGATAACGTATAAGTCAAATTTCCACCTGCTGAGTCGCCCATTGCGGTAATTGACTTAACATGCAATTGGTTTTTATGTTGTCCCACATAATTTAAAACCTGATAACAATCAAGCAAATTTTGTGGATATGGATGTTCTGGAGCCAATCCATAGTCAATCGAAATAACTCTGACTTGACCACAATCAGCTAATTCTCGACATGGAAACTCAACGTTATCGAGACTGCCACCGAAAAAACCACCACCGTGCATGAACAAAATCACTGGTAATTCCGCATCCACTAACTTTTCTTGAACATAAATTCTTACCTTAATATTGTCCAGTTCCGTATTTTCAATTTTCAAAATATTTTTATTTTTATGATTAGCTTTTTTCCAACCCATTGTTGCACGAATATCTGCAGCATTTACATCTTGATTAACTTCACTACCAAAATCTCCTGTATCAGTCTGTTGAATAGAATCTTCCAATTCCTTTTTTGCCTGTGGATCAAGTAGTCCCTCACTTGAAAATCCCGGAACCAACTTCATTTGATAATCAGTATTTTTAACATTAATTTTTTTCATTAAATTATTTAACAATTTCCTTACCTCCTTGAGAAACTTTTTGATAAATTAAGACAATTGTTGAAACTACAAACAAAATAGCGAAACCAACTGAACAAACTTTCATATTCGTATCAGGCTGACTATTTCCTAAAAACCCAGACAAATAGTTGATCAATGTTGGCGATAAAAAGACACCAATATTAGTAAAAATAAGCATGATCGATGAGGCTAGATTCTTTGATCCTGCTGGTGCCACAGTATTTATCATAGTGTAAATATATGGAATAACTACGGCAAAACCTAAGCCAATTATGATTACACCCAATGTTACCCAAGTTAATGTGTTAGCATTTGCTAAAATCAAAAAGCCAATCGTCATAACTAAGAATCCTAACGGCAATGTTGAATTTTTCAGGAACTTATGAATCAGTCCGTAAACTAACCCTACCAACATTGAAACCATCGTAAATCCACCCAATATCGTGGCTGCCTGACTAGCTGTTCCAATATTTTTATAGGTTAACAAATCCGCCAATTTTACAGTTACGACCATGAAAAACACATAGATAAAGAAGGTCAAAATTGAAATTATCATGATGGGAACATTGATACTTTGATGTTTCGAAGCCTTTGTTGTCTCCTTTACCTCTGTCTTAACATTAGGAATAACCATCCCAAAAATTATCAATATCGGCAAAGAAATCGCATAGATCCAAAAAGTCGCATGCCAACCGAAGGTAATTAGATATCCAACAAGAAAGGACAAAACTGAACTTCCTAGTGAATTGACTGCATTTTGAAATCCCATCATTGTTGAAAGCTCATCCCCCTCATAAAAGTCCGAAATCATACTAATAGCTAACGAATTGAAAAGTCCAATCCCAAATCCTAATAATAGCCGTGATATTAAGACAATATAATAATTAGCAACGAAAACTGGTGTGATGCCAAACACTAAAGCAATCGACAATCCTAACATAACCGTCTTTTTTTGACCCATGAGATTAGTCAAAATACTACTGATAAAAATTCCGGCAATAATCCCCAAGTTGGGAATCGTTGAAATTGTTTCAATTGCTGAGGCTGACTGCCCGATAAATGTTTTACTCATTAATGGAATGGCAGCCGCTATATTAGGGGCCGCCATTAATAACATTGAAATTGATAACAACGCTATTTTAAAAATAAACGATTTTGATTTTTCCTTTGACATAATATGTTACTCCTTTAACTTATTCTCCTTGATGACAAGTTAATAATATTATGTAACCGTTTACAGTGGGCGCCATAAAGAAACCATTTTTAGGTCATTTACTGACCTTTCAGATTATTTCGATACTTTCCAGGTGTTGTTTGATAAACCTTAGTGAACAGTCTCCGAAAAGATTTAACATTAGCAAAGCCCACTGAATCCGAAATAGTTTCAATATCTTTTTCAGTATTAGTTAATATTTCAAATGCATTTTTCAAACGGATTAAATTGACATATTCCATTACACCCACACCCATTTGTTGCATAAAAATCCTAGATAAATAACCTTCACTTAAATGAACATACTGTGCTATTTGAGTCATCGATAATTCTTCTGTACTGTGCTCATTAATAAAGTCAATAACACCTGCTAACTTGTGTAATGTCGGAACTGCAGGCAAATCAATCATTTTAGATTTATTTTCTAAAAAGTAATGAAATAAATCATATAAAATCAAATAAATGTCACTCTTCAACAAAAATTTTTGCTCGACTCTGTCTGTTTGCGAATTTTTATAATAATTAAATAACGTTTGCTTTAATAAATTCACTTGCAATGAATTGTTGGATATTTTAAACCAGCAATCACCCATTGCATCCCACTCCTGTTGCAAAAATTCATATGGAAATAAAAAGGTTAACGACAAGGTATGATTCATTGTTTTTAAAGGTTGTACTGAATGAATTTCATTAGGATTAATAACTATGATATCGTCTGAAGTGGCGGTTATTTTTTGACCACTGACGACAAACTCAGCATCCCCACGAATAATATAATCAATTTCTAAAGCTTGATGCCAATGACGTAAGACATTTTGACTCTCAAGATATTCCGTATGAACGATTAATTTGACTGGTAAATCAGTTGTTGATACTTGTTCGTGCCGATACATAATTTCACCTCAAAAAAAGACTGTGATAGTTTCTCACAGTCAATTTTAAATCAACAATTTATATAACGCATTGTGCTAGTTGATTAATTACTAAAATATTAATTTTAATTACAATAACTGACTTACAGTAAAACATTTTCATCTTGTAATCTTTGAAAATTAAAACAAATATTCCAAATCACTGGCAGCTGTTGGATAAGCCATAATTTCCTTAATCACATCAGCATGCGTCATCTGGCGTTTAATGGCCATCGTCAACAAATTGATCAAACTATCAGCATTGTTGCTCAACAAAGTGGCCCCAGTGATTTCTGATTTATCATTCAAAACGATTCTAATTTTAGCCTTAGGATCATTAGTGTGGCTATAAGTAAACCAACTTGTAACTTCTTGGTCAACTACCTTAGCACCTTCTTGTGCACCAACCTTGGCTAATTTGGGGCTGCCATAAACGACGGTTGGAATCAAAGGTAATTCCAAATCTTGATCCGTCTTACCAGTCAAAAGGTCGGTTACATAATTAGCTTCAAAACCACCAACTGGTGTCAATTTGGGTTGTTTCGTTGCAACAACATCCCCAATGGCATAAATATTTTCATTAGTTGATTGCAATTTGCTGTTAACTTTCACACCATGACGCGTATATTCAACACCGGCTTTTTCCAAATCTAAAAAATCGGCATTAGCAATTCGACCAGTTGCTCCAATAATCAAATCAGTCGTTAATTCAAAATTGTCTGCTTTAATCAAGTATTGCCCATCAGCTTGTTGTTCGATGGCTTGCGTATCAATATTAAAGTTAAAATCAACACCCTTAGCCTCAAGTTGTTTAACTAATTCCAAAGCATAACTTTCATTAAATTCCTTCAATGGATGGTCATTGTGATGAATAATGTGAACCTTGGCACCTGTTGCATTAGCAATCGTTGCTAATTCAAAAGCAATGTAACCCGCACCGATAATCGTAATGTCCTCAGGCATTTTCTTCAGTGATAGAAAATCCGTACTTGAAAGCAAATGTTGCTTGCCAGGGATATTCAAATAACTAGGACGTTGCCCTGTCGCAATGATAAATTTATCAGTTTGATAATGATCTTGTCCATTTACAACAATTTCATTTGCTGAAACAAACTTTGGCTGCCCATCAACTGCTGTAATACCAGCTTTGACAATACCATTACGGCTGCCTGCTGAGACAGGATCAGTGAACGTTTCTTTAAAAGCTTCTAGCTCTTTCCAATTAACATAGGGAACATCGTCAAAGCCTTTACCTTGCAGTTGCGCTACGCGATCTCTAGCTTCAACTCCACTTAAGAGCACTTTTTTAGGATCACAGCCACGGTTCGGACAAGTTCCACCCCAAAGGTTATTTTCCACAATCGCTACCTTTTGACCATTGCCCTTCAAGTTATGTGCTGCCGCTAATCCTGCTGGACCAGCACCGATGATGATCGTATCAAATTTTTCCATAAGAATTCCTCCAACAAAAAAACGTTTATAACGTAATCAATAATTACATTATAAACGTCAATGACATATTCTTTTAAAATTGTGCTCTAACTAAATTATTTACTGTCTTCGTTTCCACGATTGAGGTTCAAGACAGCCATGAAAGCTTCTTGCGGAACAGAAACCTTACCGATTTCCTTCATCCGTTTCTTACCTTCTTTTTGCTTGTTCAAAAGCTTGTCACGACGAGTTCTATCACCACCATAAAGTTTGGCGGTAACATCCTTCCGATAAGCCTTAACATTCGAACGGGCAACAATCTTATTACCAACAGCTGCTTGAATCGGAATTTCAAACATTTGTCTAGGAATTACTTCCTTCAACTTAGCAACGATATCACGACCACGTTTTTGGGCAAAATCTTTATGAACGATGAAACTCAAGGCATCAATTGGTTCACCATTAAGCAAGATATCCATCTTAACCAATTCACTTGGCTCATAATCTTCGACATCATAATCCAATGAAGCATATCCTTTAGTGCTTGATTTCAAATCATCAAAGAAATCAAAGATAATTTCCAACAATGGCAACTTGTAAACAACGTTAACACGATATTTGTCCAAATAGTCCATTGTGACGAATTCACCACGTTTATGTTGACAAAGCTCCATAACGGGACCAACGAAATCCTCAGGCACCATAATTTCTGCTCTAACAAATGGTTCACGAATTTCTTTGATTTCTGAAGCATCTGGCAACTCAGCTGGGTTATCAACGATGACTTCAGTTCCGTCAGTAGTTGTAACATGATAATCAACTGATGGTGAAGTCGTAATCAATTCCAAATTGAAATCACGCTCTAGTCGCTCTTGAACAACATCCATGTGCAATAAGCCTAGGAACCCAACACGGAAACCAAAACCTAAAGCTTGTGATGTTTCTGGCTCATACTCAAGTGCAGCGTCATTTAGTTGTAATTTATCCAAAGCTTCATGTAAATCTTCATACTTAGCATTATCAACTGGATAAAGTCCGGCATAAACCATTGGTGTACTCTTACGATAACCTGTTAAAGGTTCATCAGTTGGATTATTTGCTAATGTGACAGTATCACCAACTTGTGTATCCTTAACGGTCTTGATAGCAGCTGTAATATAACCAACATCTCCAGCCATTAGGTAATCACGTTTAACAGCCTTAGGAGACATCACACCAACTTCTGTAACTTCAAAGGTCTTCTTATTGCTCATCAATTCAATCGTGTCTCCGACCTTTACAACTCCTTCACGGACACGTACGTCCAACACAACGCCACGATAACTGTCATAAACAGAATCAAAGATCAAAGCTTTCAGTGGTTTGTCCAGATCACCTTCGGGTGCAGGAACATCTGAAACGATGCGTTCCAACAATTCATCAACACCAATACCAGTTTTAGCACTCATCAAAATTGAAGAATCAGCTTCAATGCCAATCATTTCTTCAATTTCTTCTTTGACCTTATCTGGTTCAGCTGAAGGTAAATCGATTTTATTAATAACTGGTACAATTTCCAAATCATTATCAATCGCTAAATAGGCATTAGCTAACGTTTGGGCCTCAACACCTTGAGCAGCATCAACAACGAGTAAAGCTCCCTCACAGGCCGCTAGAGAACGTGAAACTTCGTATGAAAAGTCCACGTGTCCTGGTGTATCGATTAAATGGAAAATGTACGTTTTCCCATCTTTTGCTTCATATTCAAGTTCTACCGCATTTAACTTGATAGTAATACCACGTTCACGTTCCAAATCCATATCATCAAGGATTTGAGCTTTCATTTCACGTTTTGATACCGTCTTAGTTCTTTCCAAAATTCGATCAGCAATCGTTGATTTACCATGATCGATATGCGCTACGATAGAAAAATTACGAATTCTTTTTTGTCGTTCTTTTAATTTATCAAGATCTAAATCCATAAATTATTCCCTTCTATCAGAAATTTTCTCATTCTGTCTATTTTACACTATTTTAACCTATACCACCACGTAACAAACTATTCTTCTTTATCATCAAAATGCGGTCTAAGATTTTCTACTTGAATAATATGTAATTTGAAAATATATGCAAATAGATCACCATATCCGCTTAAAAAGAGTACCCAAATCATTACTCCAGCAGTAATTGTTAGAATCATAACGGTCTCTCCAACACTATTTTTGTTCAAAATAACTGCCAACTGTGCTATCCCGCCTGCTATTAGCGAGCCAATAATTATTTTCGACATCACATATACTATTTGAAGATTTTTAGCTCGGAGAGAAATAATATATCTTCGATTTATGTACTCTGAAGAATTAGAAATAAAAATTGGTAAATGAATATTGCCCTGATCATAACCATCTATTTCGGCGCCCTTCGAAGTCGAATGCCAACCTAATGCGTACAGAATTTTATAATTAAATTCATTAAGCAATAACAAAACAAAAATTGAAATTGTCGTTGCATAAAACATTTTCATAAAATTGCTCTTAAAAAGTACTTCTGTATAGATAATGAAATGTACCATAGCAATTACAAATGAAACCCCTTGTAAAACAATCCATCCGAAAAACGCTGTACCTGAGGAACCCAATGAGTATGTTTCATCCCTCTTTATGTCTGCAGAAACAATCACTTTATTACTCTCATGATTATCCTTTTTCAATACTTGTGTAATGTTTGAATGGGTGGCATTTTGTTCTCGTAAAAACAACTCATTAGCGTCATTATTACCACGTAATAAATTATTTATCAATGCCGCAAAGTTCTCAACCTTACGATCATCTGCACCATTGCATTTTATGTGTCTCTTAGTATCGTCTCTTAAATATAAAACCAAATTTGGAAATTCTATATTATCCTGAATAAAATATTCACATTCGCAATATTTAATATCATTCAAAGGTAAACTTTCTTTGATTGTAAAAAAATTAGCTCTAAATGAAATCCTTTGATTATCGATCAAAACAATCGGTCTTTTGGTCAAACAACCGATTGTAATGTTAAGACTAAAAAAGGATAAAATTAGTAATATAATCCCAAATATCAAATAAAATGTTGAATCATGCATAAAAATCAAAATGAATAGAGAAAAAATGAAACCAATTAATGTTTCAAAAAAGTACATCATAACTGAGTCTCTTTCCCGTGTCAAAGCATGTCTATGTTCCATAATAAATCCCCTAAAAGTACAAACTGTTTAAAGTATAACAAAAAAGAAGCTCTGGTTTCCTTAAAACCAAAACTTCTTTTTTTATAAGTATATAGATTTATTTAACCATTAAAAGCATCTTTGATCTTGTTAAAGAAATTACTATCCTTTTCCTTAACCTTATCGCCACCAGCTTCAGCAAACTTCTTCAAAGCACTACGTTGTTCAGCTGACAACTTACGTGGTGTCACGATATTAACTGTAACTTTTTCGTCACCGATACTCTTGCTATTTAAAACAGGAGCACCTTTGCCACGTAGTCTAAATGTTGTCCCTGTTTGCGTACCACTAGGAATGTTCAAGTTAACTGGCCCGTGGACTGTATTAACCTTGATTTCATCCCCTAATGTAGCTTGTGGGAAACTGATATTGACTGATGCATAAATTGTTGATCCGTCACGTCTGAACTCCTTACTTGGAGCAACGTGAAAGACGATGTACAAGTCACCATAAGGTCCACCGTTAGTTCCGGCTTCACCTTGACCATCAAGACGCATTTGTTGTCCATCTTCAACACCAGCTGGCACAGTAACCTTAAGTTCGTGCTTTTCATTTACCTTACCTGAACCATGGCAAATATTGCACTTTTCTTTGATTTCCTTACCAGTACCATTGCAGACATCACAGACAACTCGTGTACGCATACGGCCAAGTGGAGTTTGACGGTCAACTTCAACATAACCTGAACCATGACACTTCGAACATGTCTCTGGATGTGTACCAGGTTTAGCACCTGAACCATCACAAGTTGAACATTCTTCTTCACGATTGTATGAAATGTTAGTCTTCTTACCGAAAACTCCCTCTTCAAAAGTTAAATCCATGCGATATTGCAAGTCGGAACCTTGTCTTGGGGCATTAGGATTTTGACGAGCAGCACCGCCGCCACCGAAGAATTGGCTGAAGATATCTTCAAATCCACCAAATTGATCAGAGCCAGCTCCGCCACCGAAGCCGCCAAATCCACCTTGACCACCATTCATGCCGGCAGAACCATATTGATCATATTGAGCACGTTTTTGCGGATCTTTTAATATTTCGTAAGCTGCATTAACTTCCTTAAACTTAGCTTCAGCATCAGGGGCTTTATTCAAGTCGGGGTGATACTGCTTGGAAAGTTTACGGAATGCCTTTCTTATATCGTCATCAGAAGCGTTCTTATCAACGCCAAGTACGTCATATGGATTTTTATCTGCCATTAAATCACCTTTATGTAATAAGACACACAGTCTTATTCCTTTTTAACGCTCAAAAGAGCAGTTATTATTTTTACTATACCATAACTGGTTTTAGTAATTAAACCACTGCCCTTTATCACAAATATTATTTCTTGTCTTTATCAGGATCTACTTCTGAGAAGTCTCCGTCAACAGTGTTGTCGTCAGATTTCTTCTTATCGTCAGTTGAACCAGTTGCTCCATCAGCACCCTTAGCTTGTTGTGCTTCTTGAGCTTGTTGATAAAGTTTTACAGAAAGGTCTTGAACAATCTTATTCAAATCGTCACGTTTCTTCTTCATGTCTTCAAGGTCACCAGAGTCTTGAGCCTTCTTCAAAGCATCACGAGCATCTTGGGCTTTCTTGATTTCATCATCAGAAACTTTACCCTTAACGTCTTTTAGAGTCTTGTCTGTTGCAAACAATGTTTGTTCAACGTCGTTCTTAACATCAACCTCTTCCTTACGTTTGTTATCTTCTTCTTCGTGTTCCTTAGCTTCTTTCATCATCTTGTCGATTTCTTCATCGCTCAAGCCTGATGAACTCTTGATAGTAATCTTTTGTTCCTTGTTAGTACCCATATCTTTAGCAGATACATTAACAATACCGTTCTTATCGATATCAAATGTAACTTGGATTTGTGGTACGCCACGAGGTGCAGCAGGAATATCTGTTAATTGGAAACGACCTAAAGTCTTGTTGTCGGCAGCCATTGGACGTTCACCTTGTAGAACGTGAATATCAACAGCACTTTGGTTATCAGCAGCAGTTGAGAAGACTTGTGACTTGCTTGTTGGGATAGTTGTATTTCTATCGATCAACTTAGTGAAGACACCACCCATTGTTTCGATACCAAGTGACAATGGAGTAACATCAAGTAAAACAACGTCCTTAACATCACCAGAGATAACACCACCTTGGATAGCAGCACCTAAAGCAACAGCTTCGTCAGGGTTGATTGAGTGATCTGGTGCTTTACCAGTCCATTTAGCAACAGCATCTTGAACAGCAGGAATACGTGTTGAACCACCATTTAAGATAACTTTATCGATATCAGCGTTTGTTAAGTTAGCATCCTTCAAAGCATTGTCAACTGGAATCTTTGTTCTTTCAACAAGATCAGATGTCAATTCGTCGAATTTAGCACGTGTCAATGTTTCTTCCAAGTGAAGTGGGCCATTAGCACCTGATGAAATAAATGGAAGACTGATTGATGTTTGAGCAACACCTGATAAGTCCTTCTTAGCTTTTTCAGCAGCATCCTTCAAACGTTGTAAAGCCATCTTGTCTTGACCCAAATCAACGCCATTCTTAGCCTTGAATTGTTCAACTAACCAGTCGATAACCTTTTGGTCAAAGTCATCACCACCAAGATGTGTATCACCATTTGTTGAAAGTACTTCGAAGACACCATCGCCTAATTGAAGTACAGAAACATCAAATGTACCACCACCAAGGTCATAAACAAGAACTTTTTCGTCACCCTTGTCATTATCTAGACCATAAGCAAGTGCTGAAGCTGTTGGTTCGTTAACGATACGTTGAACGTTCAAACCAGCAATTTTACCAGCATCTTTAGTAGCTTGTCTTTGTGAATCATTGAAGTAGGCAGGAACTGTAATAACAGCATCTGTAACCTTTTCACCTAAGTAGTCTTCAGAGAACTTCTTGATGTGTTGCAAAATGAAAGCTGAAATTTCTTGTGGTGTGTATGACTTGCCGGCTACAGTAACCTTGTAACCTGCTTCGCCCATGTGACGCTTGATTGATGAAACTGTATCTGGGTTAGTGATTGCTTGTCTCTTTGCAACTTCACCAACTTGAATTTCACCATCTTTGAAAGCAACAACTGAAGGAGTTGTTCTTGCGCCTTCTGGGTTTGTAATAATCTTTGGAGAGCCACCTTCAAGAACGGCTACAGCAGAGTTTGTAGTACCTAAATCAATACCAATAACTTTAGACATAAACCTAAACCTCTTTTATATTTTATATTTATTATTAATTTTATTGTGCAACGACAACCATTGCTGGACGAAGTACACGATCTTCAAGTTTATAACCTTTTTGAAGAACTTGTACAACAGTATCTTTTGCATGCTTATCATCGGCTGGAACAGTTTGTACTGCTTGACTAGAAGTTGGATCAAACTTTTCACCAACATTATCAATTGCAGTCACATGGTTAGCTTCAACGGCTTTGACCAAATGTTCTTGAACCATTTCAATACCCTTTTTAAGTTGTTTGCTGGCATCATCGTCAGCTTCAACACTCAAAGCACGTTCGAGATTGTCTAAAACAGGTAGAATTTCTGTTGCCAATTTTTGACCGTCATATTTAAGGATGTCAGCGACTTCCTTGCTGTGACGTTTAGTCATATTTTGCATTTCTGCTTGGCTTCTTAGAAGATTATCCTCTAAGTCAGAATTCTTTTGCTTAAGATCGGCAATCTCTTTATCTTTGGGATCGACTTTCTTAGCCTGTTCTTTTACAGAACTTTTATCAGTCTTTGGAGCTGCTTCTTTTTTAGAAGTCTTCAAATCTTGGTCTTTTTCTTTATCTGCCATTACTTCCTCCTAAAAATTTCAAGAATCATCATACCTTGAATAATAATCAATTAGCCTTTTGGCCAACTCAACTCTAAATTCTCCAAGCAAACCGATCAATTGTGAATAATGCATTGTCGTTGGACCAAGTAAGGCAATTACACCCTTACCGTGATGTCCAACATCATAATTAGCAGTAATAATACTGTAATTCTTCAACGCATCACTTCCAAGCTCACTTCCGAGACGAACACGAATGCCGTCATCAGAAATACTTGGATCAATCAATTTTCTCAAATCAGTACTCTGATTGATGATTGAGAATAACGACTGAACTTGTGATAAGTCATCGTTGTTAGCATAATTCAATAAATTCAATTGCCCATCAACGTAATACTTTTCGGCACCAGCCTTTTTGAAAAGCTGATCCATCATATCCAACAAACCATCACTGGAGTACATGTACTCGGATAGAATTGCTGGCACATCGGTGTGTAACATTTGAATAACCTTTGGTAACGGTTGTCCAACTAATTTATCATTCACGATGTTAACAATTTTTTCAATCAATGAAGTATCAAAATCGTCATCTATTGTATAAATATTATTCTCAACATTATTATCACTTGTAACAATGATTGCCATAAGTTGATGTGGATTCAAGGGAACGATTCTAAATCCTGTTAGAAGGATCGAACTACTCTCTGGACCCAATGTGATAGCTGTGTAACTGGTCAGATGAGATAAGATTTTGGCAGATTGTTCAATGATATCATCGATTTGATGATAAGTTTTACCAAAATCATCGTCAATTCTCTGCGCTATATCTTGCGGTACGCTTGTAGGCTGTACTAAATGATCAAGATAATAACGATATCCCATCGCTGAAGGAATTCTACCAGATGAAAGATGGGTTTTCTCGAGATAACCGACTTCCTCTAGCATTGCCATTTCATTTCTGATTGTCGCAGAACTTACATGGAAAGGTAATTCATTCATCAATGTCTTCGAACCAACCGGCTGGCCGGTATCTGTAAATATGCGCACGACTTCTCTCAAGATTGCATCTTGGCGTTGTGATAGCATTATACCGTCCTCCTTTTTAGCACTATTCATACCTGAGTGCTAACAATGTAAAATATAACAATCTATCCTAATAGTGTCAAGTATGCACGCTCATTTTTTCAGACTTTTCAGCTATTATTTTCAAATTATTCGATTATGGTTAAAAAATGGCACATTTAATTAAGATAACTGCAGGTTGAACGTCTGTGGAGATAGTAATGGGCCGCCTCCAGAAGCAAGAGTTTAGGTCGCTGTGGGGACCGATTGAAGCCAAAGAACGGTCTTCAATCTCGATTTTGAACTTCGCAAAGTACGCGAATTTCAAAAGTCGTCCCGTGGTGTAAGGGATAAATCCCTAACGCCACCTTCACAGCGACCTAAACTCTTGCTTCTTCCGGCTAATCTATTCTTTGTTTTGGATTAAGAGTAAATAAATTGAAGTATTACTGTTTAGTACGGTTACTTTTACATTAGTGATGAATAGAATACCAAGGCTTAAAGGCTGTTATCATCAATCACAATTAGCAAAATAGCTATTACAGGAAAATTTATCCCTGTAATAGCTATTTTGTTAGATAACTTTTTGTAGAGCTTTTAAAGCATTAGTTTTATCAAGTTCCAATTGTTTAACAAGACCTTCAGCGTCATTGAATTTAACTTCGCCACGCAAATACTGAACCCATTCCAATTCAACGTGTTGACCATAAATTTTTTCATCAAAATCGAAGATATTGGTTTCAATCGTTACACCTGTATTTTCTTTAAAAGTCACATTATAACCAACGGATGTCATCCCACCGTACCATTTACCAGCAATTTTCATTCTCGTTGCGTATACTCCAATACCCGGAACCAACTGTGAACCATCGACTGCTAAGTTAGCTGTCGGATAACCAAGAGTTCGCCCTCGTTGTAAACCATGAATAATTTCACCTTGGTTTTGGTAATTATAACCGAGAAACATGTTGGCTGTTTGAATATGTCCTTGAGCAATAAACTCTTTGATTGCACTAGAACCGATTTTTTGACCATTAATAATTTGTTCAGGAACTGTTACCGTTTCAAATGCTCCATGAGCATACTCAGGTAATCGTTCCATATTAGCAATGTCTTTTTTACCGTAAGTATAGTCAAAACCAGCCACGACATACTTAGCTTTTAAGCCAATCATATATTGATCCACAAAATCTTGCGGTTGTAAGTGGGCAAAATCATCACTAAAGTGAACAAAATAAAGATAATCTACGCCCAACTTTTTAACTAATTGAGCCTTTCGATCCATTGTCGACAAGTATTTAAAATTTTTCTCATGTTGATAAACTGTTCTTGGCGAACAGTCAAACGTCATCAAAACAGCTTTAAGATTGTGTTCTCGAGCTAACTCAACACCAGTTTTAATAACCTTCTGATGTCCCAAGTGCACACCATCAAAGAAACCCATTATCAAGACGGTGTCACTTGCTGGGCGTTGTTGTTCCAATAACGGATGTTTAACGTTTATAATCTGCATTTTTTTACTCTTTTATTTATTATTCAATAACATTAAATCAGGAATCCACATATCTCTTACCTTATCATACTTGTAAAGGGCTTTCGTAACGCCACCACGTTGAACACGTAATTGTTTGGTCTTATCTTCGTCAGCTAATTCTAGAAAACCACCATGTAAGACGCGAACTTCCCACTCTTCATCAGTCAATTCATGACTAGGCACATCTGTTAAAACATCATCAATGGATCTAATAAAACTGTGATCGTTATTTTCCATCATTGTTTCAATTTGACCTAATGTAAATGTTTCAGCAATCGGAAAACCGGCACTCTTAACACGTGTCAATTGAGACATATAAGCTGGCAATCCTAACATATGACCGTATTCAACTGCCAAAGTTCTAACATACGTTCCTTTAGAACATTTAACGTGGAACTTTACTGTTTGGTAACCAGTTGCTTCATCGAAAACTGGTTCACCCATAATATGAAAATCAAAAATATGAATGTGACGCTCAGGGCGTTCCACTTCTAGTCCTGCTCGAGCATACTCGTAAAGTTTTTTCCCATTAACTCTGACCGCTGAAAACATTGGTGGGATTTGCGTTAAGTCACCTGTCATTTTCTCAAAAATAGGATTCAATTCGTCCAAGGTAAAAGGCTTAGTTAACTTTTGTTCATCAACTGTTTCACCCTCTCGATCCTCAGTTGTTGTTGACTTGCCTAAGGTGATTTCACCCTCATACTCCTTAGGAGAGCCTGTAAGCGTATTTACAAGTTTCGTAGCTTGTCCCACGCAAATTGGTAAAACGCCGTTCACTAGTGGGTCTAAGGTCCCTGTATGGCCAATTTTTCTTGTATGCAATATTTTTCTTAGTTTATAAACATAATCGGAACTAGTTTGTCCGATTTCTTTATTTAATGGAATTACTCCGTCCATAATAATCTCCGTATCTGTGTAATATCATCAATAATTTTACTAGTTATCGTTGAAAAAAGGTAGTAGTAAAGATGCCGTCATCGAGTGCGATAATTTAGGCTGCTGTGGGGACCGCCCGGAGCCAAGGTCTCCGAGCTCGATTTTGAACTTCGCAAAGTACGCGAATTTCAAAACTCGTCCTGTGGTGTAAAGGCTGAAGCCTTTACACCACCTGCACTGCTGCCTAAATTATCGCACTCGAAGACTAATGTATTATGTTATTTTGTTATCATCAAACGTTTTATATGCTTAATACAAAATTCGATTCGTTTATTTTTTATAACAATTAATTTAAATCAAATAACTAAACAAATAACTAAAAATTGAAAGAATCAAAACATACTTTAAGTCTTGATATTCTAGTCATTATTGGTGAAAAATAATCAGGCCAAACAGTAACACTCCAATTTATTTACATTTAATCAAAAACAAAGGATGAACTAGCCGGAGGAAGCAAGAATTTAGGTCACTGTGAAGGTGGCGTTGGTGCTTTAGCGCTTACACCACGGGACGAGTTTTGTGCGAGGTTCAAAATCGAGCCGAAAGACCTTGGCTTTCGGCGGTCCCCACAGCGACCTAAATTTCTTGCTTCTGGAGGCGGACTATTACCATATCCACAGCATATTTAACTTTCAAACTTCAGTCAAATAATAAAAAAAAAACAGACATACCAAGGTCAAATCCTTGAGTATATCTGTGTTTTTATCTGTAATTAACGATTTGCTTCGTCTTGGTGTAACTTAGCAATCAATTTATCAATCTTTTCACCATAACGAACTGATTGATCTTGTTTAAATTCCAATTCTGGAACTTTGTACAATGTTAATTTTTGACCTAATTCACGTCTGATTAAGCCCTTAGCTTTATCCAAGCCATCTTGTGTCTTTTCAACGTCACTAGCCTTTTCAGACAAGATGCTGTAATAGATGGTTGCTTGTTGCAAATCACCTGTCATTTCAACACCTGTAACTGTTACACCTTGAACACGCGGATCACGTACACGCTTTAAAAGAATGTCGTTTACTTCTTTTTGAATCTCTTGTTCTACACGACCAATACGATGTTTAACCATATCGTACCTCCTACATTATTTAAAAACTCTATTTATGCCAGTAATTTTATTCATCACTGCTTGATTATATCACATCACGCCATGAAAACTGAAAGTTGATTATTAGCTCTAATCACTAACAAGACGCCGTTCAGTATTAATTCTCTGGCATCAAAAAAGCCAAAATGTTAAAAACATCCTGGCTTTTGATTGTTATTTAAATTAATTGCTTATTTAACAGGAACTTCTTCCATTACATAAGCTTCAATTTCGTCGCCAATCTTAATATCGTTGTAGTTTTCGATTGTGACACCACATTCGAATCCTGAACCAACTTCTTTGACGTCGTCCTTGAAACGTTTAAGTGAAGCAAGCTTACCTTCATAGACAACAACGCCGTCTCTGACAAGTCTGACACCACTTTCACGTTGAATCTTACCACTGTCTACGAAACATCCAGCAATTGTACCGATCTTAGAAACATTGTATGTTTCACGAACAGTCAAGTTACCAGTAATCTTTTCTTCGTAAACTGGTTCGAGCATACCCTTCATGGCTGCTTCGATTTCATCGATAGCCTTGTAGATAACTCTGTGTAGACGAATATCAACACTTTCATCCTTAGCTTGTACTTTAGCTTGAGCTGTTGGACGAACATTAAATCCGATGATGATAGCGTTACTTGCAGAAGCAAGGTTAACATCACTTTCAGTAATAGCACCAACGGCAGAATGGATAATATTGACACGTACACCCTTAACTTCAATCTTCTTCAAACTTCCGGCAATGGCTTCAGCAGAACCTTGAACATCGGCCTTAATAATAACGTCGACTTGTTTAAGTTCTCCTTCTTTCATTGTTTCGAATAAGTTATCAAGTGTTACAGGGTTAGTATTTTGACGTTCCTTTTGAAGAGCACGACTAGCACGTTCTTCACCGGCTGCACGAGCTGTCTTTTCATCATCGAAGACAACAAACTTGTCAGCTGATTCTGGAACATCATTCAAACCTGTAACCTCAACTGGTTCAGAAGGTTTAGCGGCTTCAATATCTTTACCGTTGTAGTTAGTCATTGTTCTAACACGACCGAATGTATTACCAACAACAATTGGATCACCAACATGTAATGTACCTTGTTGTACCAATAGAGTAGCAACAGGTCCACGGCCTTTATCCAATTTGGCTTCGATAACAGTACCGATAGCTTTTTGTTCTGGATTTGCTTTCAATTCCAAAACATCAGATTCAAGTAGGACCATTTCTAGCAACTCATCAATGTTTGTTCCCATTTTGGCAGAAATATTAACGAAGATTGTATCTCCACCATAACTTTCAGGAACAAGGTCATATTTCATAAGTTCTTCAGTAACGTGTTGTGGGTTAGCACCCGGCTTATCGATCTTATTGATAGCAACGATGATAGGGTCATTTGCGGCCTTAGCATGGTTGATAGCTTCAATAGTCTGTGGCATAACACCATCATCAGCTGCAACAACTAGGATAACGATATCAGTAATATCAGCACCACGAGCACGCATATTTGTAAAGGCAGCATGTCCTGGAGTATCCAAGAATGTAATCAATCTGTCCTTTAGACGTACTTGATAGGCACCAATATGTTGTGTGATACCACCGGCTTCACCAGCAGTAACATGAGTATGTCTCAAGTGATCAAGCAAGGTTGTCTTACCATGATCAACGTGTCCCATGATTGTAACAACTGGTGGGCGTGTAACTAAGTTATCTGAATTTTCAGCTTCAGCATCAAAGTACTTGTCGATATCAGCGACATCTTCTTGTACTTTTTCTTCAGCCTTAATACCATAATCTTCAGCTAACAATTCAATAGTATCTTTATCTAATGACTTGTTTTGGTTGATCATAATACCAAGCATGAATAACTTCTTAACAATTTCAGCTGGCTCTCTGTGAATCAACTTACCAATATCTTGAGCGTTCATACCAACTGAGTAAACAAGTGTTTCTGGTAATGGACGTTCCTTTCTTTGTGGCATTGGCTTCTTAGGTTCGGTACGTTGACGTTGTTGACGCTTGCGTTCCTTCTTCTTCTTACGACTACCAAATGGGTTGGCAAGATTTTGTTTGTGGCCAAAGTCACGGTTGTTATTAGTTGGTTTTGCCTTTTTGTATTCTGGTTTTGGAATTTCAGTATGCGCAACAGTTGACTTAGGAGTTTCCTTAGCCTTAGCAGCTACATTATTGTTGTTATTAGGTCTTCTTGTTTGGTTATTGTTGTTACTGTTGTTATTGCTACGGTTATTGTTTGTATTATGGTTGTTGTTATTGTTTCTGTTAAAGCGACTTTGGTTTTCACCATTGTTGCTATTAGGACGGTGATTGTTCTTATGAGCATTATCGCTATTGTTGTTATTGCGATTATTAGGACGATTATTGTTATTTCTAGTTGGATGACTAGGAATCTTACTTGCATCAGCAATATTTGTCTTAAATTGTTCTAGATACTTGTTACCAGCACTTTGTCTTGGACGTGGTGCTTGTGATTGTGTCGTAGAACGATCACGTCTGTTATTGTTGTTACGATTGCGGTTGTCACGTGATTGACCATTACGATTGTTGTTATTATTGCGATTGTTATTGTTACGATTATCGTTTGGACGACTTTCGTTATTACGGTTATCACGTGATTGATTGTTGCGGTTATCGTTTCTGTTGTTACTATTTGCATTAGCAGTAGTAGTGTTGCCATTACGATGGTTGTTATTATTGTTATTAGGACGATTATTGCTGTTTGGACGATTACTGTTGGATGTGTGATTGTTGTTGCGATGGTCAAAGTGACCGTTACCCTTATTAGCATCTCTTCTTACAGCAGTAATCTTAATCTTAGTTTTATGATCACCTGAATTGTGATTACTACCTTCGTGTTTTTCACCAGCTTTAGCAGGTTGTTGTGCAGGTTTTGATTGTGCTGGCTTAGCTGGTTGTGCATTACGTGCAGGAGCTGGCTTAACTGCAGGTTTTGCGGCTGGCTTGCCACCCTTTAAGTTACTTACAATCTTCTTTTCTGCGCCTTCATCTACTGATGACATATGGTTTTTAACGTCAATGCCCAACTTGCTAGCGGCATCTAATACTACTTGATTCTCAACACTATTTTCTTTTGCAATAGTATAAATTCTTTTTTTGACCATCCTATCACTCTCCTTAATTGTCCATAATTTGTTTTAACCTTTTAGCAAATCCAAGATCTGTTATTCCCATAACTTTTCTATCTCTTCCAATAGCCGTTTTTAAGTCACTACTACTTATTGTATCTATCACTGGTACATTATAATAACTTGCCTTGTTGTGCAAATCTTTTTTTGTTCGAGGACTACAATCCTCGGCCATAATTACCAATTTAACCTCACCACTACGAATTCCGTTAATGGTCAGCTCAGTTCCACTAATAACTTTTCGTGCTCTAACCGCAATACCTAAGAAATTTAAGAAAGATTTCATTAATGTTTCTTCCCTAGATCTCCGAAGAGGTCCATTCTAGCTTTCTGATGATCGACAAAGTCGAATAGTTCATCATAGAAGTTCTCTGGAATTGCATGTGAGAATACTTTCTCAAGAGATTTCTTAGCTTTTGCATCTTTAATGGCTTCAGGATCCAGACCCACATAAGCACCGCGACCGGGCTTTTTTCCGGTTGGATCAATTGAAATGTTGCCTTCTTTATCTTTGACAATTCTAACCATTTCTCTTTTTGGATACATCTTGTTTGTCAAAATATCTTTACGCATTGGTATCTTACGAGTTGCCAAATCCATCACCCCTTTTTAATTTTCTGAATCAGTTGTGTCAGTGTCAGTTGTTTCGGCATCGTCTGTATCTGTTGCATCATCGTTTGATTCAGCGGCTGGATTCTTCGCATCATCAGCGTTAGCAGCATTTTCACGTGTCTTTTCAATATCGATCTTACCACTCTCAACATCAGCTAAATCAACATCTTGATCATTATCATCCACAAATTCAACTTGTGATTCTGGTTTGATATCAATCTTATAACCGGTTAATTTAGCAGCTAAACGAGCATTTTGACCCTTTTTACCAATTGCAAGTGACAAGTGGTAGTCAGGAACGATCACGATACATTGTTTCTTATCATTGTCATCGAATTGAACAGCAATTACTTCAGCGGGGTTCAAAGCGTTAGCAATGAAATCAACTGGATCATCAACGTAAGGTACAACATCAATGTTTTCGCCATTTAGTTCATCAACAACTGCTTGAACACGGGCACCCTTTGGTCCAACACAAGTACCAACAGGATCAACATCAGGATTGTCTGACTTAACAGCAATCTTTGTCCGATCACCAGCTTCACGTGCAATTGAAACAATTTCAACTGTTCCATCATAAATTTCAGGAACTTGTTGTTCAAAGAGACGTTTAACTAGACCTGGATCAGTTCTTGAAACAAAGACTTGAGGACCTTTAGTAGCATTCTCAACCTTACTTACATAGACACGGATACGATCACGTGAGTTGTATGTCTCACCAGGCATTTGGTCAGCCTTAGGCATAACTGTTTCGATACGGCCATAAGTAATGTAAACATATCTACTATCACTACGTTCAACTGTACCTTGAATGATTTCATGTTCATATTGGCTATATTCATTATAAATAATATCACGTTCAGCTTCACGAACTCTTTGCATGATAACTTGTTTAGCAGTTTGGGCAGCAATACGTCCAAAATCCTTCGGTGTTACTTCTTCTTTGATGTGATCGCCGATTTCATAACCTTTACTCTTTTGTTGAGCATCTTCCAGACTAACTTCCAAACGATCATCAACAACGTCTTCAACGACTTCTTTAACTGCATAAACATGTATATTACCCTTTTTGGCGTCAAATTCAACATCAACGTTTTGGGCTTGGTTGTAATTTCTCTTATAAGCAGCAACTAGAGCGGCTTCGAGTGATTCAATCACATATTCTTTTTTAATACCCTTTTCGCTTTCAAGCGCATCAAGGGCCTCAACCATTTCTTTACTCATGATTTTCTCCTTAGAATTCGATTGCAAGTCGAAGCTTAGCGATATTGTCTCGACTAATTTCTACTTGTTTTTTTAAATTCTTAACTTTAACGATCAAAGTTATCTTGTCAGCTGTTACTTCACTCAATGTTCCTTCAAAAGCTTTTTGACCATCTTGTTTTTGATAAAGAGAAGCGTGAATATAATCATCCACATAATCAGAAAGACTTTCGTCGTTCTTCAATGGGCGTTCGGCACCTGGAGACGAAACCTCTAGGTAATATGCAGGTTCAATCGGATTTAGTTCATCCAACTTTTCTCCGTATTCTTCACTGATAAGCGCGCAGTCATCAATGTTTATGCCACCTTTTTTATCAGCATAAACTCTTAAGTACCAGTCTCCACGTTCGTGGACAAATTCTAGATCAACAAGGAAAAAATCATGTTTCTCTAAGATTGGCTGTAAAATGGCTTTTAATTCTTCAACTTTTGTATCCAAGGACATTCCTCCAAAGTAATCGGCAATAAAAAGAGTGAGCATTTCTGCTCACTCATTAATCAATAATTAACTAGTAGTTAATTTAACATATATTACTATTTAAATCAACTTATAACAACCATACCTAGAATAATGATAACTGATTTTCGTCTGGCATACCATCTAAAACATGATTTTCTGTCATGTATTCGATAACAGTCTTCGAAACCTTACCACGTGTACCTAAATCTTGTTTAGATAGGAATGGTTGTTCTTCACGAGCAGCAATGATTTGCTTAGCAACGTTATCACCCAAACCAGGAATAGCATTGAAAGGTGCCAATAATGTCTTATCATCAATAATTTTGAACTCAAAGGCATCTGACTTTTCAATATCGACCATCTTGATTTTGAAACCACGTTCCAAGCACTCATTAGCTAATTCTAACACAGTTAACAAATTCTTTTCTTTGGTTGAAGCATCCATCCCTTTATCATTGATAGCTTTCATCGAAGCTTTAACAGCATCTTTACCAGATGTCATCGCAACTAAATCAAAGTCATCAGCACGAACTGTGAAGTAAGCACTGTAATAATAAAGTGGGTGGTGCACTTTAAAGTAAGCAATTCGAAGCGCCATGATGATGTAAGCTGTCGCATGGGCCCGGGGGAACATGTACTTGATCTTCAAACATGAATCAATGTACCAATCAGGTACATCAGCGTCTTTCATTGCTTGTTTCCAATCATCAGGAATACCACGGCCCTTACGAACGTGCTCCATGATTTGGAAAGCCATCTGTGAATCCATACCATAGTGAATCAAATCCATCATAATATTATCACGACAGCCAATAACATCTTTCAGTGTAACAACACCCTTGTCAATTAACTCTTCCGCATTTCCTAACCACACATCAGTACCATGTGATAGACCAGAAATTTGAAGTAATTCGGCAAAAGTTGTTGGATGAGTTTTCTCAAGCATCCCTCGAACAAAACGCGTCCCAAACTCTGGTACTCCTAGTGTTCCAGTCTTAGAGAAGATTTGTTCTGGCTTAACGCCTAGTGAATCAGTACTTCTAAACAATTCCATGACACCAGGATCTTTAACTGGCAAAGTCTTTGGATCAATTCCAGACAAATCTTGCAACATACGAATCATCGTAGGATCATCATGTCCCAAAATATCTAGTTTTAAGATATTATCATGGATTGAGTGGAAATCAAAGTGAGTTGTTTTCCAAAGTGCTGATTGATCATCCGCTGGATATTGAATTGGCGTGAAATCAAAGATGTCCATATAATCAGGCACAACGATAATTCCGGCCGGATGTTGTCCAGTCGTTCGCTTAACACCAGTTGAACCGATAGCTAAACGCTCCACTTCAGCATTACGTAAGTTTTGACCAGTCAACTCTTGATAATTCTTTACGTAACCAAAAGCTGTTCGGTCAGCAATTGTACCAATGGTACCAGCCCGGAATACGTGATCTTCCCCAAACAAAACTTTGGTATAGTTATGTGCTACTGGTTGGTAGTCACCAGAGAAGTTCAAATCAATATCCGGAACCTTATCACCCTTGAAACCAAGGAAAGTTTCGAACGGAATATCTTGACCATCTTTTTCTAATTCAGTACCACATTTAGGACAATTCTTGTCTGGCAAGTCATATCCGGAACCAACTTCACCTTTAGTGAAGAATTCAGAATACTTACACTTAGGACAACGATAATGTGGTGGTAATGGATTAACTTCGGTAATACCAGTCATTGTAGCAACGAAACTGGAACCAACGGAACCACGGGAACCAACCAAATACCCATCTTTATTAGATTTATAAACTAAGCGTTGGGCAATCAGGTAAATAACTGAGAATCCATTACCAATAATACTCTTCAACTCACGGTCCATTCGCTTTTGAACAATTTCAGGTAGCGGATCACCATAGAGTTCATGTGCCTTATCCATCGTTAACTTATGGATTTCATCTTCGGCACCCTCCATTTTCGGAGTATAAAGTTTATCTTTAACCGGTGAAATTTCATCAATCGAATCCATAATTTTCTTTGGATTATCAACGATGATTTCTTGTTCAGTGGCTTCATCCATATAATCGAACTCATCGAACATTTCATTGGTAGTTCTAAATTGCACATCAGGCAATTGTGGACGACGGCCCAAAGCATTACTCTTAACCGCCTTGATGACGATATCACGGTAAACTTTGTCATGTTCATCAAGATAATGAACATCCCCAGTCGCTACAACTGGTTTCTTCAATTCTTTACCAAGCTTAACGATGTTCTTCAAAATTTCTTTCAAAGCATCTTCATCTTTAATAATCTTGATATCAATTAAATGTTGATACAACGAACGTGGCATAACTTCCAAATAATCATAATATTGGGCTAATTCACGCGTATCGTCATAACCTTTTTGCATCATACTAGTGAAAACTTCACCATTTTCACAGGCAGAACCAACAATGATACCTTCACGATATTTGTTCAACATACGTCTAGGAACACGCGCTGTTCGATAGTAATACTGAGTCATAGAATATGACACGATCTTGAACATATTCTTTAAACCAGCTTGTGTCTTAGCTAACAAAATTGCGTGAGTTGGACGAGCTTGTTTATAAGCTTCCTCCCCACCAATGTGATCATTTAATTGCTCGACATTAGTTGTATCGAATTTATCTTCCAATTCCTCAAACAACTTGTACATTAAGTAACCAGTTGTTTCGGCATCGGAATCAGCTCTATGGTGATGTTCCAAAACAATATTGTAACGTTTAGCTAATGAATCCAACTTGTGATTTCGATATTCAGAATGCAACGTCCGCGACATTTCCAAGGTATCAATGACTGGCATAGATAGTCTTTCACGACCCATTCGTGTCAAAGCGGCATTCATGAAGCCCATATCAAAAGTAACGTTGTGACCAACTAAAATGTCATCACCGATAAAGTCCATGAATTCACCGATAATAACTGTTTCGTCAGGTGCATCTTTCACCATGTCATCAGTAATACTTGTCAAATTGGTTGTGACGTCAGATAGTGGATGACCAGGATTGATAAATTTATCAAAACGGTCGATTACTTCACCGTCTTTCATCTTCGTTGCACCAATTTCAATGATTGAATCATAAACAGCTGATAATCCAGTTGTTTCAGTATCAAAGATAACGTACTCTGAACCAATCAATTTTTGATCTCGCAAGTTATAGGCAATTGGATTACCTTCATCAACTAAATCAACTTCAACACCATAGGCAATTTTAACGCCAAACTTTTTACCAGCATTGTAAGCTTCTGGGAAAGCCTGTAAAGCACGGTGATCGGTGATAGCAATTCCTGTTTGACCCCAATCACTAGCACGTTTGATCAAAGCAGTCGCACTTGGAATAGCATCCATTTGACTCATATTAGTATGGGCATGCAATTCGATTCGTTTGTTACCTTCTTCAGCGGTATCTTGACGTGAAGCATGCTTAATAACGTTAATATCTTGCGCCATGATAACCAATTCACGGGAGAAGTTATCCTCCTGGACACTACCACGAACCCGAATCCAAGCACCTTTATCAAGTGAATTGAAAAAGGCCTCATCATCTTCACCATTTGAAAACTTCTTAATACTGAATGATGATGTGTAATCAGTTACTTTGAGAATCAACAATGATCGACCTGATTTAAGTTTTCTAACATCAATATCGAAGACATATCCTTCGACAACTTTGCCACGGTCCTCTTCAATAATATCGACCATTTGCGTGATTTCTTGATCATCAGGAATCTTGCGGCCGACCTTTGAAACATTAGCAACCGGCTTAGCTGCTTTCTTTTCACTGACTTCTTTAGCCTTAGCTTGGAATTGCTTCGTCTTTTCAGCATTGGCGGCCTTCATTGCAGCTTCTTTTTCTTGTGACTTATTTTGATCGATATTAGTTCTGATCTTAAAGTCAGGGAAACCTAAACTGCTGTACTCTGCCTGCAATCCATTCATCAAATTACCATCAATCACATCAGCCATGAAATCATTGGTTACATCAAAGAAAACATGCCCATCTTGCATATATGGTGGTGTTTGACTAATTCGACTGATAACCATTGGTGAATTGACACCACAGTCATTTAAGACATAATTCCAATAATCTTTAATATCTTTTTCTCTTAATTCAGCTCTGGTGGTAGTTATCTCAAAATTAACTTGAGCAATTCCATCAAAACTAGCCTTTAGTGCTTTCACAAAAGTTAAAAATTCATTGAATGGTAAAACATCTTGGAACTCGAAGAAAAAAGTCCAACGTTTACTATTCTTGTGAACTTCCAACTTATTTAATTTACCTTCGGCAAACGAATCTTGTGATTCTAACAAACTCTCTAGTTTGATTTGCTTAGCAAGTATTTCAAAAAGTTGTTTTGTATCTGCCATATTCTACCCTTCACAAAATAAAAAAGGCCTAAGCCTCATTTACTGATTCTTAAGCAATATTTTTACTGAATTTACTAATTCATCTTTACTTACTTCAATTGTTTCGCCAGTACTTCTGATCTTAAGTTCAACAATTCCGTCAGCAGCCTTTTTACCAACTGTGATGCGGATTGGAAGACCAATCAAATCAGAGTCTGCAAACTTAACACCTGGACGTTCTTTACGATCGTCAAGAAGTACATCGTAACCCTCGTCTTGTAATAATTCAACGATTTCGTCACTCAACTTACCTTGAACATCATTGTTGTACTTAATTGGCACAACGTGAACTTGATATGGAGCCAAACTTTCAGGCCAAATAATACCATTTTCATCGCTGTGTTGTTCAACAATGGCAGTCAATAGACGAGAAATACCAATACCATAACTACCCATAATGATAGGATTTGATTTTCCATTTTCATCCAAGAAGTTAGCACCGAGTGCCTTTGAGAACTTAGTACCCAACTTGAAAATATGACCAATTTCGATACCACGAGTAAATTTGATATTACCGTGACCATCTGGTGAAACTTCACCTTCCTTGATAACACGGAAATCTCTAAATTCAGGCATTTCATCAGTAATATCTTCAAAGTTAGCATTGATAAAGTGTCGGTCAGCCTTATTAGGTCCAACAACGAAGTTAGTTAAACCAACAAGTGAACTATCATAAAGTACCTTAACCTTATCATCCATACCCTTAGGTCCGATAAATCCAGGCACACTGTGGAAGACATCTTTAACTTCATCAGCTGTAGCTTCACGTAAGAAGTCAGCACCTAAATAATTCTTCAACTTAACGTCGTTGACATCATAATCGCCACGAATCATTACCATTACAGGTTCTTCGTCAGCAATATAAGCAACTGCCTTCATAATTCTTGCAGCGTCAACTTTCAACAATTCAGCCAAAGCATCAATTGTATGTACGTTTGGTGTATCAACTTCCTCAACTGATAATTTATCTTCTTGAGGATTTTCATCCATTTTACTTGCAGCCATTTCTAGGTTGGCTGAGTAATCTGAGTCATCAGAATAAGCAATTGTATCTTCACCAATAGCAGCGATAGCAGAAAATTCTTTTGAATCTGTACCACCCATGGCACCAGCATCACCGATAATCGCACGATAGTTCAAACCACAAATATCAAAAATATTACGATAAGCTTGTTCCATTTGATTAAAGATAACATCTAGTTGTTCTTTATTAGCAGAGAATGAATAAGCATCTTTCATAATAAATTCACGGCCACGTAACAAACCATTACGAGGACGATCTTCATCACGATATTTCATTTGCATTTGATATAAAACAAGAGGTAATTTCTTGTAACTATTCAAACCTTCCTTAACAACACTAGTAAATGTTTCCTCGTGTGTAGGTCCTAAAATGAAATCACGTTCATGACGATCCTTAAACTTAAAGAGGTTGTCACCATAAGTTTCGTAACGGCCACTTTCCTTCCAAAGATCAGCTGGCAAGATTGCAGGCATGCGCATTTCGGCAGCATCAATCTTTGTCATTTCTTTACGAACGATATTTTCAATTCTTTGAATTACTGACCAAGCTAATGGCAAGTATGCGTAAACACCAGCAGAAACCTGGCGAATATAACCTGCTCGCAACATCAACTGGTGACTAATAGCCTCAGCATCTGAAGGAGTTTGTTTTAGTGTTGGAATATATAATTTTGATTGTTTCAAGTTCTCTTATCCCCCTATTTTATAAAGAAGCGCTGGATATCATTCCATGTTACAGCAACCATCAACAAGACTAAGATACCGACACCAATTAAGGTGATGACATTTTCGTATTGTTCTGGAATTGGTTTTCTTCTGATTGCTTCAACAATATTTAACAAGATTTTTCCACCATCTAAGGCAGGAATTGGTATCAAATTAACAATCCCCAAGTTCATTGACAACATTGATGTGAACAAAATAATATTGATCAAACCAGTTGAGGCAACTTTCGATGTCATTGAATAAATACCGACCGGTCCTGACAACTGATTAATATTAAATCCACCTGAAACCATCTTACCTAAGGCGTGGAAAATCGTTAATGAAGTACTCCAGCTATATGTAAAGCCATATTTAATCTTCCCAAGGACACTTGAATCCAATTTTGCAGTAATTCCAATCATGCCATATTTTTGACCTGATTGTTTAACTGTTTTTGGAGTCAACTTAACTTGTTCAGTTTTATTACCTGATTCGACATTTAGCGTCATGTTTTTACCAGGATTATTTTGAATACTCTCAGTCAACGTTGCCCAAGAGTTCGTTTTCTTTCCGTTGACGCTTAAAATTTTATCATTAGCCTTTAAACCAGCTTTTTGAGCTACAGAGCCGTTTTGAACTCCGCCTAGTTGATTTGTACCAGTACCAACTGAACCCATCATAAAGGCAGCGATAATCGCTGCTACGATAGCTAGAATAAAGTTATTGAATGGTCCAGCAAAGTTTGTAATCATTCGCTTCCAGACAGAAACTGATTGCAATTGCACATCACGTGGTGCAATTTGGACTTCAGTTCCATCCTCTTCAACGATTGTTGCATCATGATCAACCGAATACTTCTTAGTAACAGTTTCGTCACCATTCTCGTATCCTTCAATGACTAGATCATCGACAAGATCAGCTTTTGAGATTTGAACTGGAACCGCGTTTGCATCGTAAACTTTACTTGAAGTTATTATCTTTGTTACTTTGTCGTCATCATTCAGTACTAAAGATGCCATCGTTCCGGGTTGAATCTCAGAATCATCTTCTTGGGCACCAGCCATCCGGACATAACCACCCAAAGGCAACAGTCTTAACGTATATGTCGTATGATTTTTGCGGTATGCCACAATTTTGGGACCCATTCCAACAGAAAATTCCCGAACTAAAATTCCGGATTTTTTTGCTGCATAATAGTGTCCAAATTCATGAACAATCACTAAGATTCCAAAAACGATTATAAATGTAATTATCGCGGTCATTCTTTACCTCCACGAGCTGTTTATACTAAACCAAAAATGTGTAACAAAGGTAGCACAATCAACATGCTATCGAAACGATCCAAGATACCACCATGTCCTGGTAGGATATTACCTGAATCCTTTACTTTGTAAAATCTCTTATAAGCAGACTCAATCAAGTCACCCATTTGTCCCATAATTGAGAGCACAAAGGCAATCATCAACATAGTTGTCATTGAGTACTCTTGAGGGACGAAGTACATGTAAACACCAGAAATTAATAAAGCCATAATAATTCCGGCAATTGTACCTTCCCAAGTCTTATTAGGGCTAATTGCAGGCCATAACTTATGCTTACCGATTTTTCTACCAAATGAGTAAGCAAAAATATCAGTTGACCAAACAACAATCAAGGCATACATCAAAAGTCCCAGACCAGGAGCTGAATTTCTAACAGCAGCTAGGTAGTGGAATCCTGTACCGATATAAAGCATTGATACGACTGACACACCTGCATCTTCGAAATTGAATTTGTTCTTTGTCAAAACTGTAATGATCAAAAGAATGATCGAGAAGACGTAAAACAAATCAAGTCGTGTAAAACTCTTGGGGAACCAGCCACGATAAAAGCCATCTGGCACAACTAAGGCCAATGTTCCCAAGATAGTTACTAAAAAGTCCATGGAAACAATAATTCGTTTACGCATGATATAAACTTCAAAAACACCAACGGCGGCTAAAGCTACCGCAGCAACTTCAAGCCACACTCCACCAGCAAGCAATATGGGAATAAAGATTGCTAGTGCAATAACGGCGGTGATTACACGTTGTTTCATAATTTTCCCCCAAACTAACTAAACAGATCCAAAGCGACGATCTCGTCTGTCAAATTCCTTAATATCTTCAACTAAATTATCAACAGTATAGTTGGGCCAGTATGCCTTATCAAAGACCATCTCTGAATAAGCTAATTGCCACAACATAAAATTGGAGATTCTTTCTTCGCCACTAGTTCTGATTAATAAATCAGGATCGGCTAAATCTCCCAATTGATTAGTTAATAAATGGTTTGCAAACATTGCGTCGTCAATTTTATCTGGATCTATTGAACCATTAACGGCATCGATTGCCAAACTTTTGGCAGCATGCACGATTTCAGCACGACCACCATAATTAAAAGCAAAGTTGAGGATCATTCCAGTATTATCCTTTGTGTCCTCAACTGCTTTTAATACTACTTTTCGTGTTCGGTCAGGCAAATGATCCGTAAAACCTGTTACCATTACCTGAATATTTTCTTTAATTAAATCTGGCATAAATGTTCCAAAGAAATCTACCGGCAAGCGCATCAAGAAGTTAACTTCCTTACTTGGCCGACTCCAGTTTTCCGTTGAAAAAGCATAGAGACTTAAAACCTTTACTCCCAAATGACTCGCTGCAGTTGCAATTGTTTTGACATTATTCATGCCCTCTTTATGTCCAGCAATTCTTGGTTGGCCTTTTTCTTTAGCCCAACGACCATTACCATCCATAATAATTGCAATATGTTTAGGAACAGATATTTCAGGATCTAATTGTCTCTTATTATCCTCTGTCATCGAAATTAACCTTCAGTAATTTCCTTTTCTTTATCTGCAGCCAATTTATCCATTTTAGCAATCGCATCGTCAGTTACTTTTTGCACATCTTTTTCAAGTGTGTGGAATTCATCTTCAGTAACATCGTTAGCTTTCAATTGCTTCTTCAAATCATCCATAGCTTCACGACGGACGTTTCTAACGGCAATACGGCCACCTTCGGCCTCTTTACCTACTTGCTTAGCGATTTCTTGTCTACGTTCACCAGTAAGTTGTGGGATAACCAAACGAATAACAGTACCATCGTTAGCTGGGTTCAAGCCAAGGTCTGATGAGTTGATAGCATGTTCAATATCATCAAGTGATGACTTGTCATAAGGTGTGATCAAAAGAACACGTGCTTCAGGAATGTTGATTGAAGCAACTTGGTTCAAAGGAACATCACTACCGTAGTATGAAACTACGACATTACTCAAAATTGAAGCATTAGCTTTACCAGCTCGGATATTAGCTAAATCACGACTTAAAACGTCGATTGATTTATTCATATTTTCTTTTGCTTTTGTAATAGCTTTATTTGTCATCATTACCACCCTTTATAATTGTTCCGATATTTTCACCTTGAACAACCTTCTTGATGTTTTCTGGCTTATTCAAGTTGAATACGATCAATGGAATGTTGTTGTCCATTGACAATGATGATGCAGTTGTATCCATAACGCCAAGATTCTTATTGATAATATCAAGTTGTGTTAATTCTGAATACTTCTTAGCATTTGGATCCTTCTTAGGATCAGCTGAGTAAACACCGTCAACGTTGTTCTTAGCCATAAGAATAACATCAGCTTCAATTTCAGCGGCACGTAAAACAGAAGTTGTGTCAGTTGAGAAGTAAGGATTACCAGTACCACCAGCAAAAATCACAACACGGCCTTTTTCAAGGTGTCTAACAGCCTTTCTTCTGATATATGGTTCAGCAACTTGGCGCATTTCAATTGAAGTTTGCACACGTGTAGGCACACCGATATGTTCTAGTCCATCTTGTAGAGCTAGACCATTCATAACTGTCGCCATCATACCCATGTAATCAGCTTGGGCACGGTCCATTCCCATTTCAGCACCTGTTTCACCACGCCAGATGTTACCACCACCACACACGATGGCTACTTGAACACCTAGATCATGAACACTCTTAATTTGTTCAGCTATCTTTTTGATAACTGGAGGGTTAATTCCAAATCCTTTTTCTCCGGCCAATGCTTCACCAGAAACTTTTAAAATTACTCTTTTATACTTGATATCAGGCATAAGTACTCTCCTTTAATTTTGCTACTAAACATTTTAACATATTCGATACACTAAAATTATCTAAACACTATTTTTAAATAAAATTAGCTAAGATACAACCCTTTATATAAAGAAAAGGTCGTTTAATTCAAAAATGAATTAAGCGACCTTTCTCAAAAATAAATTTTTATTTATTAGTTGTTCATTTGGTTCTTTACTTCTTCAGCGAAATCTTCTTGTTTCTTTTCGATTCCTTCACCGACTTCGTAACGAACGTATGAAACTAGTTTACTGTTCTTTGATTCAACGAATTGTTGAACAGTCATATCTGAATCCTTAACAAATTCTTGGTCAGCCAAACTAATTTCTGACAAGTACTTGTTTACACGGCCTTCAACGATTCTTGGGATGATCTTTTCAGGTTTACCTTCAGCTTTTGTTTCTTCAGTAAAGATAGCCTTTTCATGTTCAAGAACATCAGCAGGAACTTGTTCGCGACTCATGTACTTAGGGTTGATAGCAGCAACGTGCATAGCAACATCCTTAGCAGCATCTTCGTCAGTACCTTCAAGTGTAACAACGGCACCAATTAGGCCACCATTGTGTAGGTATGAACCGAATACTTGTGCATCAGTCTTATCAAGAACTTGGAAACGTCTCAAGCTAATCTTTTCACCGATAACAGCTGTTAAGCCTGTGATAGCGTCGTTAACTGAACCTTCGCCAAGACTTAAAGCTAATGCTTCGTCCATAGTCTTTGGTTCGTTTTCAACGATAGCCTTACCAATTGAGTTAACAAGATTGATAAATTTATCATTTGATGAAACGAAATCAGTTTCTGAGTTAACTTCGATAATAGCAGCTTTGTTACCTGAAATTTCGATATGTGTTAAACCTTCAGCAGCGATGTTTCCACTCTTCTTAGCAGCTTTAGCAATACCCTTTTCACGTAGCAAGTCAACAGCTTTGTCCATGTCACCATCAGCAGAAACCAATGCCTTTTTAGCATCCATCATACCAACGCTTGTCTTATCACGTAATTCTTTAACTTGAGCAGCAGTAATTTTAGCCATTCGTAAATCCTCCAGTCGTATAAATAAAGCCATCTTACACAGATGACTCTATTTTACGGATATTATTTTAATTATTTGTTATTGTTGTTTGTTGCGTTTGCCAAATCTTCGATTGATTTGTCATCAGCAGCGTCTGAATCTTTGTTATCATCTTTCTTGTCAGCGAAGTCTGCATCTGAAACAGCTTCTTCACCTTGCTTACCTTCAACGATAGCGTCAGCCATCTTAGCAGTAATCAATCTTACGGCACGGATAGCATCATCGTTTGAAGGAATGATAACATCGATAGGATCTGGATCTGTGTTTGTATCAACCATAGCTACGATAGGAATGTTAAGCTTCTTAGCTTCGTTAACAGCAATGTTTTCTTTGTGAGGGTCAACAATGAACATAACATCAGGAATTCTTGGCATATCTTCGATACCACCAAGGAATTTTTCAAGCTTAGCTTGTTGCTTTGTAAGTAAAGCAACTTCTTTCTTAGGTAGACGATCAAAAGTACCATCAGTGGCCATAGCCTTGATTTCCTTTAATCTCTTGATACGTTTTTGGATTGTATTCCAGTTAGTCAAAGTACCACCTAACCAACGGTGGTTAACGTAGTATTGGCCTGCACGTGTAGCTTCTTCAGCAACAGCATCTTGGGCTTGCTTCTTTGTACCAACGAATAGGAAAATTCCGTCATCACCGGCAACAGCCTTCATATAGTTGTAGGCATCGTCGATCATGCGTACTGTTTTTTGTAAATCAATGATGTAAATACCATTTCTTTGTGTAAAGATAAATGGCTTCATCTTAGGGTTCCAACGTCTTGTTTGGTGACCAAAATGTACACCGGCTTCAAGCAATTGTTTCATAGAAATAACTGACATAAAATAGTTCCTCCTGGTTTTTACCTCCACTCAAGTCATGTCTGACTGAAACGCATTCGCGCACCATCAATCAAATCGTTGAGTGTGTGTATTCAATACAGGTAAATATTATATGGGAAAACAATCATGAAATCAAGTAGTCTTGCCAATTTATTCCATGACTTTTTAACAAAGTAACTTTTTGTTGACGACTGAGTTTCTTAATCGCAATTTCTCGCTTCAAAGCTTCAGACTTATTGGCAAGTTCTTCGCTATACATCAATTTAACTGGTCGCCTGATTTTCGTATACTTTGCACCCTTACCTGCATTGTGTGTAGCAACTCGTTTTTCAACATTATTGCTAGTACCAGTATAAAAGTTTCGGTCATGGCAGAGCAACATATAAACGTAATATTTTTTATTTTCCATTGATTATTAAACTAGCCTCTTTTGTTAACTGATGTTTCTTATCATAAATCACTAAATCGGGTTCTACACGTAACGAAGCAGCTTTGACTGTTTTGACTACATCAAGCAAAACTAAGTTAGCATCCTTATTTGCCATTGATCTAACAAAACGCATCCGCTTTGGTTGCAATTTTTCCTGAGTCATAATACTAAACAATTCACTGAGACGTTCTGGTCGATAAACAATAAATGCATGCGAATTTTCTTTTAACAGTATTTTAATAGTAGAAAGAATATCGGTAAGATCTGCTTTTAGTTCATGACGAGCTATCGCCAAAACGGGATTTTCTTTGATAGACGTTTTGTCTGATAATTTAAAATATGGTGGATTACAGACAATCGTGTCAATCGTATCATGAGCTAAATATTGTTGAACATTTTTCAAATCATCGTTAATTAAATGAACTTGCTTTTCTAGATGATTATCTAAAATACTCTGCTGTGATAATGTAGCTAACTCTTTTTGGATCTCAACTAAATAAATTTGAGCCCGTGTTTTAGCTGCTAATGATAAACCAATTGCACCATTGCCAGCACATAAATCAACGACTTTGCCTTTTTTTACTGGTTTAGCAAAATTATAGAGTAAAATAGTATCAAGGTTAAATGAATAAAGTTGTTTATCCTGATTAATGATGATTCCACTATTAGAAATAACATCTTGCGAATTAATCGACATATTGCACCTGCTTTATGGTATTTTAAATAAGACAAAATTATTTTTGGGAGAATGATATTTTTATGTTTTATAAAGTTATTCGTGCTTTAGTACGGGGATTAGTCTTTTTATTGAATGGACGATTTGATGTCATCGGTAAAGAAAATCTGCCTGATAAACCATATATTTTGGTTGCCCCTCATCGAACATGGTGGGAACCCATTTTCTTCGCCCTCGTGATTGCACCCCGCGATGCCACTTTTATGGCAAAAAAAGAACTTTTCAAAAATCCAATTTTACGATATATCTTAGTTCACGCCCACGCCTTCCCAGTTGATCGTGCCCATCCAGGACCATCCGCTATCAAGACACCTGTTAAAGCCTTGAAAAAAGAGGGACGCGTTTTAATTATGTTTCCTTCTGGAACACGTTACTCAGAAGAACTTAAAGGTGGTGCTTCTTTAATTGCTAAACTATCAAAAGCTCCATTAGTTCCTTTTGTATACCAAGGACCATTAACTTTCGGTGGTTTAATGATGCATAAGAAAATCACCGTTGGCATTGGACCTGAAATCGACTTTGATTTTAAAGCAAAATTGAATGATGAACAAACAAAACAAGTTAATGATGACATGGAAGAAGCTTGGAAAAAAATCGACAATGAAATTGATCCTAGTTTCGAATATATTCCACCAAAGAAAAAAGATTAATCAACGTCGTTTGTACACTTAGATAAATAATTATATAACAAAATAGCCTCAGATTCCGTTATGGATTCTGAGGCTATTATTTTGCTAAAAATTAATTGGACTAACCTTTAAATAAATTAGGCCAAAAATCATTTTGATGACTCCATCACTTACAAAAATCATATCTAATGGAAAATGAGCTAGTATACCAATCAATCCATTTAAAATCGTGACGATTCCTAAAATTCCGATGATTTTACCATGAACTGGTATAAAAGCGAAAAAATGCAATCCAACTGCGATTAAAACCATTATCCATGTCATGTAAACTGACTGAATGGCATTCAAATACATTAATTTTACAGATAAAAAACTGATTATGATTAATATCATTAAAATAATAATTGACATATTAGCCCAACGTTTTTTGCTTAGTAGTTCCCGGTCCTACACTGAAACGTTTACGTGTTCTCGAGTTTAACTGCCAAAACATCCCTAATGCATAAATTATTTCAAAATATGTTGCATTGGGAGTACCATTTGGCATTTTAACAACTAATGTCATCATGGCAATTCCAACTATCACCAACCAAATCCCAACAATAAATTGTCTGGGATAGGTATATATTTGTTTTTCCATTTAAATCTCCCCGATATTAATAAGTCTAAAATTATACTAATAAACTTTTACTACGACAATAAGTATCTGATTAAACTTAATTAAAATATTGCAACAAAAAAACTAGCAATCTTCTCACAATTACTAGTTTCTTCATTTAATTCAAATCGAATTTTTACCAATATCACGACGGTAAAAAATATTTGTTTGATTTAGTTTACCTAATTCTTGATAGATTTCTGTTTGAGCATCCACTAAACTATTTGCTTGCGTTTGGATTAAATACAAACGACCACCATTACTAATCAAACGATGATTTTCTTTGCGAACACTTGCATAGTTAACTGTTAATGGACAATTTCTAAACTCGTCAGTACTGCCAAGATCACCAGAAATTTGCTTACCGGGATATCCTTGGCTGACGGCAAAGACACCTAAGTTTAGTCCTTCTGTCGACCAGTTTATTTCTGTAACTTTTTTATGATGTAACATTTGATAAATCATTTCTGATAAATCAGATTGCAGGCGTGGTAAAACAACTTCCGTTTCCGGATCACCAAAACGAGCGTTAAACTCAATTACTTTGATGCCACTCTTAGTTAAAATCAATCCGGCATAAATTATCCCCGTATACTTAATGCCTTGATTATATAGTTCTTTGACAAAGGGTTTAATGACCGTCGTAATCGCTTCTTGTTCAATTGCTTCACTGATATTAGCAACTGGACAAACGGCTCCCATACCACCAGTATTTGGTCCCTTATCGTTCTCAAAAATCTTTTTATAATCTTGAGCTAATGGCATTGGATAAAAACGCTTGTGATCTACAAATGCCATCAGTGAGAACTCTTCACCCTCTAAAAATTCTTCAATAACAATTTTACGTGTATTAAATTTGTGTCCTTCTAACAATTCAGTAACTTTAATTAAGGCATCAGATAAATCTGGTGAAATATAAACACCTTTTCCGGCCGCTAAACCATCAGCTTTAATGACGATTGGAAAATTCGCATCATTATTCAAAAAATCTATTGCTACTTGTAAATCAGTAAATTCTTGATAGTCAGCTGTTGGAATATCTGCATCAGCCATTAATTTTTTCGTAAATGATTTTGACCCTTCAACTTGAGCGCCTTCTTTGGTAGGTCCAAAAATCAATAACTTACGGCTCTTGAAAAAATCGACAATCCCATTCACTAATGGTTCTTCAGGTCCAACAATCGTGTAGTCAACATTATTCGTAATTGCAAAGTTTGCTAAATGATCGAATTCATCTTCATTAATCGAAATAGTTTTGATACCATTCAATTTCATTCCATCATTTCCGGGAGCACAAAAGACAACATTATCAGTATTTTTTAACAACGACTGACAAATCGCATCTTCTCTGGCTCCTGAACCAATAACAAGTATTTTCATTAAAAGACCTCTCTTCTAGTGTTTGAAATGTCTTCTGCCAGTGAAGACCATTGCGATACCGTGTTTATCAGCCATATCAATTGAATCTTGATCCTTGATTGAACCACCAGGTTGAACAATTGCAGTGATGCCGTGTTCAGCAGCATATTGAACACAGTCATCCATTGGGAAGAATGCATCCGAGGCCATAATCAATGGAGTATGAGCATCTGCCTGTTCTTCTTGTTCGATAGCAATTTTAACTGAACCAATTCGGTTCATCTGACCAGCACCAATACCAAGTGTCTTATCAGTCGTTGTAATAACAATCGCATTACTCTTCACATGCTTAACAACTTGTTGACCGAATAAGAGAGCCTTCATTTCTTCGTCAGTTGGGGCTTTTTTAGTAACAACTTTAAATTCACTCAATTGATCTACAGTTGTATCACGTTCTTGAACTAACAAGCCACCCATAACTGACACATATTCGTGTTTGTCAGCATCTTTTGCTTTTGAGAAATCAAGTGTCAATAGACGAATATTCTTCTTTGCTTCAAGAATTTCCAAAGCTTCATCAGTAAAACTAGGAGCAATAACAATTTCCAAGAAAATCTTGTGCATTTCTTCAGCAATTTCTTTAGTAACTTCACGGTTCACCGCAACGATACCACCAAAGATTGACATTGTATCGGCTGTATAAGCTTTACGCCATGCTTTGTAGATACATTCATCATCAACACCAACACCACATGGATTCATGTGTTTCAATGCAGCAACACAAGGTTGATCGAAGTCAGCCACAATTCTCAAAGCAGCATCAGAATCTTTGATGTTGTTGAATGAGAGTTCTTTACCATGAAGTTGTTTGGCTGAGGCAATTGAATATTCAGTAGGCATAGCACTCTTATAAAAGGCAGCTTTTTGGTGAGAATTTTCACCGTAACGTAATTCTTGATGATAGTCATAACCAAGTACTTCAACGTCAGGGAATTCATCCCCATTCAAATCAGTTAGATAATGAGCAATGATACTGTCGTATTCAGCAGTATGACGGAATGCTTTAGCAGCTAGGCGACGACGTAAAATCGTATCATCTTCGTCAGATTGAAGACTTTCAAGAACTGTTTCATAATCATTTGCATCAATCACAACGTAAACACTCTTGAAGTTCTTTGAAGCTGAACGAATCATTGAAGGACCACCAATATCAATTTGTTCAATTGCTTCGGCTGGTGTGACATCTTCTTTTGAGATTGTTTCTTTAAATGGATAGAGATTGACACAGACAAGGTCAATTGTTTGAATGTTTAAATCTTCCAAGGTTTTCATGTGTTCTGGATTATCGCGTTTAGCAAGCAATCCGGCATGAACCATTGGATGTAAAGTCTTAACACGACCGTCTAAAATTTCAGGAAATTGGGTTACTTCGTCAATTTCCATAACTTCAACGCCATTTTCTTGTAACTTCTTGTATGTACCACCAGTTGAGATGATTTCAAAACCATTGGCAATTAAACCTTTAGCAAATTCAACGACACCTGTCTTATCAGAAACACTAATCAAAGCTCTTTTCATTTTTTATCTACCCCATTAGTTTTTTTTAGTAAATCAAGAATCACTTGACGATACATTTGATGCTCCGTTTGATGAATCCTTGCTTCCAAACTAGCTTCCGTATCATTCGATAAACGGACAACCTTCTCTTGCTTGATAATGGGACCAGTATCGACCCCTTCATCAATGTAATGAATTGTTACTCCCGTTATAGGATCACCAGCTTCATAAGCTCGTTCAATCGCTTCTAAGCCAGAAAATTTTGGTAATAATGATGGATGAATATTGATGATATGATTCGGATAAGCTGCCAAAAGGACTGGCGTTACTACTCGCATATAACCAGCTAACAAAATATACTCAATTTGAAGTGGCTGAAGTTTCTCAATAATTGCTTGTTCATAGGCACCACGATTAGGATAATCAGTCAGTTGATTAACAAAAACAGGAATATGATATTTTTCAGCTCGTTGAATGACATGAGCATCTTTTTTATCACAAACCAACAATTCGATTTCTAAACCAGCTTGGCGTAATTCATCTGATTTTGCGATGGTTTCAAAATTACTGCCATTGCCGGAAGCAAAAACTGCTACTCGCATAGTTGGTCCCCTTTCAAAATCAAACTATCAGTGGTCTTAGGTACAACTTCACCAATCGTAAAACCAACAGTTTCCTTTTCATTTAATAGCTCAAGAACTTCCAATTCTTTAGAAGCATCGACCGCAATAACCATTCCGATACCCATGTTGAAAATATGGTACATGTCAGCAGTTGCTAACTGCCCATATTTTTGTAAGAGTTCAAAAACTGGTAATTGGGGCCAAATATCAACATTGATTTCCGCTGCTAAATTGTCTGGCAACATTCGTGGTACATTTTCATAAAAACCACCACCAGTAATGTGCGAGATACCTTTGATTAAACGTTCATCGAGTAATGGAACAATATCTTGAATATAAATCTTTGTTGGTGTTAACAATAATTCACCTAATGTTTGATAAGGATATTCTGGCAAGACACTATCAACTGTCAAATCATGTTCTTGGAAGAAAATCTTTCGTACTAATGAATAACCGTTAGAATGAATCCCACTTGATTTCAAACCAATCAAGACATTACCTGCTTGGATATTCTCTTTTCGTAAAAGATCATCCTTTTCACAAATACCAACAGAAAAACCTGCAATATCGTAATCTTTAGCATCGTAAACGCCGGGCATTTCTGCTGTTTCGCCACCAATCAAATTCGCATTGGCTTGATTACAGCCTTCGATGACGCCTTTGAGAATTTCTTCAATTTTGTCATCAACTTTTCCAGTTGACAGATAATCCAAGAAATACTGTGGTGTTGCACCTTGAGCCAAAATATCATTGACACACATAGCGACACAATCAATACCAATGGTGTCCCATTTCTTAGCCTCAGTCGTCAAAAGTAATTTGGTTCCAACACCATCATCACTCGATACTAAAACGGGGTGCTTGTACCCTTCAGGAATTTCGTAAACACCGCCAAAATTGCCGATGTTATTATTGTGGGTATTTTGTTTAACGAATTTAGAAATTTTGTAACCTGACTCGACATCGACGCCAGCATCTTGATAGGGATTAGACATTGAATGCCTCCTTATTTTTTTGACTCATAATCATAAAGATAAGTTGGATAATCACCGTTAAAATACGACATATCCAAACCAGAATACGGTGCATCTGAATCCAATCCAATTGCATCGATCAAACCATCTTCGCTCAGGAACTCCAATGAATCAGAGCCAAACATTTGGTTCATTTCTGGAATTGACTTATGAGCAGCAATCAATTCACTCTTTTCTTGAATATCGATGCCATAAAAACATGGATGCATAAATCTTGGTGAAGCGATTCGTAAATGAACTTCAGTCGCACCTGCATCTTTCAGCAATTGCACGATATAAGCACAGGTAGTTCCGCGAACGATTGAATCATCAACTAAAATGACACGTTTGCCACGAACAACACCTTTTACGGCAGCAAGTTTTTGACGAACACTCTTTTCACGCAATTCTTTAGTAGGTTGAATGAACTCTCGACCCATATACTGGTTTTTGATCAGACCCATTTCGTATGGCAAACCACTTGCTTCAGCGTATCCACTGGCAGCTGACAATGATGAATTGGGAACACCAACAACTATGTCACCAGGAGCTGGATATTCTTTAGCTAAATTGGCCCCCATGCGCTTACGAGCAGAGTGAACATTAACGCCTAAGATATCTGAATCTGGACGAGCAAAGTAGATGAATTCCATTGAACAAATTGCCAATGTCGTATCAGTTGTCCAACGGTCAAGTTTCATACCATCGTTATTGATTGTAATTAATTCACCTGGTTGAACATTGTGAACTAACTTAGCTCCAACAGCGTCTAAGGCACAAGTTTCACTAGCGACGACATAAGCTCCGTTATCTAACTGACCAATTGACAAGGGACGGAAACCATGCGAGTCCAAAGCAACAATCATTTCATCCTTAGTCATTAATAAATACGCAAAACCACCTTGGATTTTATTCAATGCTTCAATCATTTTTTCACGGAAAGTCGGTGCATTAGAAACTTTGATCAAATGAACTAAAACTTCTGAATCGGAACTAGATTTAAAGATGTGACCTTTTTCTTCAAGTTCTTTTTTTAGAGTTATCGCATTCGTCAAATTACCATTGTGTGCTAAGGCGATTTGATTATCGGTAAAGTCGAATAACAAAGGTTGCACATTTTCAATCTTATTTTCGCCTGCTGTTGAATAACGAACGTGTCCGATTGCAGCATCCCCAACTAAAGAGTTTAGATATTCAGGCTTCGAAAAAACTTGTGTCAATAATCCTAGGTTACGGTAAGCACGCAATTTTTGACCGTCATTAGCAACGATTCCGGCACCTTCTTGACCACGATGTTGCAAACTGTGGAGACCTAAGTATGTTAAATAGTTAGCATTTTCAGCACCCCAAACACCAAAGACACCACATTCTTCATTTAAACTTCTTACTTCATTAGGCACGCAATTGCCTCCTTCCAACTTTTAGCAGCAATCTTACCGTCAACGACAACGGAGTCAGTTGCTGTTGTTACTTTATATTCTGGTTCAGTAGTAACTGTTCCGAGATATTCAAAATCGGTTTGGAGCATTTTTTCAAAGTCAGCTTGCTTGTCTGGTGCGATGGATACTAAGAAACGTGATTGTGTTTCCGAGAACATTTGAGCTGTTGTTAGTTTTGTCTTAATGTCAAAACCAAAGTCATTATCAAAAGCTGATTTAGCTAAGGCAATTGATAAACCTCCTTCAGATAAATCGTGACAACTCTTAATTAATTTTTGAGAAATAGCCTGTCTAATTAAATCTTGGTTGAGTTTTTCTTGATCAAGGTCTAAGTCACGTAAGTTACCTTTTAATTGACCCATTTGAGCCATTTGTAACTCTGAACCATTAAAGTCATCTTGTGTTTGACCTACTAGATAAATCAAATCACCGTTATCTTTAAAAGCACTTGTCGTAACATTATCAATATCAGAAATTAAACCGACCATTCCTACCATAGGACTTGGATAAATGGCCACATCGTTGTATTCGTTATAGAGCGAAACGTTACCGGAAATAACTGGTGTATTGATTTTTTCACAAGCACTAGCAATTCCTTCAACACTCTTATCTAATTCCCAGAAAGCTTCTGGATTTTCGGGATTACCGTAGTTCAAGCAATCAGTAATACCGATTGGTTCACCACCACTGGCAACAATATTTCTGGCAGCTTCCATAACAGTAATTTGTCCACCTACATATGGATTCAAATAAACATATTTTGAATTGCTATCGTTTGTCATGGCGATAGCTTTTTTTGTACCACGAATTCTGACAACACCAGCATCACTACCTGGACGAACTACTGTATCAGCGCGAACTTGTGAATCATAAGTTTGATAGAAATGCTTTTTACTAGCAATATTAGGCCGTTGTAACATCTCAATCCATGTTGCTGCTAAATCAGTGATTTCTGGGGCAAAATGATAATCTTGTTCATCAATCATCCGTTGTGGTTGCACTTCTTCACGGTCATATTCAGGAACATCTTCGGTCAAACTATCTACTGGAATATCTGTCACTAATTGATCCAGATGATAAATCTTATATTGCTTATCGTTTGTTACTTGGCCGATAACTACTGCATCAAGTTCATAGTTTTCAAAGAAAGCTAAAACATCTTCGACAAATTCCGGTTTAACACAGAGGACCATTCGTTCTTGTGATTCAGAAAGCATCATTTCGTAAGCTGACATTTCTGTTTCACGTTGTGGCACTTTATCAAGATTCAAAATCAGACCAGAACCGGCCTTTGAAGCCATTTCAGCTGTCGAAGAAACTAATCCAGCAGCACCCATGTCTTGAATACCTAAAATCCATTCGGAGTGTTTTTCAATAATTTCAACACAGGCATCCATCAATAATTTTTCAATAAAGGGATTACCAACTTGGACAGCTGATCTTTGCTTGTTCTTAGTGTCAGTGAATTCATCTGAAGCAAATGTAGCCCCGTGAATTCCGTCACGACCGGTTTTAGCACCAACGTAAACAATCAGGTTCTTATCACCACTAGCTGTTCCGTGTTTGAAATCAGTACTATTAAGCAGACCAACACACATTGCGTTAACTAGTGGATTATGTTCGTAACAATCTTCAAAGGCAATTTCGCCACCAACAGTTGGTAAACCAATACAGTTACCATAACCACCAATACCAGCAACGACTTCGTTAACTAAGTGCTTCGTTTGACCATCTTTGAGTGGACCAAACTTCAAACTGTTCATGACTGCGATTGGTTGAGCACCCATGGAGAAAATGTCACGGATAATTCCACCAACACCAGTTGCAGCACCTTGATAAGGTTCAACAGCTGATGGATGATTATGACTTTCAGCTTTGAAAACAACCGCTTGATTATCACCAATATCTAAAATACCTGCATCCTCACCGGGACCTGCGATAACTCGGTCACTCTTATTAGGCATTTTACGAAGTACTTTTTTAGAGTTTTTATATGAACAATGTTCGCTCCACATTACTGAATAAAGTCCTGTTTCAGTATAGTTAGGCAAGCGTTTAAGGATTTTGGCACTGATCAATTCATATTCCCAATCAGTCAAACCCCATTGTTGATATAACTTTTCATCTTTAATTTGTTTTGCCGTTGGCTCAGTCATTAATTATTCACCCTTACCTGATAATTGATTATTGATTGGAACAACTTTAGTCCATCATCAGAACCTAAGATTTCCTCAATTGCACGTTCTGGATGGGGCATCATACCTAAAACATTCTTTTGTTGATTCATTACACCAGCAATATGTTCCACACTACCGTTAACGTTCTCACAATATTGGAAAGCAATTTGGTTGTTAGCTTGTAACTCTTTTAAAGTTGTTTCATCACAGTAATAACGGCCTTCACCATGCGCAATTGGAACATTGATAACTTCATTGGCCTGATACTCACTCGTAAAGGCTGTCTCATTATTAACTACCTTTAATGCAACTGTTTCACAGATAAAGCGACCTTTTTCATTCTTGATCAAGGCCCCTGGCAATAAACCTAATTCAGTGAGGATTTGGAAACCATTACAGATTCCGAGAACAATCTTGCCTTCATTCGCAAAACGGATAATCTCTTTAACAATTGGTGCTTGAGAAGCGATGGCTCCACTTCGTAAATAATCACCATATGAGAAACCACCAGGAATTAAGACTCCGTCAAAACCAGCTAAACTCTCTGATCGATAATCAACGAGTTCAACTGGTTGTTTGATTCCATCACGAATGGCGTAATACAAATCCATATCGCAATTTGAACCAGGAAAGTTAATTACGGCAAATTTCATTATTCAGCCTCCAGAATTTCGTAACGATAGGTTTCAATATTGGGATTGGCTAAAAGATCATCACAGATTGCATCAACGTCTTTTTCTAAATCAGCATAATCATCAGCAAAATTTAATTCGAAATATTTTCCCATATGAACATCAGCAACTTGGCTGTATCCCATTGAATGGATAGCTGATTTAATTGCTTCACCTTGGGCATCAAGGACGGATTTTTTTAGAGTGACATAAACTTTAACTAATTTCATAATTCTCTCCTATTTGTCTTGTAGTCGTTGTAAGACTGTTTGATAAGTTTTAACTAAATCGCCTTCGTGTTTACGGAAAACATCTTTATCCATTGAGTGTTGATCACTCTTATTCCAAAGACGGCAATTATCTGGTGAAAATTCATCAACTAGGATAATTCCACCGTCATATTTGCCAAATTCCAATTTGAAATCGACTAAATCAAAGTCTGCTTGGTCAAAGAATGGAATCAACAACTGATTGATGGCCAAAGCCTGTTCCTTGATATATTCAATTTCTGTTTTATCAGCAATTTTTAAAGCATGAATTTGTGATTCGTTGATAACAGGATCATCCAAAGCATCACTCTTGTAATAAAATTCAATAATTGGATCAGTCAGTCTCTGACCTTCCTCAATTCCAAACTTACGCACTAGTGAACCAGACGTAATATTTCTTAAAACGACTTCTAATGGAAATACTTGAGTTTTTTTAACCAATTGCTCATGGTCAGATAAATTTTTCACCAAATGTGTTTTGATGCCGTTCTCAATCAAGTAATTAAAAACGATTTGTGAAATTTGACAATCAAGGACACCTTTTCCTGGTAGAATTTCTTTTTTCTTACCATTTAAAGCAGTCGCTTGATCTTTATAAACAATCAAAACCTCATCGTCATTGTCAGCTTGATAAACATTCTTAGCCTTACCGGTATAAAGCAACTTATCTTCTGTCATGATTTACACATCCCAAATTGAATTATTTTCGATAGCTTGTTTTGTAGAATCTAAATCAGAACTCAAAATCGTAATATGACCCATCTTACGGTTTTCTTTAATAGCTTCTTTACCGTAATCGTGGAAATGCCATTCTGGATGATTAACTAATTCTGCTTTAGCATTTTCCAAATGTTGACCTAGTAAATTAACCATCGCTGCTGGCTGTAATAGTTCAACCTTTGGCATTGCCAAATTGCAGACACCACGAATATGGGCATCAAACTGAGAAATGTTACAAGCCTCAATCGTCAGGTGTCCAGAGTTATGTGGGCGGGGTGCAATTTCGTTCACATAAACCTCGTCATTACTAGATACGAAAAATTCGATACACATTGTTCCAACTAGCTCAAGTTTTTTTGCTAAACCTTCACCAACTTGATAAATATGTTGTTCGGTAGCTGAACTAATTACCGCTGGACAAGTGCTAAGGTGCAAAATATTGTGTCGATGAACATTTTCAATAACTGGAAAAATTGATGTTTCACCTCGTAAATTGGCTGCAACCACGACCGAAACTTCTTTTTTCAAATCAATTTTCTTTTCTAACATACAAGGACCTTGCATCAACAGCTCTTCGATGTCGGCGTAACAAACTTTTTCGGGATCTTCAATCAAAATTTGACCTTTACCATCGTATCCACCACGAATCGTCTTCAATATCACTGGTGTTCCTAATTTCTCAACGCCACGATGATATTCAAAAATGTTTTTAATGACGACATGTGGAACAACGTTAAATCCACTAGCTTCGATGAATTCTTTTTCAGAAACTCGATTTTGTGTCACACTTAAGGCTTTAGTGCCTTGGGGAACTTGTGTGTATTTTTTAACTTCATTAATGGCAGTAGCGTCAACATTTTCAAACTCGTAAGTTAACACATCACACGCTTGAGCTAATTCAATCAATTTAGCTAAATCGTCGTATTCGGCAACAATTTGACCATCTGAGACTTGAGCGGCTGGACAATTAACTTGTGGGTCCAAAATAATAACTTTATAACCCATTTCTTTGGCTGAAAATGACATCATCTGGCCTAATTGACCACCACCGATAATGCCGATTGTTGTTCCTGGTAATAACGTATTATCCAAGGTTTTCCCCACTTTCGATTGATTTATCATGCATTGCTTGAACGTATTCAGATAAATTTTTTTGATAAGTTTGATTATTTAAAGCACAGATCTTAGTGGCTAAAATGGCCGCATTCTTGGCACCAGCTTCTCCGATTGAAACGGTTGCTACAGGAACCCCTGCGGGCATTTGAACGATTGACAAGAGTGAGTCCATTCCTTTAAGGTACTTGGAAGGAACCGGTACCCCAATGACAGGCAAGCTAGTTGAAGAAGCAATCATTCCTGGTAAGTGAGCCGCACCTCCAGCTCCAGCTATGATAACCTGATAATTTTCATGAGCATGATTGGCAAAATCCAACATCTCATGTGGCATCCGATGTGCCGAAATTACTTTTGCTTCAAAACTAACTCCTAGTTCCGTCAAAACATCGAGCGTGTTTTGCATGATCTTCAAGTCAGATATTGATCCCATAACTATTGCTACGTCGTGCATTTCTTTTTCCACCTTTCTTGCTTTGGTATCCAAAGTTTATCAGGGATTGAAAATTCTTTCAATGCTAAATACGCATTTTAATCATTTATTTTTGTCTATTGTTCGTATTTAACGTTTACATTTTGTATTTAATAATTATAAAAATATTAATAGTTCGTGTTTAAATGAGCATTTGTTTTTAAAGATAAAAAATAAGATGTCATCACATAACTATTTTTGTCTTAAACATGCAGCATAAACGTGCAACAAAACATAGCTTTTTCCGCTCAAAACAAATAGGACAAGTAATCCAAAAATCGGATTACTTGTCCTATTTGTCTTAATACTCGAAAGCTGACCATGTTTTGTCACACTCTAAAAAAAATAAGCGATACGCATATAAAAATATGCATATCACTTACTGGACCTGACTATTTGTTATTCTTTTGTGAATTCTTCATAGTATTCATTAATTGATTAAGCTTCTTTTGTGAAGGCTTTTGGCCCATTTGTGCCATCATTTGTCTGATCATATCAGCACTGATTGGTGGATTGTCTTGGAAGTATTTCTTCATGTACCATCTGGCAGCGAAGAAACCACCGACTAAACCAACCAACAAAGCTATAACACCAACGACGATTGTTGTACCCATTTATGTTCTCACCCTTTCCATATACCTATTAATATTACAAAAAAAGTTAGCTAATTGAAAGTCTAATCGTCACGTAATCCTTTTTTCCGTTGAATTTCTCGAACTTTTTCAGGTGTGACTTCTTTTCCATCTTTATCATAGACCTGCATCATCTCTACTTGAGACCTAAATGCAGCACGGAAGTTCTTCAAGTATTCCTTACGTAATTGAGCTTGTTGATCTTCCTCTTCTTTAGTAATAGTACCAGCTTTAGCCTTGTGGGCTAATTCATTAATTTTTTTGAGCAATTCATCTTGTTCGTTCATAATTTCAATTCCCCTCGATACAATCGAACACTTGTTTGAAGTTGTATTCAAATTTTGATACAATCTATTTAAGATATTAACAATGAGGTGTTCTAATGTCAAAAGCTGAAGGCTCTAAACAGTCACAAATTTTACAATGCATTTATGATTATTTAGATGAACATGGATATCCGCCAACTGTTAGAGAAATCTGCGAAGCTGTAGATCTATCTTCAACATCAACGGTCCATGGTCACCTATCTCGTCTTGAGAAAAAAGGATTTATCCAACGTGACCCAACTAAACCCCGTGCTATCGAACTTACGGGTGCTGGTTTGAATTCAATTGGTATCAAATCCAAACAAATTCCAATTCTTGGTGCAGTTGCCGCTGGTCAACCAATCACGGCCGAAAGAAATCCAGATGGATACTTCCCTATCCCACCAGACCTTACTCGAGAATCTGGCGAATTATTCATGTTGGAAATTCACGGTGAAAGTATGATCAACGCCGGAATCTTCGATGGCGACCATGTTATTGTACATGAACAAAATTTTGCCAATAACGGTGAAATTATTATTGCGATGACTGAAGATATTGAATCAACATGTAAGAGATTCTATCAAGAAAACGGACATTACCGCCTACAACCAGAAAATGATACAATGGATCCAATCATTTTAGACAACGTCGAAATCCTTGGTAAAGTTGTGGGATTATATCGTTCACAAATATTTTAAATTATTGACCATGCGTGAAAAAAACGTATGGTTTTTTTGTTGGCCACCTCCAGGAACGTGGAGAAACTGACCTGCTGTGAGGACCGGTGCAAGCCAAGGCCTTGCGCCTCGATTTTGAGCTTCGCAAAAAACGCGAATCTCAAAATACGTCCTGTGCTGTAAGAACGACAAAAACAGCCGTCCTAACACCACTGCCACTGCTGGTCTGTTTCTCCACGTTCCTTCCGGCTAGTTTATTCGTTAATGTTTAATATTACCCTTTAAAAAATCACGGACAAGATTATCCAATACAAATATAAAAGAATATTTACAATATCTTTCTATTTATGCTTAATAACCCGAACCCGATACACTTCTTTAATCGATTCTAACGTTGCTATTAAAGCACTTTGGTTATCTTCTTGCAAACCGTCAACATCAATTATTGTGTAGGCTACTTTTTCTTTGGCTGCATTTGACATATTTTCGATATTAATACCACGTGTGGCAATTTGTGTACTGATTTGTCCAACCATATTAGGTACATTTTGATGAATCACTGTCACTCGATAAGTTGTTTCAAACGGAACTTGCATATTTGGTAAGTTGACACAATTGGTTGTATCGCCATTTTCCAGATAATCCATTACGGTGTTAGCTCCTTGTACGGCTCCGTTTGATTCTGCTTCTATGGTTGAACCTCCGATATGTGGTGTGATAGTAATATTTGGTTGATCCGCGATTATGGGTTCTCCAAAATCTGTACAGTAATGGCTGATTTTTTGACTGCGCATTGCTTTAACTACCGATTGATTATCAACGATACCGATTCTTGAATAATTAAATAAAACTACGCCATCTTTCATTTCTGAAATTTCTTTGGTGGCTAATAAACCAATGGTCTCGTTATTCTTTGGTACATGGACGGTAACAAAATCAGCACCTTTAACCGCTTTTTTGATTGAATCAACTCGCTTAACACGATTATTGATTCTCCAAGCAGCATTGGCTGATAAATATGGGTCATAACCGATAACTTTCATACCTAAGGCTAAGGCGGCATTGGCAACGAGTGAACCGACATTTCCTAGTCCAATCACGGCAATACGTTTTCCGGCTAATTCGGTTCCATTAAACTTTGTTTTATCCTTTTCCGTTCGTTGGGAAACGTCAGCTTCAGTATGTTCATCTGAATAATCATGCGCTGCAAATAAATTTCTGGCAGTAGCAATCATTAAGGAAATCACCAGCTCTTTGACGGCATTTGCGTTACTCCCCGGTGTATTAAAAACAGCAATACCTTGTTCCGTTGCCCGACCTAATGGCACATTATTGACACCTGCTCCGGCACGGACAATTGTTTTAAGGCTTTCGGGAAAATCAGCTTTTAATAAATTAACCGATCTTATCAAATATGCATCAGGTTCATCTGTTTGATTGATTGTAAAATCATCGGTAAAAGTATCCAATCCGACTTGAGCGATTGCGTTAAAAGTTTTTACTGCGTACATTAGTGTTTCCCCCTGTAATCTTTTTCAAATTTAGTTAGAAAATCAACCAATCTTTCAACTCCAACATAAGGCATTGCATTATACAAACTAGCTCGCATACCACCTACTGAACGGTGTCCTTTGATGTTGACTAATCCATTTTCGGCTGCTTGTGCAACGACCTGTTGATCAATTTCAGGATTGCCTGTAACAAACACGACATTAGTCAATGAGCGGTCGGCTTTAACGACTGGTGCGGTAAATAAGGTTGAATTATCCAAAAAATCATATAATAAAGCTGATTTTTGGCGATTACGACGTTCCATTTCAGCAATTCCACCTTGATTCTTCAACCACTGTAAAACTAATCCTGCTGCATAAATAGCAAAAACTGGTGGTGTGTTAAACATTGAGTCTTTTTTAGCAAACAGTTGATAATCGACCATGCTTGGTAAATTTTGTGCTTGACCAATCAAATCATCTCGGACGATAACCACCGTTAAGCCAGCAATACCAAGGTTCTTTTGAGCGCCAGCCATAATAGCTCCAAATTTTTTCACATCGTATTGTTGCCCCATAAAATTAGATGACATATCGCCGACTAATTCTGTGGTTCCAGTTACTGGCAAATCACTATATGCCGTACCTTCAATTGTATTATTCGTTGTAATGTGCAAATAATCGTAAGTATCGGCTGGCAAATTAGTTAACGTGGGTAATTTAGTATAATGGTCAGCTTTAGTAGAATCCAAAACATCAACTTCAACACCAACTCTTTTTGCTTCGTCCCCTGCCCTATCAGCCCAATGACCACTATCTAACAAGGCAATCTTATGATATTTAGTAGCTAAATTAAGTGGTGCGGCTGTGAATTGTAATGTACAGCCACCTTGGAAAAAGAGTACTTGATAATTATCAGGAATCTTCAATAAATCACGCATATCTTGTTGAGCTTTCTGGAAAACATCGTCAAAAAGAGCGGAACGATGGGAAATTTCCATAATGCTCATACCTGAATCCTTATATGAAGGTAAATCAGCTTTAATTTGTTGGATCACTTCAGCTGGCATTGTTGCTGGACCAGCCGCAAAATTATAAATTGTCATAGTTTTTCCACTCCTGAATTAAATTTTGGATAAAAAAATCCTCACAGAATAATTTCTGTGAGGAGTCGTGTTTACTTAAGAATTCATCAACCTCACAGATGTAAAAATGTCTTTACATACATGAGGGTTTACTAATTAGTTAATAAGCCTACATGTATAGTATGTAGACTTGGAGGAGACTGTTTGAATATTAAAATTTAAGTTTTTCATATTAAAATACCTCCAATTAACTTAAAAATACTTTAACATTTTTATTGTGATTGTCAACCATTTTTTACTAACTACAACATAATCATAATATAAGGTATTGATTGTAATGCACACATAATTTATGTAACATTAAATTACCAAATCAATTAAATGGCACTTTAATCTCTATAAGCCACTATTTATTTCCAACAAAAGGGAGCTTTCATATGACAGAATTTTACTTTATTCGTCACGGTCAAACCGCTGCTAACGTGATGAAAATGAAACAAGGTACCATTAATACTGAGATAACCTATCTGAATGATAATGGTAAAAAACAAGCACAACATTTGGCTGATAATTTTGATATTAATTTTGCAGATCGTATTATCTGTAGTCCTTTGGAACGTACTAAGCAAACTGCCGCTATTTTGAACACTGATGCTAATTTACCAATCACTTATGATAAACGTCTGATTGAAATTTCTTATGGCGAATGGGACGGTCATCAAAACGCTGAACTACGAAAATTACATCCTGATGCTTACAATAGCTATCTCAATGACGTTTTGCCACTGTACGTTAAATATGCTCCACATGGGGAGACTTTTGAGGACGTTATTAGCCGTGTCCATGACTTCGTTATTGATGCGATGCAAAAATATCCTGATGATAAAATTATCTGCGTTACACATGGTTTTACAGTTAAAGCACTAGCTTTAGACGTATTGAAGCCACAAGATCCAATGACTTTGCCCGAACCACGTAATACTAGTGTTACGAAAGTTGTTGCCTTACCAAAAACTCAAGAATTTTACTTGGAATATTATAATCAAGCTTTTAATTAAACCGAAAAAATAGTGTAGAAACACGAAATCACCAGATTCCTTTTGATATCTGGTGATTTTTGTTTGTAATTAAATCGGAAATTGTGCTATACAATCATCTTACAATTCTTCAACAAAATGATTGTCATACATATTCCAATATTTTTTATATACAAAATTATCATTGTCATTAAAATTGAGTTGATACATTCTGAATATGACAGGGAAATCTTTGGGTTGCCACTGTTCTTCATATGAGTAGCAATACTTCATTCCAACTTTCTGCATAACATTTCCACTTCTTAGATTGTTTCTATCATGTGTTGCCGTAATATATGGGAGACCATCTTTTTTTATCTGCTCCACAACAGCTTTACTTGCCTCAGTAACAATCCCATTATTCCAGAATTCTTTGCGAAGTCCATAACCCAAATCATGATGTTCTTCCATATCAACATTAATATAGCCAATCGGAAGATCATCTCTTTTAAGGCAGATAGCATAAGCATAGGCTTGTGTCTGTTTATATTTATTCGCATATCTTTGTTCATAAAATTTCTTGGTTTCCTCAATATCTTTCATTGGATACCATGGCAAAAACTTATTCACTTCGTCATCTTTAAGAATAAGAAAAAGAGCTTCCATATCTTCTTCAGTAAATTTTCTCAGAATTAAACGTTCTGTCTCTAATGTGGGAGTATTCATAACATTTTACCTCCATATATTTCGAATTACTTAGTTATATCAGAGACTGAAATAAAATGAAACATTGTATATTTATACTCTATAAAAAATATATAGGTAATTTTTGTTACTTATAAAATAGTTTATTTAAATACCCTAACCCCAAATGATGGTGCGAAAGCTGATGAAATTTTATCAATTTTGACATTTGTTCCTGGGCGCAATGCATTGAGATATTCATTGTTACCTAAGTACAAAGCCACGTGATAACTGGCCCCAGCAGGTCCCCAGAACACAAGATCACCTGGTTGTAGTTCACTAATCGAAACTTTTGTCCCAGCTGTTTCTTGTGGAACTGTCCATGAACCAATATTTTGACCAGTTGCTTGACGGAAAACATATTGCATCAAGCCTGAACAGTCGAATCCATCTGGTCCCTTGGCATTCCAAATATAAGGTTTACCAAGTTGACCTTTAGCTGCTGCAATAACATCGCTGATTACTTGTTGTTTACTCTTGCCATTTAACGAAACAGGTTCACGATAATTTGTCATTTCGGTTGTCACACTCGATGGAATCCAACCGCCATTACTCAATTCATACCAAATCAAATTACCTGTCTGCTCAGTTGAAGCTACTTGCAACAAAGTTCCTTTAGCTGAAGATTCCTTAACCCCAGAATTATAATTACTATCGTTGTATACTGAAGCCTTTTGGTTAACCTTTACAACCGCAAAGTTAGGATCCCAATTTTGGGCAGCTGTCGTATCAAAAACTTGGTTGGTAATTTTCGTATAAGTTCCTTCAATCCATTGATTATTACCAATCATATACCAAGCATCACCATTAACATCGACAACCTTTTTCGAAAAGTTCCATGATGAACCATTCTTCAATTTTTGACCGGTAGCTACCTTGTTTGGACCATATCCATTCCACAAATCGATGCCACTGTCAGGAGCATAACTGATTTTAGCAACTCCAGCGTTATTAATAAATGTTGACGTTGAAGCATCATCACTATTTATCCAGCCATCACTTGTGACTTGATACCATGTCTTGCCATTAGCATTATCAACTCGACTGTAGCGCCAAGCACTGTGAGCGTCCAGTTTAGCAGAAGTTGACGTATAATTTCCAGCTGCATAATTGTAAATTAAAGCACCATTTGAGCCTGTTTTAACAATCCCACTCTCGGCGTGACCATGTTGTAATTGAACATCACTTGTTTTGACAAATTCATGTGTTGCAACACGATAAAAACTGCCTTGATCTCCAATTTGAATTTCTTGATCATAAGCCCAGGCAGTGCTTGGAGCTAGTGCTCGATCTTTGACCAATTCACCTTTTTCATTGTATAAAAAAGTCATCTTGGAGGTATTAACGACACCTTTTGTAGCAGCATCAACGTTCAATTGATTACTGAAAAGCATCCCGCCAATAACTCCACTTCCAATTAAAAAGGTGGTTATTAATTTCTTAGACATATTTAATTCCCCTATCATCTGAATATATCCTGAATTCCATATTTCACTTATTCAGATTAGCACCTATTAACAAGCCAATCAATTAGATTTTATTATTATATTTGTTTAATAAAAAAGATAAGCGTTCCCATTTTTAGGAATCACTTATCTCTTTTTGACTACTATCGAAAGACTAAATGTTAAATATGTTTTAATAGCACTTCCACAAATTGTCCCAATTCAGCTTCATTTTCTTCTGTAAAACGATTCAAAGATGGTGAATCAATATCTAAAACACCTATTTTTTTGCCATCTTTGGTAATTGGCACCACAATTTCAGAATTGCTGGCACTGTCACAGGCAATGTGGCCTGGAAATTCATGAACATTAGCTACGCGATGAATTTGTTGGTCTGCAAAGGCTGTTCCCACAACACCTTTACCACTCTTGATGTGCATACAAGCCACTTTACCCTGAAATGGTCCTAAATCTAGTTCATCAGTCGTCTCATTGTATAAATAAAAGCCAGACCAATTTAAATCTTCGTACATATCGTTGATCAAGGCACTAGCATTTGCTAAATTAGCAACCATATTAGTTTCCTCAAAAAGTAATGCATCTAATTGTTTATTTAATAGTGATAGTTCTGCCATATGTAACTCCTCCTCAAAAATATATCTTCTCACAAATCAGGATTTTTTAATGCCATTTTGCTTAACTACATAACGACTAATTACACCTCGCAAATCAAATTGAGCAATCAACGTTGCGAAAATAATCAACGTACCACCAATAATCAAGTGTTGTGTCAAAGGTTCAACATGGAACAATACCGATACTAAACTAGCAAATAACGATTCCGTCATCAAAACTAGTCCAGCGGTAACTGTATCAGTATATCTTTGACTCGTAACTTGAATAACCTGTGCCGCAAATGTTGCAATGACACCTAAATAAATTACTGGTCCAATCGCCGTTGACCAATTGATTTGTTGTAATTTACTATAATCAATCGTCAAGGCATAGATAGTTCCACAAATTGCTTGAACAAAGCCTAATTGAAAGGCAATAATTTGTGGTCGAGCATTTTTAGTTGCATAGCCATAATAAGTCATTTGGAAAGCGTAGAAAATTGCATTGAGCAGTGTTAAGAAGTCTCCCATGTGAAATTCAAAGCCAGTCGTAATGATACCCGTTAAAAAGATCATTCCTAAAAGACATAGGATAATAGATAAATAATTTTTTAACGGTGGTACTTTTTTAAAAAACAACCACGCAATAAACGGTAATAATATCACATAAATTGATGTAATAAAGGAACTGTTACTCGGCGTCGTATACTTTAATCCCGTCGACTGTAACTGGACAACCACAAAGTTAAAGATGGCACAAACTGCTCCAATTTTAAATTCTTTCCAAGTCATCGTTTTGACATTTTTTCGAAAAAAAATATAGACCAAAATGGCTGAAATCAATCCCCGTAATGTATTAATGACAGATGGCGGCATCTTAGCAGCAATTGCCATTTTAATAAATGTATAACTTGTTCCCCACATGAAGGCAACCAATAATAAGTTGCGATTGGCTCTAGCTTGCCCCATCAAACCACCTGATTCGTTTCGTAATTGCTAACAATATTAAACTTTTTTTAATGTGGCTGCAATACAAAGTGTATGAAATATGCCATCTCCGGAACCGAGAAAAGCTTGACTGGCTGTGCGGGCCGGCATGAGCCAAGGTCTCATACCTCGGTTTGAAGCCTCGCAAAGTACGCGAGTCTCCAAACACGCCCGGTGGTGTAAGTGCTAAAGCACTAACGCCACTTTCACTGCCAGTCAAGCTTCCTCGGTTCCTCCGACTAGTTTTATCGATAACTTATATTCAGAAAATCTACTATTAAGTTATAAGAAATTAACCTAGTATATATAACACTTCTTTAATTTAAATCAAGTCATCATGTTATTACGTCATCTACCCTAGTTTTATTCCAGCTCCTTTAAACGCCTGATCAACGACCCACATTACATCTTCACTATGTTGCAATCTTTTTGCCACTTCCGTTAAATCATGGTGGCGAATGATTTGTTCAAATTCGACAAATTCTTGATACATTCGGTGAGGATAAATATTGTGATCAACTTTTTCTAACAATGTTTTATCTTTATCGTACACATCAAATGATTCCATCACATTAGTAGGTCCATTAACGACGATTGTCCCTTTATTACCTTGTAGGACCGTTTTCCCAACTGGTGAAGCTGAATCCTTGGCACCGATGGCCACTGCCTTAGAATTACCATAATCTAACATTAAAATACCTGAGGTATCGATGTTGCGTTCAATATTTGGCAAATAAGATACTGCTTTGGGACGACCCAACAAACCGACGATAAAGTGGATGTTATAAATGTTAATATCCATCAATGCTCCACCGCCTTTTTTCGGATCAAAAGCTGGCAAAACTTTCCCCGTTTCAAAGGCATCATAGCGTGATGAATACTGTGAATAATTACTCTCAATCAATTTCAAATCGCCCAATTCAGGTAATTTTTGCTTCAAATCAACGTAATTTTGAAGATACTGATTGGTAATTGCCTCAATCAAAACTAAATGTTTCTCTTCAGCAATCTTCTTTAAATCCATAAAATCAGAATATTTAACGGTAAAGGGCTTTTCTGAGATAACATTTTTGCCATTTTCCAAGGCCATTTTAGCAAATCCATAATGTAAAAAGTTGGGAACTGCTACATAAACTGTGTCAAAATCGTTTTCAGCTAAAGCCGTATCAAAATCGGTGTAAGTAGATCCAATATGATATTTAGCTTTCAATTCATGTAAAATATCCAAGCTTTTATCTGTACCGATAATGGCTGTCAACTCTGTATCTTTTAAATCCTTTGTGATTGTTAAAAAGTCGTGAACAATCATCCCCGAACCAATAATTGCTAATTTCATCTTAATCACTCCTTGTCTTTGTTATTACCCATTAAAACACGTTAAAATGGTTCTATTAGCAGTAACCAGTGATTAGACATATTGTTCCAAAAATACCGGTAAAATCTTTTCATTACTTGGAATTTTTTTTCACTTCGTACAAGGAGATTTGTAAATGACAATTATTGCCCAGTTAACACAAGCTGATAAATTCAATGGTACCGAAAAACAAATTGCTTCATATATTTTGAAAAATAAAGAGTCCGTCATTAATCAATCAATTCAAGAATTAGCTAGTCTAACTTTTTCCTCGACTTCAACAATCGTGCGACTCTGTCGAAAAATTGGTCTGAAGGGGTTTAAAGATTTCAAAATTAAATTGGCAGCCGAATTGCAACAACACTATAACGATATCTCAACCGTTGACCCTGATTTTCCTTTTACTGAGGACGATTCCAATAAGGAAATTGCTCAAAAATTATTCGATGTCATGCAGGACTCGTTGAGCCAAACTAATAAATTACTTACCAACGAACTTTTAGAACACGCTGTGAGAAATATTTTCCAAGCAAAAAAATTAGGGATATTCGCTTATGGAGACACTTATATCTCAGCTTTGAGTTTTCAAAACAAGCTAATGAAAATCAACTTACCAATTGAGTTGCCAAGTCTAACCGATGAAAGTAAATTTATGGCTGCCAACTACAGTTCTAATGACTGCGCCATTTTAATTTCTTACAGTGGACGTAGTAAAAGTACGTATCAACTCGCCAAAATTCTGCGTCTAAATGGATGCAAAATTATCACTTTAACCTCGGACCAACAGTCAGAAATCGCCAAACTGAGCGATTTAGTTTTACCAATTGCTAACGGCGAAAGTCAGACTATTAAAATTTCACCTTTTGCTTCACAGGTCGGAATTGAGTATGTTCTAAATACACTTTATTCTTGTTTATTTGTCGCTAATTACGATGTTAACCAACGTCACCGGCTAGCTTCTGAAAAACTCTTCGCAGATTCTCGTTTTACTGACTAAACAAAATACTGTCTTGAATATTTCAATTCATCCTTTAGTAGCAACAAAAAATTGAAAGAATATACGTTCGATTATGTTATGCTTGAGATAATTAAAGCATTAATAAAGGAGCATTAAATTATGAATATTTCTCTCTTGAAAAATGTTACTAGAACAACAAATAAGATTGCTCTCAGTCTGTCCACCAATGGTCGTGCTAACGTTAAAATCGTTAATTTTGTTTGGTTTGAAGATCAACCAGATACCCTCTACTTCTCATCTGTTAAAGGAAACGCCGGTACTCTCGAATACGATCAAGCCCAAAGTGTCGCTTTCACTAGCATCCCTAACAGCGATATGATTGGTAATCCTTATATTCGTTCACAAAATGTTACGATTGAACATTCTGATAAGACAATGACTGATTTATTACCAAAATATTTAGATTCTGTTCCTAATTATCAAAAAGTTTGGGATATGATTGGACCTAAACTTGAAGTTTTTGAATTAAAACTTGGCGACGTTTATGTTGATCCTGGATTGGGCCACGAAAAGGCAACTTTGAAATTTTAAATGAAAATAATATAATTAAACTCAATCAATAAGATTTGGGGAATCACTTATGCAAAATACAACGGAACCAATTTTGATTGACGCATTGAACACCATTTTACAAACTAAACCAATCGATAAAATTACTGTGAAAGATATCGTTACTGAATGCCAATTAACTCGTCAAACTTTCTATAACCACTTTTCTGATATTTACGAACTAGTAGAGTTTTCTGCTCGACAAAACGCTGAAAATATTCTCGATAATCTCTCCGACTATGACAATTGGCAACAAGGTTTCTACGATATCATGATTGCACTACGTAATAGTAGCAACATCACACAAAATGTTTATAAATCTGCCTACCGCGATTTGATGGAAAAATATATTTATCAAGTTATTTACGGCTATATTATTAAAGTCGTCGAAAAACAGGCTACTGGTATGACTGTCGATCAAAAGCATAAGGATTTCATTGCCCACTTTTACAGTCTGGCTTTTATTGCCCTGATTTTAGAATGGATCATGGATGGTATGAAAGATGATCCACAAGACATCGTCGATCAAACTGCTGTCCTAGTTAAAGGTGATTTTAAAAAGGCTTTGAATAAATATGCCGAATAAATCTCAAATTTACAAAAAAAGCGAAGTGTAAAGCAATTTTACACTTCGTTTTTTTTGTAAATTGTCTCATTCCTAATTATCTTTTATCGTTGTACTTGTAATAACGATGCGTAATGAAAGAAGGTAATTTTAATGAACATTTATAAAACAATGTATCATCCTCACAAAGCGGCTGGTATTGACGACCGTCGAGCAAATATTGTCGGTGGTGGGATTGCCGGTTTAGCAACTGCTGCCTTTTTGATTGACGATGCTAAGATGCCTGGAGATAATATTACTATTTATGAAAAGAAACCTGTTATGGGCGGTTCCATGGATGGTACTAAAGGTAACGAGGGCTACCTTTGCCGGGCTGAACGTGAGCTCGAACCTTACATGGAATGTCTCTGGTATCTTTGCAGCAAGATTCCTTCACTAGAAAACGAATGCCGGACTGTCCTTGATGATGTCGTTGACTTCAACCGTGATGATCCAATTCACAGTGAAGCCCGTGTTATCGTCAACCAAGGTGAAATTGACGGTCAGTATCACAATTACAAACTTCCACAAAAATATGTCACAGCTATGGCTAAAATTGTTGCTTCATCCGAAGAAGAATTAGCTAATAAACGAATCGATGAATTTTTTGATGAAGGCTTTTTCAAGACTAATTTCTGGGTTTGTTTCCACAGTCAATTAGCTTTCAAACACTATCACAGTGCCATCGAATGCCGCCGTTATTGGCAAAGATTTACTTTCATCAATCGTCACGAATACCTCGAAGGATTCATTCACACCAAATATAACGAATATGACGCAATTATTCTCCCCATCGAGCGTTGGTTGATTGAACACGGTGTTCACTTTGTTAACAACTTCACCGTTTACGATTTAACTTTGGATCAAAAGAATGACACTGTTCAAGCAATTTTAGCTCACCAAGATGATAAGGATGTCACCATTCCTGTCAGCAACAAGGATCTAGTCTTTGTTACAAGTGGTTCAATCAGTGAAAATAGTACATTTGGGGACAACGATACAGTTGCTGTAACTAACACTGATACAGAACACATGGGTACTTTCACTATTTGGAAGAACTTAGCTAAGAAAGATGCTAAATTTGGTCACCCTGAGAAATTCTTAGGACAAATTGATAAAACAAAGTGGATCTCATTCTTCCCTACTGTTAAAGGTTATCCAGAATTTTTCAAGCGTATCGAAGAGTTATCCGGTAGTAAGGCTGGTACTGGTGGTTTAATGACTTTCCGTGATTCTAACTGGGATATGTCATTTGAAATTCATCACAAACCATTCTTCCCATATCAAGCTAGTGACGAAGAAGTTGGCTGGGGCTATGGTCTTTACGGCGAAAATGTTGGTAACTATGTCAAGAAACGCATGTGGGATTGTACCGGTGATGAAATTATGACTGAACTACTCTATCACTTAGGAATGCTTGACATTAAAGATGAAGTTTTGAAACACACTTACATGTCAACGGCCATGATGCCTTACGTAACAAGTCAATTTATGCCACGTCAACTCGGTGATCGTCCAAAAGTTGTTCCTGATGGCTGCACTAATCTCGCCTTTTTAGGACAATTTGTTGAAATTGACGATGATGTTGTCTTTACCGTTGAAACTTCTGTTCGGACTGGTTTGGAAAGTGTTTACGAACTATTGAATATTGATAAAGATGTCATCGAAGTTAACCCTTCACGTTACGATATTCGTTATCTATTAGAGCGTGTCAAGAGATTTAACGGTATCAAAGGTAAAATTAAAGCTAGTGACCTTCCAGCAATTACACCTGAAGCATTGCCAGCCATTCAAAAGATGTTGTTAGATTACGTAAACAACGTCCCACCTTATTATCAAATGTACTTAGGACGCGATAAGACGATTCCATTGAAAGAATCAGTTTTGCACCCTAAGGCTCCACATAGTAAATAATACAAAGAAGCTTAACTTCTCAATTGAAGTTAAGCTTCTTTTTTGTCTATTAGTCAGTTCTTAGTAAAGTTTACAAGCACAAGACAATCAGTCTTCTAACCATTCAGTAAAAACCTAGCACCCCATCGACTTAACCATGATAATTTTCAGAAAAATTATTTTCATAAAATGATTTCAATTCCAATAGTTGACACCGTGTCACTATTTCACTATACTATGCACATATTTAAAAGTGACACAGTGTCACAAAGGAGAAATTATGGTTTCAACAACTTTTGATAATTTAAATGAATCAAAAAAAATTTTAATTACTGATGCCTTATTAAATGAATTTTCTAATCATAACCTAGCTTCTGCCCAAGTATCACGAATCGTCAAAGAGTCCGGAATTGCTCGGGGAGCCTTTTATAAATACTTCGATGATTTAACTGATGCATATAACTATTTGTACCATCTTGCTATGCGTGACATTCACCAAAAAATCGCAACTGATTCAGATGATCAACTAAGACCCAATGATTACGTCGAGCAAGTCCGTGATTTCATTGAAAAAAGTACCAACAGTCGCTACTTTGCTCTAGTTAAAATGCATCTACTTTATAATGAATCTACTTTTTTAGCCTCTTTCAATAATCAATTGATAACTGAAAATGAATTTCACTGGGCAACACAAGTAATGATTCACGATGCCATTAAACAAATAATGGTTAATCCTGAATCTAAGGAAATAATTTTACAGAAATTAGCTAAAATCTTACGTGTACTGGCTAAAGAGGATGATTAACATGTTTTTATCGCTCAAAGAAATTAAAAAAGAAAAATTTCGATACGGTCTGATTATCGGCATGATCGTATTAATTGGTTATCTGATTTTTATTTTAACGAGTTTAGCTATGGGTTTAGCCAATCAAAATACAGATGCTATTAATTCATGGAACATCAACAGCGTGGCTCTGAACAAGGATGCCAACACTAGTTTGACCCAATCACTAATTACAAATGACAATGCCAAAAATGCCAAGTTAACTAAAAATGAAGCCTACATTGGTCAAGCATCAGTGGTTGTTAAAAAATCTGGTTTAACAAAAGAATCGGCCCAATTTTTAGGTTTAAAGCCTAATCAATTTATTGCTCAAAATCTTAAGTTAAGCTCCGGTCATAAAATCCAAAAAACTAATCAAGTCGTGGTTGATGAACAATTTAAAAATGATGGTTATCAACTCGGCGATAAAATCAAATTCAATTCAGAATCACAAAACTATACCATTGTCGGCTTCATTAAAAATGCCAAATTAAACATTGCTCCAGTTGTATATGGAAATATTTCTAACTGGAAAAACATTAAAAACCTCAATGGACCTTTTGCAGCTAGTGCCATTGTTTCTAAGAATGCAAAGTTTTCGATGAAAGATGATCAAGTAAAAACTTACTCAATTTCAACTTTCATCTCTAAACTTCCTGGATATTCTGCACAAAATTCAACCTTTACTTTCATGATTGCTTTTCTCATGATTATTTCCTTAATTGTAATTGCTGTCTTCTTATACATCCTCACGATTCAAAAGATTCAAAATTATGCTGTTTTAAGAGCACAAGGAATACCTGCTAAAACACTCGTAAACGCCACTATTTCCCAATCAGTCATCTTAGTCGTAAGTGGTTTATTTATCGCAACTATTTTAACAGGAATTACAGCTTTCGCTATGCCTAATGCCGTGCCAATGAGCTTTAACATTCCCATTTTATCAGCCGTTGGTTTGGGACTAATTCTGACTGGTTTATTAGGATCACTTATTCCCATAAAAATAATTTTAAATGTTGATCCTGTCAGCGTAATCGGAGGCTAATCAAATGGAAACTTTACAATTAATTAATATCAATAAATACTTTGGAACCGGAACTAGTCGGGTTCACGTTCTCAAAGATATCAATTTCACTGCCAAAAAAGGTGAAGTCAATCTTGTTATTGGTCCTTCTGGTTCTGGCAAAAGTACTTTTTTAACTATTGCCGGTGGTTTACAAACACCCACAGACGGATCCGTTCAACTTGAAGGTGATATGCTCAAAAATATGTCCAGTAAGCAACGTGATGCCCTGCGACTCAATAGTATCGGGTTCGTGCTTCAATCTTATAGCTTGGTCCCCTATTTAACCGTTAAGGAACAATTCAAACTTGTTAAGAAGGTTAAAAAGCAAAATAATCTCACCAACTTGTCATTAACACAATTAATGGAAAAACTTGGAATTGAAGACTTAGTCAATAAATACCCTGGTGAACTATCAGGTGGACAAAATCAGCGTGTGGCAATTGCTCGAGCACTGTATACGAAACCTGATATTTTACTAGCCGACGAACCCACAGCTGCTCTTGACAGTGAACGAGTAGCTGAAGTTGGCCAAATTTTTCAAGACCTAGCTCGGGAACAAAATACGGCAGTCATTATCGTAACTCACGATTTACGATTGATTAATTTTGCAGATAACGTCTATAAGATTATGGATGGTCAAATGACACTGGAAAATGATATGAAACTGGCACAATAATTTAAGGTGATAAAAGCATCAAAGATAACAAAAAAACGTATTCTCAAAATTAATTTAATCGAGAATACGTTTTTTTGTTTTTCGTTGAATTATCGAATTATTTCTACCTTGAAACTTTGTTCAATAACTGTTGATTAATTTCTGTATTAACAAGTACAGAATACTGCCATTTACATAAATAACTTTAATGTTTTTTGATGTGTTCCTTTTCCGAATTATATCCGCGAATGAATTCACTGACCTCAAGAGCTTTGTCATCAAATAATTTATTTACAACATCAATTGCCAACTCTGGATATGTTGCAAAAGTCCCATTTTTTTTATAATCCCTTTGAGCCTTTTGGACACCCATTTCAAAATCGGTCAAATTAGATTGTCGCTTAGCTTCAGTTTCCCAAGAAGTATAGGCTGCCTTGGCATCATCATAGTTTCCTGCTTCGTAATTTTTTTTCACATAATCATGAATATCTTTTAGCGTACTCATAAGTATACGCCCCACTTTCTGAGTTTCTAAACGTATCTATGGTCGTCACGTTAGTTCTTTTCAAGTAATTTGTCGGTATCCAAATTGTAGAGGTAATTTAATCAATACGATTTGACAAAGAGCCACAAAGATCACAAAACATTATAAGATAACAAAAAAACGTATCCTCTCAATTGAGAATACGTTTTTTTAAGCTATTTGCATTAAATTAGATGTCACGACGACGTTCTTTAATACGAGCAGCCTTACCTGTACGAGCACGTAGGTAGTAAAGCTTGCTACGACGTACACGACCATGTCTGATAACTTCGATTTGTTCTACACGAGGTGTGTTTAATGGGAATGTTCTTTCAACACCAACACCATTACTCATCTTACGAACAGTGTAAGTAGCACTGATACCAGCGCCATGTCTCTTGATAACGACACCTTCGAATAGTTGGATACGTTCACGGCTACCTTCAACAACCTTAGCGTGTACACGAACAGTGTCACCACTACGGAATTCAGGTACGTCAGAACGTAATTGTTCTTTAGTAATATCTTGAATTAAGTTATTCATAAATAAATTCTCCCTGCCGACACTCTTACATATCCTTTGATACACAGCGGAATATCGTTAATATGTGTGTTCAAACACTCTTAATATGATACTTTATTTGAAGTCAATTGTAAACTAGTTATTTCGACGAATTTCACGAAGAATCTTTTGTTCCTCATCAGTCAACTCAGCTTTTGCCAATAAATCCGGACGACGTTCAAGAGTCTTCTTCAAGGCTTGTGTGAGACGCCAAACGCGGATTTTTTCATGGTCCCCACTAGTTAATACCTCAGGTACCTTTTTCCCACGGAAATCGGCTGGACGCGAGTACTGAGGGTATTCAAGCAAGTTGTGTGAGAATGATTCCTCTTCAGCTGAGAATGAATTACCTAGGACACCCGGTACAAAACGCAAGGTTGCATCAATCATACTCATCGTTGGCAGTTCCCCACCAGTCAAAATATAATCACCAATCGAAACTTCATCGGTTACTAAATCTTTAACTCGTTCGTCAAAGCCTTCGTAATGACCACAAATAAAAACAAGTTGATCTTCCTTGGCAAAGTCACGAGCCATTTTAGTATTGAAAGTTTTCCCAGCTGGATCTAACAAGACGACTCGTTTTTTACCTGGCTTTTTCTTTTCAACATAGTCCATAGCGTCGTAAATTGGTTGGGCCTGAAGCAACATACCAGCACCACCACCATAAGTACCATCGTCAACATGATTTTGTTTATTCGTCGTAAAGTCACGAAAATCAACGATGTCAATATTAACAAGATCTTTTTCCTGTGCTTTACCAATCAACGATTCATCTAAAGCCTGAAACATTTTTGGAAAAATACTTAAAATTGTAATATCCATTAGTCTATCAACCCATCCGGTATTTCGACGTTGACAACACTGTTATCAAGGTCAACTTCTTTAACCACATCAGCAATATAAGGTAATAAGACTTCTTTGTACTTAGGTCCTTTAACAACCCAAACGTCGTTAGAACCTAATTCCAAAATTTCGGTTACCTTACCGATTTCACCTAAATCTTTATCAACTACTGTCAAACCGATAATTTGCTTATAAAGAAATTCGCCCTCGTTGAGATCAGAAATTTCTTCACCATCAGCAAATAGCTCTGATTTAACATATTTTTCAACATCATTGATATTGTCGTACCCCTTCATCTTCAACAAGATAAAACTCTTGTGTGGACGTGAAGATTCAACCGTAAATTCAGTGACTTGATCTTTGTTTTTCAAATAAAGTTTGGCACCCGCTTTGAAGCGATCTTCTGGAAAATCAGTAATTGGAATTATTCTCAATTCGCCTTTAATACCATGAGTATTGACGATTGTACCAACTCGATATAATTTTTCGGTCATTTTTCCTCCGTGAATAAAAATAGGACCACGACAACACATGTCTGGTCCCATCGAAATTACTATTTTGTGAATTTGCTTTCGTGGTACTTTTGCATAATTCCGTGTTGTTTCAACAAGTGACGAACAGTATCTGAAGGTTGTGCACCTTTGTTTAACCATTCAACGATCTTGTCATCGTCTAATTTAATTTCTTCTGGTTGTGAGATTGGGTTGTAATAACCAACTTGTTCGATAAAACGACCATCACGTGGTGAACGTGAATCTGCAACAACTAATCTATAAAATGGGCGTAATTTACTACCCATACGTTTCATTCTAATCTTAACTGACATATGTTTGTTTCCTCCTAAATACTTAACTTTGTTAGTATACACAAAAATATAACTGCTGTAAAGTTTTTTCCTTTACACCGCTTATTTTATTTAAATTTTCCGTCTCCAAGGTAGATAAATAAAAAAAACATCAATTAAGATGTTTTCATTTTATGACTTAAAACGTTTGATCTTCTTTAAACGCTTCTTTTTGTTTTTCTTATTTTTACGAATCATTGAGTGCATTGCCATCTTACCAAGACGACCTTGGACACCATTGCCCATCAGTTGATCCATTCCTGCCATGTTTCCCTTACTCATCTTATTCATCATGTCACGTGATTGTTTGAATTGCTTGATCATTCGGTTAACGTTTTGCACGCTTTGACCAGAACCAGCAGCAATTCTTCGACGACGTGATGGGTTCAATGAATCGGGATCTTCACGTTCTGATGGTGTCATTGAATAAACAATTGCCTTTAAATGAGCAATATCTTTTTCACCGATATTAATATTAGCTAAAGCGGGATTATTAGCCATACCAGGGATCATCTTCATGATTTCGTCCAAAGGACCCATCTTTTGAATTTGATCCATTTGATCGATAAAATCATTGAAATCAAAACTGTTTTCACGAATCTTTTCGGCAACTTGTTGTGCTTGCTTTTCATCATAATCAGTTTGGGCTTTTTCAATCAATGTTAGCATGTCACCCATACCGAGGATACGGTTAGCCATACGGTCAGGATGGAAAACATCTAATTGGTCGAGCTTTTCACCTTGTCCAATAAACTTAATTGGCTTACCAGTGACGTCACGAATTGACAAGGCAGCACCACCACGGGTATCACCATCTAACTTCGTCAAAACAACACCAGTAATATCTAATTGTTCATCGAAACCATGGGCAACTTTAGCAGCAACTTGACCAGTCATTGAATCAGCAACGAACAAGATTTCATCTGGTTGGGCTAATTCTTTGATACGTTGAAGTTCTTCCATCAATTGTTCATCAATTTCCAAACGACCAGCCGTATCAATAATCACGTAATCATTTTTGTTTTCTGCAGCTACTTTTAAACCATTACGGACAATATCTACTGGATCGTGTTCAGTTCCTTCGTCGTACACTGGCACATCGAGTTGTTGACCGATAGTCTTCAATTGTTCGATGGCAGCTGGACGATAAACATCCCCTGCGATAAATAATGGACGAGCTTTTTCAGTTGTCTTCAAACGGTTGGCTAACTTACCAGCTGTAGTAGTTTTACCAGCACCTTGCAAACCAACCATCATGATGATTGTTGGAATATGCTTAGATTTGTTCAATGGAACAGCTTCTTGTCCCATGATCTTCGTTAATTCTTCATCAACGATTTTGACAACTTGTTGCGATGGCGTCAAACTTTCCATTACTTCGGCGCCTAAGGCACGTTCTCTAACTGACTTGACGAATTTTTTAACAACGTCAAAGTTAACATCAGCTTCAAGCAATGCCATTCGTACTTCACGCATTACTTTTCGGATATCTTCGTCAGAAAGTTTACCCTTACCTCTTAGTGAGGAGAAAACTTTGTTTAAGCGTTCACTTAATCCTTCAAAAGCCATACTCTACTCCTACATTTCATTTATTTTAGAAATTCTCTGTACTAAATCTAATAATTCTTTATCATCAGCATACTTAGTTTGAACCAAATGGTCGAGTTTTTCCGAAATATCATCAATTTCTTGTGTCTTATCGATTAAACCCAACTCTTTCTCAAATGATTCTAACAAATTGACTGAACGATGCAAGTTATCTAAAACTGCCTGCCGTGAAACTTGTAGCTGTTCAGCAATTTCACTAAGCGAAAAATCTTCAACATAATAAAGATCCATGTAGCGACTTTGCTTAGTCGTTAATAAGGAATGATAAAAATTATATAACAAATTCACTCGTGTTGTTTCATCAATATCCATAACTATTTGTTAGTTGTCCCAACAATTAATTCTTTAAACAAGCCGTAAATGAATTTCTCAGGATCAAAGTCACGTAAATCGTCCATTTGTTCACCTAAACCAACTAGTTTAACTGGAATATGTAATTCATTTCTAATTGCTAAGACGACCCCACCTTGCGAACTACCATCAAGTTTTGTCAAAACGATTCCGGAAACATCGGTTGTTTCATTGAATTGTTTGGCTTGACTCAAAGCATTCTGACCAGTGGAACCATCTAGTACCAAAAGTACCTCTTGTGGTGCTTCTGGTAATTCACGAGTGATAACACGTTTAATTTTTTCTAGTTCACGCATCAAGCCCTCTTTGTTTTGAAGACGACCAGCTGTATCAACTAGTAAGATATCGTAATCTTGTTCGACTGCTCGTTGAACAGCATCGTAGACAACTGAAGCAGGATCAGTGTGGGCCTTACTTGCTTGAACGTCAACGCCATCACGTTTACCCCATTCTTGCAATTGTTCAATCGCACCAGCTCTAAATGTATCGGCAGCGGCTAGTAAAACTTTCTTACCTTGTTCCTTATAGCGGTGAGCCAGTTTACCAACAGTAGTAGTTTTACCAGCACCATTAACACCGACAAATAGGAAAACGGTTGGTGTTTTATCAGCACTGAATTTCAAAGAATTATCTTCCTCTTTACCCTCTTCACCGTACATATCAACTAATTTCTTAACGATTACATTGGAAACATCAGATTTCTTCTTGGCATTTTCCAATTTAACTTCTTCACGTAATTCATCAGAAATACGCATAGCAGTTTCATAACCAACATCAGATTCAATCAACAACTCTTCCAAGTCATCAAAGAAATCTTCATCAACACTTCTAAAGTTAGCTAGGAAACGATTTAAACGTGAACTAAAGGAGTTACGACTCTTCTTTAAGCCTTCATCATATTCTTTGACATCATCTTTAGCTTCAGTTTCTTCAGTAGCAGGTGTTTCAGCTTCAGCATTTTCAGTTGTTTCTGGTTCCACTGTTTCATTAGTACCATCTGTAGTTTCTGATTCGGCATCAGTCTCAGTTGCAGTTTCTTCGGCTGAATCAGTTGTTTCATTGGAACTTGTCTCTTCAGAAACTGGCTCCGCTTTAGCTGGTTCTTCAATAGTTTCTTTTGTTTCTTCAACAGGTTCTGATTCAATATTAGGTTTAACTTCAGGTTCAGCCTCTGGTTGAGCAGGTTCAGGTGCTTCCTCTGTAGTTTTAGTTTCTGGTTGTTCTTCTGGAGTTTCTTCTACAGATTGTTCTGATTCTGCAGTTTTTGCTTCAGTTGTTTCATCAGCGGTCGTTTCGGCAGATTCAGCGGTTTGGTCAGATTCTTTAGTTGATTCTTCTTGAGATTTCTTTTCTAAATCTTTATCTTCAGAATCATCTTTACCAGTAAAGGCTTTTTTAATTCGATCAAATAATCCCATTATTAACTCCTATTCTTTGACGTGCACAGATAGCATTCGTGATACACCGGATTCTTCCATCGTGACACCATATAGACGATTAACGTTCATCATCGTTCCTTTACGGTGAGTGATAACAATAAATTCAGTGTTGGCGTCATATTGATTTAAATAATTGGCAAAGCGGTAAACATTCGCATCATCAAGTGAGGCTTCAACTTCATCAAGAATACAGAATGGAACCGGTTTGACCTTAATGATAGCGAATAACAAAGTTATAGCTGTTAAAGCTTTTTCACCACCAGATAATAAACTCAAACGTTGGAACTTCTTCCCAGGTGGTTGAGCGATAATTTCGATTCCTGTTTCCAAAAGATTGTCTGGTTCTGTCAAAACTAATTTAGCACGACCACCAGCAAACATCTCTGGGAAAATATCTTCAAAAGCAGCTGCAACTTCATCAAAAGTCTTTTTAAAACGAGTTGTAACTTCTTTATCCATTTCTGACATTGTATCAAGTAATTGTGAACGAGCTTGTAACAAGTCATTTTGTTGCTGTGTTAGGAACTCATAACGATCTTTGACCTTGTCATATTCTTCAATAGCCGACAAATTGACCGTTCCCAATTCTTCAATACCCATCTTCAACAGACGAGCTTCTTTTTGTAACTCATCTGGATCATAATCACCTTGTTTTAAGGCCAATAATGAAGCTTCATAAGTTAATTGATACTCTTGTGACAAAGTATCAAGACGACTATCAATTTGATTAGATAGCTTCGTATTTTGAATAGCTAACGTTTCTTGTTGATCAGATGCCGTCTTTTGTAAATCAAAGTTTCGTTGCGCTTTATTGTTCAAATCAGTTGCCAAAGCTTGTTGTTTTTCACGTTCAGCTTTCAAATCAACGACAACTTTTTGTAATTGTTTAATTTCTGTTTGCAGATCGGCAATCCGACTCTTAACTTCGGTACTATTAAGATCCAATTGACTTCGTTCAGAATCAAGCACTGTCAACTGCTTTTGAATCTCGGTAATTTGTGTGCCAGCTTGTTCAACAGTTTGTTTCAAATCTTGGTTTTGAACAGCTTCATTATCATGATTACTCTTCACAACTGCAAGTTTTGTTTGAATATCTTGTTCTTGATGATTGATTGACTGCAATTCAGCATCAAAGTCGGTCAACATCTTTTGCTTTTGATCAATTTCAGCTTGTGTTTGTTCAATGTCAGCCGTGATTTTTTTAGCTGACTCTGTTTGTGTCTCTAAACTAGTTTGTAATTCCTCTTGTTCAGATTGATACTTCGACAAGTTATATTTAATAACTTCCAGACGTTCACTGAAATGCTTCTCTTCATTTTGATAAGTCGAAATTTCACTTTCAAAGTGATTTTTCTCAGCATTGAATTGCGCTAACTTCTCGTCAACCGTCTTCTTTTCAGCATTGTAATTCATCAACTGTTCACGCAAATCTTGAACGGTTTGTTGCTTTTGATCCATTAAGAGTTCTTGTTTTGACAATTCACTCGTTAATGATTGCAATTCATCTTTACGTGTCAAAATACTTGAGTTAACGCGACGTTGTTGTCCACCAGTTAGTGATCCACCCGCATTAACAACATTTCCGTCTAATGTAACGACGCGATATTTCCGATTAACAGCGGCAGAAATCTTCGTAGCAACATTGATATCTTTGGCAATCAATAAATTACCTAAAATATTTTTCACAATGTTAGCTACTTTACTGTCATATTTAACTAAATCACTAGCGACCCCAACAAAACCTGCGACCATTTCAGCTTTGTTCAAATCATTAGCATAAATATTTCGTGGCTGAATAATGTTCAATGGTAAGAAAGTTGCTCGACCACCACGACTTTGTCTCAAGAAAGCAATCGCCTTTTTAGCTGATTCTTCATCTTCAGTAACAATCGATTGTAACTGATTGCTGACAACTGTTTCAATTGCTAATTGATATTCTTTGGGAACAGAAATCAATTCCGCAACCGCACCGACAATACCATTGATTTGTTGACTATTATTTAAAACATTCTTGGCACCTTCAAAAAAGCCAGCGTGTTCTTGTTCCATATTTTCGAGAACTCGTTTGCGGGCTTTAATTTCTTGAAGATTTTCCAAAATTTTCAAATAATTGCTATTTTCACGTTTACCAGTTTCAGTTACTTCAGCAATCGCCTTGTCCAACTGTTGTTCACGTTCAATTAATGATTTATTATCATCGACTAATTGCTTGATTTGTTGATTGATCGAATCATTGTCATCTTTTGAACTATTAAGATTCGTTGTAACATCAGTCAATTGTGTTTGTTGTTCATTGATTGAAGCTGCAACACGCTCAAGTTGACGTTGTGAAAATTTTTGTTCGTTATTATTCGAAACTTGTGCTTGCAATAAATTAACGTAGTCATTACGCAAGTCGGCAATATTTTTTTGTAAATCAGCTGGTGTTTTTTTCTTCAACTGTTGAATATCAGCTAACTGTTTTTCAAAATCTTTAATTTTGGCAACACATTCAGCCAATTTTTGGTTGGATTCATTTAACTTCGTTTGATTAGCTTCTTTACTTGCTTGCAAACTAGCTAATTGGCGGTTCAAAGATAATTTATTCGATGAATTGAAACCATTACGTTCATCAGCAACAGCAACTTTCCCATTAAAAATTTCCAAGGTCTTTGTCGACTCAGTCAATTTTGTTTGGTTATCATCAATCTTTTCAGTCAGTTCATGAACCGACTGATTATTATCTTCAACTTGCTTATTAGCAATCTTAACTTGTTGTGAAATATTTTGAAGACTCATCTTTACTTCACGTAAATCTTTTTCAATTTGACGTTTTTGAGCGGACAAATCTCGAACTTCAATCGTTAAGATTTTTTGATAAATACTGTCATACTTACTCTTTTGTTCCTTGTAGTCTCGAGCAATACTAGCTTGTTCCTTCAAAGGTTCAACTTGTTTTGACAATTCTGAAACAATATCTGAAACACGGTGCAAATTATCGGTTGTTTCCGATAACTTATTTTCAGCCTGTTGCTTCTTTTGCTTAAAGAGTGAAACTCCAGCTGATTCTTCAATAATCGTTCGACGTTCTACTGGCTTACTGTTAAAAATAGCCTCAACACGACCCTGAGAAATTATTGAGAAAGATTGTTTCCCCATTCCAGAATCCATAAATAATTCAGTAATATCACGTAAACGACATTGTTTATTATTAATTAAAAATTCAGTGTCGCCATTTCTAAATAAGCGACGACAAATTACCAAGTCATCTTGGGACGACTTGAGCTCTTTATTGCGATTATCGAACTCTAAAACAACTTCAGCACGGTTCATTTGTGGACGCGTATCGCTCCCAGCAAAAATCACATCGACCATTTTGTCTCCACGTAAACTTTTTGCTGATTGTTCACCCATTACCCAACGAATGGCTTCAGTAATATTTGATTTTCCACTCCCGTTGGGTCCAACAATTCCAGTAATTCCACTGGTGAAATCAATCTTTGTCTTGTCAGCAAAAGATTTAAACCCATTGATCGTTAATGATTTTAACGGCATAAACTAAAAACTCCTATAATTCTTCTAACGCTCTTTTGGCAGCCATTTGTTCAGCATGCTTCTTACTGTAACCCAGTCCTTTAGACAAAATCTTACCATTAGCAATCAATTCAACCTTGAACTTCTTGTCATGGTCCGGACCTTCTTCATCGATGACTTTATAGTCAATTTCGACTTCGCCAGATTGTTGTAATCTTTCTTGTAAATGAGTCTTGAAATCAGTATCTTCAGAAAACTCACCTGAATCAATGTGTGGATAAACGACTTTCTTCAAGAAATCATCAACCACTTCGTTGCCTTGGTCAAGATACAATGCGCCATTAAAAGCTTCAAAGATATCTTCTAGTAAAGTATGTCTTTGACGGGCACCCTGTTTTTCTTCACCCTTACCAATCAACAAATATTTATCAATATTAATTTCTTTAGCAAAACGGGCAAAACTATCAGTCCGGACAATATCAGATCTTAAACGTGTCAACTTACCTTCTGGTAATTGTGGATACTTTTCAAACAGATAGCGAGAAATATTAATTTCCAACACCGCATCCCCCAAAAACTCCAAGCGTTCGTAATCACCGATACCTAGGCCTTTGTGCTCATTATCAAAGGAAGAATGAGTCATAGCTCTTTCAACCAGTTTTTTATCGTTAAACTTAATTCCGTATTTCTCATCTAAAACTTCTAAGAACCTTGGATCTAACATAACGTGTCCCCTTTCCAATAATCTTAATTATACTAAACTTTTATCCTAAATAACTAATGAGTTATGCCGTTTCCAGAGATGAGAGCATTTACCTGCTATGCGGACCGGCCCGAGCCAAGGTCTCGGACCTCGGTTTGAAGCCTTGCAAGCAAGTCTCCAAACACGCCCGGTGCTGTAAGAACGGCAAAACCAGCCGTCCTAACACCACTTTCATAGCTGGTAAATGTTCGCATCTCCTCCAACTAGTTTATTATTTATAATTTTAAAAAATATTTTACCAACTTGTGTTTATTCCCTTAATTAAATCAATTAATTTAATAAACAAACATGTTAATCAACAATTTAGATTATATTTTTTAAATCTGAATATTCATAAAAATATAACAAATACATTAGCCTCCGGGTGAGAGAAATATAGGCAGCAGTGCAGGTGGCGTTAGAGCTTTAGCTCTTACACCACGGGACGAGTTTTGAGATTCGTGGTTTATGCGAAGCTCAAAATCGAGGTGCGAGACCTTGGCTCGCACCGGTCCCCACAGCAGCCTATATTTCTCTCGCCCGGAGGCGGCACACCCCTAAATAAAAAAATAAGACCTAATGGCCTTATTTTTGATGTAATGAAATGTAGTCTACTGCTTCACCGACTGTTGTGATCTTTTCAGCGTCGTCATCAGGAATCTCTGATCCGAATTCGTCTTCTAGTTCAAGTACAAATTCAACAAGGTCGATTGAATCTGCGTCAAGATCCTTTGCAAATGATGTTTCCTTAGTGATTGTGGCTGCGTCAACTTCAAACTTGTCAGCAATCAATTTAACGATTTTGTCAAAAACTTCTTGTTCTGTCATGGAGTTCTCCTTATTTTTCACTCATTTTTTCAAAATACTTATTAGCTTTGTTAATTGTATCATTAGATAACATATCATAAATCTGTTTCACAGTATAATAGACTGTCTTACTGTCGGCCGCACCGTGAGCCTTAACGACTGGCGATTTCAATCCAAGTAAAACAGCACCACCAGCTTGCGATGTATCGAACATTTTCCGCATGCCTTTAAGTGATGGAGCAACGATAGCTGCACCCATTTTAGTAAAAATACCGTTATTTAGCAAGGCATCTTTTAATTGGCTCAAAAGAATTGTAGCTGTACCCTCAGTTGCCTTCAAAGCGGCGTTTCCAGTAAAGCCATCAGTAACGATAACATCTGCAGCTCCTGCTAAAATACTACCCGATTCAATATTACCGATAAAGTTAATGCCTTCAGTATCTTTCAAGAGTTGATAGGCTTCTTTATGCATCGTATCGCCCTTGTCGTATTCAGTACCATTGTTCAATAAAGCAACACGAGGATTGTCGATTTTTTTAACGTCACGAGCATAAATTGAACCCATAACGGCCCATTGTTGTAAGTATGAAGCCTTTGCTTCAGCGTTAGCACCAACGTCCAACATGTTAACACCCTTTGATGAATTAGCGGCTGGAAGTGTTGGCATCAAAGCTGGACGGGCTACTTGCTTGATTCGACCAACGATGAAAATACCAGCAGCTAATAAAGCTCCTGTATTACCAAGTGAGAATAAAGCATCATTTTCACCATCTTTAACTGACTTAGCAGCCAAGACCATTGAAGCATCTTTTTTTGCACGAATTGCCTTTACTGGTTCATCTGTCCCTAAAATTTCTTCATCAGTGTGAACGATAGTAATGCGTTCATCATTTTTCAAATACTTTTTAATGGCTGATTCTTTACCATAGAGCACGAATTCTAAATCTTTCCACTCATCACGAGCTTGTTCGATTCCTTCAACGATTACTTGAGGGGCATTGTCGCCACCCATAGCATCAACAGCTATTTTCATTTTATTTCCTCACTAATCAAAATTATTTAATTGTTCATATTCATCATTAATAAATGACTTCAAAGCTTTTGTTTCGGGACTATTAATCAATTTTTCATCTTCATAAAGTCGGCTAGCTTCTTCTTGAGCTACTTCCAAAATATTAATGTCATTGACTGGATTGCCAACTTTAAACTCGGGCAAACCTGACTGACGATTACCTAACAAGTCACCAGCACCACGCATTTTCAAATCTTCTTCAGCCAAAATGAAACCGTCATTAGTCGAAGTTAAGATTTTCATTCGTTCGGTAGCTGATTCATTTTTTGGATCTGCAATCAAAATACAATACGATTGTTTTTCACCACGACCGACACGCCCACGTAACTGGTGCAATTGAGAAAGCCCGAAACGATTAGCATCATATATTACCATAACTGACGCATTTGGTACATCAACACCAACTTCAATCACGGTCGTTGATACTAAAACGTCAATTTTTTTGTCAGAAAAGTCTTTCATAACAGATTCTTTTTGATCATTTGGCATTTGCCCATGTAATAAGCCAATATGATATTTCTTACCAAATAATTCAGTAAATTTATCATAAATCAATTCCGCATTTTTCAAATCCATCGTTTCCGATTCAGAAATCAATGGTGTAACGACATACACTTGTGCACCACCGTTCAATTCTTTGGTGACAAAGTGATACATCTGTTCAATTTTTTGACTCCTGATCCAGTAAGTCTCGACTTTTTTCCGACCAGCAGGCAATTGATCAATTCGGGATACATCCATATCGCCGTACGTTGTAATTGCCAAAGTCCGAGGAATTGGCGTGGCTGTCATCGCTAAGACATCTGGGTTTTGACCTTTTTCACGCAAGGCCTTACGTTGATTAACGCCAAAACGGTGTTGCTCATCAATTACGATAAAGCCTAATTCTTTAAAATCAACACTATCTTGAATCAAGGCATGCGTTCCGACAACAATATTAGTTTTACCATTCTCAATATCACCAGCAATAAAGTCATGTTCTTTTTTTGTTAAAGAACCTGTTAATAAGGCAGTTCTAATATGTAGTGGTGCCAACAATTTACTAATCTTATCGAAATGTTGTTGTGCCAAAATTTCAGTTGGTGCCATAATGGCTGCCTGATATCCAGCCGTCACAGCTGCTAACATCGCAATCACTGAGACAATCGTCTTACCAGAACCAACATCACCTTGTAACAAGCGATTCATATGATGAGTTGACTCCATATCACTAAGAATCTCTTTCACAACTCTATCTTGAGCTTCAGTTAACTTAAACGGTAAACCAGCAATAAATTTATCAATAAAATTGTGGTCGTACTTTTCTACAATTCCGACATTCTTTTGTTCGTCACTGCGTTTGATACTTTGTAAACCACATTGAAATAAGAAAAACTCTCGGAATTTTGCACTTCTACGGGCCTCATCGCCTTGTTCTTGTGTTTTAGGAAAATGAATTCCAGAAACAATCTGAACATCGTCGAGGAGTTTATACTTGGTCCGAATATAAGCTGGAACAATCGTATCAATTTGATCATGATACTTCTCATAAGCCACTTTAATTAAATTGATCAGCGTTTTTTGATGGATGTTTTTATTGACGGAATAAACTGAATCAACTGAATTATCATGGACATCAATGACTTTCATCCCCATTAATGAACGGCGATTTTCATTCCATTTTCCGTAAACCGCAACATCAGTTCCGGTTTCAAACTTATCTTTCAACCAAGGTTGATTGAAAAACGTTACCATAATCGATTCATTATCGACTAAAATTCTAACGTTTAAACGAGTCTTTTTATAGCCAAAGCGAGCCACGACTGGTTCACTCGCTACAACACCTTTTAAAAGAATCTTTTCTTGATCAGCCGCATCATCTAGTGATTTGGCCTGCATATCCTCATAGCGAAAAGGAAAATAAAATAATAAATCATAAATATTGTTGATGCCAAGTGATTGTAAAGCTTCTAGTTTCTTAGGCCCCACACCTGGCAATTCAGCTAATGATGCTTTCCTCAGATCCATAAACTTCCCTCCCTCTTCTCTAGAAAATATTTCAAAATGAAAAAAGGCTATGACAAAACGAATCGTTTCATCACTGCCTCCTTTATTAGTTGTTTTTTCTTACAAATTATTATATCACCGAGACTTAAAGATTATTTTAAGACTCTCAATTTTAGATAAATAATAACTATTCAACTGAAATCAAGTAAGGATAAACTGGTTGGTCACCTTGGTGAATTTCTGTTTCCAAGTCAGCATACTTATCATCAAGATAGTCGGCAACTTTTTGTGCATCGTCGTCATTACCTTCTTGACCAATTAAAATTGTGATAACTTCACTATCTTCATCAATCATTGCATCAAGCATTTTTTCAGTTCCAGCGATAATATCTTCGTCGTCAACCAAAATCTTGCCATCAACGATTCCCATGTAGTGACCCTTAGTAATCTTCAAACCGTCAATTTCAGTATCCCGAATTGCTTGGGTGATTTGACCACTCTTAACAGTATCTAAGGAATCTTCCATGTTTTCTTCGTTTTCATCCAATTCAGCTTCAGGGTTAAATGAAAGCATAGCTGTCATCCCTTGTGAAATTGTCTTAGAACCAACGATAGCAACTGGAATATCTACTAAATCAACAGCTTGTTTAGCAGCCATAATGATATTTCCATTGTTTGGCAAGACTAAAGCTCGTTTAGCATTTGACTTGTTAATTGCATCAACAATGTCATTTGTTGATGGGTTCATTGTTTGACCACCACTAATAACATGTGTCACACCAAGACTCTTGAACAATTCTGTTAAACCAGCACCTGATGACACAGCGATTACTGCATAATCAATTGGTTCTTGTGAAACAGGTTCAGCGACTGGTTCGTCTTCATCAACGATTGTTTCATGTTGTAAACGCATGTTATCAATCTTGATTTTAACTAAAGCACCATACTTCTTACCCGCTGCCCAAACTTTATAAGGATAGTTAGTATGTACGTGGACTTTAACAAATTCATCATCAGAAACACAGATTAATGAATCACCGATGCCATCTAAATAATCACGTAATTTTTCATTATCGAATTTTTCATCAGTTGTGGGATTCTTACCTAATTCAACCATCATTTCAGTACAATAACCGTTTTTGATCTCATCAGTACTGAATTGTCCTTGAACTGACTGATGATGACTGGCGTTAACCATTTCTGTCATATCTCTTTCATCAGGGATATATTCTTCATCACCACTTTGACCAGTCAAACCTTCTAAGAAACCTTCGTAAATAAAGACAAGTCCTTGACCACCAGAATCAACTACGCCAACTTCTTTCAAAACTGGCAAAAGTGATGGTGTCTTTTCAAGTCCGACTTTTGAACCGGCAACGACAGCCTTCATAACTTCAGCAATATCGTTAGTACTTTCAACTTGCTTCATACCGGCTTCTGCACCGTATCTGGCAACAGTTAGGATTGTTCCCTCAACTGGTTTCATAACGGCCTTATAGGCTGTTTTAACGCCATCGTCGAAGGCTTTAGCAAGGTCCATCGCTGTTAAACTATCTTTATTTTCAATACTTTTTGAAAAACCACGGAAAATTTGTGATGTAATAACCCCAGAATTTCCACGGGCACCCATCAAAAGACCCTTAGCAAGCGCCTTGCCAAGTGTCCCAACGTGATCACTTTCTGATTCATTAACTGCTTTAAATCCGCTTTGAATTGTTAAACTCATATTAGTTCCGGTATCGCCATCAGGAACCGGAAAGACATTAAGTGAGTTTACAAACTTAGCATTTTTTTCAAGTCTGTGCGATGCGACACGCACCATATCTGAAAATTCTTTTTTTGTAATTAGTTCTTTGCTCAAAAGTTTCCCCTCCAACCAGCTCTACCTATTCAATATCGTCCAGTACTTTAATTCCTTGAACATATACATTAACAGTGCCAGCTGGCGTTCCAAGCATTGTTTCTAGGTTGTATTTTACTTTTTCTTTTAAATTTTTTGCAACTTCAGAAATTTTAATTCCATAACCGACGATTATGTAGACGTCAACGGCCAGTTTACCATCTTCTTGATGAATAACTATCCCGCGAGAAAAGTCTTCTCGGTTTAACATCGTATTCATACCGTCACGGAATTGGTTCTTGCTTGCCATACCTACGATTCCGTAAATATCAGACGCAGCACCACCAACGATTGTGGCAACAGTATTGGTTGAAACATCAATTTCACCATGTTTTGTTTTAATTGTAACTGCCATCTCTGGATCCTCCTATTCATGGACCAAATCTATCATAAACAATAAAATTCTATCATAGCAACATTTCGAATTAAAGATTTAAACAATATTAAACCATATTAATCCATAAATACTCTATTGATTTCAATTTGTAGATATGGTAAATTAGTCAGGTGATATTTTAAAGAAAAAACATGTAGCCAAAGGAGGTCGGTCCCATGGCAAAAGATATTATTACAGGCCGTAAAACAGTATTCGGTAACAAGCGTTCACACGCCCTTAACCAATCAAAACGTTCTTGGAAGCCAAACTTGCAAAAAGTTCGTATCATGATTGACGGTAAGCCTAGACGTGTTTGGGTTTCAGCTCGAGCATTGAAATCAGGAAAAGTTACTCGTGTATAATTATCACTTAGAGATTTAAAAAGGACTAGCAATTAATATTGTTGGTCCTTTTTATTTTACACTGTTATAGTGAGGTTTGATAACTTTAAGGGGGGATTCCATGAAAATAATTGTTGGTGATCAAAATAATAATGATGAACAACTGACACAAGCTATCATCGGTGCCAAAGATGGCGACATAATTGAATTACTACCTGGAATCTATTTTTCAAGTACTAACCCTTTTATTTGTAATATTGCCCGAAATATTACCCTAGTCGGTAAAACAACTAATAAAAATGACGTTCGCTTGTATTGCAGTTTTACCATTAGCAATCAAAATATCGTTATTTTTAAAAATTTAGCTATTAGCTATACTGCCAATGAAGACAACACCCTTTCAGCCTATGATGGTGCCAGAATTTATGGCGATAATATTTCGATCAATCGGCAAACATCAGATGATTGGGATACAATCTATGGCAAAGACGCATACTTCTCATTTAAGGACTCGCAAATCTTAACAGGTAAAAAGGTCAAGGCCATTGGTTTGTCGTTGGAGAATAGCCAATTATTCGCTGATAACACCTCTATTCAGTTGTTGTTGCAAAAACATTCACGCGGATACTTAAAAGATTCCGTAATTTATCATAAATTTGAATTGAGACAAACGTCTAAGTTGGATTTTCGTAATTTAACAATTGATGCAACTGACTCACCTACTAAAAATGATTTAGCAGTTAAAGGTTACTCAGAAATGAATGGTCAGGATTTGATTTTTGTTAGAGAAGATCCAGCCATTCGGATTGTTAAAAGTAAGTTTAATGTTGAAAATTTTCAACCGATGACGAATGAAATTCATTTTAAATTTGATGATGTTTCTAAGATTGTGGCTGATGGGAAAGTACCTTTTAATGAGGGGCCTTCTGATGCTAAAAAATAACAATTAACTTATAAGCGTAAAAAAGTTTGGTTACAAGAAAGCAGGTAGTTCTCACTTGATTTATTCAAGTAGGAACTATCTGCTTTTTCAATTGTCTTTTGAATTATTAATTAATAATAGTTATTCGATAACCAAACTTAAGAAAGAATCATATTTTTTAATCACTTAACTCTTTTTCTTTAAGCTCTTTCAAACTATCACTGAGTTCTTGTGGCTTTGTATTAAACCAATCCTCAAAATTCATACGTTTTGAATAATGAGTGACCTCACATTTACGATTGCTTAATAAATCAAGCACATCAAAATCAGTTGGCAAATTAGTAGTCCTATAAATATTGTGTAATTTATCTTTTAAATATTGACTTTTAACCATTTTATCTATAATGGTAGAGGCACTACCACCAAAAACAACCAATTGTTTTGGCCGAATAGCTAAGCATTCTGAAATAAAAATATCCAATGATTTATCTAAATTCTCTCTATTATCCTCTGATAATGTTTTCAATTCCTCATCATCTAACTTTTTAACTTCTTTTAACTGATATCGCTTTTCTGAATAACCCCTTTTCCCTTTTTTATAATCATCAGTCATTCTATCAAGCATGTCATTAACTAACGTTTTTTCATCTTGACACTGGAACAATGCCAGTTTACCAACTCTTTTGGCATCTAAAACAGGTGTAGATTCAGGATGGTTAAAGAATGATATGTCTTCATTACCTGTGATAAACAAGTTACGCATCACATGGCCGGAATTACTGTCTATAACTGACTTAATAATGTCTGTTATATAACATCCCCTAAATCTATCATCAGGATTAATTCCCTTATCAGCATTTATTTGAATATATAATTTATACGTATTAGCAGACAAGGATGTATCATGAAAATTTTTCCAATTACTATAATTCTTTTTACCTGAGCGAAATGCCGCATTTAATCCCACAAACATATAGTCATTATTGAAATCTTTGTCGTCAAAAAAATCATTGGGAAGTGAAAATGATTCTTTTAATTTGTTGCCTTTACTAGGAAAAAGTTCTCTTTTTATATCATTAGATTTTAATTGGTTTTCTGCATTATCCGATTCAGTTTTATTCTTTTTTTTATCCGGGTCATATTCCTTAACATTAAAATGATTTCTAATCGTTTTATTTGAGGGAAACTTTTCTTCAGTATCCAAAAAAGAAGCAAAACTATCCACTCTTATTTTTTTACCATTCTCATCCTTAAATCCAGTATCAATATTAAGTAACTCATCTCTAACTTCAGCTTTACTACGTTTCATATATTAATCCCCTTAATAATATATTTGTTAGTGCTTACAACCACGATTTAATTATATTACTATTTCCTAAATAAATTACTTTATCATGCAAATAAAAACCGCTGAATTCATAAAAAATTCAGCGGTTTATTTAGTCTAATTTATCCAAACTTTGTCCTAAATCAGCAATCAAATCTTTAGCATCTTCAATCCCAACTGACAAACGAACCAATTGATGTGAAATCCCTGCTTTCAATTGTTCTTCAGGCGAAAGTTCGGCGTGTGTCATCTTATATGGCAGCTCAATCAAACTTTCAACCGCACCTAAACTAACGGCTAATTGAATCAATTTCGTACCTTCGACAAACTTCGTTGAATCTAATCCGTCTGCCAATTCAAATGACACGATTCCACCAAAGCCATCAGTTTCTTGCTCAGCAATTTCATGGTCCTTACTACCTGCAATTCCCGGATAATAAATCTTGGTAATTTCTTTCCGACTTCGCAAAAATTCAACAATCTTTTGGGCATTAGCTAAATGACGATCCATTCTGACAGCTAATGTTTGAATGCCTCGACGAACCAAATTTGAATCCTCAGGTGAAAGTGTTGAACCAATTGCATTTTGATTGAAATAAATTCGATCAGCCAACTTCTTATCTTTAGTAACAACCATCCCGGCAATCACATCCGAGTGACCACTGAGATACTTTGTTGCTGAATGAATTACGATATCAGCTCCTAAATCTAATGGTCTTTGAAGATATGGTGACAAGAAAGTATTGTCCACAATCGTCAAAATATGATGCTTTTGAGCCACTTTAGCTGTAGCTTTCACACTTGTGACATGCAAAAGTGGATTAGTAAAGCTTTCAAAATAAATAGCCTTAGTATTTGGTTTGATAGCTGCTTCAATCTCGGCTGGATTTTGAGTGTCAACTGCGGTGAACTCTAATTGCCAACGTTTGAGAAATTCATTGATCAACCTAAAAGTTCCACCATAAATTTCTTTACCAATAATGATGTGATCTCCTGGTTTAAAAATTGCTAGAACGGCATGGATTGCGGCTGAACCAGATGAAAAAGCGAAACCGCGGTAGCCATTTTCGAGACCTGCTACTTGCTCTTCCAAATAATTTCTTGTGGGATTTCCCGAACGAGCATAGTCATACTTAACTTTAGCTTCAACCGATGGATAGATGTAGGTCGAAGAATTATAAACCGGCACATTAACCGCTCCAGTATTATTGTCATTTTGTGGTTTCCCATGAACCAATTTAGTATTAAATTCCGTCATTATTTCAAACTCCTACTATGATTAATTATTTCTATAATACTTCTTATTAAAATATTTTTGAATTTTTCATGTCACAAGAGATTGCGACAAAACTATTTTTCACTTAATTATGCAGCATAAACGTGAAACAAAACATAGCTTTTTCCGCTTAAAACAAATGGCCCAAGCAATCCAGAACCGGATTACTTGGGCCATTTGCCTTAATGCTCGAAAGCTGAGCATGTTTTGTCCCACTCTCTAATTCATCGTCATACCACCAGTAACATTGATACCTTGACCTGTCATATAATCCGACAACGGACTGGCTAAGAACAATACCACGTTAGCAACATCTTGCGGTGTTCCTGTACGACCTAATGGAACTTGACTATTGTCCTCTGCTTCAATTTCATCTGGTGTCAAACCTCTAATTTTGGCACCATCTTTTCGTTCTCGATGTTTCATTGAAGTTTCAATAATACCAGGGCAAACTGCGTTGACGTTGATTTGATTCTTAGCAACTTCAATCGCTAAAGTTTTGGTCAAACCAAGCACCGCGTGTTTTGATGCCACATAAGCTGACATTGCACGATAACCATTTTTACCAGCCTGTGAGGCAATCAAAACTACTTTTCCGGGACGATTAGCGGCAACCATCAATTGAACGATATATTTCGTAATTAAATATGTTCCGCGAGTATTAACAGCTAACGTTTTATCAAAATCTGTTGTGCGACTTTCTATTAAATAATTCATTGTTGAAATGCCAGCCACATTAACTAAAACGTTGGGTATTAAATCATGAATTTTTAATTGTTCAGCTAAATTCTGAACACTTGGTTCATCACTGACGTCCAATTTAATTTGGTATTCTTGGTCATTAACTTGTTCTAGTGAAGTATTTGAATACGATAAATCAGCGGCTATCACAATTGCTTGTTCATTTTGAAACGTTGTGACTACTTGACGACCAATTCCTTGAAAACCGCCAGTAACTAGAACAACTTGGTTTTCCAAAGCTTTAAATAGACTCATAAATTGACCTTCTTTACTTTAGATGACGTGACGTTCATATGGATCGTTGGAAATTCCTTCTTCAAGAATCTTCTTTGACCATTCTTTGGCTGAGAACAATGAGTGATCACGGTAGTTACCACAACTATATTTGTCAGTACCTTGAACATCTTTCCATTCAACTTTGTTAGCAATATCATCTAAGGCACCCTTCAAAGCTGTTGCAACCTCAGTCGTTGAGTGTTCACCCCAAACAATCAAGTGGAAACCTGTTCGACATCCGAATGGTGAACAATCAATCACACCATCAAGACGGTCTCTTAAAAGTCCGGCCAACAAATGTTCAATCGTATGTAAACCAGCAGTAGGAATAGCATTTTCATTTGGTTGAACCAAACGTAAATCATAATTTGAAATTGTGTCACCCTTTGCACCGTTTTCTTCAGTAATCAAACGAACGTATGGTGCCTTAACCTTTGTGTGATCCAATGTAAAACTTTCAACTTTAGCCATAATTAAATATCTCCCTAAAATTTATTATTATTTATCAAAATATGTAAGTGGTTTTTGAACTTCAATCTTGGTTCCGTAATACTTTTTCTTGATATAAGCTTGAATCTTCTTATCGTGATACAACTTCACCAATTTTTTGTAGTTAGCATTATTTTTATTCTTGGCGGCCGTTGCGAGGATATTTACGTTGTCTTTGGTACTTTGACCGATTTTTTCGTGGTAAATAGAATCAGTCAAAACGTGTAAACCACTTTCCAAAGCAACTGTATTGGAAATGAGTACGACTGGTACATCATTCAAAACACGTGGACCGGTAGTATCGTCAATTTCTTTGAATTTCAAATTCTTCGGATTTGAAGCAATATCTTTTGTATTACTCAAAGCATTGAATCCTTTCTTCAAAGTAATCAATCCGGCAGCTTGTAAAAGAATCAAACCACGTGATGTGTTGGCTGGATTATTGGCGATGGCAATGGTTGTTCCCTCGGGAATGTCATTGACACTCTTATATTTCTTTGAATAGATTCCTAAAGGTTCCAAGTAAGTTGTTCCTAAGGCTGCAAGTTTCCCTTTGGGATTTTGCTTATTATAGGCTTCGTAGTATGACCAAGACTGAAAGGCATTAACATCGACTTCGCCTTGACTTGTGGCAGTGTTCAATTGCGCTCCATCGGTAATTTCCTTAGTTTTGATTGTTAAGCCTAATTTCTTAGCTTGAGAACTCTTGGCAATATGTTCCCAGATATTTAAATCCGATCCTTGTGAACCAATCGTGATAGTGTTATTGGTTGCTGATTTAGCACTCTTGCCACATCCAACTAACAAGATGAGTGACAAAGCTAAAATCGTGGTAATTAAAATACTTTTCCCTTTTCTCATTTCCATTCCTCCTCGTTTTTTCTAATACTTTTCTAATTTTCCTAAGTTGGTTTGAATCTCAAATTTTGCATTTATTGTTGGCCTCCTCATTTTGGTTAAAAGATATTTTTTTTACTTGATTTGATGTTGATGACAAGAGCAAGGAAAGTAGTGCAACCGTAAGAAAGCGGATTATTATACGAGCAACAGTTAGTTGCTCCCATAAGTTACTCTAAGCGTCTGATTGCTAGTCGCAATGGGTTTGAACTTTGTTCAAATTCATTTAGTTGCTCCTAGCGGTTCAGCTTGAAAGGCAAGGAAGATAAAACAATCGTAGGAAAGAGGAATATACGAGCGACAGTTAGTCGCTCCCATAAATTGCTCTAAGCGTCTGATTGCTAGTCGCCACGAGTTTGAACTTCGTTCAATCTCATTAGTTGCTCTTAGCGGTTCAGCCGCTAAGAGCAACTAAAAAGTCGCCCCTACAAATACAGAATTTCTCTGCAATGTAGGGACGATTACCGTGGTACCACCCTATTTTGTATTTTGCTTACACAAAATACCTCAACGACACTGACATGTCCGGGATGATATCGCATCCTTGCGTACCTTTGGCTTGCACCTAGGTAAGACTCCAAGCTCATCTTCAATTGAACGTTCGCTCCACCTTTTCACTATCTAGTGGTCACTCTTCAAGCTACTAATCAACCTACTCTTCTCTTCAACGTCTAATAAGATTAAATAAGTTTTAATCGTTTGATTGGTGATTAATTTACTCTTGTCATTATTCATTGTCAACGACATTTTTTAAAATAGGCCCTTTTCAAGGTCAAATTGTCTTCTTTTTACCAACTAGACCAATCCCAAGTATTTCCACTTAAAGGTACAAAAAAGGCATCCTCAGAAAGGATACCAAATTATTGATATTTTAATTTTAAAATATTTTTATTTTTTATCACGACTCTGAATCACAGCCACGATTCCACTTTGAAAACTAAAATCTATCGTCTCGCCAACAAACTCATTGCTAGCCCAACTAATTGGATGATTAGCACTAAAATCCTTCAATTTATATTTAGCATCAATCAAATTCAAATGTGTGACTGGTCCTAAATTGACAAAGGCAATATATTTCATGCCATTCTCATGAAAAATTGAATACCGTCCTGGTCGAAAGAACCGGACCGTATTAGTTGCTGATTTATAATATAACTTATCGTAAAAATCAGTAAAACGAGGATCAAATGGCAAAAATAGATTCACTAAGAAGTGATCGATTCTGCCACCTGTTGCTCCGTAAACATAATATTCTTGCGCATTAAATTTTTCACGAGCCGCCAATAAACATAATTCCGAATCAGTATCATCCTTTTCAGGAGGAAATCTTTCAAAAACAGGTACATTATCTTCGAGTAACTTTTGTTCTTTTTTACTAATTGAATCAAAATCACCAATAGCAATTTCTGGAATAATTCCATTAGCCATCAAATGTAAACTGCCTCGATCAGCCCCAACCCAAGGGCCAGGGATTCCCTTAATACTTTTACTCAATTCGTCTGGATATTCGCTCTGTGGTCCACCTAAAAGAATATTTACTCGTTTCATTGCTTAGCTTCCAATGCCACTGAACGTAGACCGTCAATACGGTCTTTGAGTCCATCTTGTCCATTAAAGAGATATGAACCAGCAACAAAAATGTCTGCTCCGGCTTTAGCACATTGTGCAATTGTTTCGCTATTAATTCCACCGTCAACTTCAATATCGAAGTTATCGTCGGCAGCTGTTTGACGTAATTGATCTAGTCTTTGAATCTTCTTAGTCATACCAGGAATAAATGTTTGGCCACCAAAGCCTGGATTAACTGTCATAACTAAAATTCGGTCAATAATTGGGAACAATTCCTTAACTGTCTCTAATGGTGTACCCGGGTTAATGACAACCCCAGCCTTAGCACCATAACTCTTAACTAATTCAATTGAACGATAAATGTGTTGAGTGCTCTCTGCATGGATCAAAACAGTATTTGCCCCTGCATCAATAACTGGTTTAACATAAGCATCTGGATTTTCCATCATCATATGAATATCAAGCGGTTTATCTGTTACCCGACGCATCCCTTCAACCACAGCAGGACTAAAGGACATATTAGGTACAAAGTTACCGTCCATCATATCGATGTGGAAAACATCAGCGCCAGCTTGATCAGCCGCTCTAACATCACGTTCTAGGTTCATAATATCTGCAGATAAAATTGATGGTGCAATCTTTACTGTCATAAAATCAGCTCCTCAATATCTTTTTTTATACGAATTAATTTCGTTTAAGAAGTATAAATAATTGTCATAACGGCTTTGCATTATCTCGCCCTCAGCCAAAGCCTCTTTGACTTTACAATTTGGTTCATTAACGTGACGGCAGCCACGGAACTGACACTCAGGACTATATTCACGAAATTCTGGGAACAAAGTTGGCAATTCTTCGGCCGTCACTTCCATCAAGTCAATCGATGAAAAGCCTGGTGTATCAGCTACTAACCCGTCAGCAATATCAAACAATGACACTTGTCTAGTTGTATGCTTACCACGATTCAAAGTTTGAGAAATAGCTGCTGTAGCAAGTCCTAATTCAGTATCAATGTGGTTCAAAAGTGTTGATTTACCTGCACCAGACTGACCCGTAAAGACCGTTACCTTATTAGCAAAAGTAGCCTCTAATTTTTCAACTTGTGTATCGTTATAACTGTCTTGATCATCAAAAACTTGATAGCCAGCGTTATGATAGCCTGCCAAAATATTCTTTAATTCCAAATACTTCTCGTCGCTCAATAAGTCGGCTTTTGTTAAATAAATCAATGGTTCAATATCATTATGCTCAATATTGATCAAAATTTTATCTAACAAATTACTCGAAAAATTAGGCTCAGCTGATGAAGTCACGACAATTGCTTGATCGATATTGGCAATTGGTGGGCGCACTAAACTGTTCTCACGAGGCAAGATTTCCAAAATATAACCCAAGTCACCCGTCGCGTCGAAACTAACTTTGTCGCCGACTAATGGCTTAATTTTACGTTTTCGGAAATTTCCACGAGCCCTTGTTCTAATCAATTCAGCGCTTTCATCATCCAAAACATCATAAAATCCACTAATTGATTTTATAATTCTTCCTGTTCGTTCCATAAATCACCCATTAACTGAACCGCCAAGCACAGTCTTATTGTTTCGTTCGACTATATAGGATCCAGTTTGTCCATCCTTAAGATTAAAGCTCAATGTCACTGGTGTATCTGCAGTAATCGTCATCGTCTTATATACATTGTTGATGCTGTGATTAGCATCCGAAATATAAATTGAAACATTGTTACTACCGCTTGAATCATAAGGAATCGTAATATCCTTATTTACGGTACTTGTTCCTGACGAGCTACTATTACTGTTACTACTTGAATCATTGTCATCTTTATCGCTGCTACTGCTCTTGTCCGGATCAGCACCCTTTGAAATGACAACAGATAATGTTCCGCCTTGACTAATTGTACTATTAGCAGTCGGTGTTTGACTAATCAAAAGGCCTTCTTCAATTTCATCAGAATATTGATAGGAAGTACTCAAAGTTAATTTAGTCTCACTAGCGTAATCTTGAATACTCTTCAAATTATAGCCAGTCAAATCTCTTACTTTGACAACTTTTGGTTTGACAGTCTTAACTTTAGCAACGGTCAATGTTAACGACTTGTTCTTCGTCACAACTTTCTTGCCACTCGGAATACTTTGTTTAACAATCGTCCCAGCTTCGTATTGATTCGTTGATTGATAATCAACTTTGACCTTAAAGCCACGTTTCTTCAAATTATCAGAGACATCTTCATATTGCTTACCAACTAATTTTGGCATCTTGTAATAAGTTGCACCCAAACTGACAACCAAGTTAACTCGGGCACCATTTTTCAACTTCAATCCCTTGGCAGGAATCGACTTGATTACATGTCCAGCGTCAACATCATCGTCATTTTCTTTAGAAACATCCCCAACTGACAAATTCGAACTCTTCAGCATCACGTTTGCTTGCTTAACAGTCAAATTAAATAAATCAGGCACAGTTGTTTCTTGATTACTTTTAATTACCATTGCGACAATAAACAGTATCAAAACTAAAGGCACAATTGAGGCCAACAAAATAAGTTTCCGCTTCCGGCTCATCTTTTGTGGTTTCTTCTCTGGTGCCTTGGATTTTTCAACAGCTTCGTCGAGTGGTTCCATCACACGTGTTTCTTCTAAATTATTAATTGGGGTCGGTATGAATTTAGGTTCATCGGCTCGTTCTGGCATTAGACAAGTATTCAGATCATCACACATCTCTTTGACAGATTGGTACCGTTGATCTGGGTCCTTGGCTGTAGCCTTCAAAACGGCGTTTTCAAGTGGTTGCGGAATGTTAGGGTCAATCTTACGCAAATCAGGCATTTCTTCTTTAGAATGCTTCAAAGCAACCGTTACTGCAGTATCGCCAGTGAAAGGAACATGTTTCGTCAATAATTCAAATAAAATAATTCCTAAGGCATAAATATCTGACAAAACGGTTGCTGAACGCCCCTTGATTTGTTCAGGTGACATGTAATGCACTGATCCCAAAAGTGAATTAGTTCTCGTAATCGAACGTTCACTCAAAGCTAGTGCAATCCCAAAATCTGATACTTTAACTTGTATCGGATCCTTTTTCTCATCAACTAAAATGTTTTCCGGTTTCAAATCACGATGAATAATGCCATGTTCATGGGCATCAGAAACTGCCATACAAATTTGTTTCATAATATCGACAACTTCATGATAAGAAATTGGGAAGTGAGTCCGGATATACTTCTTTAAATTCGGACCATCAACATATTCGATAACGATGTATTGGACACCATTATCATTTCCAACATCTAAAACGTTGACGATATTTGGATTCGAGAGACCACTAGTTGCCTTGGCTTCACGCCCAAATCTCCTTTTAACAGATTCATCATCTTGAAGATCATACCGCAAAGCTTTTACAGCCACTTTCCGGTTTAAAAGTGTGTCATTGGCCAAATAAACATTGGCCATTCCGCCTTCACCAAGTGTACCTAGGATCTCATAACGACCGCCTACTAGGTAACCTTTCTCCATCTAGTGATTACCTCCGTTATCTTTAGTAGAAAAGAGTAAGGCGGTAATATTGTCTCTTCCACCGGCAGCATTTGCCTTGTCGATCAAAACGTGACACTTAGCTTCTAGACTGAGTTTTTGTGCCAAAACATCTTTAATTTCATTTTCAGGCACCATGTTAGTTAAACCGTCAGTACATAAAAGAATGATTGAGTTATCAACTAAATCAAAATCTTTTACACGTGGTTGAACTGTTTGTGAAACACCAAGCGTTTGCGTAATGATATTTTTTTGCGGATGATTTTCCGCCTCTTCAGGACTGATTTGTCCTGTTTCCAATAGTTCATGAACCAACGAGTGATCGACACTCAATTGTTTCAATTCATTGTCAGTGTATATGTAGCATCGAGAATCACCAACGTTAACGACCATCATCTTATCACCGATAAAGAAGACGCCGACCATCGTTGTTCCCATTCCATTCAAATCATCGAATTGGTTAGAAACAGAGACGATTCGATCATTTTCTTTGCTTAATTCACGAATGATCCACTCGCGAAGTTCAGCAAGATTGTCAACTTCTGATTCTTCGAAATTGTGTCCTAGATGTGAAACGGCCATATCCGAAGCAACATCGCCACCACGGTGTCCGCCCATACCATCAGCCACAATTCCAAAAACAATATCTTTCTTATTCTTGAAAACATTCACATAGTCTTGATTGTTTTCTCTGAGTTTTCCAACATCAGTTAATAACGCATATTCCATCAGTTTAGACCTTACCTCTTTAATTTTTTCTAACGAAAGTAGCTATAAAGAAACCATCCGTAAAGTAATCACTTGGTAGAACCTTTAGCATGCCATCTTTAACAGATTTATCCATTGCTGATTCATGCTTGACTGGAACTAATTCAAAATTCTTATGTGCTGCTAAAAACTTCTCGACAACTTGTTCATTTTCTTCGTCATCAAACGTACAAGTACTGAAGACCATCTTACCGTTGACTTCAAGTAGATCCACCATACTATCAAGAATTTGTAATTGAACACGTTGCAAGTTCATCAAATCCTCTGGTTGACGGAAATATCTAAGCTCAGGCTTTCTTCTAAGCAAACCAAGACCAGAACAAGGAGCATCCACTAAAATACGGTCAAAGGTTGTATTAAGAACCTTTTTGGCCTTACGAGCATCAACTGCACCAGTACTAATGATGTCACTGTAACCCATCCGTTCACTATTTTCGCGAATCAACTTTGTCTTGTGTTTGTGAATATCTAAGGCAGTTACTTCACCAGCACCAGCTTTAATATAACTAGCGATGTGAGTTGTCTTACCACCAGGAGCAGCACACGCATCTAGCACACGACTATTTGGTTGTAAATCAAGTGCAGGAGCAACCAACATTGAACTTTCATCTTGGATTGTATAAAGTCCGGCTCTAAATTCATCAGTATTAACCAAGTTACCACTCTCACAGACTAACCCAACTGACGAAATTTTGCTTGGTTTTACGTCAAATCCTTTATCTTGTAAAGTTTTTTGTAAATCTGCCACAGTTGTCTTGTTAGTATTTACCCGAATTGACACATTTGATGGTTGGTTGACAGTTTGTAAAATTTCTTTAGTCTTCTTAGCACCTTGTTGTTCTTCAAATAAATCAACTAACCAACGAGGCACACTGTATAAACGACTCATATCGTAAACAGAATCCTTACCAGGCATCGTTCTAGCACCGTGTCTTTGGAAGTTTCTCAAAACAGCGTTAACTAAATTACCGGCACCTTGATTGGCACGTTGTTTAGCAATTTCAGTTGATTCATTCAAAACAGCATGTGCGGGGATTTTATCTAAGTAGCACATTTGATAAATAGCTGTTTGAAGTAAGAGATCCAACCAAAAATCCAGTTTCTTATCTTTCAAATATGGTTCCAATTGATATTCCAAAACATACTTGTGTTGGATTACTCCATAAACAATATTTGTCATCAAGCGACTGTCAGCGTCAGACATGTCTGATTTATTCAATAAGTTGCTGATTTCAATATTTGAGTATGCCTTGTTTTGGAAAACTCTTGTGAGTGCTTCGACTGCTAATGCGCGGGGATTATTTTTCATCAATAATTTGTTGTCCTTTTTCTAGATTCTTGCCCATACCATTCATGTAATTGGCAATATCCATCATTTTTTTACCTGCTGGTTGAATCTTCTTAATTGAAACTCCTTGACCATCGCCAGCAACGATAACCAATTTCTTTTTACCTAAATCATAAATTGTCCCAACAGCTTGGTCAGAATTAATTTCCACGACATCTGTCTTGTACAATTTAGTTCTTTGACCATCAATCATTGTCCAAGCACCAGGATCAGGGCTCAAAGCTCTAATTTGGTTGAAAACTTCTTCAGCTGGTTTAGTGAAATCAATGTGTTCTTGTTCCTTAGAAATATTAGGTGAGAAAACAACTTGATCCTTGTCTTGAGGAATCGGTTGAATATCTCCACTCAAAATCTTAGGAATAGTATCCAATAACAATTCACGACCAACAACAGCCATCTTTTCAAATAAGCTACCATTGTCATCATCGCGGGTGATTGGTAATTTTTCTTGGCTGATAATATCACCAGCATCCATTCCCTTAACCATGTACATGATTGTGATACCAGTTTCTTTGTCGCCATTTAGTAGTGACCATTGAATTGGGGCACCGCCACGGTACTTAGGTAACAGTGAACCATGAACATTAATTGCCGCAACTTTAGCTGATTCCAAAAAACTAGTTGGTAGAAATTGACCATAAGCTGCTGTCACAATCAAATCAGCGTTCAATTGCTTGAGTTCTTCAACTTCAGGACTACCAGGCAATTTAGCTGGTTGGTAAAGTTTGATATTTTCATCCTCAGCTACAAGCTTAACTGGACTCTTTTGCAGTTTTTGTTTCCGTCCGACTGGCTTATCTGGTTGTGTGACAGCTGCAATAATATCGTAGCCCTCTTTGAGTAACCCCTTTAAAACTGTGGCTGAAAATTCTGGTGTTCCAAGAAAAATTATTTTTGTCATTCAATCACCCTCACTAATCAATATGTTGTGGTTCGTTATCAATTGCAATCGTAAAGCCGCTCTTAACGTCAGCTTGCGTTTCATTTAAAATTTCTAATAACCTTTGATGCAATTGTGGTTCATGTTTATATTTTACAATAATTTGATAATAATATTTGTTTTGTTTCCGTGAAATCATCGTTGGACTTGGCCCCAACAAGATAGCATCCTTTGACAAAGCCGTTTGGAGCTGTTTTTTCAACCAATAACTTTGCTTCAACGTCTTACCCTCGTCTTGATTAGCAACACTGATCAAGGTCGTAAAGTAATATGGCGTGTAGTTAGATTGGTGTCTAAGATACATCTCTTGTTTGAAGAAAGTCTCATAGTCTTGCTTGGCTGCATCCTTGATGGCATAGTGATCCGGATTAAAAGTCTGGATAATTACATGACCAACCTTTTGCGCCCGACCAGCTCGACCACTTACTTGAGTCAAGAGTTGGAAAGTCCGTTCACTAGCTCGAAAATCAGCCAAACTCAATGTTGTATCAGCATTAATAACGCCAACGAGTGTTACATCGGGAAAATCCAGTCCCTTAGCAATCATCTGTGTACCCAACAAAATATCAGCTTTATGCTGACCAAATTGTTGCAAAATTTTAGCATGAGCACCTTTTCTTCTTGTTGTATCGACATCCATTCGTAAAACTCGTGCTTGTGGAAACAAATCATGTAACTGTTGTTCGATATTTTGAGTCCCAGTACCGTAAAAACCGATTTTTTTACTGTGACAATTAGGACAAATATTAGGAACTGGTTCTTCATGTCCACAGTAGTGGCACTTCATTTTACCAAGGTCTTTATGATATGTCAGCGAAACATCGCAATTTGGACATTTTAAGACGAATCCACACTCACGACACATCATGAATGACGAATAGCCACGCCGATTTAACAAGACAATTGCTTGCTCATGTTTGTCTAACGTTTCTTGTAATCCTGATTTTAAAGCAGGTGAAAAATCACCTTTAACGGCTGAATTTTCAGAATCGCGCATGTCAACAATATGTACATGTGGCAAAGTTTGATTATTAATTCGTTTTTTCATCCAAATCAGCTTGTAAACACCCTTTTCGGCTCGTGCACGTGATTCCAATGATGGCGTGGCACTGCCGAGAACTACTGGACACTTATTTACCTTAGCCCGCCATTGAGCAACATCACGTGCATGGTAGCGAGGATTATCGTCTTGTTTATAACTTGCTTCGTGCTCTTCATCGATAATAATCAAACCAATGTTATCCAAAGGTGCAAAAACAGCACTTCTGGCACCAACAACAACTTTAACATCATGATTTTCGATACGGGTCCATTCATCATAACGTTCACCATTTGATAAACCACTGTGTAATACAGCCACTTGATCACCAAAACGACCAACCACACGGTTAACCATTTGCGGCGTCAATGAAATTTCAGGCACTAACATCAAGGCAGTTTTATCCTGCTGTAAAGCTTTTTCAATTGTTTGTAAGTACACCTCAGTCTTACCACTACCAGTAACACCCTCAATTAAAAATGTCTGTGGTATCTCATTAGTAATTGCATCACTAATCTGATCAACTGCAACTTGCTGTTCATCAGTCAATGCAAGTTTGGTGGTCTTTTCAGGATTGATACCTACTGGTTTACGTAATTTAGTTACTTCGACAACTTTAACTAAATTATTTTTTTCAGCTGTTTTAATAGCTGCTCGTGAAATTCCGTATTCTTTTTCTAAAACATTAAATTCAACTGGTAATTGTTCTAAATTATCAGCTAAAAATTCTAATAATTTAATTTGTGACTTAGCATTAGCCCGTAATTGACTCTTATCCTCGTGCAACTGAATAATATTCAAATCAGTTGTCACTGCCTGACGTTTAACTTGCACAGCTTGATTTTCAACAACATATTGAATATCAACTTGCTTATTTTTACGCAAACGATTAATTAATTTTATCGTCTCATCATCAATTTGATTAGTGATTTCAAACGTTGGTTGTCCGTTCAATAACTGCGATACCTCAGGATTATCTTGCACTAATGGTATGACATACTGCTTATATTTAGCACGCATGACACTTGGCAACATCGTCTGCAAACAAGAAATTTGAAATGAATAAGTCCGATCAGCCAACCAAGACGACAAGTCCAACATTTCCTGCGATAAGACAGGTTTCAAATCAATCACACGACTAATAGGCTTTAACTTGCCTTGAAAGTCACTACTATCTTTGACCTGCATAACAAAACCTTGAATTTTTCGTTTACCACGTCCAAAAGGCACCTCAACCCGCATTCCAGGAACAACTACGTCGGTCAAAGCATCAGGAATCAAATATTCAAATGGTCGGTTCGTTTGCATCGTCGGAACATCGACAATTATTTCTGCTACTGACATATAAAACCACCTATATTGAAATCTTTTGCCGCCTCCGGGTTCGAATACGAAAACCTGCTGTGGGACCGACTTGAGCCAAGGTCTCAAGTCTCGATTTTGAACTTCGCACAAACCGCGAATTTCAAAATACGTCCTGTGCTGTAAGGGCTAAAGCCCTAACACCACTGCCACTGCTGGTTTTCATATTCGAACCCTCCGGCTAATTTAATTTAACTAGAACTATCATATAGGTTTTAAGACAATTAATACAATATCTTAAAACTTTAGTCTATTTAATATATTACGCCTTAATCACTTACGATACTTAATGATAGCTTTAGTCGTTGATTATAAGCTCAAAAAATTCAATCATAAACCAACAAACAAAACAGGAAATAACCTAGTCGCAGGAGCTGAGAAATATTAACTGGCAGTGAAAGTGGCGTTAGGGCTTTAGCCCTTACACCACCGGGCGTGTTTGGAGACTTGCCGAACTTTGGCAAGGCTTCAAACCAAGGTCTGAGACCTTGGCTCAGGCCGGTCCGCACAGCCAGTTAATATTTCTCAGCTCCGGAGACGGCATATTTTAAAATAAAAAAAGCCTTCACCAATCAACAAATCAGTGAAGGAATAATTTTATTAGTTTTCTTCTTTTTTCTCTTCTTCGATCTTTTCGGCTTCTTTTTCAAGAAGAATTGAATTAGGATCGATTTCAATTTTATCATCGGCGATTTCTTCAAAGGCACGGCCAACGGTTCTTGGTGATTCGTAATGGTTCAATAATTCGATATCGCCATTTTCTAGTTGGTGCGCACGTTTAGCAGCAAGAACTGCTAGTGAATAACGAGAATCAACTCGATCTAAAAGTTTATCAATTGATGGATAAATAATCATAAATTATCATTCTCCTATTATTTTTTTGTATTGGTCAATTACACGTGGCACTCTTAAGTGTTCACTTCTAATTATACCTTCAATTTTTTCAACTGCATTAGGTATTTTATCATTAACGACGGCATAGTCATAGCTTGTCATCATTTTGATTTCTTTTTTAGCCTTTTCCATACGTTTGTCGATAGTCTTCTCATCGTCTGTACCACGGTGAGTAATGCGATCGCGCAAACTTGTCAAATCAGGTGGTGTTAGGAAAAGAAATACGCCATCAGGCATCTTTTCACGAACTTGCATAGCACCGTTGACTTCAATCTCTAACAATACATCAATTCCTGCATCTAACTTTTGATTAACATACTTTAATGGTGTGCCATAGTAATGATCGACATACTTAGCATATTCCAGCATGCCGCCGTTTTTAATTTCTTCTTCAAATTCTTCATTTGTTCGGAAATAATAGTCAACTCCATCGACCTCACCAGGACGCATTTGACGTGTTGTCATTGAAACAGAATAATCAAATTTAATTGATGAATTCTTCAACATCGCTTTTCTAACAGTTCCCTTACCTACTCCAGAAGGACCTGATAAAACGATTAACATTCCCCTTTTTGACATAATTAAGTTATCCCTACTATCTATATAATATGATATCTATAATGCAATAAAATCACATGTTTTTCAAGGCTTTGACCGACGTCAAGATAAAGTTTCTTTAAGAAATACAAAATAAAAGTTGCTCTTTCGAACACAGGTTCGTATAATGTAAGTACAAACAAGTGTTCGGGGGTTTAAAAATGCAAGCACAACAATTACACAATCGTTTCACTACAAATCTAATCAACAATACCACTAATTTTATTAATAATAACTTCGACTTTAATCTTAAGGTCGCACCAAAAATTCAAGTTAAACAAATGCCTTTAATGCAACTAGAACTTTTCGCAGAACAAAGTTTTCAAAACAAATATTCTGTCGTTATTACAATGTTAAACGACAAGCAGCTCCAAGGCAAATTTATTTCACAAGTTAACAAAAATAAATACGTTTTCAAGATGAATTCGGCCCTTTTTGAAATCGTTATGTTGAACCAAATTAAATCAATTAATCTAGTCTAAACGCTTTTGTTCACCTGCGGCCAACTCAAGTAATTCTTGAGCATGTTGACGTGTCAAATCAGTTACCTTTGTCCCAGCTAACATCAATGATATAGCATCAATCCTTTGGAGATCGTTAAGTAATGAAACTTTGGTTTCAGTTTTATCCTTAACGGTCTCTTTTTCGATTTCAAATTGACGCTGACTCATTGCAGCAACTTGTGGCAAATGCGTAATACATAGTACTTGTAAAAATTGTGAAACTTTATAAATTTTATCACCAATAGCTTGGGCAACTCGACCACTAACACCGGTATCAATTTCATCGAAGACAATCGTCTCAACATTCATCTTTTCAGCAATGATAGCCTCAAAAGCCAAAATCACACGGGATAACTCACCACCAGAAGCAACTTTAACTAATGGTTTAAAGTCTTCCCCAACGTTAGTTTTCAAATCAAAACGAATTTGATCAATTCCGTTAACAGCCAAACTTTCGTCTTCTAATGAAGCAAACGAAACACCAAATTTAGCATTGGGCATGTAAAGATCCTTTAACTGATGATTAATTGCTTTTTCCAAAGTTGTTGCAGTCTTATGACGTTCTTTAGATAAAGTCTTCCCCAACTCAGTCAATTCAGCTTCAAAAGTAGCTATCTCATGTTCAAGTTTAGCCTCAGTATTGTCATCAATATCGATTTCTGACAATTCCTGATGAGCATGTTTGCCAAATTCAATAACCTCATCCAAAGTTGGACCATACTTTTTCTTCAAACTATCCAATGTAATCAGACGTTTTTGAATATTGTCGAGACGGTTTTCATCAAAATCAAGACTCTCCAGCTGGTCAGAAATCGTCGCCGCATTATCTTGTAACTGATAGTAAGCTCCGTTGACGGAATCGTACAATTCCTTGTAGGACTTATCATAATCCATGATATCTTCTAATTGATCACGAACATTCCCCAGCGCATCAACAACGCCAATATTATTTTCTGACAAGCCACGATAGCTTTCTTGTAAAGCGGAACTGATTTTTTCAAAGTTAGATAGTTGATTCTTCTCATCTTCCAACTTGTCATCTTCACCGGCAACAACTTTGGCACTATCAATTTCCTCAATTTGGAACTTCAACATATCGATTCGTTGAGCCAAATTTTGGGAATTTTTTTGAATTGTTCGTAAACGACTACGCTTTTCTTGATATTCAGTATATAGGTCTTGATATTTGGTTAAATCTGACTGAAATTTATCATCCGCAAATCGATCAAGAATATTAATATGATTATCTTCATCAAGCAATTCTTGTTGTTGATTTTGACCGTGAATTTCGACTAAATATTGACCAACTTGTCGTAAAACATTTGTTTTAACCAATTCGTTATTAATCCGACAAACATTACGTCCTTTACGATTAATTTCTCGTTTAATGATTACTTGGTTGTCTTCGTGAGCGATTCCGTATTCATCCAAAATAGCAAAAAGAGGACTACTTGATTTCACCTCAAATAGTCCCTGCACGTTAAGTCGCTCTTGTCCTGTTCTAATAAAATCAATTGACGATCTGCTACCAACTAACAAGCCTAAAGCATCAATAATGATAGACTTACCAGCACCAGTTTCACCAGTCAAAGCAGTCATCCCGTCATGAAAATCAATCTGCAATTTATTAATAATTGCAAAATTATTGATTATTAATTTTTTTAGCATTATTTCACCTATTTGTTAAGACTTGAGTATGATGCTTCCATTGTCTTTTCAACCGAAACATTCTCTAGAATTTCACCTGGTTGCTCTTGTTCTGGCTTTTGAATGTGCATCAAAAATTCAATGTTACCTTCACCACCCTTAATTGGTGAGAAGTCCAATCCAGAAACGATAAAACCAGCATTTTTAGCAAAATTAGTAATTTTCTCCAAAACCATTTGGTGAACTTTGTGATCACGTACAATCCCATGTTTACCAACATTTTCTGGACCGGCTTCAAACTGTGGCTTGATTAAACAAACGGCATCTGAACCTGGCAAAATGATGTTAAACATTGGAGGCAAAATTAATTCCAAAGAAATAAATGAAACATCAGTCATCGCAAATGATGGCAAGCCTTCATGAAAATCTTCAGGCTTACTATAACGGAAGTTAACTCGTTCCATGACGACAACACGTTCATCTTGACGGAGTTTCCAAGCTAGTTGGTTGTAGCCAACATCTAAGGCATAGACCTTAGGTGCGCCATTTTGCAACGCTACATCAGTAAAACCACCAGTCGATGAACCGATATCTAAACAGATACGACCATTCAAATCGATATCAAATGACTTGAGAGCTTTTTCAAGCTTGTAGCCACCACGACTGACGTACTTACTGTGAGCATTCGCTGCTAAATGAAAGACTGTGTCAGCATCAACTTTTTCGCCCGGTTTATCAAAGCGCAAGTTGTTTTGATTATAGACTTCACCCGCCATAACAGAACGTTTAGCCTGTTCCCGTGATTCAAATAAATTTTGTTCAACTAATAAAACATCAATTCTTTTTTTTGCCAATATGTGTCACCTATTCTTTAAAATAATCCAAAAAACTGACCAATAAGTTTTTATCGAATTCCGTTTCTTTCAAAACTGCATTCAATGCATCTTTGATCAACTCTTGCAATTTTTCTTCCGTTGCTGATTTCCCAATCAAGTTGGGGAAAGTATTCTTGTCAGCATCTTCGCCATCATCAGCATCATTTAAATCATCTTTCAACTGAAAAGCTAAACCAATATCATTAGCATATTGTACCAGATTTTTTGACAATTCGTGTCCAGCACAAAAGGCTCCCGTTGTCACCGCTGCTGTAATTAAATCAGCCGTTTTTTCCTTGTTAAGCGTTGTTAACTCAGTTTCAGATAAGCGTCTGTCTTCCATGGTGATATCAGTCATTTGACCGGCTACCATCCCCATTGGACCAGCATTGTGAGCTAAAATTCTGACAGCAGCCATTCGCTTATCAGTACTGAGATCAGACTTAGCAATCCAATAAAAAGCTTGCGTCAATAACCCATCACCAGCTAAAACAGCCGGACCAACGCCAAACTGTACGTGATTAGCCAATTGTCCACGGCGATAGTCGCTGTCATCCATTTCAGGTAAATCATCATGAATCAATGAATATGTATGAACTAATTCAATCGCCCCAGCAATATCAAAATACTTAGGTAAATCTTCGAATTTAACACCACAAGAATAGGCCGTTGCTAAGAAGAGCATCGGACGAACACGTTTGCCACCAGCATCTAAAGAATAAAGCATCGCATCACGCAAAGTAGTTTGTTTGATTTCGGAATTTAATCTGTCATTTAAAAATTTATTGAAGTCAGGCAAAACACGTTCACAGAATTCTTTAAAATTTTTAATTTCCATAACTATTCCTTACCTTCATCTTGATCATTCTTCAGATTGATCTCTTGACCATCTTTAGTCATGATCTTTGTCACAGTAGCTTCAGCATCACTGAGTGTCTTCTCAAGTTCTTTACTCAAAGTCACACCAGTTTTGAATTTCTCCATAGCTTCTTCCAAAGGCACATTTCCAGATTCAAGGTTGGAAACGATTGCCTCTAAATCAGCTAAATTTTCTTCAAATGTCTTCTTATCAGCCATTATTATCCTCGCTTACTTCTTTGGTTACTAACTTGACATTACCATGTTTAACTTTCAAATCAACTGAACTACCAACTTGATAGTCAGTGACATCCCGCAAAACTTTGCCATTTTTGCCAGTCGGAATTGCATAACCGCGACTCAAAGTCTTCAACGGACTTAACGAATCTAAGGTTGCAACTTGGCTGTTAAAAATATTACGGTTTTTATTAATTACTTTATTAACATTATTGATTAAAATTTGATAATTGCGATTAACTTGGTTGCCATAACTATAAATTTGTTCACGTGGCGATACACGGACTAAACGATTAGCATCTTGAACCAAAGTATTTTTGGAACGTGTCAAAATATTACGCGTACTTTGTTGCAATTTGTCTTGTAGATAATCAACTTTTTGTAAGTAGACCTCATAAATTCGCTCAGGATGCTGTAAAAAGACATTCTGAGACAAACTTCTGACCTTCTCACTGTAATTCCCTATGAGATTGTTTTGTGCACTGTAAAGTCTCGTATGAAGATCTTGCAAGTGTTCCAAAACATCGCTCAAAACAGGTGTTGCCAATTCCGCAGCAGCTGTCGGTGTAGCAGCTCTTAAATCAGCTACTAAATCAGCAATTGTTGTATCCGTTTCATGACCGACTGAACTAATAACCGGAATTTGACTCTCAACAATTGCCTGAGCCACAATTTCCTCATTGAAAGGCCAGAGATCTTCAATGGAACCACCACCACGGCCGATAATAATCGTATCGAAATTACCAGCTTCATTGATTCGCTTAATTTGGCGAACAATGGTTGCGGCAGCTTCATCACCCTGAACTTGAGCTGGGTACAAAACTAATTGTACGATTGGGAACCGTCTAGCAACAGTCGTCATAATATCATGAATAACTGCCCCTGACTGACTAGTTACAACCGCAATCCGTTTAGGGAACTGCGGAATTGATTTTTTAGGTAAATCGAACACGCCTTGTTGCGCTAATTTCTTTTTTAACTGTTCAAAGGCCAAATAAAGCGCCCCTAGTCCAGCTGGTTCCATTGAATCAATATAAATTTGGTATGAGCCACTTGGTTCATAGAGTGAAATTCGTCCCTGAACGAGAACTTGCATCCCCTCTTCAGGTTGAAATTTAATTTTTTCAAAGTTACCACGAAACATGATGGCCGAAATCTTGGCTTTATCATCTTTTAATGAGAAATATTGATGAGCATGTGGGCGCAACCGAAAGTTAGAAATCTCCCCCATTAAATAGACGTGGCCCAAATAAGGGTCCACGTCAAATTTTCTCTTCAAATATTGGCTCAAAGCGGTAACTGTTAAATATTGCTCATTATCCATTTGCCCTGCCTTCGGCTAATTCAATCACTTGATCCACTAAAGCAGTGATTGTCATTGGACCAACACCACCAGGAACTGGCGTCATCATGGCAGCTTTATCCTTCACATCCTCAAAATCAACGTCACCACAAAGCTTACCGTTTTCATCACGGTCCATACCGACATCAATCACGATAGCTTGATCTTTAACATAATCTTGAGTAATGAATTTAGCTTTTCCAATGGCTACAACGAGCACATCAGCCTTACTTGTAATTTCTTTTAAGTTCTTAGTATGCGAATGAGTAATCGTAACAGTGGCATTACGATCTAACATCAAAGCAGCAGTTGGTTTTCCAACAATATTACTGCGACCGACAATCACAACGTTTTTACCATCAAGGTCAACATTGTAGTGATCTAACATCATCAAAATACCTGAAGCAGTCGCTGGTTTAGTTAGTGGTGTTCCAATCCAGAGATTACCGACACTAATTGGTGTAAATCCATCAACATCTTTGTGTGGATCGATTGCTTCAATAACTTTGTCTTCATCAATATGATCTGGAACTGGCAATTGGACGATAAATCCGTCAACCGCTTGATCATTATTCAATTCGTCAATTTTACTTAAGAGTTCTGCTTCCGAAACAGTCTTTTCAAAATGAATCAATTGGAAATTAATACCTAGCTTTTCAGCACGGCGTTTCTTATTCCGAACATAGACAGCACTAGCACTATTGTCACCAACTAAGATAACAGCTAGTCCTGGAGTTACGCCCTTTTTCTTCAATTCTGCGACACGTTGTGTCATTGTTTCATCTAAAGCTGCTGCTACTTTTTTGCCCTCTAATAATTTCATACTAATCACCATAAAAAGGCTGGTAAATTTACCAGCCTTTACCCTTCTACAAAATTAGATAAAATACCATTAACGAAGGACTTTGAGTCCTTGTCGCCAAAGTCCCCTGCCATTTCGATAGCTTCATCGATAGCAACTTTCTTTGGCACTTCTAAACTGTTTTCCATTTCAAATAAACCAACGCGCAAAATTGCACGGTCAATTCGAGACAATCGTTGGACTGTCCATTTGTTCTTTAGATGAGCAGCAATTTTTTCATCAAGTTCAGCTTGATGTTCAATTGTTCCTGCAACTAAAAATGTTAAATAATCCGGAACAGATTCATCAGTTAAATCGCATAATTGCATGGTAGATGCGATAGCAACCTCTGGGGTGTCCTGGGTCGTTTCAATGGAAAATAGTGATTGAACTGCGAGTTCTCTGATCTTATGTCTACTTATCACTAGTTTTATTCCTTTTTATCCGTTGTTACACGTTCTATTTCGCCAGACTCTTTCTTGGCGATCAAGCCTACAACATGCACATTAATTTCACTTAAATCTAAATCGGTCATGAATTCAAGCTGTTCAATGGCTGATTTTTGGATCTCCAAGGATACCTTAGGGATCGATACGCCATATTCTAAATATACGTAAACATTGGCGGATATTTTATCATCAGCAAATGAGACATCAACACCCTTACCATGATTGATACGTCCAAAGAGTGAATCTATTGCACTTGAAATAGTTCCACGCATCTCATAAACGCCCTCAACTTGGTTGGTAGCAATTCCCAAGAGGATCTCAATAACTTGATGTGATATTTCAACATTACCGTTTATTTTTCCACTATCTTGTTGTAGAGAAACATATTTTTGTTCAGCCATAAACTTATCTCCATAATCAGTTATTAATTAGCACGTGAAATGTAAGTACCATCTTGTGTATTAACAGTTAACATGTCGCCTTCGTTAACGAAGAATGGAACTTGCACAACTAAGCCTGTTTCCATGGTAGCTGGTTTTGAACCACCTGATTGTGTATCACCCTTGATTGAAGCTTCAGTAGCAACAACTTTAAGATCAACAGTATTAGGTACATCAACACCAAGTGTTTCACCATTATACATCATAATTCCGACTTCCATGTTTTCCTTCAAGTACTTCAATTGTTCTTGAATTTGTTCTGCAGGAATAGTTAATTGTTCGTAAGTTGTTGTATCCATAAACACGTGGTTTGTACCATCAGCATATAGATATTGCATCTTCTTGTTTTCAATTGTAGCTTTTTCAACTTTAGCAGTTGATCTAAATGTCATTTCTTGAACAGCACCAGTTCTCAAGTTCTTTAACTTTGAACGAACAAAGGCACTACCTTTACCTGGCTTAACGTGTTGGAATTCGATAACACGCCAAATACTATCCTTTACCTCAATTGTTAAACCATTTTTAAAATCATTTACTGAAATAGCCATTTTATTCTCCCTTGATTCATACAGATTTTTCCGATAAAACACTATACATTATCTTACCAATATTTACGTGTTAATGGCAATAACTCAAGCTTATTATATAAAAAAAAGAGGAACATTGTCCTCTTTTTCCGTCAATATATTAATATACTGAAACTTTTCTCTTGTCTCTGCCAAGTCTTTCGAACTTAACAACGCCGTCTTTAAGTGCGAACAATGTATCGTCGCCACCACGACCAACGTTTGTACCAGGGTGAATCTTAGTACCACGTTGTCTATAAATAATTGCACCAGCTGTGATAGCTTGGCCATCAGCACGCTTAGCACCTAATCTACGACCTGCAGAGTTACGGCCGTTACTTGTTGATCCACCACCCTTATGGTGAGAGAAAAATTGTAAATTCATCTTAAGCATGAAGTTTACCTCCTAATCAAGATCTATCTTATTTTTTTGTACTTGAACTTCAATGTTTTTGGTATAACTGCCTTCAATATCCTTAAGGATCCAAAACAGGTTATCCAATAGCAAGGCAGTATCGTGTGATATCGCTTTGTCAAATTGGCATCCGAGATGCCCACCGTTTACTTCGTCCATGACTACTTGAGGCGTTGCCCCAGTGAGTTTTTCCAGATTATTGATTGTTCCAATTGTTACCGCTGAAACAGCAGCACAAACTAAATCTTGACCATAGGGTCCCGAATCAGCATGTCCTTTAATTAAAAAGGAATCAATTTTCTGATCTGAATTCTGGTGAAAACTAGCTTTAATCATGATTAAGCCTTGATACTATCGATAAGTACCTTTGTATATGGTTGACGGTGACCAGTCTTCTTGTGTGAATGCTTCTTAGGTTTGTACTTGTAAGTAACAACTTTCTTTTCCTTACCTTGTTTTTCAACCTTACCAGAAACACTAGCGCCTTCAACTACAGGGCTACCAATCTTAATATCGTCTCCGTCAGAAACTAGGATTACATCATCAAATGTAACTGCGTCCCCTTCTTTGACATCAAGCTTTTCAACATAAATTGAAGCATTTTCTTCAACTTTATATTGCTTACCACCAGTTTTAATAATTGCGTACATAAGCGTACACTCCCTTCTAAGACTCGCCAATCAGGTGCACTAAGCTTAAACCCGATTTTGAGCGGTTGTAGATGCAATAGTGATTGCAACTTATAAAATATAGCAAATTTCACTTGCTTTTTCAACTATTCTCAGGAACTTTTTTCATTTTCCATCGAAGATTCAGTAGTGAAAGATAACTCAATAAAATAAATCCTAACAAATTCAATAATAAGCACACAATACCGATCCAGTCGTAGCGCGTATGGATTTCAATAATATTTTTACCAGGCTGTGTCTGCAAACTAATCGTTTTGCGCCGGGACTCTTTAATAGCAACTTGTTCATTATTCAATTGAATACTGTACCCCGAATAGTTTTGAACTGGTAAGTCCAAATTTACTGAAACTGGATTGTAGTATTGAATCCAATAGTCATTGCTCTTGGTATAAAACGAAACATCCTTTTTACGATTATCAGCCAAAAATTGATTTTGTCCGTTACTAGCTTCATCGTGATAATTAGTCACAAATCTTTGATAATTGATTTTCTCACTTGCAGTAAAAGTCTGTCTAGTGTGAATTTGATCAGCTTGATGATACACAATCCAACCTGAGCCAGCAATTGTAACCGTTAATAGCAACAATTTAAAGATGCTGGGAAATTCTTGAAAAATCAAAATAATAATTCGACTGACCACAATGATTAAAAACAGGTCAAGAATGCTTTGTAAAGCCAACACTAGTCGACTTACATCAATGCCCATGACTTGCCACTTAATTAACAAAGCTGCCGTCAACGGAATTATTTCGATAATGAGAACCTTGTAGCTGAAGCGACTCTTCAAAAAAATCAATAAAACTAATAATGCTAGTAAAATACCAATTCCCATCAACATGTACATTTGAGCCATCGAAAAATGTAATTGTTGGAACCATTCGATATAATCGAAATTTTTGATAGGAGCTTGAACAATTTTTTTTGACCACTGTTGATTAATTAATGGGCCAATAAACCCAATTGTTCCCAAAGTAACCATTCCAAAAACGATCAGAGAATTCAGTCCCAATGTTCCCCAGTAACGCCAATGGTGAGTTCTTTTAGTGAATACCATCAATAAATATATCGGAATCAACGTTAAAGCTACCCCAAGTGCCACATATGGAGCCGTCCAAATCACTAAAGCAAAACCCCAGACTAACGTTTTCCAAGACTTATTTTTGAAAAATAAATAGGCTCCATAATAAACCATTGGTAAAAAAATTAATACTAAATAGTTTTCTAAACGCTGGTCGTGAAAAATCAAATTGAAACGGTTAAAGGAACATGTGTAAATCACAGAGAACAATAACGCTTCAAAAGTATCGTGTGAAAATTTATTCATATAGAAATAAGCACTAATAAATGTCAAAAGAGTAATTCCGGTCAAATAAACACCAAAACCCCAGAAAGTATTAAGACTAACCAAGATCCACCCTGGCAATAACGTTAACCAAGGACTAAAAAGATTGATCTGACTTCCTGAATGATTCCAATAATCAAAATTGATAGGTGAAGTAAAAACATTACCTAAACTTTTCAGATGAGCAATGTTAAAAATCATTGTCTGACTAAAATTAGCTTGGCAATAAAAAATAGCTGTATAAAAAATACTAAATGCTAAAAAGATAAATCCTAAGATAATTCTTTTCCATGAACGATTCGACATGGGGTAACTCCTTTTTGAAATTAATTACTGAAGGTTGACTTCCGCGTCCGGTATTAAGAAATCAATTATTTCTAGTGTGGTTAGAATTCAAAGAGTTCAAATATATTACCGGTTATTGATTCAAATGACTTTTATACGCTTAGGGTAAATTCATAATGCATTAATATATTTAAGCAACCTATAAAAATCAAATCCTCAAAAAACTAGTCGGAAGAGCCGATAAATAGTCACTAGCAGTGAAAGTGCTGTTATGGCTTTAGCCATTACAGCACCGGGCGAGTTTTGAAATTCGCGTACCTTGCGAAGTTCAAAATCGAGGCCTGAGACCTTGGCTCAGGCCGGTCCGCACAGCTAGTGACTATTTATCGGCTCTGGAGACGGCACCCTACAAATCTCATTATACTAAAAAAGGATTGTGTATACTGGCTCTCACACAATCCTCTGATAATATTCAAATTTTTACTACGCTAAGGTAGTCATGACCAATCGTCCCAAAATTAGAAAGAAGAAAACTGCTGCAACAACAAGTTTGCCGCGTTTCAAATTCCACTTCTTGAAGACTCTTGTGATTAGTATCAGCGCGATAACTAAACCAACACCAATTAAAATCCCCATTAAATTACTAATAATTGCTCGTTGCGTTAAATATGCAACAACTACATCCATCAGAATGAAAGCAACTGTAATAATAAACGAAAACTTCCTTTTCAAATCTCCACCTCTAAAATCCCAAGCATTATAAATAATGCTTAAACTTTAAGCACTTCGAGGCTATTGTAAATTTAAATTATTTTCTTTGCAAGATTTATTTTTATTCGAATGCCAAAAATACTAATACATCAGCATATATTTTTTTATATTTTATAAGATTGCCATGGTAAATCAGCAGAATAACGTTGATCAATTACGGAAACACTCTTCAAATCATCAGGATCAACTTCCATAACCAGTCGATCATCATCAAATAGTGGCCACTCATACTTAATTTCTTCCTCATAAGGCTTGCCACTAACGATAAATTCCAATAATAAATTCAACAAGTATTGTCGATTCTTTCGATAATCAATGTTCAACTCTGCTAAAGGTGCATTTAAGTAACGGATAATACCACCGTGTTGACCTTCAAAAACTTTAGCTGAATTGCAATATACTTCAGCATCATCGACCTCAGCTAATAATCCAGCTAATCTTCTGGCTGGCAATCGATACATCGCTGTACCTAACATTTTGACAAAATCATTTTTTGAATATGTTTTTGTTAACAAAGCTTGTTTAAATACTTCCCCATTTTTCCCAAATAGATCGGGTAAGACATCATTTTCAAGGTGATCAATGCTCATGGATTTATAATTTTCCAATTCATTGCTTCCCGCGGAAATAATGGACTTAAAGTGAGTCCGTTTCAAACGTTGAACCAATTTCTCAGTCCAATTATTAGAAATCAAATCGTCATCAATGACCGGGCCAAACCAATTTGTTGCCGTGTGATTATTCAAAGCACGTTGTTGAACTAGCTGTAAGCCATCATCGGTCAAATTGAACAGATCTTTAGTTGATTTAATGTGATTATCCTGACAAATCATTTCAGAAACACGTTTGGCTGTTTCCAAATCGCGGATTGTTTGAACTCCACCAGAGAAAAGCATGATTTTTTGAATTCGATCAAGAATGTGTGAGTTAGATGACATTAATGCACCAATTGACTTAGCACCGGCTGACAGACCCGCTAGCGTAATATTGTCAACATCCCCACCAAAACTATTGGCATTGTCAATTACCCACTGAATCGCCATTAATTGGTCAGATAAGCCAACATTAGTATCGCCACCGTCAACTACACCCCAACCAAATAATCCTAAGCGATAGTTAGGAACGACATGCACAACTGATTGATGATCAAGCCAAGACATTTGTTTACTGTAATTACCGCCTTGGACAAACCCACCACCATAAAACTCAATAACAATGGGAAATTTTCCATCTACATCAGGGGTACAAATATCGAGATTTAAACAATTCTCACCAAAAGAAATTTTATTATTTTGTTTCAACGCTTCATTTTGCATTGGTTGAACACCATTATGAACCGCATAATGCATTTTATTAACTTCGTTAGTTCCAAATTTTGCCATTGAAAATTCTTCTGCTCGCTTAAATCGACGACCATATCCAAATGGAACGCCTAAAAAGTCCACGTGATTATGATCCATCACGCCGTGATAAGTACCTGTGGTAGTTTTCATTATCTTCTTCATTTAAAAATAAACCCCCAATGAACAAAATATCAATTTAGTTAACATTCTAAACTAATAATATTAATGTACAAGAATTTCATGTAACCATTTTTACAACAAACTTATATGAAATTATTCATAGTTTTCCTTGTCTACTAAAATAACATTGTATATAATTTCAAAGATATGTTTTTAAGGGAGAGAAATATATGGTCTTAACAGATGCACAAAAACGCGCCAACGAAAAATGGCACAAGAATCACCGCGAACGGGCAAATTACATAGCAATGCGCTCTTCAGCAAGAAGTTTTATTCGTAAAAAGTCGACATTGGATGATCTTGAGGAACTACAAAACATCATCGAAAATCGTCGCAAAGAACTAGTAGAACCCTAAATAGTCATTTTTAAAATATGTATACCTTTACATTTGAAAAATAAACTTTTTTTTACTGAAAACATACGTTTTTTTATGTCAAATGTAATATTTCTGATATAATTAAGTCATAGATAAAGGCAATGAAACCTTATCCAATAAGCGTTTTGTCCAAATTCTGACGACAAAAAAAGCTGCTGTTATTTCGGAGATGAAGATTATGAAATTACTAGAATTAATCAAATCACTATTAAATGCCGAAAGAACTAAAACTTCAACACAAGATAGAGAAGTTTTGGCCGAATTAGAGGGCGAAAACAAGGCCTCTTTCTTCAGTAAATAATGTCATTCAGTAAAATATTATTAGGGATGGTTCACTTTTTATAAAGTGAGCCTTTTATTTTGCCATAAATTAAGATATTTTTTAATAATTATCAATTTTTACATTGACAGCAACTGATATCTTTAACTATAATAATACAAGTGATGTCACAGTGGCTCAGTT
>NZ_AZFV01000049.1 GCF_001435815.1 Companilactobacillus nantensis DSM 16982 | reverse complement strand
CAAATCAACTAGCACCACGCGTAAATGAATAATTTTATTAAGACTATTTAAATTAGCATCAGAGTATTCTCGTTGTCCCTGAGAATTTCGTTTAATATCTTGTAGCAACCCAATTTTTTCATAATATCTTAAAGTATCGTATGTAACATCATACTTTTCTGCCACAGTTTTAATTGAATAAATAATGACCACCACTTTTTTATTTTTTTGCTTGCGCTAGTGTAACACCAGCGTGATAAGCTGTTCAACATTCCAGTTAAGGTAGGTATATATATTATGAAAAATGATTCAGTCATTACCCTTGTTACCGGAGGCAATCGCGGTATGGGACTTGCAATTGCAAAAAGTTTGGCAACATCTGGTCAAAAAGTTATTATCGGTTCACGTAATTTAGATAATGGTCTTGCAGCTGTTGAAAAGCTTAATTCTGAGGGTCTAAAACTAGATGCTATCCAACTAGACGTAACTGATTCAACTTCAGTTACTGCCGCTGCTCATACATTAGCAAAAAAATATGGTTATTTAACAACTTTAATAAATAATGCCGGCAGTGTTTTTGACTTTGGAATGGAACCATCCCAAATTTCACAAGAATTGCTTCGAAAAGATTTCGAAGTTAACTATTTTGGATTAATCGATGTGACACAAAAAATGATGCCACTATTAAAGAAAGCTCCTCAAGCTAAAATAATTAATATTTCCAGTATGATGGGATCTAAAACAGAAGCCCTAAATCCCCAATCCGAAGTTTATCGTGCCGTAGCGGTTGGTTACCAATCTGCCAAAGCTGCTGCCAATATGTTTACCGTTCAATTGGCCAAGGAAATGAGCCGAAATAACTTACCAATTACAGTTAACGCAATTGACCCTGGTATGGTAGCCACTGAATTTGGCGGTGCTACTCCAGAACAAGCTCGTGAAATGGGCGCTAAACCAATTACTGTAGGAATTAAACGTACAATTGCTTTAGCTACCGATTTTGAAAACAAAGATAATGCAACATTTACAAATATTAATGGACCCGTTGCATGGTAAAAAACTAAAATCACCTATCTTGGGTGATTTTTTTGTTTTAATCACCAAAAATCTCTTTTTTCAATCTCAAGGCAGTTGGTGTTGTTGCTAATCCACCTTCAGCAGTTTCTTTAAAGATTGAAGGCATTTGTTGTCCAACTTTATGCATCGCTTCGACAACTTCATCAACTGGAATAACACTCTTAATTCCTGCCAAGGCCATATCTGCCGAAATCATTGCCTGTGAAGAACCAAGTGCATTACGTTTAACACAAGGTACTTCAACTAAACCGGCCACGGGATCACAAACGAGTCCCATCATATTTTGGAGCGTAATAGAAATAGCCTCAGCGGCTTGTTGCGCCGTTCCACCTTTAGCACAAACCAAGGCAGCTGATGCCATAGCGGCCGCTGAACCAACCTCAGCCTGACAGCCGCCTTCCGCTCCAGCAATTGAGGAATTATTTGCAATAACCAGTCCAAAAGCTCCAGCTGTGAAAAGAAAATCCACTTGTTGATCACGTGTTAAATGAAGTCTATCCCTTGTTGCTACTAGTACCCCGGCTAAAACTCCAGCACTACCAGCAGTTGGTGTGGCACAAATCAATCCCATTTTGGCATTAACTTCATTGACCGCTACAGCGTTACGGACGGCTTCCAAAATTGGCTCTCCACTTAAGAAATCGCCCTTTTTAATGTATGCATCCATCAGCTTAGCATCCCCGCCAGTTAAACCAGTTACTGATTTAACTCCAGCAATACCTTGTTCAATTGATTTTTCCATAACTTCCAGGTTACGTTCCATCTGCGAACGAATAAATTCTTTACTACGATCCGTATTTTCCATTTCTGTTTGGATCATCAAGTCAGCCACTGAATCGTAATCAGCACTTTTTTCAACTAATTCTTTAATTGTATAAAACATCTTGTAATCCCCTATTATTCAAAATACGTTGCGTTATCGACGTTAGGCAAGGCTTTTAGTTTGCTCAAAATTTCTGGACGGTCACGACGTTCATCAACCTCGATAATCATAATGGCCTTTTCACCTTTAGAAGCACGCGTAACAGTCATCGTTCCGATATTAATATTGAAATTAGAAAAGACGTCAGTTACTTTGGCAATCATTCCAGCAATATCTTGATGAACAGTGATATAAGTTGGTGTTCCCAAACTCAATGACATCTTAAAACCATTAATTTCAGAAATCTGAATATTTCCGCCACCGATTGAAACGCCTGTTACAGACAGCTCGTGGTCGCCTTTAACTAAAGTGATTTTGGCAGTATTAGGGTGGTCAACTTTATCGCTTTTGGGTACAAAAGCTACCTTGATACCTTGTTCGTAGGCAATTTTCAAAGAATCAGCTAGTTGCTCATCATCTGGTTCCATTCCCAAAAGACCACCGACGATGGCGACATCTGTTCCATGACCACGATATGTCTTAGCAAAAGATTCATAGAGATCAATGGTAATTTTTTCTGGTTTCTCTCCGAAAATATCGTGAACCACTTTTCCGATTCTGGCGGCTCCAGCTGTATGGGAACTGCTAGGACCCACCATTACCGGTCCGATAATGTCAAAAACACTTTTAAAACGCACATCTTTCATGGCACATACCTCTTTGTATTCAATAATTAAATTTTACAATTATTGATGTTGTAATTCATTATTATTTTTATTTAATAACTAAAAGTTGAAAGTTAAATATGATGTGAAGTTTGTAATAGGCCGCCTCCAGAAGCAAGAAATTTAGGTCGCTGTGGGGACCGATTGAAGCCAAAAAACGGTCTTCAATCTCGATTTTGAACCTCGCACAAACCACGAGTTTCAAAATTCGTCCCGTGGTGTAATAGCTAAAGCTATAACGCTACCTTCACAGCGACCTAAATTCTTGCTTCTTCCGGCTAGTTTAGTATTTTTGTTTTGGATTAATCATAAATAAATTGGAGTATTACTGTTTAGTTTGGCTATTTTCGCGTCAATGATGACTAGAGTACCAAGACTTAAACTATGTTTTGAGCCTTTCAACCTTTAGACAAAAAAACGACAAATACCTTTTACACCTACCTTGGTTGGTTTGGGAGGTATTTTTTTTATGGTATTTGTCGGTTTTTGGTTCTTATATATATGCTGTGTTTTTTTAGACCATATGACTGCAGCGGCTCTAAAACGAGCTACGCAGGCCAATTTCTTCCGCTTTTCATAGGACTGTAAATCGCACACAAAACCGGTGTGCAATTCACAGTCCTACGAAAATGCTCGGAAATTCCCGGGCCTGCTCCGCTCTCTAGAGATTGGGATCCATCTTAAATGTTAACTTCGATAACTCTGTTCCTTTAGTAACCAAATCTGCAATATGAGCTTTGGTTGCGTCATTATAATGTTTGATAATTTCTTTATTTTGTTCTGTTAAGTAATCTGTCAATTCAGTGCCCTTCATTGTGACTGCTTTCTTGTCTACTTCAGCAATCTTTCTTCTGGCCCATGATGACAATTCTTTTTGATAGTCCAAGTTTGGTTCAACAAATTCCTTGTAATGTGATTCGACAACCATTGCTAGTGTTTCGTACATCCAATAAGCACTCTTCATATCTAGCTTATCTGGCGTATAATTATATGATTCGTCTACGTCATTGGCATTGGTAAAGAATGGTACGTGTGGGCAGAAGCTTGGAATTCCAAAGCCTGTCCATTCGACACCGGCAGCTCCATTTTTTGCTGAATCTCTCATTTGTAAAATGTGTGAGTTAGCTGTTCTTGATAATGAAATGGCACGGTATGTTCGTTTGTCGTGGTCTGAACCGCTGCCCATTGGGTCATATTTTGTTTCATTGTAGTGTGACTTCAAAATATATTGGATATCTTCAACAGCAATTTTCTTTTCAGCTTTTCTAATGAAAGGAAGTTCTGGTGATTCTGGTTCTTGCTGAATTGATGGGTTCAAATAACGTTGAGCGAACCAGACACGTGGTGTGTTGTAATGGTGATCTTGTTCAGTGTCTGTTCCAAATATATGTCTGAAATCCCAACGGTCAAAATCAGGGTTCAAATTGTTTTCAGTTACAAATTCTTGGATCCCATCAGCCCACATGTAGTTTTCTGGGTCGTTAAAGTCGATATCTTGGATAGCAACTTGATTGGCAGCAACGGCGTAACTGTCATCAGGAATTCTGACAGCAACCCATTGGTGGCCTGTAACAACTTCCATATACCAAACTTCGTCTTTATCGTTGAATTGCAAACCATTACCTTCAGCGGAACCATATTTAGCAACTAAATCGCCTAAATACTTCACACCATCACGTGCTGAATCGATGTATGGCAATACTAAGGTTGCTAATGAATCTTCGGCTAAACCATCTTTAACATATGGGTCAAAAGCTAAAACTTTTTCATTGGCATAAACACTCTCAGTCGCACTCATACCAACATTTTTCTCATTAAACCCGTCTTCTTCATTGGGACCGGCGGTCTTTTGATTAGTACTTGGTGTAGCGGTATAACGGTAACCACTTTCTGGGTATGGTGCCGTCATATTGTTATAAGGTGAGACATATGTTTCATGACGTCCAGAAACAGCTGGTTGCACGATGACACGTTTTGGTTCAATTGCCAACATACGGTCTTCGTTTCTTGAAATATAAGTTGCTCCGTCCATTGAAGCTTTCTTACCTACCATAATTGATGTACAAGCTGATGCTTCGATACGATCGAGTTCTGTCATTTTTTATCCCCCAATTAAAAATTTCTTTATATCATTTATGATACGCGTTCTCCAATTTTTAAGACACCCTTATCCAACAAAATGATCGATATTAGTTGCCACTCGTTCAAGGTCGACATTGCCCCCAGAAACTAATGCTACGACTTTCTTATGTTCGAGCCACTTAGGATCAATCTTGTGTGCTTCTAAAGCAGCCGTTGGCAAAGCTCCAGCTCCTTCAGCCACTACTTTGGCACGTTGTAATAAATCTTTCATGGCCGTCGAAATCTCATCTTCACTAACTAAAATCATTTCATCAACCAGATTTTTAGTGATTGGGAACGTTATTTGACCTGGTGTAGCAACAGCCGTCCCATCAGCTAAAGTCTTACCAACACCATACGTCGTTATTTCGTCAGCTTGATACGATGCTGTCATCCCGTGAACATTTTCAGACTGCACACCAATCAAATGAATATCAGGATTAATCGCTTTAATAGCCGTGGCAATACCAGAAATCAAACCGCCACCGCCAACAGGAACAATCACAGTTTCAACATCGTGCAGTTGTTCCAAAATTTCCAAACCAATCGAACCTTGACCAGCAATCACATCCACATCATCGTATGGATCAACAATCGTATAACCTTTTTGCGCAGCTTCTTCTTCCATGAATTGGTGAGCTTCATCAAAAGTATCACCATGCAAAACAACTGTGGCTCCATAGCCAGCAGTAGCCTGTTGTTTGGCTAACGGAGCACCATGTGGCATCACGACAATTGATTTAATACCTAACAACTTAGACGTCAAAGCCACACCCTGAGCATGGTTACCAGCCGAAGCAGTTATCACGCCACGAGCTTTTTCCGCAGCGCTCAAGTGATTAATTTTATTAAAAGCACCGCGAAATTTAAACGAACCAGTCAGCTGCATATTCTCAAGTTTCAAATAAACTTCCCCACCAGTCACATCACGACTCAAGAACATCGATTGAATCAAGGGCGTCACCCGACCAACCTGATGAATCAATTGGGCAGCTTTTTTAATATCACCGATTGACACCGGATTATGAAATCGTTGCATCGTCTTAATATCTTCAACAGTCATCAATTCTGTCCACCTCCAAACACATTTCATTTTCATGTTAACGCTTACATTTAATCAAAACAACCTATTTTTGTGATTATTATCACATTAGTTTTAGCTGTCTATCAACGTTAAACACATGTGTTCAAAATCTGGTATAGTATATTTTCATGAAAATACATTAATCTTTTCAAAATAAAAAGAGTACTAACCAAATTTCGAGTTTAGTTAGATACTCTTTATTTAATATTTATATTTGTAATTAATTTTTTATTGTCAATTTAAATTGCATACGTATCTTTGTAGTGAATTTATCATAGTTTCATACACTTCCACAGCCTACGAAAATTAAATTTCTAAAAGAAACTAGTCGGAAGAATCGAGAAACTTTAACTGGCTGTGAACGTGGCGTTAGAGCTTTAGCTCTTACACCACCGGGCGTGTTTGGAGACTCGCGGTTTTTGCGAGGCTTCAAACCGAGATTCGAGACCTTGGCTCGAATCGGTCCGCATAGCCAGTTAAAGTTTTCTCGGTTCTGGAGACGGCTCTTTAACGTGAACTGGCTGGAATTAAATTGTCCAAGTTAGCTCCATTGCTTTCAATAACTTGCTTTAACCACCAATAACTTTTCTTAGGTATGCGTTCCATATCTTTCAAATCATGGTTAGTTCGATTGACAAAAACAGTGCCATAACGCTTGTCCATATTGCCGCTAGAACTAGGAATATCAATCAATCCCCAACCTAAGTAGCCTAAAACTTCAACGCCATCTTCCAAAATGGCATCTTTCATCGCTTGAATATGGTCACGTAAATAATTAATCCGGTAATCATCTTGAATTTCAGACCCAGTATATTCTTCACGAATGCCAATCCCATTTTCAATCGGAAACATTGGCACACCATATTCGTTATAAACTTTCGTCAAGATATCGCGAAAACCTAACGGATCGATTTGCCAACCAAATTCAGATGTTTGTAAAAATGGATTCTCTTTGGCACCATACTCCAAGTACTGATTAGGTACTGTCCCAGCGGGCACATCATCAGCGCTAATGGTTTCGCTCCGATAATAACTAAATGCCAAAAAGTCAGAAGTAACTTGAATCAATGTCTCATCGTCATTTAATTGATAGTCCATTTCAATCTTGTGATTTCTAACGTACGTCATTACTTCATGTGAATAACGACCATAAACAAAGGAATCCAACAAATTCCGGTTTAAAAATTCATTAATTTGACGGGCATACAAAACATCCCGTGGATTTGGTGTCGCTGGATAAACTTCACTATAAGCTAGCATCCCACCAATCAAACAATCGGTCTTTTGATGAATGTAATTAGCCACTCCTGCATGAGCTAACATGACGTGATGGCTAATTTGGTACATTTCATCAATCGTTTTGTCACCTTTCAAATAACCGGAAATATTAAAAGCTTCACTCGTATGGTACAAATTTTGTTCATTAAAGGTAATCCAATATTTAACTCGGTCACCAAAGCGTTTCACCATTTCAATTCCATATCTAACAAAAGCACTGACCACTGGCCGTGATAAAAAGCCATTGTACTTTTCAGCTAATTTCAATGGCATATCAAAATGATACAGACAAATCATTGGCGTAATATTACGTTTTAACAAAGCATTGATCAACTTATCGTAAAATTCGATTCCAGCTTCGTTGAAATTTCCATTACCTTCAGGGTCTACCCGACTCCAAGAAATTTGGAACCGATAAAAATTCATCCCCTGATTAGCCATCAAGTTGATATCCTCTTCATAACGGTGATATTCGTCAATGGCATCATGCCAATCAGAAGTATTTTCAGTCGCTTCTTTAATATCATAAACTGACTTTCCTTTACCATCTAAATTCCAAGCACCCTCAGTTTGCATACTCGAAGTAGAGTTTCCCCAAAAGAAATCCTCTGGCAATTTATTTGTCATGATTCATCCGCCCTTCTTTATGAATACGGTTTCAGCATACCACAAAACAGCATAATGTAAACGTCTCATTAAAAATAAGTATATACTTTTAAAAGAGACGGAAATTGTTGCTCATTAATGCTAAACTATTACTGAAATGGTCTAGGGGGATATTTACTTATGGCATACAAGTACAAAGAAGTCGCAAACACTTTAAGGCATCAAATTCAAAACGGTCAGTACGAACCTGGAGAATTGATGCCTGATCAAAATCAAATTGCTAAAAACTTTAATACAACCAGAATCACTGTACACAAAGCACTCCAATTGTTAATGGTTGAGGGTATGGTTTACTCTAAACGTGGATCTGGTACTTACGTACGTAAAGACTACGTGCCCAACCAACATAGCGATAATTTCGGAAAAGTTTCACCAATTGATAAACCATTTGGTGCCACTATGACCAATCAAGGTAAAACTGTCACTAGTAAAGTTTTAGAATTGTCAGCCCGGATTCCCACCAAAGATGAAGCTGATAAGTTAATTATCCAGCCAACCGAACCAGTCTACGTCATCCGTCGAGTTCGCTACGTCAATGGAAAAATCTTCGCCTATGAACACACTATCATGCCAACTGCTATTACAACTCTGACCGAAGATATTTTGGAAAAATCTATTTATGGACACTTACAACAAGAAGGACTCAGCATCGAAGGGACACACCGTATCGTTCACGCTGACAAAGCTGACCACACCGATGTCGATACAGGTATTGCCAAAAAGATTGGTGAACCGGTGCTTGTAATTAATCAATTGAGCTACCTCGATGATGGTCAACCATTCGAAATTTCAGAATCCCGTTTTCCATACCAAACAAGTCGTCTGACTGCTGACATCACTTTATAATTGATTAAAATAGTTGAAAGTTAAATATGCTGTGGAGATAGTAGTAGTTCGCCTCCAGAAGCAAGAAATTTAGGTCGCTGTGGGGACCGTCGAAAGCCAAGGTCTTTCGGCTCGATTTTGAACCTCGCACAAAACGCGAGTTTCAAAACTCGTCCCGTGGTGTAGGCGCTAAAGCGCCAACGCCACCTTCACAGCGACCTAAATTATTGCTTCTTCCGGCTAGTTTATTTTTGGGTTTTGATTAAACATAAATAAATTGGAATATTACTTGTTTGGCTTGATTATTTTTTCGTCAATGATGACTAGAATATCAAGAGTTAAAGTATGTTTTGATTCTTTCAATCTTTAGTTAAATGGATAATAAAAAGAATACTCACGAGAATTTTTTCTCATGGGTATTCTTTTTTAGTAAAAATCATATTTTTAATATGTGTTATTTGAATAATGAACTGTATCTAAATCAAAAGTGTCATAGTCAGTATCATCTTCGTTCGCAAAGAAAGCCGGATTCTTTGCATTCAAGCGTGTTTCAGTATTATCCAATGTCTGTTGTTCCAAACCAAGATTAGCACGTAATTTATCTGAAGCACTTTGCATTGTCGAAGTTGGTAAAATTTGATACGAACTTTCGTTAATCCATGCTGTTTGTCCTTGAATTTGGTTAAATTCCATCTTCTTGGCACTGCTATGATATTTCAAAATGATTTGATCAATTTGAGACGTTGTTAAATCAGTGTTGATATCACTACCCAACTTTTTGATTAAATCAGGCACTTTAACAAGATATTTCGGTTGCTCTAATTTCTTAACAACAGCCCGAAGGATTTGTTGCTGACGAATTTGCCGACCATAATCACCACGAGGGTCTTGATAACGCATTCGAGCATAAGTTAACGCTTCTTTACCATTCAAATGATGCGTTCCCTTAGGAATCGTTACGCCATCAAAAGAAACATTCATTGGACTAGTAACAGTCACTCCACCGACAAAATCAACAGTTCTTTCCAAAGCCTCCATATTAATAGCCACATGATAATCCACAGGCACACCTAACAAACTACCAACAGTCTTTTTGGCCATCTTAGACAAGCCAATATTGTAAGCTGCATTGATTTTTTGAACATTTTTCGGACTATCTCCCACCATCTCAGCCAAAGCATCACGGGGAATCGAGTAAGCGACAGTCTGCTTCTTTTGAGGATTGAGCGTCAATAACATCATAGTATCCGAATTACCACGATCAACCCGGCCATCAGTCCCAGTATCAGCTCCCAGTAACAAGATAGAAAAAGGTTTACTCTGATCGATTTTTTTAGAAACACTATTCTTATTGGTATCCAACGATTTCAGCGATTCTTGGGTTCGATAAACAAATAAACCACCAATTCCCAAAATTATGACTAAAATTATACCAATTATGATAGAAATTATTTTAAATTTTTTCATTTTTTATATCCTATATTTTATTGTTTCCAATTATAAAACGAATTGATAAGTTTCTGCAAATTTCTCCCGTCAGTATTTTCCACCAATGATGAGAAAATCAATCCACAGTTAGCCTATCCCTTAGAACCTAATTTTGAACTTCAAAAAGAACAATAATCTGACAAAATTACTACCATATATGACTTAAACAGCCTAACAAAATTTCCAATTATGGTTAACTATTTTGTACTCACAAACCAAACTATATAAATTTAATTTTGTTTATTATCATCCTAAAATAATTTTCATAAATGACAAAACAGTAGATTTAAAATGTACCAATTGTATAATTCCAGCTTAAGACTTGAAAAAGGACAGCTTGAAGACGCCCCCAAATTTTTTGCTTCCGAATCATAGTAATAAAGCTGCAGCAGTCCCACTAGCCGGAGGGTGAGAGTTATGGAGTTATGCTGTGATGGTGGTGTTAGAGCACGATTTTTGCTCTTACAGCACGGACGACTTTTGAAACTTGAGCGGTTTTCTCAAGGTTCAAAAGCGAG
>NZ_AZFV01000048.1 GCF_001435815.1 Companilactobacillus nantensis DSM 16982 | reverse complement strand
ATGGTTATATTTTGAGGAGAACCTACAGTACCAGCAGGGGCAGTGATAGGCACAGTTATCTTATTACCAGCTTGATCGACGGCGACAGAGGAATCGTCGATTCCTTTAGTCGCAATACCAATGTATTTGATGGGGTTCGTAGAATCAATGGGTACATTATTTTGAGAAAGAACTGCACCATCGGCCGTATAAGTAATGGTGATATCAGGAGTTGAATAACCATTGAATGATTCATTTGGTTTAACGTTAGCTGTAGTACCAACAATACCCTCTGGAATAGTAACAGTGATATTCTCTTTGTCGGGTCCAGCAATTGCAGTTAGATTTGGAGTAGAACTGGGAATCGTATCACCAATTAATGTAATTGTTGTATCAGCAATTACGGGGTTTCCATTTTTATCATAGGTTACGCTAATGGAATCAGCACCATCGGCTGTATGATATCCCTTTGGAATTGGTACGGTGACAGGTAAGGTGTCACCGGCGTAAGTATCAGTATTTGGCGTTACGGCAATTGTTATTGGATCACTTGTTACACCGTTTGTAGTCGTTTGGACGGTTACATTACCCGCATTAGCTTGGATACGACTATAGACGATTCCGTTAGGGTCAGTACTTCCAGCTTCATCGACAGGTATAACTGCTGCTGTAGGAGTCATTTGACCAAATGCTACTTGAACGTGTGAAGTAGAATTATAAGTATGACCATTAAAATCATAAGATGTAGGTACATCTACTATACTGGTTTCACCAAATTTACCATGTGCTGTAAATGTAATGGGACCTTGATCTGTATCTACATTTACAATATTATCAATAGGGTCTCCAAGCTTAGAGGCTGTGGTTTTATCAATTTTAAATTCAAGACGCTTGAGAGGATTGCTCTTGGTAGTGGGATTAGTATAATTAGAATAACCACCAGCAAAATGGTCTTGTAAACCATCGTATATGTAACCTAGTCCATTGGTAATGTTATTTGAAGTACCTAAAATAGGCATTGCTGAAAATGTTTGAACTGGTCCTGAAGTATTCGTGCTCTGCCATCTAGTACCGTCGCCTGATGTTAAAGCCGTTTTTGGATTAAAATGAAGACCTGAGTTTAAAACAATACTATCTAAACTAGTACCATCAAACATACCTTCACCAATGGATGAGTCACCGGTTTCAGTATTTGAATTCCATGCCCATGTATAGACATTTATTGTTTTAAAACTAATGTCATTTTTGAAAAATCCTCTTAAATCGGTTGCATCAGGAGCAAGCCATTGATTCATACTATGTGTGACTCCCTGCCCAGCAACAAGTTCTGGTCCAACAATGTCAGTTAAGGATTCACAGTTTGCGAATGCATAACTTCCGTCAATAATGTTTTTAAAGAAATTGAATCCCATAGTTACTGTTTCAAGAGCATGGTCGTTTTCAAACATATGACTTATATTTGTAAATCTTGTTAGAGTGTTATTAGATAAATCGATATTTTTGATTTTAGAATCATTTTTAAACATTCCTTCGGCGTTAACCGATTTAGAACTATCTGAGGGGAACGTAAGTTTATCTAATCCGGTAATTCCCTCTAAGTTTGTCATGTTAGCAAATAAATATGATGAATCTAATGGAGCTGCAATTGATGTGCCTGTAGCAGGTTCAATGTTTACCTGTGTAATTGTTTTTGTATTACCGCCCCAACGTTCATGATCAACACCAGTTCCTTCATCAAGTGGACCAGTAATGTGTAAATTAGTACCACTATCAGTAACATTCCAACCGTTACCGGAATCTGTAGGAACGGTTACATCTTCAACAACTGGAACAGCAGCGATATCAGCATCCAAAGCGGGTATGCTTAAAACAGCATCTGCAGGAACTGTTGCGGCGACTAATAGTTTAGCATCAGCAGCAGTTTTTAATGCATCTTCTTGTTTAACATCGCCACTAGGAACAGCACCACTTTCGTCCGCAGCAGGAGTTTCTGTTGCTGGTTTAGCAGGATCGATAGGAGTAGTTGGTTCAGTTGGTGCTTCAACAACTTTTTTTGTTGCTGATAGTTGAGCAACTGGAGCAGCAGCGGCTTTAACCACTTGGACATCTTGATTTGGAGTGTCAGCAGGTTTTTCAACTGGTACTTCAGTATCTGTGTCCTTTGTTATTGGAGTAACTGGGTTATTTTGATTAGCTGGAGTTTCCTCAGTAGTTTGTGCCTTGGTATCTTCAGGTTGAGTATTTTCTCCTACAACAGGGGCTGGAGTAACAGTTCCCGTACCTTTAGAATCGCTTGCAGATGTGCCAGCAGGAGTAGCTGGGCTAGGTGTATCACTGCCAGTAACAGTACCCTCATTATTTGAAGAAGCTGCAGGTTCGGGAGTGGCCGAAGGTGCCTTAGAAACTGTTTCTGTAGGTGTTGCTGGTGCAGTTGTAGTTGTGTCGGCCTTAGCGACATAACTTGGTGCTGTCATCATCAATAATCCACCGGCGATGGAAAGGCTACTTACCACAACCCATGACTTCTTTGATTTGACTAATTTTTTCCTCATAATTGCGTTAGGATCACGTTTTAATTGTTGAAATCTCATAAATATCCCCCTATGGTTCTTATTTGTTTAAGAAATATATACATAATGTCTCTTCCAAATTATAAGGTTGTGATAAATTTATTTATTTCATCTTTTGTAAGAATCTTTTACTAAAATGGTATTTTTTTATAATCAAGTGAATATTTAGTCTATATATTAATAAAATATAATACTTAAGAAGACTGATTATAAATTAATCATATTGAATGCAAAAAAAATCCCTAGTAATCAATAATATGATTACTAGGGATTTTACAATCACTTAGATTATTTTTATATGTTACTAACTAGTCTTTAACGATGTTAGTAGCTTGTGGTCCACGGTCGCCGTCTTCTACGTCGAATGTTACGTGTTGACCTTCGTCTAAAGTCTTGAATCCGTCACCTTGGATAGCTGAGAAGTGAGCAAATACGTCACTACCATCTTCGCGAGTAATAAAACCAAAACCTTTATCAGGGTTAAACCATTTAACTGTTCCTTGTTCCATGAATGAGAACCTCCAGCGCTTTTTGCGCAAACTTTTTGCATTTTTAAGCTAATCTCAGAAAGTAACCATTCTTATGAAAAATTAAGTCTCTAACTAACTTTAATACAATATGTGTATTATGCCCTTTTTTGATGGAAAATGGAACCCATTTGGGACAATTAATATTATTTATTTTTAAATGGAGCAGATTTTTTGATGAAAATAAATTCGAAAAAATCGGTACCATCGTTGAATAGATAGTATAAATGCTCAAAAAAAATTGGTTAATTATCTGGCAAAACTTTTTTTAAATTTATTGGGATTATTGTTGAGGTTGACTACTATAAATACCAAATCCAGCAGTTACGCCAATATTTTGACCAGTAACTGAACTAGCTTCGTCGCAGGCTAAGAAATACATCATATTAGCGATATCCTCTGGTTCAACAATTTTCTTCAATGGACTAGCAGCAACAAATTTATCGATCACTGCTTGCGGATTTTGTTGGAACATTGGGGTATTAGTAGGGCCGGGGGCGATGTTATTGACACGAATACCGTACTTTCCGTAATCCAGTGCCATTGATTTAACTAGATTAGTTAGGGCACCTTTAGCTGTACTGTAAGCAGCCATATCGAAATCGCCCATTAAACCAGAAATTGAAGCAGTATTTAGTATAACGCCGCTACGTTGCTTAATCATGTCCGGAACAAAGCTCTTAGTCATTAAATAGACTGATTTTACATCAATATTCATGATTCGGTCCCAATCATTTTCGGCCACTTCATGCAATGCACCTTTAACAAAAACTCCAGCGTTACTAATGATGGCATCAATTTTGCCAAATTTGTCATGACTGAATTGTGCTAATTCAGAAACAGACTTAGCATCGGCCACATTAGTTTGCTTGAATTGCACGGCATCATTAAAAGTAGTAGCTAATTTATCGGCTTGAGTTTGACCATTTTTAACGTCATAGTCCGCCATAACGACTTGCCAATTATTATTCAAAAATTTCTTTGTGGCGCAAAGTCCCATGCCAGATGCGGCACCGGTAATTACGACTGTTTTCATAATATCTCCTCTAAAAGAACTCGTTAGTGATCTCACGACTACAATTAATGAGTTCCTTAGCCATTTGTTTTAATTTGCTTCGAGGAATTTTGTCAAAAGTACCCGAAATTCCCAAAGCAGCAATGACCCTTTGATTGCGAAAGATGGGCACAGCCAAACATCGAATACCGATCGTACTCTCTTCATCATCGAGGGCAAAACCGTTTTGAGCAATTGTTTTCAAATTTTGTTGGAAAGTTAATTGGTCCGTTAAGGTATATTTAGTAGCGATGTCAAAATTCAATTGATTTAAAATATTTTGTTGTTCAGCAGCTGATAAGAAAGCGACGATTCCTTTACCTAAAGCACTCAAATTAACTGGAGTCGCATTTCCCAAGACTTTGAATTCATCGAAGCCTTGATTAGCTGGAAATACTTGAGTGATGACGACGTCTTTTCCGCGAAGAATCCCAATAAAAGCCGTTGTTTGGAATTTATTAGTGATGCTTTTGGAAACAGGAATCGAGACCCAATTGAGGTAGGGGTCGTTATATTGATTAGTAATATCAGTTTGATGGACGAGTGAATATTTATTATCGATTTTCTTGAGATAATTCAGTTCTACTAAAGTACTTAACAGTCGATACACTGTGGTCTTGTTTAACCCTAATCTTTGGGTGATCTCGGTTAAACGAAGCCCACTTGTACCTTTCAAAATTTCCAGAATTTTTAAACCGTTTCGTAAAGTTGATGATGAGTTTGGCATGTGCTGATTCCTTTCTCAATGAGTAAGATAATCTGTTTTAAGTAGAAAGCCAAAAGTCAGTTAAAAGTTTCAGTATATGAAACAAAAATTTTAGCTAAAAAAATAAGAGTTTAGGGTATGTTGTAAGCTACCCAGCACTCTTATTTTTCATTACTGTGACGGAAACCGTAACTAAAGTAAATGATTAGACCAATAGCTGTCCAACCGGCATACATTTTCCATGTGAATGCTTGTAGTTGTGTCATTAAATACACACAAGCTGCGAAGGAAACAATTGGAAAAATTGGATATAACGGTACGCGGAAAGCAGGTTTCAAATCCTTGGTATTCTTACTGTGACGCAGCGAAATCACACCAATCGACGTTACAGCAAAGGCCAATAAGGTTCCAATATTAACTAGTTCAGTGATTTTTTCAATTGGAATAACCGCAGCGACGGTTGCTGCAACGAGTCCAACTAAAAAGGTGCTGCGCAAAGGCACGCCTTGCTTACTGAGTGTTTCAAATTGACGTGGTAATAAGCCATCACGACTGAGTGAGAAAATCAAGCGAGTTCCACCATAAATAACGACGAGTAGCACGGTTGTCATACCCATAATGGCTCCTAGTGAAACGATACCTGAAACCCAGTTTAGATTTAAAATATTTAACGCATGTGAAACGGGATCAGCTACGTTTAATTGTTTGTAATTAACAGCTCCAACTAAAACTAGCGAAACTAAACTGTAAAGAATAGCGACGATTAATAAGGAAGCAATGATACCGATTGGCATGTTGCGCTTAGGATTTTTAACTTCTTCACTGGCTGAAGAAACAGTATCAAAACCTAAGAACGCATAGAATGCCACGGCGGCACCACGACCAATTCCACCAACACCAAATGGCAAGAATGGATTGTAATTTTTCGGCTTAACATAAAAGACTGTAACGGCAACAAATAACAAAATGACGAATATCTTGATGTAAACCATGATGGTATTGACTTTCATAGATTCGGTCATACCTTGAAGTAGTAGCGTTGTAGCGATTAAAACAATAACGAAAGCCACAATATCAAAACGACCTTCGGGATTGCCAACCGTTCCTGCGGCAGATTGCAAGACTTTTGGTAAATGAATGCCAAAGCCTGCTAATAAATTACGGAAATAAGCGGACCAACTAACTGCTGTTGATGAAGCCGCAAATAAGTATTCAGAAATTAGCGACCAACCAACGATCCAAGCCACAATTTCTCCATAAACTGAGTAGGAGTATGTGTAGGCACTACCTGCTAGCGGAATAGTTGATGAGAATTCGGAGTAACAAAAGGCAGCCCCGATACAAACTAGAGCAGCTAAAAGATACGTCAAAATTACCCCAGGGCCGGCATAATTAGCGGCGATAATACCTGGAGTAATGAAGATACCAGAACCGACGATAACACCAACACCCATGATAATTAGGTCTTTAGCGGTCAAAGTTCGGTTGAGGCTAGTTTCCTCGTGTAAGAGATCATTAACGATATCTTTTTTTCGAAATAAGGAGGGCATAAATAACACACTTTCTAATTTAATGTACATAACATTATTGCATGATTGGTTATAAAATTACAGTTTTAACAAAATAAATGATGGGTATATTGAAGGATGCCGTCTCCAGAATCGAGAAATAGTTACTGGCTATGCGGACCGGTCTGAGCCAAGGTCTCAGACCTCGGTTTGGAGCCTCGAAAACGAGTCTCCAAACACGCCCGGTGCTGTAAGCACGGGGAAACCACCCGTACTAACACCACTTTCACAGCCAGTAACTATTCTCGATTCTTCCGACTAATGTCTTTATATAAATTTAAGTTTCTTAAAATGGTTGAAGTATATTTAATTATGACAAGCTTGTTATTTAAGTTAGTGGTAACAAAACTAACTAGCACCACGCGTATCCTTTAAATTACATATCGATATTAGTCGGTATTAATTAATTTGGGTAACAGTATAAGTACAAATTGTTTTTAAAAGAAAAACTTCAGGAAGTCGAGACAGCAAATATATTTCACTAGCAATATGAACTGACTTGATGATACCCTGTGGGTGACTAAGAAAAAGGGGGTGGAGACTGTGCAATTTAATTTCGATAAAATAAATGATCGTCGTAACGCCAATTCTGAGAAGTGGAATGTTAAGGAACATGAGTTGCCAATGTGGGTTGCTGATATGGATATTCAAACGGCTCCCGCAATTGTTGAGGCAATGCATAAGGATGTTGATCGAGGTATTTTTGGTTATCAATATGTTCCTGAAAGCTATTATCAAGCAGTTGCTAGTTGGTATAAAGAGGAACATAACTTTGAGCCAGAGATAGATTGGCTAGTCTTTAGTACTGGTATTATGCCTACAATCGGTTCGATTTTGCGTCATCTAACTGATGTTGGTGACAATGTTTTAATTCAAGAACCCAATTACAATTCATTTTTCCAAGCAATTGAAAAGAATGGTCGGCATATTTTAAATAGTGAACTCACTTATAAAAAGGGCCAATATAGTATTGATTGGAAAGATTTGGAAAATAAGATGCTTGATCCACAAACGACTGTTATGATCGTCTGTAATCCACACAATCCAAGTGGTCATATTTGGGACAAAGCAACTTTGACTAAAATTGGTCAGATGGCTAAAAAGAATCATGTGTTAGTAATCTCTGATGAAATTCATGGTGATTTGACAATGCCAGGTCATGATTATGTACCATTTGCTTCATTGGCAAGTGATGTGACTGATAATAGTATTTCTTTGGTTTCACCAAGTAAGACATTTAATGTAGCCATTTTACATGCTTCAACAATGATTATTCCGAATGAACATCTGCGTCAATTAGCTGAAAAAGCTATTTCAGTAGATGTTTTGAACGAACCTGGTATCTTGGCAATCGACGCATCTATTGCTGCTTACACTGAGGGTCACGAGTGGTTACACGAATTACGGAAATATATTCAGACTAACCGAGAATATTTGGAAAAATTTGTTCAAGAAAATATCCCCGAAATCAAAGTTATTCCAGCAGAATCAACTTACTTAGCTTGGCTCGATTGTAGTAAATTAACTGATAAATCAGATGAGTTTAATCAATTTTTACGTGATGAAACTGGTTTGTATTTAGCTGAAGGAACGAAATACCGTGGCAATGGTAATTGTTTCTTGCGAGTTAATTTAGCAACACCTAAGAGTAATATTGAAGATGGTGCGGAACGTTTAAGAAAAGGTATCGAAAAATATATTAATAGAAAATAAAAAAAGATCGAGATTATTCTCGATCTTTTTTAGTACGTCATTACTTAATTAAAACCATAATAATAGGCACAACAATCAAACTCAACAAGGTTGTTTCCGTAACCATAATCGCAGCGTAATCGGAATCAGCGTGATAAAGTTTGGCAACAACTGGCGCATTTGTCATAACTGGCATAGCTGCTTGAACGATGAAGACTTGTTTCATTAATGGACTAGCTGGAATGAAGAGGAATAATCCAGCCATCAACAATGGAGCACAGATGAAACGGCCGAAGAGGATAGCTAAGTTGTCCTTGTGGAAAGAAATGTTTTTTAGACCAGCATTGTAAATCGAAATACCGATAAAAATCATTGATAATGGGATAGTTAAGTTACCCAGATATTCAAAGTCTGACATTAAGAATTTTGGTAATTGGATGTGTAACATTACCAAAATTAAACCAATAATGAAACCCATCAATGGTGGTGAAAAGACTTTTTTGAGGGTGGTCTTGAGTTTGAAGTGACCTTTGATTTCGCCATCCATCTGGATCAAATATGTTCCTAGTGTCCAGAAGAAGGTTGTGTTAGCCATGTAGTAGACCAAAACATAAGGTAAACTTTTTTCACCAAAGAGTGCCATGTTAACGGGAAGGCCAACAAAGACCGTGTTGGAATTGAAAAACATCGAGGCAAATAAACCTTTATGCTTAGGATCGATTTTCAAAATCTTAATTAAGAGTATAGAAATAAAAATCAAAATGGTCATCGAAATAACAGGGATTGCCAAATTGGGTAACAGTTTAATCAACTTGTCAGCCGTGAAATCTTTGGTAATTGTGGAAATCATATAAGTAGGCAAGGCAACTTGAGTAACTATTTTTGCAATTAAACGTGTTGAATTTTCAGAAAACCAACCGAGCGCACTGAGTCCATAGCCGACTGCAATTAAACCGATAATGATTAGAATTCCTTGAATACTAGAAAAGAAGACACCCATATAAAAAAACACCCTTCATATAATTATATATATGCCTTATGTTACACTTTTTTGAAAAGTTTTGAAAAAAGTTCCTGATTTGTCTACTTTTCATATCTGGTACGGTCCAATGCAAAAAATGGTCGAGTTCAAATCCTTGAATTATGTAATCGCTGTCTTACAATAGAAACGTAAATTAAAACTAATGAGATTTTCGTTTTGAAAATTAGGAGGAATTGATTATGGCATATAAAACAGTCAATCCATATACAAATGAACTTGTTAAATCGTATCCTGACGCTACTAGTGAAGAAATTGAGACAGCTTTAGGTACCGGTTATAAATTATATAAGCAATGGCGCGATGAATCAGTCGCTAGTCGAGCCGTTATTTTGCACGAAATTGCTGACCGTTTACGTGAGAACGAGAACGAATTGGCAAAGATTGCGACGATCGATATGGGGAAGCTTTACGCTGAATCAAAGGGCGAAGTTGAACTCTGTGCTATCATTGCTGATTACTACGCTGACAATGGTGCTGATTTATTAAAGCCAACTCCAATCAGTAGTCGTAACACGGGGGATGCTGAAATTTTACATCAAGCTACTGGTGTGTTGATGATGGTTGAACCTTGGAATTTCCCTTATTATCAAATCATGCGTGTCTTTGCCCCTAACTTTATGGTCGGCAATCCCATGATTTTGAAACATGCCTCAAATACACCTGGTTCTGCTGAGGCATTTGCCAAAATTGTTCAAGAAGCAGGTGCTCCAGCTGGTAGTTTAACTAACTTGTTTGCTAGTTACGACCAAGTAGCTGACATTATCGCCGATCCACGTGTTCAAGGTGTTGCTTTGACTGGTTCAAAACGTGGTGGCCAATCTGTTGCCGAAACAGCTGGTAAAAATTTGAAGAAGAATTCAATGGAATTAGGTGGTTCTGATGCTTTCGTTGTTTTGTCAGACGCTGACGTTGATAAAGCTGTTGATTTAGCATGGCGTGTCCGGATTTATAACGCTGGACAAGTATGTACTTCAGACAAGCGTTTTATCGTTGCTGACAATTTGTACGATGAGTTCTTGAAGAAACTCAAGGCTAACTTTGAAAAACTAGTCCCTGGCGATCCAATGGATCCTAAGACAACAATTGCCCCAATGAACTCCAAACGTGCCAAGGAGAAGCTTCAAGGTCAAATTGACAAAGCTGTGGCTGGTGGTGCTAACGTTTATTACGGTAATCAACCAATCGACTTGCCAGGTCAATTTATCCAACCAACAATTTTGACTGATATTGATAAAGATAATCCCGAATTTTACGACGAAATGTTTGGACCAGTTGCCCAAGTATTTAAAGTAAGTTCTGATCAAGAGGCTATCGACTTGGCTAACGACTCTGAATTAGGTTTAGGTGGAATCGTCGTTTCAGCTGACCCACAACACGGTAAAGCTATTGCCGAGAAGATTGAAACCGGGATGGTCTTTGTAAATTCATTCTTAGTTTCATTGCCAGAGTTACCATTTGGTGGTGTTAAAGGTTCCGGATATGGCCGTGAAATGAGTCAACTAGGACTAAATGCTTTCACAAATGAAAAATTAGTTGTTACAGCGCAAGACCCTGATTGGAATAATCCTGCTGGCGGTTTAGCTGTATTTAAATAACCAAACTCTAAATTAAAATAGAAATCAAAAGGGGCTGTGACATAACTCC
>NZ_AZFV01000047.1 GCF_001435815.1 Companilactobacillus nantensis DSM 16982 | reverse complement strand
GGACTTTTGTCACAGCCCCTTTTTATATTTATTACCGTTGTAACGCTGACAATCTCAATCTAAAATATTGTGTCACTTCCTTTAAAACATTCAATGGCAGTGCTTACAAATAATTGTAACGGCTTATTTAAATGCCAATATTGCCTTATTAAGACAAATTGTATATTTATTAATCTTTTTAATATTCTTTTAATAATTGGGGTTGTAAATTAAATTTTAATTAATTATAATCAACATCAATCAAACCAATCTCAATTCAAACATCTGTGTGTATGCCACTTAACAGTGGTTAGGGAGAATAAGAGATAAATTAAAAACCAGGAGGGGAATATCTTGGGGTCTACATCACAATTTTTAAATATTAAGGACGTTAGTACCGCTTTTAAGATCAAAGGTAAGTATTATGATGCTATTTCTCATATTAACTTAGAAGTACATCATGATGAAATTCTTGCCATTGTTGGTGAGTCTGGTTGTGGGAAAAGTACTTTAGCAACCACCATCATGGGACTACACGATCCGTCAGAAACAAAAATTACCGGGGAAGTAGATTTCGAAGGCACCGACCTTTTGAAGCTTGACGAAAATGGCTATAACCAATTCCGTGGCGCTAAAATCGGCATGATTTTTCAAGATCCACTTTCCGCTTTGAATCCATTAAAACGAGTTGAAGATCAAATTAGTGAAGTTATGGATTATCACACTGATTTCTCCGATGAGCAAAAACATCAACGAGTTTTGGAATTGCTTGACCAAGTTGGTATCGTCAATCCCAAACGAACTGCTCATCAATTTCCACATGAGTTATCTGGTGGGATGAGACAACGTGTCATCATTGCGATTGCCATTGCTTGTAAGCCCGATTTAATCATCGCTGACGAACCAACAACTGCTTTGGATGTAACGATTCAAGCTCAGATTCTTGATGTTCTTCGTGAAATTCAAAAAGAAAATCACGCCGGAATTATTCTTATCACCCACGATTTAGGGGTTGTTGCTGAAACTGCTGACCGTGTGGCCGTTATGTACGCTGGTCAAATTGTTGAAGAAGGTAGCGTTGAACAAATCTTCAATTCGCCAAAACATCCCTACACTCGTTCATTGTTAAGATCCATGCCTCAACTCGACAAGGAAAACGATGATCTGTATGTCATTAAAGGAAATGTTCCTTCATTACAAAAGATGCCTAGCACTGGTGATCGTTTTGCTCCAAGAATTCCTTGGATGTCAGACGATGACCACGAAGCTGAACCAACTATGCATGAAGTTGAATCAGGACATTTGGTTCGTTGTACTTGTTACAAATCATTCAAGTTTCCTGATGAACAAGGGGGTGCATCTGCATGAGCTTAGTTGAAATTAAAGATTTAACCGTGCACTACCCTATCCGTTCTGGTTTTTGGAACCGAATCACTGATTCAGTTAAAGCGGTCGATGGCATCAGTTTCAATATCGAAGCTGGTGAAACATACGGACTTGTTGGTGAATCAGGTTCAGGAAAATCCACGACTGGTAAATCAGTTGTTGGTCTCGAAAAAGTTACTAGCGGTTCGATTATGTACAAGGGAAAAGATATTACCAAAAAAGCAAATCGCAAGAGTCTCGATTACAATCACGATGTGCAAATGATTTTCCAAGACTCTCTTTCCAGTTTGAATCCCAGAAAAAGAATTGAAGATATCATCGCTGAACCATTAAGAAATTTTGAACACCTCGACAAAAACGAAGAAAAATTACGAGTTTTACAATTGCTCGATATCGTTGGACTCGATGCTGACGCGCTTTATAAGTACCCACATCAGTTCTCAGGTGGTCAGAGGCAACGTATTGGTGTCGCTCGTGCTGTTGCTACCAATCCCAAGTTAATCATCGCTGACGAGCCAGTTTCAGCCTTGGACTTATCCGTTCAAGCTCAAGTGCTTAACTTTATGAAAAAAATTCAACGTGAATTTGGTATTTCTTATTTATTCATTTCCCACGATTTAGGTGTTGTCAGACACATGTGTAACAACATCGCCATCATGAACAATGGTCGTTTAGTTGAAATTGGTACCAAGGATGATATTTATAATCACCCAATGCATATTTATACTAAACGACTCCTAGCTGCCATTCCAGAAACAAACGTCAACAATCGTGCGGAACACCGTGCTAAACGTTTGAAAGTCGAAGAAATTTATCGCGAACAAAAAGATAAATATTACGACAAAGATGGCTTAGCTTACCCACTAGTCCAAATCACACCAACACATTCAGTCGCATTACCTGAAGACTTGGTTGATCAACTAAAACATGAAGGCGAGGTGCAAGCATAATGTGGAAAACAATTCTCCGTCGTATCTTAATTATGATTCCTGAAGTTATTATTCTTAGTATTTTAGTTTTCCTACTAGCTAAAGCGATGCCTGGTGATCCATTCACTGGTTCCATCAACCCTAAAGCTGATCCAGCACAATTGCACCACTTGATGAAAATCAATGGTTTGTACGATCCTTGGTATCAACAATATTGGAACTGGGTCGTCCACTTGTTCCACGGTAATTTAGGAAATAGTTACCAATATCAAGAACCTGTTACCCGTTTAATTGGTAGTCGGGCTGTTAATACACTTTGGTTAGCATTATTCACGACTGTTTTAACTTATTGCTTTGCTTTACCAATGGGTATGTACGCTGCTAAGCACGAAGGAAAATTACCTGATTCAATTATCAGAGTTTACACTTACGTAACTTTCTGTATTCCTTTCTTCGTTATCTTAGTTATCGGTGTTTGGATTTTCGGTTACGTACTTGGCTGGTTCCCAACAACTGGTTCAATTTCATCAACCGCCAATCCGGGTTTGCCATCAATTGGTTCCCGTTTCTACCATATCTTGTTACCTGGTGTTTTGGGAGCATTATTCGGAACCGTCAACGTTGTTCAATACCTTCGTTCAGAAGTTATCGATGCTAAACGTTCAGATTATGTCAGAACAGCTCGTTCGAAAGGTGTTCCTGAAAAAGATATTTACAGACATCATATTTTTAGAAATTCATTGTTACCAATTGCAGCCTTTGCAGGTTACTCCATTACCGGTTTGTTGAATGGTTCCCTATTTACCGAAACCGTCTTCTCTTACCCTGGTATGGGATTACTCTTCATTAACTCAATTAGTTACCGTGATTACACTGTTATCACCGCATTGGTTTTAATCTACGGAATCTTGAATCTTCTAGGTACCCTACTTTCAGATATCATCCTAAGTATCGTTGATCCTAGAATCAGAATCCAATAAGGGGGCCGTCAATTATGGAAGAAAATTTAAATAGACATTCAAAAATTTCAGCGGCCGACCTAGAGCGACTTTCCAAAGAAGCCCAAGATGAAGCTACTCCTTCCTCAGCTAAAATTATCTGGAGCGAGTTCAAAGCTGATAAACCAGCCATGGTAGCTTTAGTTATTGTCATCGGATTTATCTTGTTCGTCATGATTGCTTCACTTTTCATCAATACACCAAAGATGATGGAAACAGACATCATGAATTACAACGCATCGCCCGGAACGAACGGATTCTTACTCGGAGCTGATACTGGTGGACGATCCGTTGGTCAACAATTAATCGTTGGTGCTAGAAATTCAATCGGTATCGCTATTGGTTTGACAGTTATTTCATCAACTTTCGGTATTTGCTGGGGACTTATCTCCGGATACTTCAACGGCTATATCGACTGGGGTATGCAACGTGTGTACGACTTTATGATGATGTTGCCAATGACTATGATGATTATCGTTTTAGTTACTATCATCAAAAACTACAACGCCGTCACATTGACACTGATTTTCTCAATTTTTTATTGGGAAGGTACCTCGCGTCTGATTCGTTCCAGAACGCTTTCTGAGTCCGAAAAAGATTACGTTGCTGCTGCCAAAACATCTGGTACAAGCAATTTTAAGATTATCTTCAAGGAAATCATGCCTAACATTTCATCCCTAATCATCGTTGATACAACTTTATCTTTCGCTGAAAATATCGGGGTTGAAACAGGACTTTCCTACTTGGGATTTGGTCTTCCCATTCAAACACCATCACTTGGTACTTTGATTGCTAATGCCAATGATCCTAACAATATCACTCAATACTGGTGGACTTGGTTACCAGCAGCTCTTCTGATCATCGTCTTGTGTCTCTCAATTAGTTACATTGGACAAGTTGTTCGTCGGTCAGCTGATGCCTCACAACGTCACGGTATTGATGCTTAATTATTTTTGAAATTATACTTAGCCACTTGAAAGAAGTGATGCCTCCATCATTCAAATTACATCTCTTGGTTCTCTTTCTTTATTACAACCAATTCATCTTTCAACAAGGGGATTTGGCAAAATTTATAGTTTTTAAAATTTTTTCAAAGGGGAAATATATATGGTTAAAACAAAAACTAAGCTAGCCACAATTGCCGTAACTTTTCTTGCAGCAATCACACTAGCTGGCTGTTCAAACAATAGCAGTAGCGAGTCCTCAAGCGCTGCCGTTAAATTACAAACAGCGTATAAGAATCCAGATAAAACTGATAAATCAGCAACTAAGAATGGTACTTTGAAATTGGCCTTAGTCAACAATGCCCCATTCCAAGGTATTACTGATCCTGCTCTAGCTCCAAACGAATCAGATAGTCAGGCCTTTGCACCTGGTGGTTCCGGAAACTTGTTCAACGTCGACAAGAACTACAAGATTGTTGATGGTGGTATGGCTAACCAAAAGCTTGATCGTAAAGCAAAGACAGCTACAATCACACTTCGTAGCAATGCTAAATGGTCAAACGGCTCACCTGTTACTGCTAAGGATATTGAATATGCTTATGAAGTTCTAGGTAATAAGAACTCAACTTCACAACAATATTCATCTGATTTTGAAAACCTTGAAGGTATGGCTGAATACCACGCTGGTAAAGCTGACACTATTTCAGGTATTACTTACCCTGATGGTGAAAATGGTAAAGTTGCCGTTCTTCACTTCAAGAAGATGGCTCCAAGTATGAAGTTTGCCGGAAACTCATATATCTGGCAATATGTTGAACCTTACGAATACATCAAAGATGTTCCAATTGCTAAACTTGCTGCATCAGAACAAATCCGTAAGAACCCTATCTTTACTGGTCCTTACAAGCTAGATAAAGTTGTCGAAGGTGAATCAACAAGTTGGTCACCAAACAAGTACTACTACGGCAAGAAAGCTCAAATTGGCCACATCACAATCAACGTTGTTTCAATGAACAATATTGATAAAGCTCTTCAATCAAAGAAGTATGATTCCGTTGTTCCTTCAGGTGCTGGTTCACTTGGTGGTACTGATTACAAGAACTTGAAGAGCCTTAAAGATTACACAAAGGTTGGTCAACCAGCCTTCACATACAGTTACTTTGCCTTTAACTTAGGTCACTTCGATACTAAGACTGGTAAGAACGTTATGGATTCAAACAAGAAGATGGCTAACAAGAACCTACGTCAAGCTATGATGTACGCTCTAAACATTGATCAAGTTACAAAGAAATTTGGTAATGGTGTCAAGCAACGTGCTAATACTTTGCTACCTCCTATCTTCTCTAAGTACTATGACAAGAGCGCTAAAGGTTACACACTAAACATCAAGAAAGCTAATAAGTTACTTGATGAAGCTGGATACAAGAAACGTAATGGTAGCAAGTGGCGTTCAGATCCTAAGGGCAAACCACTTACAATCTACTTCGGTGCTATGACAAGTAGTGCTACTACTGAAGCAACATATCAAGATTACCTACAACAATGGCACAAGATTGGTTTGAATGTTAAATTTACTAACGGTAAACCAATGGAAATGAATAGTTTCTACGATACCCTTCAAAAACCAAGTCAAGACAAGATGGATATCTGGTTAGGTGCATGGTCAACATCATCTGAACCTACAGAAACACAATTGTACGGTGATACAGCTCCATTTAACTACGGTCACTTCGTAACAAAGAAGAATAGTGAATTGATTTCTGCAATGAACAATTCAGCTTCATGGAACGATAAGACACGTACTAAGGTCTTCAAAGAATGGCAAAACTACATGAATTCTCAAGCCGGTGTTGTTGGTGAAGAGTTCTCATACAACTGGCAACCAGTTAACAACCGTGTGAAAGGATTCGACTTTGGTCCTGCTAATAATGAATTCTACAGCGACCTTACATTGACTTCTTCGAAACTGAAGTAGTCAATGGGCTCCATTATTCAGACTAATTGGCTGTTCTCCCATATTACACACACATAAAAAAATAGCTAATTGGTTAGTTTAAAACCTCAGAAAAAGCTGAAACACTTGGATAATTCCCGATCCAAGCTGCTTCAGCTTTTTTGTTGTGTGGGAACCTGCCGCCTACAGTCACAAAAGACTTTGCCTGCTGTGGGACCGACTTGAGCCAAGGTCTCAAGTCTCGGTTTTGAGCTTCGCAAAGTACGCGAATCTCAAAACACGTCCGTGGAGTAAGGACGAAACGTCCTAACTCCACCTTCACTGCTGGCAAAGTCTTTTGTGACCTACGGCTAATTCCTTTTTTATTTTTTTATCCATCGTATACAAATGTTATTCTACTCACGCATTAATCCATTTGAAGTACTCACATTTATTTATCACTCAAAAATTTTCTTAGTTGTACATCATCATTGTTATATCTAAATCCATCCGTAACTTTACTATCAATAGCTAATTTCTTTACTGACGGCATTGATTCTGCAACAGATGAACTAGCACTAGTCGTAAATGGAACAATTGTTTTACCACTGAAATCATATTTATCAAACAGTGTATGAAAAATCATTGGCACTTGCCCATTCCAAGTTGGATATCCTAAATAGACCGTGTCATAATCATTCAAATCAGGCAGTTGTGTCTTCAAGGCTGGATGTGTTTGATTCTCAAACTCCTTTTGAGTAACTGGAACATAATTAGAATATCCATCAGGATAAGGCGTAATTGGCTCCAATCTAACCATATCTGCATTAGTAATTTCTTGAATCTTTTCAGCAGCCTTTTTTGTATTATTTGATAATGAAAAATATATAATTAGTTTTTTCATGTTATTTCCCTCAACTTATTTTAAATATTGATTAGAAGATATACTCATTCATAATTAAATTCTCATATATAACCAACCAGTCAATTTTAATACAATAGTCGGAAGAACCGAGAAAATAGTCACAGGCAGTGAAAGTGGCGTTAGAGCTTTAGCTCTTACACCACCGGGCGTGTTTGGAGACTTGCTCGCAAGGCTTCAAACCGAGGTCTGAGACCTTGGCTCAGGCCGGTCCGCACAGCCAGTGACTATTTTCTCGCTTCTGAAGACGGCAACACCATCATAATCCTTAAAGTACCCTTTAAAGCAAGCATTTTGTCGTTGTGCTATGCTTAATATATGTCTATTTTGAGGAGAGATTAATTTTAAAATGAATATTGAAGAAGATTCATCGTACCAGCAAATGATCAACGGGGAGCTATATTTGGAGTCAAAGGACTTAGCTGCCTTACGCAACGACGTTCGAGTTAAATTGATGGATTACAACCGTATTGCCAACAATGACGAACGTAACAGCAAGATCAAAAGTTTGATGAAATCAGTCGGCGATAGATTCTTTGTTGAACCAACGATTTACTTTAGCTACGGAGTTAACATCACTATTGGAAACCATTTCTACGCTAACCACGATGTAATGATCTGTGACGAAGGTAAAATCACCATCGGTAATGATGTTAAGTTTGGACCAAAAGTCGGTCTCTACACTCCACAGCACCCATTAGACCCATCACTTCGTCGGACCGAAGCTGAAACAGTTGCACCCATTACAATCGGAAACGATGTTTGGGTTGGTGGCGGTGCTAGCATCCTTCCTGGCGTTACATTGGGAAATAACGTCATCGTTGGTGCTGGATCTGTCGTAACACATTCATTCCCTGACAATGTCATTGTTGTCGGAAATCCTGCTCGTGTCTTAAGAGAAAATAAACCTAAAGAATAAATAAAAACGGAGTTAGTAATCAAATCTTGATTGCCAACTCCATTTTTTTATTTAAAAATATCTATTAACCCTTACGACTAACGGCTAAACTATCATGAGCTCCTAGCTTGTTATTGTGAGCTAAACGAACAATCAAATCAGCTACACTGCCACGAGAAACTTCATCAGTTTCGGCTTTTTTACCGCTAGCAATTACTTCATAGTTATCAACATCTGTTCCATCATCCAACCAAACAGGACGGACAATTGTGTAATTCAAGTCGGAATCTTCGATCACACCAACAACTTGTTGATATGGTGCTAAAATTTCCTCATCACTCAAATTACCAGATGCTCCATTGGTAACTGGTACTTCATTACATAATCCCATTGATGTGATGAATAAGAAACGACTAACGCCCTCTTTATCCATTGCATCAATAATCTTTTGGATCAAACGTTCCTCATTACTATCGAGTGATACTAAAACCACATCAATACCCTTCATCGCATCATCCAAAATCTTTTCGTCGATAATGTCTCCTTGAAATACACGTTCGCGCTTTTCATCAATCGTTAAAAGATCAGTGTACCGTGCCATCAAAGTAATATTATCATCAGTTTTGTCCAAAAAGAATTTTGCTGCAGTTTGACCCATTAAACTCGTTGCACCAATAATCAACACATTTGCCATATACTCTACCTCCGATTTTTACCTCTCTGTTACCCCTCTATCCTAACTCTTTCTAAAAAATCTTGCTGGGATGACACAAAAATAAGCCAGTAATCTCATGGATTACTAGCTTATTTCTTTAGGCTCTAAACCGAGTTTCATAATTCAGTCTCCAAAACTAATACAAAATTGCATTCATACTAGGATAACTATTGTCGCCAGGTGTATATAAAACGCGACAATTGATTTTATTGATCAAGGATTTTATCAGTAATTTATTGTGCTCTACTGAATATGAACTACCGTCGTTAAACGAAACTAATGATTTAACATCCCGATTGTTTAAAGCAAAATCAATAATACTTAAGTCATTGATAACGCGATTCTTTTGACTCGCAGTTTTAACATCATTTTTAACTTGTTCTACTTCAGCAACTCTCTCAAAGGCAAAGTAATCGTTGACTCTTTCGGCTAAATCAGCGTGAGACAAGTTGGCAATTGAACCACGCATGATGCCACCGATGTATGGACTATTCTCATGGGAATTTAAATAGACATCTAACGTTTCAGGCAATCCTGCTAAAACAAAGGTATATCCGTGTAATTGATGCAAGTTAGTTAACTCTTTATCCAAATATTGATAATAAATCATTTGATCTTTTTGCTGCTCTTCTGACTTAGTGCGGTGACCGTGATAAGTTGCTGTCAGACCACCATATGAGCCAGAATTGACATTGGAGTTAGCATCAAAATCAGAATAGTAATCGGAAAATCTAGTGTGAAGTCCTGCTAATTCAACCTCTTTTAAACTATCAATATCAAAGACGTGGATGCGGTCACGGCTGATATTAAGCAAATAATCTGGTCTCTTAATATTTTCTTCAGGGAGTAAGAGATCTTGAATCAAGAAAGTACTACCAACATGTTCCTTCGGCAAAACCGTATGTTCCATTGCACAAATTTCCATGTTCTCATTGTTGGCAAAAATCAATAAGGCTTTTTTAGAGCTATTCCATAGTTTCCTATCAAGAATCAGGGATTCTAAGTCTTTAACTGCATTACTCCACTCCCGACGTGGATAATTTAGTTCTAAGTCTTTTTTGACATCTTTTAGAAGATTTTTGTATGCAAGCAAGTTACTCTCTGCCTGAGGAGTTTCCGGATGAATCGGTAAGATAATGCTGATTTTTGGTTCCATATCGGATGTAAAAAGTTTCATTAAGTTATCGTTTTTTAATTTCATAGTTCATCTCCTTATCTAAAATCTAATCGTTATCATTAGTATATTATTAGAATAGCATGGTATATGTTTGTCTGTCTATTTATAACTATATTTTTGCGTACAAAAAAGAACCTAACACTTCATAAGAAAGAATTAGGTTCTTTTAAATTATCCTTGGGTAGGATTGTGGAAATGTGATGGTGCTGTATCTGGCATTGCATTCAATGTCTTCATATCTTCAGCACTAATTTCAAAGTCTAATTTTGTATTAGCAACGATGTGTTCCTTATGAACAGCCTTTGGCAATGGTAAGACGTCATTTTGAATAACAAATTGAATTGCCAATTGTGGAACGCTGACATTATACTTTTCAGCAATCTTCAAAACATCTTGGTTATTGATCAAGCCACCTGTAGCAAGTGGTGAGTAGGCCTCAACCAAAATATCATTCTTTTTAGCAAATTCAGTAATCTTAGGTTCTGTGAATCCAATGTAGTATTGAATTTGATCAACCATTGGCTTAACAGTGGCTGTCTTCATAACATTTTCCAGATCATGAACGTTAAAGTTTGAAACACCAACAGCCTTAACACGACCTGATTTATAAATTTCTTCCATAGCACGCCATACGTCAAGATTTTGCTTGTCGTAATTTGCACCAATTTCACCCCATGGCCATGGAGCGTGAACTAGATAAAGATCCAAGTAATCAACATCTAAGTTCTTCATTGTTGTTTCAAAGTCTGCTAGAGCACCATCATATGATTTAGTTTCAGCAGGCAATTTAGAAGTAACGAATAAGTCCTCACGCTTAACGCCTGAATCTTTAATTCCTTGGCCAACTTCTTTTTCATTACCGTAAACAAGTGCCGTATCAATATGTCTGTAACCAGTTTCGATAGCGTCACTAACCGCTTGTCTTGCTTGGTTAGCAGGAATTTGCCATGTACCAAAAGCTACCTTAGGAATCTTCACACCATTATACATATCAAATGTATCAGTTAATTTTGTCATCAGAATGCTCCCTTCACTATGAAAGAATCATAAACCTTAGAGGTAACTCTAAGTCAAACATTTTAACCCTATTTGTAAGGGATTATTTTTTTCATCTTTTCCACATGTGGATTCAATGTTTTTTCCATCCAAGTAATATCTAACCAACGATTGAATTTAAATCCGACCTTGTGGAAAACTCCGACTTCTTTGTACCCACACTTTTCATGAAATCTAATACTATTGGCATTTTCTTGTGTAATACAAGCCATCAAATTAACTACACCTTGCTTTTGCAATGCTACTTCTAGTGCCTGATACAATTCAGTACCCAATCCGTGACCTTCATAATTGTGATCCAAATAAATACTGACTTCTACTGTCCAAGCATAAGCTGCTCGTGGTTTATACGGGTGAGCGTAAGCATAACCCAAGATTTTATCATCATCGTCTACAGCTACCAAATACGGAAAAGTTTCTGAGATCTTACAAATCCGTTGCTTAAAGTCGGCAATGGTCGGAATAAAGTCTTCGAAAGTAATCGTTGTATCCGTCACATACGGAGCGTAAATATCTAACAGAGCCTCTGCATCAGTTTCTGTTGCTTGTCTAATTTTTGTCATTCACAAAGCCTTCTTGTAAAGATTTTATTAAGTAAATATTATAGACCTTTTGTTATAACAAAAAAGTACCGTTTATAAATCCCTGCAAGGGAGATAAACGGTACTTTCAAACGACTTTAATTATTTATGATACGAAAAAAGGAACCGACATTT
>NZ_AZFV01000046.1 GCF_001435815.1 Companilactobacillus nantensis DSM 16982 | reverse complement strand
CTAAGCTTAGTCTGTTTTGTTATCTGTTTTGTGTTGTTTATGTAAATCCCAAATGATAACTACGATATATCCAAAGGCAACCAATGAGAGGCCGCCAGTGACAACTGAACTTAATTCATAGGGGAGGTCAATAAAACCGCCGAGAATGGAATATAACGTGTTGACGAGGACAATCACTGCTAAAGTCAGTGTTCTATCCCAGAGTTTGATATTATGTTTAATTTTATAGGTGATGACAGCAATCATAAAGATGATTAAAACTGCAGCAACAATATAAAGCGTGTTTTGTAAAAAGCTTGGACTGAAATACATAGTGATCTCCTTAAATCAAAGTAACGTTTTCATTCTATCATAAAAAGGTTCTCAAGCTGGATTCTTTTACGGCCGTCTCCAGAGTTGAGAAATATTAAATATGAATAACGGTAAAAAGCATCGAGTACACTGAATTTATCAGAATACTTGATGCTTTTATATTTGAATTATTCTGTTGGTGTTTCACCAGTCTCTGGACTAGTTGAAACGGTATCGCCGGTTGAAGTGCTGCTTTCTCCGGAGCCGGTACCTGTTGAGGTATTGCTATCTGATCCAGAAGAACCTGAACCACTACCTGTGCCGGAACCTGATCCTGCACCAGAACCAGTACCTGTTTCAGCTGTACCGTTTGAGGTTGTTGAATTAGTTCGACCACTATTGGAACTTGTTGTTGTGTTGCTGTTAGTAGTTACTTCGGAAGAATCATTGCTATTGGTACTATTACTGAATCCGGAAGTACGACCACTACCATTTTCATTAGCTAATTCATCTGCTGATTTGCTATTAGAACCGAGTTGCTTAACCACAGCATAACCATTATCACGACCAAAGTAATTATCCCAGAATAGCTTGTAGTTTTTATCTTTACCACCAATGGCAAAGTCGCTATAAGACATTTCACTAGGACTTCCTTTGTAGTATAAGGAGTTAGCTGTATGTTGATTAACTTTAGCGGTAACACCATTGTAACCAATAGAACCAGTATAAGTACCAGTTTCTTTATCAACCTTGTAAGATTTAACACCTTCAGGTCGATCGAATGACTCTTTAGTCTTAAAGACACCTTTGTTTTCTTGATAAAGTGAATTGGCCATATTAGCCCATAATTCTTGGTTAATATCGGTTGAATTACTTGCTAAGTTGTAATTATTACCATAGAAGTTATCGTAACCAATCCATGAAGCAATTGTGACACCTTGTGTACTACCAATGAACCAGTTATCACGGTAATCATTTGAAGTACCAGTTTTACCAAAGAGGTTCTTGTTACTAAAGTTAGTCTCGTATGATAATGCTGAAGCAGTACCTTTAGTGACAACACCATGTAGCATATTCTTAATAATGTAAGATGTTTGTTTACTAAAGACACGTTTACTTGAACCTTTGTGCTTGTAAATCGTCTTGCCAGCAGGGTCTGTTACGTCAGAGACAACATATGGATCAACGTGAACACCTTTGTTAGCAAAAGTTGAAAAGGCACTGGCTTGTTGAAGGACAGTTACACCGTTAGCAGTACCACCTAATGTAATACCTAACTGATGATATTCTTTGTCGGATAAGTTGATTCCCATCTTCGACATGTACTTCTTAGAACTAACACCATGTTGTTGAATGTAGTTATACAAGTTAACAGATGGAATATTGTATGATTCTTCCAAAGTTTCACGAGCTGAGACAAAACGGTTTTGAATTGTTTGTCCATAGTCAGTAGGTGAATATTTATTAAATGAAGTCTTGAAATCGGCCAACATTGTTTGAGAACCAATCAAACCATTTTCAATCGCCGGTGCAAAGGTAATCAATGGCTTGATTGATGAACCAGGAGAACGATTAGTACCGAAAGCATGATTCAATTGTGATTTCTTAAAGTTAACACCACCAACGAATGCCAAAACTTTTCCGGTATTGTTATCTAACATAACAGAACCATTTTGAACGGGTTCAGATACTTTAACGGTTTTACCAGTTGTTGGATCAGTTGCGGTATCTGAATGTACAGTTCCAAGGTTGCCCTTAAACTGTTGAGCCTGTTGATTCATGGCAATATACATATTCTTATCAATGGTACTGTGAATCTTGTAATTCTTGTTATGCAACTCATTATCAGCTTGAGCTAAGTAATTTTTGTAAAGATTGTCATCTTTGACAACATCACTATACTTGAGGCCATCACTCTTAACTAAACGTTTAATCAAGATGGTTCTGGCTTGGTCAGTCAATAAATTATAGACATAACCATATTTGATTTCTTTAGTACTTGCTTTAGCAGTTTTTAGGAAATCATGTTTCAAATCAAACTTACGAGCCTCATTATATTGAGCTTCGGTAATTTGTTTGTCACGATACATCCGATACAAAACGATATCTTTTCGTTTCATACCAAGACTATTGTCATCGTTAATGCGACCACGGTAGTCATAAGGTGTATAGATGGATGGACTTTGAGGTAAACCAGCAATAAAGGCTGATTCAGCAATGTTCAAATCACTAGCATTTTTCCCAAAGAGTCCTTGAGCAGCTGCTTGAACACCTTGAATGTTTTGGCCTTTGTTATTACGACCAAAAGTGGCAGCGTTTAGATAATCTTCCAAAATCTCTTGCTTGCTGAAGTATTTATCAACACGCATAGCTAAGAAGATTTCGACTGCCTTACGTTTCCAAGTCGTTTCTGAAGACAACATTTGCATCTTAACAGTCTGTTGAGTCAAAGTTGATCCACCAGTTTGTGCACCGATACCAGTTACATCAGAGATAATAGCTCTAAAAATAGACTTTGGTACGACACCTTTATGACGATAGAAGTCACTATCTTCGGTTGAGACGATAGCTTTCTTCAGGTAAGGTGACATCTCAGAAAGGGGAATTTTCTTACCTTCAAGGTCCTTTTGGAGACTTTCAACTTTTTCGCCATTGGCAAAATATAAAGTAGCCGAATTATTAACGTCTTGAAGTTCTGTTTGCATCTCGTGTTTAGTAGGGACGCTAACTTGGTTCGTTAGTGCAGAAACATATCCCATTCCTAAACCAATTGCTAAGCTAAGAAGAATGGCTAGACCCGCAATTGAGTAGAGCACGATTCTTCGAATAACTTCAATCGTTAGATTAGCTTTCTTAGCAAAATCAGACCAGCTCTTGATACTTTTGAAGCTGTTGACAATGCTATTCCATAAATTTTTCACTTTTAAATAAGCTCCCTTAAAAAGTTACATACCGTAATTATATAATAAAATTGATTTAGAAGTGTAAAAACAAAAAAAGTTCCGTAGAAAAGAACCTCTACAGAACTTTTAAATTCGTTATTTAATCAAGCGGTAAATGGCGTCGGCGTATATAGCAGTCGACTTCAATAATTTATCAATATTAATATATTCATTAGGTTGGTGCATGACATTTTCGTCACCAGGGAACATTGCACCATAGGCAATACCATGTTTGAGGATTCGACCATAAGTACCACCACCAACAGTAAATGGTTCAGTGTCGTCATCTGTGTGATCACGATAAGCACCAACAAGAGCTTGGACCAATGGATCATCCGCATCAACGAAATGTGGTAATTGGTTGTGACCTTCGATAACAGCTGAAACATTTGCTGGAAGAGCCTTGTTGATCTTTTCAGTCAGAGTATCACCAGTGTCACCCTTTGGATAACGGATATTCAATAAGACATTGGCTTTGTCTGCATCATATTCGTAGATGTTAGGTGAGAGTGTTAATTCGCCCATAACGTCGTCTTTGTTTGCAATGCCAAGATGTTGACCAGCAAAATCAAGATGCAAATCATTAGCGATAAATGAGAAGTAAACTTTTTCACTGTCATTCAAAGTTAAAGTAGTTAAGAATTTAGCTAGGTAAGTAGCGGCGTTGATACCATTGAATGGTTCCATGGCATGTGCACCTTTACCAATGATTTTAACTGAAGCAACATCACCATCAACTGTGACACTACCTTTAACCTCGGGGTTAGCAGCTAAAAAGTCAGTTAACTTAGATTTGATATCGTCAGCTGAAACAACGGTAGTATCTAATTCAGCGTCAGCATTTTGTGGGACCATGTTAGGTCTGATACCGGCAACAACCTTTTTAACTAAGCCAATTGTAGGTGTTGGGAAATTAACTCTAAATGAGACAATTCCTTTTTCGCCATTGATAGCAGGAAATTCAGCATCAGGTGAGAAACCAGTTTCAGGCATTGTTTCTTTTTCCATATAGTGATTGATGCCGACCCATTCGCTCTCTTCATCAGTCCCCAAAATTAATTGGACACTCTTTTTAGCGGGTAGGTTCAATTCCTTGATAATCTTCATTGCGTAATAAGCGGCCAAACTAGGTCCTTTATCATCAGAAGCCCCACGAGCATAAAAGTTACCGTCTTTGATAACTGGTTCAAATGGATTAGTCTTCCAACCTGGTCCTTCAGGTACGACATCCACATGACCTAAGATGGCAATAGCGTCGTCACTGTCCCCAAGTTCAATTCTTCCGGCAAGATTGTCAACGTTCTTAGTGTTAAAGCCGTCACGATCCGCAAAGTGTAAAAATGTTTGTAATGCTTTTGCTGGTCCAGGTCCTAGTGGATAATCGCTAGTCTTGTGTTCTGTATCTCTAGAACTATCAATACTTACTAATTCAGAAAGATCATTTATCAGTTCGTCTGAACGATGTGAAACTTCCTTCTCCCAATCTATAGACATATATTATATGACCTCCACACGAGTTTTTTATATTTTACCAAAGGTTGCCCTTAAAGGCTAATTTACCTAAATCTTATTTATGGAATCGTTGTCATTATTAAAGAAGAAATCAACGTAAAAGTTGTTGAAATCCCTAATTAAATCAGCATTTTTCAAAGTTTGATCAGTCGTTGGTTCAAGCTTGGCAAAATTTTGTAGTAAATCAATATTTTTGATTCTCTGACCACGAGGCAAATCTTGATAGCCATCCAAAGAGTTGTTACCAAAATATGATTCGGGGTTTAACTGAATCAATACATTATGAGCATTGACCCAACCATTTTTCAATTTCAACCATGTTTGTGTGCCGTATTTTTGAATGGTAATGATCCGCTGTGGTTTATTAATTTCCAGGCGGTTAACAATCGAGTTAGGATCTGTCGGATCACTATATAGGAAGTTGTTTGGTTGTTGATTTCTAAAAATAGCACTAGAACCGAAGTATTGTCGTAAATCACGCAATGAATATTCCGAGTTAAAACCAGTCGCATTAGCAAATTTGTTTTCGCCTAATTGGACGTATTTTTCACCGTTAAATTTGATGATGTTAGTAATGTGATAACCGTCCAGTGGATTTACTTTTTTACCAGTTTTAATTAAACGATAAGGATTTTCGTAAATAGTTTCTTTTTGACTACTCATGTAATAAACATTTTGATTGAGTGCTTCGGATTTAGATTGATCCTTTAATTCTCGATATTCATTACCAGTAGCAGGGTAGTTAGTGACAACCCCATCAATGGGCATGTTGATTAAAGTATTCCATTTCTTAGGACTTTCATTCATTTCATCCCAGACATAAATACTTTTACCCATGAAGTGCATCGTGTCGATAATTTGTGGTGTCACGATATTAGATGAAAGATTGACCCCAGTTACGTATTGCAAAATATCGAAATTGATTCGCTTAGTTGTTCCAGCAATGAAGATTCGAGGGATGTCAGGCATGAGCTGAGCTTCATTTTCCAAACTCTTAGTTGAGAAGGAGTGAAACATAACTCGGTGTTGCATACCATATTGATCAATGACTTGTTTCAATAAGGCTTCCATATTTTGTGGATTACCCTTTTTAGTCTTTTTTGTTTCAATTAAAAACTTAGCTTTAGGATTGTTTTTGTAATGTTCAAAGATTTGGTTCAAACTATGAATAGGTTCGCCGTTCTTTTGGTGAAGTTGAGCTAAATCAGAGAAGTTATGTTCAGAAACAATTTCCGAAGTACCAGTAACACGCTCCAAGTCACGGTCATGGGAGACGACCAAGACATTGTCTTTGGACACGTGCAAGTCAAGCTCGACATAATCAGCACCCTCAGAAAAAGCTTTATCAAAACTTTCAAAAGTTTCTTCTGGAGCATTGATAGGATCGCCACGGTGACCAATAACAGTAAAACCGCTAGCAAAGATAAAAATAAAGCAGGCTAGCGATAATTTGAGAAGATTAAAACGTTTTGAGACCATAATTAACTCCCTAATTTTTGAGATATTATATACTAGAAGTAAAGGTTACACTGCCGTCTCCGGGCGCAAGCCACAAAGACTAGTTTATTAGTAATATGATATGAGTATATATTATGTTGGAATTATTTAAAAATCCAGATATTCAAATATAAGTACAGATTTATCTATTACTTTATAGATAAGTAATTCAACTATTATAACGTTGAAGTGGTGATTTTATCTGTCAATATGAAACAAACTAGTTGGAAGAACTGAGAGCATTCACCTGCTGTGAGAGTGGCGTTAGGACGGCTGTTTTTGCCGTTCTTACACCACCGGGCGTGTTTGGAGACTTGCTGGTTTTGCAAGGCTTCAAACCGAGGTCCGAGACCTTGGCTCGGACCGGTCCGCATAGCAGGTGAATGCTCTCAGCTCTGGAAACGGCATAATTTAAATGTGAGGGTTTATAAATGGATAACGAGAAACAAACTTTAGATATTATTGAACAAATTACGCGTAATGATGGCACTAAATACTACGAATTGGCCAACATTGTTATGAATGGTCGCGCAGAGAAAGCAGCTGAATTGGGAATGATTAAAGAGGTTCGAATTTTGAAGCTTAATATTCCTCATTCTTCAGCTGTCAGTGTCTATGAAGATTACGTCAACGCAAATTATACAGTTCCACCAATGAATTTAAAAGAATGGGTTGAATACGACAAACCTGAGGGTAAGGTTCGTGATGCATTCAATGAAATTTTAAAAGCTAACCGAATAATTTCAAAGGAAGACGATACGAAATAATGAATTACTTTATAGCTGATACGCATTTTTATCACTATCAATTGTTAGAGCCTAACAACTTTGCACCACGGCATTTTGGCAATGTTGATGAAATGAATCAGGCAATGATTGATGCTTGGAATGCACGTGTTGATGAAAACGACCGCGTTTATCATTTAGGTGATATTTCCATGCGTCCACAAAATACGCCGACTGATGCTGAAACTTATGATATGTTGCGTCAATTGAATGGACATATGACTTTGATTAAAGGAAATCATGATTATCGTTCACTCTTTAAATTTTTGGATAAGCACAATAAAACGATGGCCGATGGTAAATCAAGATTTGAATTTGAGGATGTTGGTTCGTTATTGAAATTTGATCACCACCAATTTTATTGCACTCACTATCCAATGTTGTTAGGAAAGGTTGATAAAATTATCAATTTGCATGGACATATTCATCACTATGCTGTGCCGATTCCTGAAAATATCAATGTTGGTGTGGATGCACCTGAACGTGATTATTTATCAGAAGATTTGCCCTGGGGTTCACCTTTACGTGGTGAAGAGATTTTAGAGATGTACGATAAGAAGAAAGAAGATTTGGCTAGATTACAGAGAAAGTAGGATATTATGGAAAAAATTCAAATAGTTCATACGAATGATTTACATTCTCACTTCGAAAACTTTCCGCGGCTTGAAAGATTTATCAATCAATCGCGCCAAGAGAGTACTGCCGATAATTTTTATTTGTTTGACATTGGCGATGCCATGGACCGAGCTCATCCATTGAGTGAAGCAACCAATGGTCAGGCAAATATCGAATGGATGAATCCACTTCATTACGATGCTGCCACAATTGGTAATAATGAAGGACTGGGCAATAGTCATGAACATTTGGAACATCTATATGATCATGCTAACTTTCCTGTGATTTTGAATAATCTCTATGAAAATGATCCTTCACGCTTGGCTGATTTTGCTGAACCTGCGAAGATCATAACGACAAAACAGGGGACTAAGATTGGTCTCATGGGCTTAACTGCACCATATATTTTGACTTATCCATTGTTGAATTGGGACATTAAACTGATTCAGGAAATGTTACCTAAATCTTTGGAATTAGTAAAAGATTGCGATGTCATTATTTTGTTATCGCATTTAGGCGTCTCAATGGATCGGTTAATTGCTAAGAAACATCCTGAAATTGATGTCATTATTGGTGCGCATACGCACCATCTTTTCCCAAAGGGTGAAGTCGATAATGGAGTCTTACTAGCTGCAGCCGGTAAATATGGTCAACATGTTGGGACAATCAACTTAGAACTTAATGATCAAAAACAAATTACTGCTAAATCTGCATACACAGTAAAAACGGCCACTTTAAAGGAATTGCCAGAAGATGCTGCTTGGATTGAACGCCAATTTGATCGAGGAGAAAAACTATTAGATCAAAAGCAAGTGGCTAATTTACCTGAAACATTGAGCACGGACTATCAAGCTAAGCATTCAATCATGCAAGAAGCTTTAACAGCAGTTCAAGATTTTGCCAAAACTGATGTAGCTGTATTGAGTTCAGGGCTCTTTTTGGAAGATTTACCCAAGGGCATCGTTACTGAGAAAAACTTACACGATGTCTTGCCACATGCGATTCATGTTATGAAAACAACTATGACTGGTGATAATGTTTGGCGCTTAGTTATGGAAATGGAAAAGAATCGACTCTTTTTACGCAATCATATGCAAAAAGGAATGGGATTTCGTGGTAAGATATTTGGCGAACTAGTTTATCGTGGCATTGAGATTGATAGCAAACGAAATGTTTACATAAATGGTAAAGAACTAGACAAGAATCAAGAATATACTCTAGCATTATTGGATCACTACTTATTTGTACCGTATTTCCCATCAATTGAGATTTCGGGTAACAATGAAATTATGTATCCAGAATTTTTGCGTGGCGTATTCGCTGATTACTTAAGTAAAAAATATCCGATTTGAGGTGATTACTTGCAAGAAGTTGAGGATAACACCACTGCTACTAAATTGGTCGATGTGATTAAGTTGGAAGATAATTTGATTTCTATCGACAAAAAACAATATCGAATAGTAGAAAACCATGATAATGGTTTTAGTGAAGAACGTATTGAAGAACGTTATAACAACGTGCTTGATAAATATGATTATATTGTTGGTGACTGGGGTTATGATCAGTTGCGCTTTAAAGGTTTTTATGAAGACGAACGAAATGAAGCTACCTTAGACAATCGTATTTCACATTTGGAAGACTATTTGTTGGAGTATTGTAATTTTGGATGTGCTTATTTTGTATTGGAGAAAGTTAAGAAAGCTCCGTTGAAAAATAATCGTCGGAAAAATAACAATCACAGTTCACACAGTCATAGATTCCGTACGCGGACAACGAACCATGTTAAGACTGAAAATAAACCAAATAAGCCACACAATAATCAACGTCGAAAGAATAAAGTTTCCAAACGTCGTACGACTAAGAAAACAACTACTTCAGCGAAGAAAACTTTTAAAATTAGAAAAATAGGTGAAAAGAATAAATGAAGTATCAAACATATTTAATAGATTTAGATGGAACAATGTATCGTGGTAAGGATAAGATTCCTGAAGCTAAAGTTTTCATCGACAATTTGAACAACGCAGGAATTGAGTATTATTTCTTAACTAACAATACAACTAAGACTCCTCAGCAAGTGGCTGATAATTTGATGAATAATCACCAAATCACAGCTCAAGCTGACCAAGTTTTGACACCATCATTAGCAACAGCTGCTTATATTAAAAATATGTTTGGTGACGATATTGAAAATCACAGTGCTTATGTAATCGGTGAATATGGTTTGAAGAGTGCTGTCTTTGGTACAGGCATTAAGTTAAATGAAGTTGACCCTGACGTTGTCATCGTTGGTTTGGACTATGATGTGACTTATCATAAATTCGAATTAGCTACTTTGGCTATCAAACGTGGAGCCTTCTTTATTGGAACTAATGCTGATACAAACTTGCCTAATGAACGCGGACTCGTACCTGGTGCTGGGTCAGTAATTTCATTAGTTGAAACATCAACTCAACAAAAGGCTCATTATATTGGAAAGCCAGAACGTGACATTATCGACTTTGCTGTTAAGGCACGTGATTTTGATCCGAAAAAGGCTGTCATGGTTGGTGATAATTACAATACTGATATTAAATGTGGAATTAACGCTGATGTTGATACTTTGTGGGTCAACACTGGTGTCAGTACCCATGAAGATATCGATAATGCTCCAATTAAACCAACTCATCAAGTAGAAAGTCTGGATCAGTGGGATGTCTAATTCGCAAAAGGATCTATTGTACACAGTTGCATTAGCATTCTTTTTGCTGACTATGGCTATCACAGTGACGATATTTGCCAGTTATCCTTTGTTTGCGGTCGCTATTAAGCATTATTACTTAGAGCAGGCTGTGGGGATGAAATACGGCACAATAATGAAGAATTACGCTCAGATGATGGATTATTTGATTAATCCCTTTAATTGGCAGTGGCATTTGAGTAACTTTAGCTCGTCAGCTGCTGGGCGACTTCATTTTTATGATGTTAAAAAACTCTTCTTATTGAACTTTGGTGTCTTCATTGGGACAGGTATCATTGTGGCGAAGTTTCATAAAATCCGCGCACGGTTCAATCGTATCTTTTTATGGATTGGTATTTTTGGAATCGTCTTAGCGATTTTAATGATGCTGAACTTTGATGAATTCTTCGTTGTCTTTCACGAAGTGCTCTTTAGGAATAGCGATTGGTTGTTTGATCCGGAGAAGGACCCAATCATTAATGTTTTACCAGAGGAGTTCTTTACTCAATGTTTCATCTTATTCTTCATTATGTTTGAAGGATTAAACTTTTGGAAAGCACGACAAAAAAAAGCTTAGGAAAAATTTCCTAAGCTTTTTTCTTTTTACTATTTTTAATGGCAGTGATTAAAATTGGAATCAATGAAACTAAGACGATACCAATGATAATCATTGAGAAGTGGTCTTGTACGACTGGGATATTACCGAAGAGGTAACCAGCGGCTGAACAAACCAGAACCCAAAGGAATGCTCCAATGAAATTGTATTTCAAGAATGTTCCGTAGTGCATTGTTCCACTACCAGCAACGAAAGGTACGAAAGTTCTAATTAAAGGAATGAAACGACCGATAGCAATTGTTTTACCACCATGTTTCTCAAAGAAATGATGCGCTTCATCCAAGTGGTCCTTATTGATGAGTTTTCCAAGGTATTTATTCCTCGTCGCGTACTCACCGAAATGTTCACCAATCTCATAGTTCATTGAATCCCCTAAGACGGCAGCTGCTAAGAAGATAATAAACATCAACCAAGCTAACAAACCGTATTTTGGATTAGCTGCTAAAGCCATAGCCGCAAAGATCAATGAATCTCCCGGTAGGAATGGTAAGATAACAACTCCGGTTTCAATAAAGATAATCAGAAACAGTATTAAATATGTCCAAAGGCCGAAGTTATTCACGATATTGACCATATGATGATCAATGTGCAAGATAAAATCAACCAAACCCATTATGTAACTCAATCAATCAACTCCAGAATTCAAATTAAACTTCATTATACCAGCATAACTTAAAATAACTTTAAAATTAATGTAAATTAAAGATTATTTTTCAAAAAGGGATGTGCTGTGTTCGAAGTAATCTTTGTCAGGATAGAGATTACGTAAGGCTTTAGTAACCGCAATCGGACCTTCAGCAAAAGCAGTTGCAATCAATTGTAATTTACCAGGATAAGTTACGATATCACCAATAGCAAAGACATTTGGCAAATTAGTTTCCATTTCTTGTGTGACTTTGATGAAGGGACCATTTAATTCAACGTTCCAGTCACGTAGAATCTTGGAATCTGATACAAAGCCATAGTTAACTAGTAACTTATCGACGGTGACAACTTTAGTTTCGTTCGACTTAATCATTTTCAAGGTTACGTCAATTTTATTATGATCGTCGGGATTGAAATCAAGACCTTTAATAATATAAGGGTTAAGTTGTTCAACTGTCGATTGATTGAGTTTATCAACACTTGATTCCATAGCGCGATACTTATTGCGACGATGAACTAGGGATGTATGGCTAGCAATTTTAGATAAATCAATTGACCAATCAACGGCTGAGTCACCACCGCCAGCAACGACAACGTCCTTATTCTTGAAGTCCGCTAGGTCATTAACGAAGTAGTCGAGATTGTTTTCTTCTATAATAGGGTCATAATCGAAGGTCAATTTCCGAGGCTTGAATGCTCCATTACCGATAGCAATAATAAGAGCTTTAGTATAGATAGTTTCTTGATTAGTCGTTAGAACCCAGATGTCATCTTTTCTATCTATAGAAGAAACAGAAGTTTTTAAGTATTGATCACAGTTCATAATGCTTAATTGTTCATTGAGTTGTTTAGTTAAATCAGTTCCTGATACTTTCGGTAAGGCAGCTACATCGTAAATGTGCTTTTGAGCATAAAGTGTTTCTGGTTGACCGCCAAGTTTTGGTAAACTTTCTATTAATGCTACCTTGAGATTTCGTAAACGTGCAAAGTAGGCAGCAAACATACCAGCAGGACCACCGCCAATAATGGAAATGTCGTAAATTTTATCATTCATAATCTTAGTCACCATTTTCTGTTATATAATCTATAGATACATTGTTACACAAATGAAAATCAAAAAGGGAGGAAAAGCAATGCGAATTGGAGATAGACTAACTGGAACTATATCAGGTATTCAATCATATGGTGTCTTTGTAAAGCTTGATGATGAACACCAAGGATTGATTCACATCTCAGAATTGAAACATGGCTTTGTATCTGATCTTAATAGTAAGTATAAGGTTGGAGATAAAGTTGACGTTGTTGTAATGGGGATTGATGAATACAATCAAAAGATCAGCTTATCAATGCGTGCTTTACAGCCAGAGGAGATTGGCAGACCGATTTTACATAAGCATTTCTGGACAGATTACCGTAACCACATCGGTTATAAGACGATTGCACAGCATAAAAATGAGTGGGTAAAGACCGCAATTAAGGGGATTTCAGAAAAAAAACAAAAAAATTCAACTTTTTTGTAAAAAAGGGTTGCGCACACTTAA
>NZ_AZFV01000045.1 GCF_001435815.1 Companilactobacillus nantensis DSM 16982 | reverse complement strand
AGCACCACGCGTATATATGTATTTTCTGAGGAGTCATGTTGCTTTTACTAAGCAAAATAGGCCAGGTCTTATTTTTTTTAGTAATGGTAATATGATTTCAAATTCTAAGTTTTAGTTGCTCTCAATATTTACTATTAAATAGAGCTATCAAACTTATTAGGAACTAGTCGAAAGGGATTATAAATGCGGAGAAGAAAAGTTTTCTTAATGGTTTTGTTTTCGCTGCTGCTGGTTATCGGTGGATGTGCTAAGCGACCAACGTCTCAAAGGGTTATCACAACAACGGTTAACACTTATATAGAACCAATTAAGAGCGTGGTAGGTGATAAATATAAAGTGGAATCGATTATTAAATCGGTTAATGTTGATCCACATAGTTTTTCACCTTCTAGTAATGATGCCAAATTGATTGCTGATTCGCGCTTAATCGTTTCGAGTGGGTTGGGTTATGATGATTGGTTCAACAAAATTGTGACTGCTAATAGTCAAAATAAAAATTTGATTGATTTTGCTGGGGATGTGCTGGATAAAAAAGATGGTGCGAATGAACATGTCTGGTTTGGCGTTCAAAATGTTCAAAAGTTAAGCCAAGCGGTTTATCAACATATGGCAAAGGTCGATCCGAAAAATAAGACTTATTATCAAGCTAACTTTAAGAAATATGATTTAAAATTAGATAGTTTAATCCAAAGAGAAAAAGCTTTAAAGCAGTACACTAACGGCAAGAAAGCTTATGTCACTGAACCTTTGCCTTACTATCTACTAAAAGATCTTGGTGTAACGATTGCTAATCCACATTTTGCTAAATCAATTGAGGATGATACTGACCCATCGATTGAAGACGTTAAAAGTATGGAAAATGGCTTGAAGAATCATCGGGTCAGTTTCTTAGTTGTTAATAAACAAGTTACCAGCGGTATTATTACCAAGATGACGAGTTTAGCCAAGCAATATCATGTGCCAATCGTTTACTTTACGGAAACATTGCCAAGTGATTTAGGATATTATGACTGGATGGATGGAAACATCACTCAGATTGAAAGGATAGTGAAGAAATAGCTGTGATTGAGGCAAAGAATTTAAGCAAAAGTTTTGGAAAACAACTCATTTTTAAAGATTTAAATTTCACCATTAACGATGGCGACTTTGTTAGTTTGATTGGACCAAATGGCTCTGGTAAAACGACATTGGTTAAAATCATGATGGGGTTGGAAAAGAAAACTAGTGGCGTGTTGAAAATTGATAAACAAACAATTGGCTACGTGCCCCAATTTCGGAATATTGATATTGACTACCCTTTGAATATTGAGCAATTTGTCCGTTTGAATTTAAAGTTCACCTTGAGTCCAGCCAAGCGTCGCCAAGATAATGCGACAATTGAAAAGATTCTTGAGAAGACTAAATTAACTAATTTGAAAGATCGTCCACTTGGTTTAGCATCTGGTGGTGAAAAACAAAAGGCTTATTTGGCACAAGCGTTGTTGAATGATCCAAAGATTTTGATTTTGGATGAATCGACTGCCAGTCTTGATGTTGAAGTTAAGATGCAACTGATGGACCTCGTGGAAGAATTGAATCACAAATATAATTTAACAGTTATCTTCATTACTCATGATTATGAGTTGACTAAAAAGTACACTAGTCGTGCGTTATTCTTCAAGCATCAAACAATTGAAGAAGTTAACGTAGCCGATGTTTCTGAAGATATGTTTGATATGGGAGGTTAGATTATGTTTGGTTATGAGTTTATGCGTGAAGCCTTTATTGCCAGTACTTTTATCGCTATAACGGCTGGTTTGGTTGGAGTATTCGTTGTTTCTCGAAACATGTCATTTCTGTCCCATACCTTGTCAGAAATCGGCTTTGCAGGTGCTTCATTTGGTATTTTAATTGGCATTTCACCGTTAGCAGGAATGATTATCTTTACGTTAGTTAGTTCGATTGCGGTAGGTAGTTTAAGTTCGGAGTCGTCACGTCGTGAAGCTTCAATCAGTGCGATTTCATCGTTGTTTATTGGTTTAGGAATCTTATTCTTGTCGCTCTCTTCGGAATCAAGTAGTTATGCAACCAATATTTTATTCGGAAGTATCGTCGGGATTAGTTCGAAAGAAGTTAATCAATTGATGATTTTGGCATTATTTGTTATTTTCGTGTTTATTATTTTCTATAAACCACTGTCATTTGATTCATTTGACCATATTGGCGCTCGTGCGGCCGGTTTGAAGACTAGATTACTATCGATTGCCTTTTTAGTAACATTGGCTCTGAGCGTCAGTATCGGGGCACAAATCGTGGGATCATTGTTAGTTTTCGTGCTTTTGACATTGCCTGGTGCCACAGCCAAATATGTGGTCCACACAGTTCCTAAGTTGATCATGGTGTCAGTTGGTTTATCATTAGCAGGCGTTTGGCTAGGATTGTACTTGGCTTTTGTAACAAATTGGCCAGTGACATTCTTTATCTCAGGCTTTGAAGTTATTGCCTATTTCTTAGGATTAAGCTATAAAAATTGGAAATTAAACCATTAAGGAAAATCATAAATAATGAAAGAATTATGGAATAAATATAAAGATGCGATTCCTTATTTGTTTTTTGGAGTCTTAACAACAGTAGTAAACTACGTAGCATTTGCGTTATTATGGCGTGCTATGGGTATGAATTCTCAAATTGCTAATGCAATTGCTTATCTAATTTCTGTTATTTTTGCCTATGTTACAAATAAATTATGGGTATTCGATTCACATACGACTACTTGGAAAGCTTTCTTTCAAGAAATGGGTTCGTTCTTCTTGTTTAGAGGTGGTTCTTGGTTAATTGATCAAGGAACAATGTTTATCGGAATGATTTTGCTACATGGAAATGGTTTTATTGTAAAATTGATTGCCAATGTGGTGGTTGTTCTACTTAATTACGTCTTTAGTAAATTTATTATTTTTAGAAAAAGAGACTAATCTTTGCGTTAACCATAAATTAAAAAATCCTTTAAGTTTACATTCGAATTACTAATGTAAATTTAAGGGATTTTTTTTAAGGCTTTTACGCCAAATGACGATAATAGGGTAATTTTTGTAAAAGCCTTTCTAATCTGTTCCGAAGATGATTTCAAGCCTATCAGAGATGATAGAATGGCTTCAAGTTCAAGGAGGATTTCATTTATGAAAATTATTGTATTAGGTGGATATGGTCATATTGGTTCATATTTGGTTCCTAAATTAGTTAAATTGGGTCATGAAGTTATTGCCGTAAGTCGTGGAAATCATGATCCCTATACAAAAAAGGATAGTGCTTGGAAACAAGTTGAACATCTAAGTTTAGATCGTGCCAAGGATTCAGCATTTGCTCAAAAGGTTGCCGATGTTAATGCTGATGTCGTAATTGATTTAATCAGTTTCAAAATTGAGGACACTAAAAAAATAGTGGCTGCTCTGAAGGGCACCAACTTAACTCATTACCTATTCTGTTCATCAGTTTGGGCACATGGTCGTGCTGAAAAATTGCCTGCTGATCCTAATTGCATCAAGCATCCATTAGATGATTATGGTAAAAATAAATATGCCGGAGAAATGTTTTTAAAGGACGAGTATCGTAAAAATGGTTTTCCAGCAACAATCATTATGCCAGGACAAATTTCTGGCCCGGGTTGGACAATAATCAATCCATTAGGCAATACAAATACTGAAGTATTTCAAAAGATTGCTAATGGGGAAAAGATTTATTTACCTAATTTTGGAATGGAAACACTTCATCACGTTCATGCTGATGATGTAGCACAAATGTTTGTTAAAGCTATTCAACATCGTAATCAAGCTCTTGGAGAATCATTTCATGCTGTTTCCGATACTTCATGGACATTATATGGATATGCAACGGCAATGTATAAATTCTTTAATAAAACACCAGATATTGGGTTTTTACCATGGAAAGAATGGTCAGAATATATCGGAAATGATGCAGAGGTAGAACACACGTATTATCACATTGCTAGGAGTGGGCAGTATAGTATCGAAAATGCTAAGAGACTACTGGGTTATTCACCAAATCACACGCCTCTGGATACTGTAGAGGAAGCAGTACAAAGCTATATTGATCGAGGAATTATTGATTATCCCGAATAATATGATTGTCAATATCTCTAAATTCAGTCTGTTGAGATAAGCTGATTTTATAATTATAATTATCATCAAAGTGTTGGGCAAAATAGCCTGAATATAAAATATCCAGAATCAATGAGATTGATTCCTGAGATGCAAATCCTGCAATCTTGGTATAAGAGCGCTCACGGGTTGAGATTCGTAATGTTATATCAGCTAATTTAGAAAGCTTATTATCACCAATACTCGTAATGGCAATTATAGGAACATGATTATGTTTCAGTATATTAATTACAGTGAATAAAGGATCCGATTCCCCAGAGTAAGAAATAAAAATTGCACAGTCATTGAGGTTCATCATGGCAGCTTCTTGGAACATTGTATTTTGAATTGGGAAAGTTTGAACCTTAGAGCCAATATGTCTCATCTTAAAAGAGAACTCTTCAGCTTGGAATATTATGTTTGATAATCCGAATATCCCCGTATTATTGGAATGATCAAGTAATTCGATTGCATAAGAGAGTGACTCGGAATCAATCAGTGACAGTGTGTCTAGAATACTTTCGTTTTTTAATTGGCCCAATTTATTAGCGATACTCGTTACAGAGTCAGCACCAGAAAATGGAATATTGGCGTCAATATTTTTAAAATGCTTGTGTAGATAAGTTAATTCTTCTACATAAGCATTTTTTAATTCAGTCCACCCATTGAAACCTAATTTTTTAGCGATTCGAACCAATACAGATGGTGAAGTGTAAGTCTCCTTGGCAATTTTTGTAGTTGAATAATCGTTGATGGTTTCTTGTTTATGCTCAATGAAATCTACAACGATTTGCTCATTTGCAGAAAAGTTGGTGGAATCGATTTTTTCTTGTAATAACAATGTTATGTACCTCGATAATTAATTTCTGGCTTTAATAATACGTTGATCGCGGCGGACGATTTCGTATAACCCGAAGAGTAGTAGAACTAGAACCACGACAATGATTACTGCTTTAGTGTTCCCTAGTAGTAAGGCGTCACCACCAAAGGCATAGAGGAATGAAACTGGTAGTGAACCAATAAAAATACAAAGAATTTTGTTTCGTAACGACATTTTCATTTCGATGGCTGCGTAGTTAACCAATAGCGTTGGTAACATTGGAACAGCATAACCGATGCTCAAACCTAGTCGAGGATGGTTCATATTTTTTAACCGATCAGCTAACGGACGAAAGCGGCTAGGTCTGGCTACATGGGGAAATTCACCAAGAATATAGACTGCAAGCAAGTTCCCTAAAACTATTCCCACGATATTGATTGCAAAACCAAGCCAACTTCCGAAACAAACGCCGGAAAGAACTGCTACTGCAGCAATTGGCATCCCGGGGATAGCTGAGCCAATCGCAATGACTGCCATGAATAAAACGGCGTTATGCTTACCTTGATGTCGTAGTAAATTGATCAAGGTCTGGCGGTCAAAGGCATAGGCAAAAAAGGTTTCGACAACATCACGATAGTTGATCCAAATTGAAAAAATTAGTCCGATTAATATTAAGATTCCCACTGTCGTCAAAATAATTTTATGCCATAGCTTCATTAGTTGTCCCCCAGAAAATATTTCTAGGTTCAACTTAGCATATTTATTTGTGAAAGTAACTAAAAAAATTCCTCAAAGCCTATTGCTTTGAGGAATTTTTGTTAATCTTGTAATTCACGAATAGCTAGTGCGAAGTCACCTAACGTTGCAGAACCATTATTTTGAACAATTGGCATTGTGATGTATTTTTCGAGTTCAGGTACTTCGACGTAATCGTTTAACAATTCTTTGAATTGGGCACGTACTTTAACAAGAAAGGCTTCACTAACAACACCGCCACCAAAGACGATTTTATTAGGACGTAGGATCAAAGTTGCTTGAATAGCAGCTTGAGCGACGTAATAAGCCATGATATCCCAAACGTGGTCAGTCAATGGCACGTCTTTACCAGGTTTTCCTAAACGAGCATCAAAAGTGGGACCAGCAACTAAACCTTCGAGACAGTCGCCGTGGAAAGGACAAATACCCTTGAAATCAAGGTCATCAGGGTGACGTTTCAAGAATGTGTGACCCATTTCAGGGTGACCCATGTTACCAACGAATTTACCATCAGCAATAGCACCAGCACCGACACCAGTTCCAATTGTGTAATAAACTAGTGAATCGATTTTTTCGTTAGATAACGTCGACATAACGTACTCACCGTAGGCAGATCCGTTAACATCAGTCGTCCAAAACATTGGTACATCAAAGTTTTCCTTCATCTTGCCGATAAAGTCAGTATTCTTCCAACCGGGCTTAGGAGTCGAGGTGATGTAACCATATTTGGGAGAGTTCTTGCGTAATTCAATTGGCCCAAAAGAAGCAATTCCTAAGGCTTCAATGTCAAATTTTTTAAAATAATCAATGGCTTTTTGTAATGTTTCTTCAGGTGTAGTTGTGGGGAAATGGATACTATCCTTGATGCGATAGTCTTCATCACCGACGGCACAGACAAACTTTGTTCCACCTGCTTCAATACTTCCTACTAGCATATTTATTTCTCCTCAAATTGAAGTAATCGTTTTCAAAGTTTTACGATACTATTAAAATTTTTTTACGTCAAATTGAATTTAATACTTATGGTTGATTCATTTCTGGTTAGGGGGACAACAAAAAAGAGTATTGCATATGAATACTCTTTTTTGTTTGGATATTTTAGTAAATTGTACTCTCCGAATTTTCTGCAAAACTATTAAACGATTTAATAGTAGTATCACGATCATGCTGTTCCAAATTCAAAAAGTTTTTATCCTTCAAACCATCATTCAAAAATTGGTAAATATTATCATCACGGAAACCGATGGCCTTAGCGTCTGCTGCGGTATTTCCATAATAACAAGTCTTGATATTAGCCCAAATAATGGCTCCAAGGCACATTGGACAAGGGTAGGCGTTGGTATATAACTCACAGTCCGATAAATCATAAGTACCTAATTTTGCACAAGCTTTACGAATGGTATAAATTTCCCCATGAGCTGTTGGATCGTTGCTTGAAAGGACGTGATTTCGACCTTGAGCTACCACCATGTCATCTTTCACAATCACAGTCCCAAAGGGGCCTCCCTCTTGTGTACCAACATTTTTAAGAGCCTCATTAGCGGCTAACTGCATATATTTCTTTTCGTATGCCAAACAAACACCTCCTAAGATATACACGGTCATTATAGTTCAAATATCGTTATCATTATAAGAGTAAAAAAATAGCCAAAGAATTTTTCATCCTTTAGCTAGAGTGTTAATAAATTTTAGTATCACGAATTTCTTTCAAAATCTTCAGGGAACCATCTTTGTAGCTGAGGAATCCGTAAACGGCAACTCCAATCAAACCACAGATGATTATAACAATTGTAGCGCCAATCTTAGTTGCGTCTGAAATTACTTTGACAACTAAGAAATCAGCGATAACAACGACAACTAGCATGATTAAGCCATCGATGAAAATTTTGAACAAACTTTTACCAAGTTCTTTATCAACGATATTGAATTGCTTATTAATCAAACGGAAAGCAAAATGTCCGGTAATCATGAAAGCAATGGTTGATGCTGCCAGAGGTCCATAGACACCCATAGCAAGTGTTAATGGAAGTTGAAGGACAACCTTAATTAGGTAAGCAATAACTAGGTAGATAAGTGATTTTTTGACGTGATGAGAAACTTGCAAAACATTTTCCAAAATTAAAAAGACACAGTAGAAGAAAGCTTCTAAACAAGAGACCATCAAAACTTTTGATCCGATAATACTTTGATCGTAGAAAACGAAAACGGTCCAGAGTTGACGGCTGATTGCTATCATACCGAACGTTGCGGGCAAAATTATGAACAAAGTAAATTGGACAATGTTACGCATCAATTTTTGAATTTGTTCAGTGCCCACTTTGCGACTAATCATAGCTGAAAGTGCAGGGATAACTGATGCAGAAACGGAGATGGCTAACGAAACTAAAATCATGATTAATTTGTTAGCTTGGAAACCAAACATCGCATATAAATCATCAATTGTTTTTTGACTAGCGTGCAAGATCAACTCATAAATCCAAGTAAAGGTTGTTTGATCGAACAATTGCAAGACGGTCATAATTGTATCAACTAACAAGAATGGAATGGCTGAACGAAGCATTGAACTGAAATTGATTTCTGGAATATTTGCATCTGTCGGAATATCGGCAGTTGTTTTAATGTCTGTAACGGTAATAGAACGGCGTACTCTGATTCTGATCCAGAGCAAGAATAAGTAAGCTAGCGTTGCACCAATGAATGAAGCTAAAGTTGATTGGTTAACGGCTGACATGTAGTTACCCTTTTGCAAAATCATAATTGTGTAAGTTGCGTAAAGCATGTAAGCAACACGAGCAATTTGTTCGATAACTTGTGAAAAGGCTGAGTAAGAAATAAAGGCATATCCTTGAATATAACCACGTAAAATACCGAGGGCGGGGATAATCAACATTGCAATACTCAAGTATTTAATCGGCGTTACGACACGCATATCGCCAGCGGCTAAAACAATAGCAACGTATTTGGCACCGAAGAACATAATTAGCGCTAAAACAATTCCGACTAACGACATATAAATCGTGTATTTTTTAAAGAGTTTTTCACTTTGATCGTAGCGACCCAAAGCATTGTGAGCAGCAACTTCTTTCGAAATAGCTGAAGGAATCCCAGCTGTGGCGATAATCAAAAAGAGGTTGTAAATGTTATAAACTTTACCGTACAAAGCATTCGCAGCTCCGACAGCAACAGGTCCAATCCAAATATTCCACGGAATAATGTAGACGACCGACAGAATACGGGAAAGAATCCCACTAAGTGAGATCCACAGGGAACTTTTTAATAATGAATCTTTTTTCATTTTATTATCCATTCTGTATAAAATTACTTATATTATAGAAGATTTTGATTTAGTGATAAAAAATTGCCACAAAAATTAAGGCAATTAGAGCGGGTAATCCTTGAATATAAAGGATTTTTTTAGTTGCTGTAACGGCGCCATAAACGGCCACTACAATAATGTAAATCATCATAAGAATCAAAATCATTTTTAAAGTCGAACCGGTGAAGAATAAGATCATCATTAAAATTAAAAGGCCGAGCATACCGTTGTAAATACCTTGGTTAGATAAAGCTGTTTGAGCTTCCTTAGTTTTCACAAAGTTAACTGGCATATCAAAAGCATTAGCTTGGACATCTGGCTTAGCAAACATCTCTAGACCGGCAATACCGATGTGTTCTAGAGCAACCAATGCCACTAAAAATAAAGTTAAGATTTGCATTGTAATCTTCTTTCTATTTAAAAGTATAAGTACCATAATAAACTGTTTTTTATGGTTGTACAAATTGTAATTAAAGTTGGCTGCCTCCGGTTGTAAGCAACAAAGTCTGCTATGGGACCGCTCGGAGCCAAGGTCTCCAAGCTCGGTTTTGAACTTCGCAAAGTACGCGAATTTCAAAACACGTCCTGTGATGTTAGGGCTAAAGCCCTAACATCACTATCACTGCTGACTTTGTTGCTTACAACCTCCGGCTAGAATAGATGGAATTATTTTATAGTTCTGTATAGCTCATTGGAAGTGTTAAGAATATTCCTAGCTCTTCCGACTAATGTGGTTGATAAGATTATTTTTTATTTACGATAAAACCCATTAAGTTAGCCCTAATCAAGCGGACAAAAAAGAAGAATCATAATACAATTACGATTCTTCATCAGGCTTTATCATAACAAATTTTTCGGCAAATTTACCCTTTTGATTAATTTTTGCTTGGCGTAGGCTATCCATTTCTTCATACGTTATGGATGCATCTTCTAAAATAGCACGGATAACCTCCTCGAGGTCCCCTAATTCTTCGACTAGATTAGCCCGTGTATCTGCGCCTTTGACTTCTTTAGCTTCTTCAGTGATTTTGTCACGGAGTGACAGTCGATAGTCCTCATTTGAGAGAACTTCGAAGGTGGCAGCGTCAGAAACGATATCGGGAATTTTGTCCCGAACTAACTTTTTCATGTTTACAGTCCCCCTAAAAAGTCTGTAGGGAAATCTTACCATGAAGATAAAAAAGTGCCAAATTATAACACGATTAACGAGCGTGCAATTTGATAACAATAATGTTGAAATGATATGATTTATTTAAATAAATTTATAAAAAGTGTTGATGATTATGAATCTAACCAGTGTAGTTACTATGGAAGTATATGGTGGGCTACTTTTGCTGATAATAACGGGTATAATTATTGCTTTGTTTATAAATGATTTTATTCGTAGAAGAATGATTTTAGCATGTAAGAACGCCTTAGAAAATAAAGCGGGTATATCTCAAATTGCAGCTGATAACGAAACAGCTGATTATTTACAACGGAATTATAACGGTAGTTTATACCGTATTGATGAATTGATTTCCAAAAAAGATAACATCATCAGATATAAATTATGTTTGAAAAAACGTAGTTTTGATTTTTATTTAAAAAAACAAAAGTTATTAAATTATAAAGTTATAGCAATAAAAATGTATTAATGGACTTGTCGTTTCGGCGATAGGTTCTTTTTTTTCACAAACTTTAATTGACTAACTCAGAAAAATTAGATACCATGTTTATAAATTTTACCCACTAATAGGTAAAAACAAATCTTAGGAGGAATATCATGTCGGCATGGGATACAAAATTTGATAAAAAGGGATTCACATTTGATGATGTTTTATTAATACCAGCAGAGAGTCACGTTTTACCAAATGAAGTAGATTTATCAGTTCAATTAGCTAAGAATATTAAACTAAACACTCCAATTATGAGTGCAAGTATGGATACAGTAACCGAAGCACCAATGGCCATCGCAATGGCTCGTCAAGGTGGACTAGGTGTTATTCACAAGAATATGAGTGTTGAACAACAAGCTGACGAGGTTTCAAAAGTTAAGCGTTCTGAAAATGGGGTTATCATCGACCCAATTTACTTAACAGCTGACGATAAAGTTAGTGAAGCAGAAAAATTGATGGCTACATATCGTATCAGTGGTGTGCCAATTGTTACCAATGCGACTGACTTGAAATTAGTTGGTATTATTACCAACCGTGATCTACGTTTTATTACAGACTACTCAGTTGAAATTGGTACTGTAATGACTAGTGAAGACTTAATTACAGCTCCTGTTGGTACATCTCTTAAAGAAGCTGAACAAATTCTCCAAGAACATAAGATTGAAAAATTACCTTTGATTGACGAAAATGGTCGTCTAGGCGGACTAGTTACAATCAAGGATATCGAAAAAGTTAAAGAATTCCCTAACGCTGCTAAAGATCAATATGGTCGCCTATTAGTTGCTGCAGCTGTCGGAGTAACAAGTGACACATTTGAACGTGCTGAAGCATTACTTAAGGCTGGTGCAGACGCAATTATTATCGATACAGCTCACGGTCACTCTGCCGGTGTGCTTAGAAAGATTTCACAAATTAGAGAAAAATTCCCAGAAGCTACGTTGATTGCTGGTAACGTTGCTACTGCCGAAGGTACTAGAGCACTATATGATGCTGGTGTTGATGTCGTTAAAGTTGGTATCGGACCTGGTTCAATTTGTACAACTAGAATCGTTGCTGGTGTCGGTGTTCCTCAATTAACAGCCGTATATGACGCTGCTAGCGTTGCTCATGAATATGGTAAGACAATTATTGCCGATGGTGGTATTAAGTACTCAGGAGACATTGTAAAGGCTCTAGCAGGTGGTGGTAACGCCGTTATGCTTGGCTCAATGTTGGCTGGTACAGACGAAGCACCTGGTGATTTCGAAATTTATCAAGGTCGCCGTTTCAAGACTTACCGTGGAATGGGTAGTTTAGCTGCCATGTCACATGGTTCATCAGATCGTTACTTCCAAAGTGGCGTTAACGAAGCTAACAAGTTAGTTCCTGAAGGTATTGAAGGCCGTGTCGCTGCCAAAGGTGCCGTTGGCGATGTAATTTATCAACTACTTGGTGGATTACGTTCAGGTATGGGTTACGTTGGTGCTCATAACTTGAAAGAACTCCAAGATGCTCAATTTGTTCAAATCTCAAATGCCGGTTTGAGAGAATCACATCCACATGATGTTACTATTACTAAGGAAGCACCTAATTATTCAGTAAAATAGAGAGAGTGGAACAGGCCCGGGAATTTCCGAGCATTTTCGTAACTTGATGAATTGCACGCTGGTTTTGCGTGTGATTTATCAAGTTATGAAAAGCGGAAGGAGTTGCCCTGTTGGAACTCGTTTTAGAGCCACTGAATGTATATAACAAAAAAAGATCCTACCGAACTTATTTAAAAGTTCGGTAGGATCTTTTGCTTTATTCAGATATTGTATTAACGATAATTTCTAATATCAACATCACTAGCTTTAACAAATTCGTTGGTAGCGACACGATAATACTTGTCACCATTGATATATGTAATACTATCAACTTTCCAACTAGAATCGTTTGATAGAGTCCTGTTTGTAACTTCAGCACCCTTAGCAGTGTAAAGTGTCGTGTATTTGTCAGCGTGAGTTGTTACGACCATATTTACTGGTGAGTAAACATAGACGTCGTCAGCATTAACAAATTCGTTAGTGGCAACACGATAATACTTAGTGTTATTAATAACGTAAGTTTCACGATCAGTTATCCAACTGCTGCTTGGTGCAAGTGTTTCTTTAGTAATTAGAACATTTTCAGCCTTGTAGAGATCCTTTTCAGAATCGTCGTAAGTTCTGATGTGTAAGTTGAGAGCTTGATATGGATAAACTTCTCCAACTTTGGCCCATTCGTTAGTAGCAACACGGAAGTAGCTGATGCCATCGACCGTGATTGTTGCGTCACTATACCAGTTTGAGGCAGTTGCAAGAGAGCGACTTGTGATTGGGGACATCTTATTGTCGGCACCTAGTTGGTAAAGTTCAACGTCTGGTTTGTCAGAATATGTGGATACTGTTTGTGGCTTGCTTTCAATTACACCTTCACCTGTGGTTGTCGGATTTACAGCACTTGATCCATCATGTGATGGATTTCTTGTATAAGAAAGTTCATCTGTTTCCGTGAGCGGTTTTGTAGTGTCATTAGCATTTGTGATAGTTGGGATACCGCTGGCATTGTAAGTGACGATTACTGAAGGAGCCTTGTAACCAGGTAATGCTTTGGCAGTTAATGTTACAGGACTATCTCCGTAATGACCAGCGGGAATGTTCCATTTTGTTGTTGTTCCATCAGGATTTTTGAGTGTTAATTTTTTATCATTATTAGTAATACCAATCAACTTGATAGGATTTTGAGTATCAATTATATTACTATTTTTATCTTTGTAGGTAACGACAC
>NZ_AZFV01000044.1 GCF_001435815.1 Companilactobacillus nantensis DSM 16982 | reverse complement strand
CTCGAACCGGTCCCACAGCATATTAATTTTCGTGCTCCCTTCGGCGGCATAGTTAATTTGAAATTTTAAACAGTTAAACTCTTTAAACATTGACAATTTTTAAGTTGATGGTTAATATTTTCCTTGGATATATCTTGTGCCAAATATTTCAAGAGAAGGCTAGTTGGTGAGAAAGCCTAAATATTTGGAATAAAGATGCTGCCAAATTAAATTGTATATATTAATGTTGAGAGGCTAACGAAAAATCGTTGCAAACAAGGTGGTACCGCGCAGTGGCGTCCTTGGAGTTGCAGCGATTTTTCGTTTTTTTAGGGAGATAATATGAAGAATTTATCGAGTGCTGAAATAAGAAAAATGTTCTTAGACTTTTTCGAAACAAAAGGTCACATGATTGAACCTAGTGCATCACTTGTTCCACATGATGATCCAACTTTGCTTTGGATCAACTCTGGTGTTGCTACAATGAAGAAATACTTTGATGGAACAGTTGTACCTAACAATCCTCGTATTACGAGTGCTCAAAAGTGTATCCGTACGAATGATATTGAGAATGTTGGTAAGACTGCTCGTCACCAAACTTTCTTTGAAATGATGGGTAATTTCTCAGTTGGGGATTATTTCAAGAAAGAAGTTATTCCGTGGGCTTTTGAATTTCTAACAAGTCCTGAATGGATTGGTATGGAAAAGGATCGTTTGTATATCACAACTTATCCTAAAGATACTGAAACACAAAAGCTTTGGGCTGAAGTTGGCGTTGCTCAAGACCATATCTTAAAAGATGAAGATAACTTCTGGGATATCGGTGAAGGTCCTTGTGGTCCTGATTCAGAAATTTTCTACGATCGTGGACAAGAATTTAACAACTTGTCAGAAGATGATCCCGAAAACTATCCTGGTGGCGAAAACGAACGTTACCTTGAAGTTTGGAACATCGTGTTCTCAGAATTGAATCATTTACCAAATGGTCAATATGTTGAACAACCACATAAAAACATTGATACGGGCTTAGGTCTTGAACGTCTTGTTTCAGTTGTTCAAGGTACAAAGACTAACTTTGAAACTGATTTATTCATGCCTTTGATTGAAGATGTTGGTTCATTAGTTGATAAAAAATATGGTGACAATGCTGAAGACGATATTTCATTCAAGATTATTGCTGACCATGCTCGTTCAGTATCATTCGCTATTGGTGACGGTGCCTTACCTTCAAACGAAGGCCGTGGCTATGTTATTAGACGTTTGATTAGACGTGCTGTTTTGAATGGTAAGAAGTTAGGCGTTAACGGACCATTCTTATACAGACTAGTTCCCATCGTTGGTCGTATTATGGACAGTTACTATCCAGAAGTTAGTGACCAACAAGATTTCATTGCTAAGACAATCAAGCAAGAAGAAAAGCGTTTCTCAGAAACACTTGATGCTGGACTTGCATTGCTTAATGGTGTAATTGCTGATCTTCGTAAGAAGAATGAAACAGTTATCGATGGTGCTAATGCTTTCAAACTTTACGATACTTACGGATTCCCAATGGAACTTACACGTGAATATGCAAACGATGAAGGTTTGACAGTTGATGAAGCTGGTTTCAAGGAAAACATGGAAGCACAAAAGCAACGTGCTCGTGAAGCTCGTGGAAACTTACAATCAATGGGTATGCAAGATGAAACTTTGATGGAAATCAAGACACCTAGTGAATTCATTGGTTATGATCACAATGAAACTGAAAGTACTTTGAAAAATATCATTGTTGACGACAAAGAAGTTAAGACAATTGCTGAAGGTCAAGCACAATTGATTTTCGATACAACTCCTTTCTATGCTGAAATGGGTGGTCAAGTTGCTGATGTCGGTAATATTTATGATATGAATGGCAACCAAGTGGCTGAAGTTGTTGATGTTCAACACGCACCAAATGGTCAAAACATTCACCTAGTTAACGTTATGTCAGCCATTTCTGCTGATACACAATACAAACTAGAAATCGATGTTGATTTCCGTGAAAAAGTTCGTCACAATCACACTGCTACTCACTTGTTGGATCAAGCTTTGCGTGATGTTGTTAGTTCAAGAACTCACCAAGCCGGTTCATTAGTTGAACCAGATTATCTTCGTTTCGATTTCAACAGTAATACTGCTTTAACAGATCAACAAATTGCTGACCTTGAAAAAATCGTTAACGAAAAAATCTGGGCTGCTATTCCAGTTAAGACAGAAGTCTTGCCTATTGAAGAAGCTAAGAAGAAGAAGGGTGCCATTGCACTTTTCAGTGAAAAATATGGTGACACAGTTCGTGTTGTTGAAATTGATGATTTCTCAACTGAATTCTGTGGTGGTACACATGCCAGAAATACTTCAGAACTAGGACTCTTCAAGATTACTTCTGAATCAGCTATTGGTTCAGGTACAAGAAGAATTGAAGCTGTTACTGGCGAGGAAGCTTTCGAATACTTCAATGAACAATTACAAACGTTGCAAGAAACAGCAAAAAATATTAAAGTTAACCAATTAAAAGATGTACCAAGTCGTGCTGCACAAATGGCCGATGAAATTAAAGCCCTCAAGCGTGATAACCAAAACTTGAAGACGCAACTAACTAGTCAAAAGTCTGCTGAAGTCTTTGACAATGTAGAAGATATTAATGGCTATAAAGTTATTTCAAATATCTTACCTGCAGACATGTCAGCTCTTAGACAATTAGCAGATGATTGGAAGAATGGCGACAAGTCTGATATCTTGGTTCTTGGTGCTAGTGGCGATGACAAGGCTAGTTTAGTTGTAGCTGTTAACAAGGATGCACAAGCTAAAGGTGTCAAAGCTGGAGATTTAATTAAGAAAATATCTAAGGAAATTCAAGGTGGCGGCGGTGGTCGTCCAGATATGGCGCAAGCTGGTGGTAAGAATCCTGCTGGTTTAACAAATGCGTTACAATTAGCCAAAGATATTATTAAATCTTATTAAAGTGGGCTATAATTGAAATGAAGCTTTTCGGTCACTTAAATTTTAGTTATATGGAGGTTTGCCATGAGTTCACTTGATAAAACTATGAGTTTTGACTTTAATGAAAATAAGGGCAAAGATGTTAAAGAAACATTGCAAAGTGTTTACCAATCACTAGAAGAAAAGGGATATAATCCAATTAACCAAATTGTTGGATACCTACTTTCTGGTGACCCTGCATACATTCCACGTCACAACGATGCCCGTAATTTGATTTTGAAACATGAAAGAGACGAGATAATTGAAGAACTAGTTAAGAGTTATCTCAATCAAGGTAAATAAATGAGATTATTAGGTTTAGATGTTGGTTCGCGTACTGTCGGAGTTGCTTGCAGTGATTTATTAGGCTGGACAGCTCAGGGAGTCGAGATTATTCGTATTAATGAAGACAAGGAAGAATTTGGCTTAGATCGTTTAGGCGAGATAATTCAAGAAAAACAACCAACGGGTATTGTCCTTGGGTTGCCTAAAAATATGAATAATACTGAAGGACCAAGAGTAGAAAAATCTCGTGAATATGGCAAAATGGTCGAAGATAGGTTTCATTTGCCAACCGATTTTATTGATGAACGTCTAACGACTGTTCAAGCCGAAAGAATGTTGATTGATGAGGCCGACGTGTCTCGTAAAAAACGTAAGAAAGTTATCGATAAGATTGCCGCAGAGATGATTCTACAGAATTATCTTGATGCTAAAGGTAAACTAACACGAAATTAAGGTGATAATTATGAGTGAAGAACAACCACCAAAAGATTTAGACGAAGTTATTTTAAGTGATGACCAAGGTAATGAAGAAACATACAAGATCCTCTTTACTTTCGATTCAGATGATTATGGTAAATCATACGTATTCTTATATCCTAAGGCTGATGAAGATTCAGACGAAATTGAAATCCAAGCATTTTCATTCACACCAGACGAAAATGGTGATGTTGATGCCGGAGATTTAGAGCCAATTGATGACCCTGAGGAATGGGATATGGTTCAAGAAGTTTTGAACACCTTCACAAGTGACGAAGATGAATAAGCTCTAAACAAGTAACGATTGGCGCAAGCCAATCGTTTGGTTGTTTCTAGTCGTATGAAATATGATTTATAAATTCGCTTTTTTAGCATGATTGAAGTAAGGGGAAATAATGCTTAGTCTGTTACTTATTTTACTTTTGATTTATGGTTTTTATATTGGTGCTCGCCGTGGATTAGCCATGGAAGCATTTTATGCAGTTGGATACGCACTGTTCTTTTGTTTGGCGCTAGTTTCTTTTAAGTGGCTAGGACCTAAATTTGAAATGATCGTGCCTTATCCTTCAGCCAATTTAGGCAGTGAATTTGCCTTTTTCTCAACAAAAGTTGGTATGGAACTAGATGATGCATTTTACCGTGCCTTTGCTTTTATTTTTATTTGTTTCATTGGTTGGATCATTGTGAGATTCGTCGGCCTTTATTTCAAACGATTGACATATTTTCCAATGTACAATGATGTGAATTTATTGAGTGGAGGAATTATTGGCTTTATCGTCACATATGTCAGCATCTTTATGGTGCTTTTGTTAGTGGCTATGATTCCAGTACCCGGTTTTCAACATGCTTTGCAACATTCATTTGTAGCTTCGGCCATGATTAAAAGTACGCCTGTTTTAACGGCTGCTCTTAGCAATCTCTGGATTGGAGCTATCTAAACTTTAAGACTGAGACAATTTGTTTCAGTCTTATTTTGTAATAGGAGAGAACATGAATAATAAAGCTTTGAAAGTATTGGAGTTTGACAAGATCAAAGATGAAATTGCCAAATATCTAATCACAACGCGCGGGAAAACTCTCTTAAAGAAATTAATGCCGATGTCGGTTGAGTCGATTGTCCAAAGATTGATCGATCAAACCAAAGATGGAGCCGATATTGTTCGTATTAAGGGTGAAATCCCGGTTAGAAAATTAGCTGATCTCCATGATCAAGCTAACCGTTTGAAAAAAGACGGTAACCTCAATGGAACAGAACTAGCTGCAATTGGCCAAGTTCTTCAAAATACTAGTGAATTAAAAGAATTCTTTGAAGATTTGAAAGATAATCAAATTGAATTACGTCAGCTATATGACATGAATGATAATTTGATTGATAATCCCGAATTAACGAGACGAATTGCTCGTTCACTAGATGATACTGGTCGTGTTTTGGATACAGCTTCAGACGATTTGAAGTATATCAGAGGACACATTACTAAATTAAATGATCAAATTCGCCAAACAATGGCTCAGTTTACACGTGGCAAGAATACTAAGTATTTGACTGAAGCATTGGTAACGTTGCGTGATGATCGATTCGTTATTCCAGTTAAGGCTGAATATAAGGCTAAATTTGGTGGTGTAGTACACGATCAAAGTGCCAGTGGTCAAACATTTTATATTGAACCACAAGCTGTTGTTGGAATGAATAATCAACTACATGAAGCCAAGGTGTCAGAAAAGTCTGAAGAAATTCGAATTTTGAATAACTTGTCTGACTTAGTTCGTCCAGAAATTGACGAAATTGTTAAAAACAATGAAGTTTTGGCACAATTTGACTTAATTAATGCCAAAGCTAAGTATGCTAAAGAAATTAAGGCGACAGAGCCAATTATTTCTAAAGAGCATGTCGTTGACTTGGAACATGCAAAACACCCGCTAATCGACCCAGAACGAGTTGTAGCAAATGATATTAAGTTAGGTGATGGCTATAAGACCATGTTGATCACCGGACCTAATACTGGTGGTAAAACTATCACGATGAAAACACTTGGTTTGATTCAATTGATGGCGCAAGCTGGTTTGTTTATTCCTGCTCGTGAAGAGAGTGAAATTGCTGTCTTTGATGAAGTCTTCGTTGATATTGGTGATGAGCAATCAATCGAACAAAACTTGAGTACGTTCTCCTCACATATGGATAATATTATTAATATCATTCACAAGGTATCAGAACACAGTTTAGTTTTGATTGATGAACTTGGTGCCGGAACTGATCCGCAAGAAGGTGCAGCTATTGCCATCGCTATTTTGGAAAAACTTTCGCAATCAAATTGTGATATTATGGCGACAACTCACTATCCAGAGTTGAAGATTTTTGCTTATAATACGCCAGAAACAATCAATGCCAGCATGGAATTTGATGAGAAATCATTGAAGCCAACCTATCGCTTGTTGATTGGTATTCCTGGAGCAAGTAATGCCTTTAATATTGCCGCTCGTTTGGGGATGGACAAAAGTGTCGTTGATCGAGGACAAGCTTTGATGGATGGCGAGAGTCAAGATTTGAACAATATGATTGCCGATCTTGAGAACCGTCGCAAGGAATTTGAACAAAAAAATGACCAATTGAAGATTCAATTGGCTAAGAATAAAGATGTTCAAACTGACTACGAGAAGAAGAGCGATGCTCTTGATAAGTCGAAGAATTCTGAATTGCAAGCAGCGAAGGTTCGAGCAAATCAAATCGTTGCTAAAGCTAAGAAGGAATCAGACAAGATTATTGAGAAGCTTCATAAGATGGAACAAGATGGTGTAGCTATCAAGGAAGATCAAATTATTTCTGCCAAGACTAATTTGAAGAATCTTCATCAAGATGAAGCTGTTAAGAAGAATCGTGTCCTACGTCGCAACAAACGTCGCCAAGCTTTGAAGGTTGGGGATGATGTTAAGGCGTTAACTTATGACCAAGTAGGAACAATTGTCCGGATTGATAAAAACAATCAATATGAAGTTCAACTTGGTATCTTGAAGATGAAGTTTGGTGCTGATGAACTTGAAAAAGTTCAAAACGCTGAACCAGAACCAGAAAAGAAACCAACAATGATTCGTCGAACAAAGAGTTCAGGCTTATCAAGTAAGTTAGATTTACGTGGCAAACGTTATGAAGAAGCTATGTCAGACTTGGATCAATATATTGATTCAGCCCTCTTAGCTGGTTATAATCAAGTCACGATTGTCCATGGTTTTGGGACAGGTGTTATCAGAAAGGGTGTCACGAATTATCTCCAGAGAAATCCTCGTGTTAAATCATTTGGATATGCTCCAGCAAGCTCTGGTGGATCTGGCGCTACGATTGTCGATCTTTAGAGAGTAAATATTTCCAAAAGGTTGGACAATAAGATAATATTTAATTTGTCAAAGGAGTGAATAAAATGGTTGATGAAGTAACAGATAAAGAATTTGCTGAAGAAACAAAAGATGGTGTTGTATTAGTTGATTTTTGGGCAACATGGTGTGGTCCATGTCGTATGCAATCACCTGTTATTGAAGAATTGTCAGAAAATGATGATTCAGTTAAGTTTTTAAAGATGGATGTAGATGCTAATCCAGATACACCTAAGGAATTTGGAATTATGGCTATTCCTACACTTGTTATCAAAAAAGATGGCGAAGTTGTAGAAAAGCTAACAGGTTTCCATAATAAAGCTCAACTAACTAAGATTCTTGACGGCTATTCAGATTAATTAAACATGGCCGCCTCCAGAAACAAGAAATTTAGGTCGCTATGGGGACCGATTCGAGCCAAAGAGCGGTCTCGAATCTCGATTTTGAACCTCGCAAAATACGCGAGTTTCAAAACTCGTCCCGTGGTGTAAGCACTAAAGTGCTAACGCCACCTTCACAGCGACCTAAATTCTTGTTTCTTCCAGCTTTTTTATTCGTTGTTTTCTATTCTTAATTGCTAGAGTAACAAGACTTATAGGGTGTTTAACGATTATGGAGACGTGTAACTAGCACAACACGTTATAAATAGAATGAATGATAGTAAAAATCGGACAATCCTGAAGATGGATGTGTCCGATTTTTTTTTGCTTTATTAAACTTATGGTATTTTACGATTAAAGGATAATTGATTGAATTTCAATTGAACTTTAAACAATTAATTAACTAGTCTCCGGGAGCAAGAAATTTTGGCAGCAGTGCAGGTGGCGTTAGGGCTTTAGCCCTTACACCACGGGACGAGTTTTGAAATTCGCGTACTTTGCGAAGTTCAAAATCGAGACGAAAGACCTTGGCTTTCGTCGGTCCCCACAGCAGCCAAAAATTTCTTGTTCCCGGAGACGGCACCTCACCAACCAAAAAGAATCAAGTCAACAAACCCTGTTAGATCAGGATTGTTGACTTGATTCTTTTGATGTAATTATAATTTTTCAGCAATAAACACAGCCACTTTGATCGTTTTTTGGTGTATACTTTAGTTTCGATCAATTTGTATTTTAATTGTCACGCTTTTGGCTTTACTGTTGACAGTGTATGTTCCTAAACAATATGCTGCGATTGTTTTTTCAACAGTTTCAGCGATTATTCCAGTTTCTAATGAAAACTCTGGATCATCATTATTTGTATCAAAACGTTGTTCAACTTCGGGACCGGTTAACTTATAGGTGTAACTACTTGGTGTTTGCTTAACAACTGCTAAATTTCCAAAGCCAGCTTTAGAAAACAGCTCTGGCAAACTTTCCATGTCGAGAATTAATTGGCGGCTTAGATTTTTACCAGCCCAATAGAGTAGTTCAACGGTATCTTTATCGAGTAGATCAGGTAGAATGAAGTCACGGAGAACTGAAACGGCAAAGTAGTTTTCAGTTAATGTTTCGTCCTTTTCACCAGATTCACCCTTTTTTAATGCATCAGTTAACGTTGGTTTGTTAAGATCTTTTGATTTTGCGGCCATTGCTATAGCTCCTTTTTTCAGACAATTCATTATATCATTAGAATAATTGCTTTTTAAGTAATTGTAAAAGATAGGACATAAATATTTTCATAAAATACAAGTAATTCACTTAAATGAAGGCAGGGGTAACATGATGAGTGATCAAAGACCAATTGGAGTACTAGATTCCGGACTAGGCGGGTTAACTGTCGTTAAAGAAGTGATTCGTCAATTGCCTAATGAGAACGTCATTTTCATTGGTGATGAAGCACGTATGCCTTACGGGGTAAAAACTCATGAACAAATCATATCTTATACAAGAGAAATGGTACAGTATTTAATTAGTAAAAATGTAAAATTAATTATTTATGGATGTAATACAGCAACCGCAAATGCACTGACTGAATTGCAAACAGAATTTACAGTTCCAATGATAGGTGTCATTAAGCCCGGTTCACAAGACGCTGTTAAAATTACTAAAACTGGCAAAGTGGGGATTATTGGTACTGAATCCACAGTTAATTCTCAAAGTTACAATAAAACGATTGCCGAAATTAATCCTGAAATTAAAGTTTTAGGCATTGCAGCACAAAAGTTTGTTGCGTTTGTTGAAGCTGATGAAACTAATACTCAGGCTGCACAAGATAGTATTAAAACAACTTTAGCTCCATTTAAAGATAGCGATTATGACACTTTGATTTTGGGATGTACCCATTTTCCAATGTTAAAGACACAAATCAATAATTATTTACCAAATATGACTTTGATTGATCCAGCTGTCAGCACAGTTGGGATTGCCAAGAAATATTTATCAGACAATAATCTCTTAACAAATCAAAAGACGAGAAGTTTGAAGCTATACGCAACAGGTAGTATCGATGAATTTTCAAAATTAGCTAAACGCTGGTTACAGACAGAAATCGATGAAATCAGTTTAGTAAATATTGGGGAGTAACGATGAAAGAAATAATCATAGCAACTAAGAATCCAGGTAAAGCTCGTGAATTCAAGCGAATCTTTAATGAAGAAGATTTTACTTTGAAGACGCTCTTAGATTTACCAGCTTTTCCAGAAATCAGGGAAACTGGGAAAACTTTTGAGGAAAATGCCACAATCAAGGCACATGCAGTGATGGAACGCTTTAATTTGCCAACAATTGCTGATGACTCAGGATTACAAATCGATGCCTTATATGGTCGTCCAGGCGTTTATTCAGCTCGTTATGCTGGAGATCACAATGATGCAGCTAATAATGCTAAAGTATTGAGCGAGTTAGGTGGTGTCCCACATGAAAAGAGAACTGCTCGTTTCGTTTCTACATTAGTTTTCGCTAATCCTAAAAATGATCAAGATTTAGTTGTTGAAGGGGAAGTTAAAGGACTAATTGGTCTCTTTCCAGAAGGTGACGATGGCTTTGGTTATGATCCATTGTTTTACATTCCTGAACTGGATAAGACAATGGCACAATTGACGATTGATGAGAAAAATGAAATCAGTCACCGTGGCAATGCTATTAGAAAACTTGAGACAAAATGGGAAGACTGGATTAATTGGTAATTAATTGCCGTTAAATTGATAAAATGCTAGTATGAAAGTGCTATTAAAATACAGGAGGGTAATATTATGACTGGTGGACAAATTGCAGGATTAATCGCAGCAGTTGCTTTTGTAGTATTGGTTGTATATTTAGCCAGAACATTAGTACAAACCGCTAAATTGCTTCAAGAATTACAGGAAACGATGAAGGAAACAACGAAGATGGTTGAAGTTCTTTCAAAGAATACTGAACAAATCATGGATCAAAGTACTAAGTTAGTCGATAAAACAAATACTTTGATGGATGATGTTAACAGTAAATCTAGTAAGTTGAATCCATTGTTTGACACAGTTGAAAATCTTGGTAAGAAAACAGCTAAGGCAACTGAGGAAAAACCTAACAGTGGTTTTAATTTCCAAAGCTTGATGACATTAGGTAATCTTGCTACAGTTGCTAAGACTGCTGCTAAGATTTGGCCAAGAAAGAAGAATAATTAGCTATGAAAAATAATCATTTTGTATTGGGCCTAATCTTAGGCTGTGCATCAGGATATGCTGCTTCTAAGTATTTAACAAGTGAATCAGGTCAAAAGGTCTTAGAGAACATCAAGACAATTCGTGGCGATTTCAATAATGGCGGCGTTGGCTTGAATACCAATGGCGATTTAGTTGATTCATTCAATGAAAAGACAGATGCGCTTAAAGACCATATGACAAAAATCAAAGACGATGAAGATACATCAGATATTGTCTTCGATGAAGATGATCTAAACGATGAAAGTTCTTTAGACGATAATAAAGATTAATATAGTGAAATAATAAAAATCGGACAATCCAAAAATTTGGATGTCCTTTTTTTATGTTTCCGAAAGTCTATGTAATTAAAAAGGCCTCGATTGAGTTAAGTCAGTCGGGGTCTCTTTATATTTGTATTTTTGTGAATGGTTGGTGCCTATGCCACAGTGAAAGGATTCCCTTTAGTTTCTGGGAATAACCATTGCTCAGCTGTGGCATGAGTCAAATTAGTCAATGTATTTTAATTCTTTGCTTGTATGTGTGAATGGTTCACAGCCATCGTCAGTAATGTAAACACAATCTTCAATTCTAACTCCGGCAACGTTTGGGATGTAAATACCAGGTTCGATTGAGAAGCACATGCCTGGTTTAAGTTCCATGTCATTACCTTCCATGATTGATGGGAATTCGTGTTCTGATGTTCCCATACCATGTCCTAAACGGTGAATGAAGTATTCGCCATAGCCAGCTTTAGTAATAACATCACGAGCAACTTTATCAAGCTCAGCGGCAGTGATACCTGGTTTAGCTGCATCCATAGCAGCATATTGTGCTTCAAGGTCAACTTTATAGATATCAAGAGGTTTTTCATCTGGTTGACCGAAAGCAACTGTTCTAGAAGCGTCACTGATATAGCCATTGTGAACTGTTCCAAGATCGAATAAGATTAATTCATTTTTTTCGATTGGTGTTTTTTCAGGGCCACCATGTGGATTAGCAGCATTGGCACCGGCTTGGACGATTGTGTCAAAGCTCATGTGCATGACACCTTTTTTCATCATTGCATATTCGATTTCAGCAACGACTTCTTGTTCTGTACGGCCTTCTTTAATAGCTTTGAAAGCAACGGAGAAAGCATAATCAGCTTCATCACCAGCAGCCTTTAGTTCAGCTATTTCTTCCGGTGTTTTAATTAACTTGGCATTTTCCATGTAACGAGAAAGGTTAACAGGGAATTTAGCGTCAGGGAATTGTTGTCTTAAAGCTTCAAGTTTTTGAACTGACATGTCATCTTTTTCGATACCCCAGTTGACAGGTGAACCAGCAACATCTTTAATGTGACCAGCCATCAAGGCAAATGGATCTTCATGATCGAGATAACCAAAGACATCCTTGTCCCAGCCAGCATCCTTGGCAGCTTCAACTTCAAGTTGAGGTGCGAACATAAATGGATCCTTATCTGGAAAAACAAGAAGAGCAAGAATACGCTCTACCGGATCACTATAAAAACCGGTAAAATAGTTAATATCAGTTGGATTTGAGATATATGCAGCATCAAGTCCATTTTGTGCTAAATACTCTTGTAGTGCTATTAATTGTTTCTTCATGAAAATACTCCTTTACGACGATATTTATATGTAGTATATCACTGAAAATGATTTTCTTTTTGAAAAAATGTGAAAACTTATCCCAATGATACAGAAACCGCTTGCAAAATGTAAAAATGTTTGATAAATTAGAGATAATTAATGAAAATATTGTTTGAGAGAGTGAATATTAATGGAGAAAAAAGTAGTAACAATTTATGACGTAGCCGAAGCTGCCAACGTTTCAATGGCAACCATTTCTCGTGTAGTCAACGGTAACGCCAATGTAAAGGAAGAGACTAGAAAGCGTGTTTTGGAAGTAATCGATCGTTTAAACTATCGTCCAAATGCGGTTGCTCGTGGTCTAGCAAGTAAGAAGAGTACAACAATTGGTGTAATTCTACCTGATATCACTAACTTGTACTATGCATCGTTAGCTAAGGGGATTGATGATGTTGCCTCAATGTACAAATACAATATCATTCTAACTAGTTTGCAAGAATCAGTTGGCGATGAAGAACAAATCTTGAATAATTTGTTATCAAAGCAAGTTGATGGTCTTATTTACATGGGCAAGCAATTGTCTAAGAAACTTAAGCGCATCTTAGCAAACTCAAAGACACCAATCGTTTTGGCGGGTTCAGTTGATAAAAACAATGAAAGTGCCAGTGTAAATATTGATTTTACTGATGCTGTTGCTAGTGTTGTTGGTCAATTGACACAAAACGGTCACAAGAAGATTGCCTTTGTTGGTGGTAGTCTTGAAAATCCTATTGATGGTAAGTATCGTCTTGATGGTTACAAGAAGGCTTTGAAGAAAGCACACTTGAACTTCTCATCAAATTTGGTTTTCGAAGCTGAATATTCAGTTCGTGCCGGCGAAGCTATCTGGGATGCAGTTCACAGTAGTGGTGCTACAGCTGCTTATGTTACTGACGATCTTCTAGCTTCAGGTATTTTGAACTCAGCCGTTAAAGCTGGTGTTAAGATTCCTGACGACTTTGAATTAGTAACAAGTAACGATACAATTCTTTGTGAAGTAACTCGTCCTAAGATGAGTTCAATCGAAGAACCATTGTATGATATCGGTGCCGTTGCTATGCGTCTTTTGACAAAGATGATGAACCAAGAACAAATTGATGACAACACAATTAAGTTGCCATACAGTATTGTAAAACGTGGTTCAACTAAATAATAAATGATTATATGAAAAATATGGTAGATAAATTTCAACGAAATTTATCTACCATATTTTTTTGATTTCTATTTTAAATAACTTAGATTTTAGTTATGTAATACTAAAATAACTAATATACTAGCTTCTGGGTGTAAGAAATGTTGGTAGCAGTGCAGGTGGCGTTAGAGCTTTAGCTCTTACACCACGGGACGAGTTTTGAAATTCGCGTATTTTGCGAAGTTCAAAATCGAGGTTCGAGACCGTATTTTGGCTCGAACCGGTCCCCACAGCGCCAACATTTCTTACACCCAGAGGCGGCTCTAACCAAAGAAATAACCGTGAAAGTTTCTAAGCCTTTTTCTACCCTTAGTCAAG
>NZ_AZFV01000043.1 GCF_001435815.1 Companilactobacillus nantensis DSM 16982 | reverse complement strand
GTGGAGTTATGTCACAGCCCCTTAAGAAAATTATTTAATTTCTGTAAAGCTATCACGTACTTCAAACAATGAATCGATTGATTCATTCAATTCTGTCATACGGATGGCGTCACCGACTAGGTCTGTCACTGACAAAATCTTTAGCTTATCAAATTTACATTCGTCAGGAACAACGATTGAATCTGAAACTAAAACTTCCATCAAGATTGAGTTTTCTAGTCTCTTAGCAGCATCTTTAGAAAAGATTGGATGCGTTGCTGCAGCAGAAATAGTTTTGGCACCAGCTGCTTGAACAGCCTTAGCACTATTAACCATTCTTGTACCTGTATCGATCAAATCATCAACGATAACACATTGTTTACCTTCAACATCACCGATGATATCAGGAACAACTTCCTCATCTTCAGTTGATCTTTGGTCAACAATCGCAATTTGTGATCCAAATACTTCGGCTAAAGAACGCGCACGTTTAGTTGAATTGTGGTCAGGAGCTACGAAGACGAAATCATCAGGGTTCTTGATTTTCTTTTCGAAGTAACTGGCAAAGATAGGCATAGCACGTAAGTGGTCAACAGGGATATCAAAGAATCCTTGAATTTGATCAGCATGCATATCAAGTGCAATCACACGGTCAACGCTACCTAATTCCAACATGTTAGCAAATAGCTTAGCTGAGATAGGTTCTCTTGAACGAGACTTTCTATCTGAACGAGTATAAGCAAAGTATGGCAAGACACAAGTAATTGTCTCGGCACTAGCACGTCTTAATGCATCGACAGCAATCATCAATTCCATAAAGTTATCGTTAACTGGATCTGAAACTGAATGGATAATGTAAACGTCTCTTCCACGAATACTTTCATTGATTTGGATGTTAATTTCGCCATCACTAAAGTGTGAAACTGAAGCATCCAATAATGGAATTCCCATGTAGTCAGAAATTCTCTTAGCTAATGGTTTGTTACCATTTAAAGAAAGTAAAGCAATTTTATCTAATGAACTATTAGACATATTGTCCTCCAAAATTATATAAGCACTGGTCTATCAACAGGTTTACCCTCGTTAGCAATAACTAAGCCCATGTCATTGTCGGTCAATGGACGGTCTCGATTACGCATACCCGATTGTGAAACTATTGTAAACTTATACTTTAATTTTACACTCAAACGGAGGTAATTATCCAGTATATATGAATCTATTTTTCCATTTAAATACAGATGGTACCCTGGATATTTTTTCATAACGCTTTCAACCGTCGTCTGGTTATCTGGATTTTTAATTTGTGCAACTGTCAAAGCAATTGCCACGCGTTCCGCAAAGTTACCAAGAAACTTGTTCTTTTCATCCGGCTTTAATTGCGGCTTCCCAAATATATTATCTTTGATGTAGTCTTCAACATTAGTCATTTGTTACCCTCCATATGCCATAGTATAGCCGAGATGGCGTCGTAAGAAAAGAAAGACAAATGCTGCTTTATTTGCCAGCAAAAATGTATAATGATGATAAAGAGAAAGGATGTGTTACTTATGGACGAAATGGTATTTTTTAATCCCGGCGATGCAATTGCCAACTCAAAAGACTATGGCGAGGCAGTCCGTGGAGCACAAATTTATAAGGCTAAAGATCCCTATGAATCATCCCTAATTATTGCTGAGGATGTCAGCGACAAGAAGAGTTTTGCCGTTTACTTTGCTAAAGACGAAAAATCAGAAGTTAAAGATTCTGACAAGAGTGTTGTGCAATATCACTTGAAGAAAAAGATTTAATATATTAATAACTAAAAAAATAACAGACTTTATGCCTGTTATTTTTTTACTTTTTCTACATGTTTACATTTGTTCAATAAGAAGATTTTTGTTAATCATTTGGTCAATATCTGGACGTTTATTTGCTGGTACGTTGACCGCTCTACCTTTGGGCGTTATTTTACTAAATTTATCCAAACGATAAAGGAAGGTTTTATCTTCATCAATCAAGTACATCATGATGTAAAAATGATGATTATCGTAATGAATACTCAAGGGCACACCAATCTGCATTTTTGAATTATTTGCGCCATTAATGATTCCATTATATTTAAAAGCAATCGACCTCTTAGCTGTAATCCATTTTGAAAATTGCTCAACGCTTGAAAGAATTGAATTCTTAGCTGATGAAATATAACTTTCACCAATTGTTCCCAATAACATCTTAACTTTTGATTGATTTTCTGTAGCAACTAATCCGACTAATTTATTTATCACTTCTTTAAGTTCTTCTTTTGGCAGTGCCCGACTATCAACTAAAATCTTTGCAATAGCTAAAACTTCAGCTGAGTTAATACTGCCCTTATTAGTTACATAGTGTTTCTTTTGAACTGTATCGTAATGTAATCGGTGATCCTCATTAAAATATTCATTATCACGAATTGCTTCTAAATCTCGGTGAAAAGTCCGTTCTGATTTACCATAGAGTCTTCGATATCTATCTAAATCAAGTTTCTCTCCATGTAGCATACCCATTAATACGTTAACAACTCTTTCACTAGTGTTCATTTGTTCATCCCCATTTTCTGATACTTAGGATTCATCAAACGGCTTAATGATTAATCCTTATAACAGATTTCAGACTATCATCATGTCGCGACACATTATGTCTTTTGACGGGTATGAACAAAATTTCTCAAAAAAATATCAATTTAATTAGCAAAAACGACCCTGTTTATTAAAAACAGAGTCGTTTCTTATTTATTTCTCAATAATATAATCCAACAGTTTATAAAGTGTTTGTTTATTATCGTCAGAAATTTTTGTTTGTAAAATTTCTTCACTTGTCTGATTCAAAACTGAACCTTTTATGTAAGGAAAATCATTCACAACAATTTCTCGAACATTATCTTCTTTTGGTTCCAAATGGAATTGCAAACCAACGACACGATGATTCAAGATAAAGCCTTGGTTTTCCACCTTATCACTAGAGAACAACAATTGGGCTTGTTCTGGTACTTCAAACATTTCTTCATGCCAATGTAAAACATTTAACTCTTCAGGAATGTTAAGAAACTTTACATCTCGACGATAAACTGGTGCGAAACCAACTTCTTTGGCAGGTGATTTAGTAACTTGGTAACCCATCGTTTTAACAATTTGTTGAGCTCCATAACAAACACCAAAAATTGGCTTATCTTGATTCAACAATTCTTGAATCAACTCACGTTCTTGTTTAATCCAAGGAAGGTCGTCATTCGGACTCATTGGACCACCTAAGATTACGAGCATATCTGTTTCATCAGCGGTTGGTAAATAACCGAATTGATAAGGGTGATAGATGAACATTTCATAGCCATTTTTGTCTGACCAATCTTGAATCATCCCTGGTCCCTCATTAGGAGTATGTTGTAAAACGTTTATTCTCATAGGAATTCCTTTCACATCAACGGCAATGTTTGATTTGGGTATCGCCTGCAACTCCCCAAGATGAAATTATTATATCATGCCTCTTTCACAAAATATTCTAATCGGGAAAATTCGGTTCCACCATGCTCGGCTAAGACATCATCGCCACTATTCATCTGCCATAAATCCGCTGTAATTTGATAATTATTTTTACGACAAAAATCATGCAATTTTTCTAAGCCCTTACAAATACCTGACGTTGTACTCTCAACTTTAATAACGACATATTTTCCAGCAGGCTTTTCAATTTTAGGCATCGCCTTGCCACTATTATTAGTCGTTGATTCTTTGATTACTCGAAAACCAGCATCTGGATATAACTTTGCTTGTGAATCTGGCAAATCAGTTAAAAAGCCTGATTGTGAGCCGTCCATCAATGCCAAGGAGTCCAATTGTTGATAGAAATCGGAAAATAACTCGGCAACTTCTTCCTCAGTACAAGAGACCGATGCTTTGGAACACCAAAACTCAACACAGGGACGTTGAATCATAATTGGTTGATACAAATCCAACTTGTCATCAGTTTCTTGATTGAGTTTTTGCGCCACAACAGTTCTAATTTTAGACAATTCATCGATTTTTCCACTGATATTTTCTTGAACGTTCAACAATTCATCGACCACTTCCGTATCTTTAGTTGTCTGTAATTGCTTTACCTTTTTTAAGGAAATACCTAATTTAGTCAGCCCCAAAATAAATAACAGGTCGTACAACTGGTCGTAATCATAGTACCGATAGCCTGCAGCACTACGTTCTTTTGGTTGAAAAATCTTTTCTTCATCGTAGAAAATCAGGGTTCGACGAGTCGTATTGGCTAGTTTGGCCATTTCACTAATTTTTAGCATTTTTATTATCTAATTCGTTATATTTCAAATTTTTACCATAACTCTTCTCAACTGGATATTTTTCGCTATCTTTTTTTAGTTTTTCAGCCATAATTTCGTCAACATCTAATCCCAAATTATCAGCCATCATATATGAATAAATCAAAACATCGGCTAATTCTTCTTTCAATTCCGTTGGTTTCTTAGCCACAACATCTTCAGATTTTTTCCATTGAAATAATTCCAATAACTCTGATGCTTCCAAAGAAATTGAAATAGCTAAATCTTTTTCATTATGATATTGGCGCCAATCACGATCATCTCTAAATTTATTTACCTTATCCATTGTTGTCATCTTAAAGTATTCCTTTCTGTGCTTCTAAAAGTTTTTGTTGTAACTGGTCATCTACTGCATATAAATATAATCCATGTACTCCACGTGTTAATAACACATTCAATTCATTCTTTAATAAAGTATCAGAGGCATCCACTTTTTGACCTTCATAAGTTCTTCTTTGAGTGGCTTTACTATTTTGACTGCACTGTTTATCAAAAACAATCTTGCCATCACGATATTTTACAGAGGGACCAATAATTACTCCAGCATAGTTTAAATCAAAACCTTGAATCGTAAATGTGGAACCAACCTCCCCAATAGTTTGTTCTTGTTCAGCCCACGCCAAACTTTTATTGCGACGTTTTACTTCTTTTGTTTGCGGTAGTTGTAAATTCCAAGGCATTGAAAAATCACCGACTGTTACATTCCAATATTCACTATCGTTTGGTTTTTTCTTATCAATATATTTCCAATCAAACGTTGCTAAAAGTCTTGAGATACCGGCTTCTTCATTCAGCGACTTTTGTTTTAATACTTCATACAATTCTTGAGGTGAATCGAAAACGTGTAAATCATACTTATTATCAGCTGGAATATTTTTGATTCGTTGCTCATCCGTTAAGCTCCGAATCCAATCAACAGTCTTTTGGTTACCAGCAATTCGCAATTGATTGTGTAATTCGACAAAATTACCATCACTCATCGCATCAAGTGTCATTTGATTCAATTTATCGAGACCCCAATATTGCTCACGAGAAAGAATCTGATGCGGATCAAATACTGCCACAACGACACGCGCACACTTGAGTAAATCGTCTAACTGATTTTCACCGCGATAAGATTGTTTACCTTGCGTCCACAATAAATGAGCTTCATCAACTAACACAACATCAACCACTTTTTTGCCAAGATGATCATTAATAAACTTAGTTGGTTTTTCCACAATTTCTAAATTAGCCTTGGTCCGAATTCCTAATTTGTCAGCTATTTGGGTATAAACTTTTAGTTGTTGGTCGTGATTTACTAATAAATTTTGCGTTTTACCTCTTAAAATACTGTTATCACTCTCATTAGCCGACAACTGGGTTAATTCATAAAATAAATTACTTAAAAGGACTGTCTTGCCAGCCCCTGCTTCACCTTTTACCAAGATCAATTGACCAGTTCGATTCCGATTCAGAGCTTCTTCAATTTTCAAAATAATTGTATCTTTAGCTTCAATTTGTTCAGGCGTTAATTTATGGAAGGGCGAGGCTTTGAAAATAGCTGAATCTTGAATTACTGATAATAATGGAAATAATTGCTTATTTTTCTCCCTTAACTTCCGCCAAATCTTAATAAATATCGGATCAAGCTCATCAGACGTATAATATTCATCCTGTTGATTTGAGCGACCATTTTTAACCAGCTCCACCGCATCAACGCCCGTCATATAATGCATTAATTTGTTTTCAATATCCAAGGTCAATGACTTGTTGAAATGATCATGTCCAATCAAAAATATCTTCGAATTATTTGAATGTTCAACTTTTTGCCAAAAATTATCTGTTTTTGAATCATCCTGTAAATGCTCAGTCGTTCTACGTTTGATATTATTTGTTTCCCCAACATAAACTGAATATTTATCAGGCTTAATTTTGTCGTTAACAATGTATATTGTTGGATATCTCAATAGATATTTTGAGTTTTTATCTTGTTCAAAATTCTTCTCAAAATCTGTAATTGCCGCATTATCGTACGTAATTTCTCGAATGATGGGTGTCGATATTTTTTTCAAAGCCATTGTCCTCGCTATTTTAATCTCTCTGTTCATGATACATTCTCCTCTTTAGAAGCGAAAGCAGTTACCGGTAAAAATCTTTTTATCTAATTTCTTAATGCATGTCTTTATGCCATATTATGACACGAAGCAAATCTATAATTAAGACATTAAAAGATAACTACGGAGGCCATACTTATGGAAATGCATACAATAACCGTCAATAATGATCGTGCTTTTTTCTTTGCTTTACAAAAAGCCAATCGCAGTAAAAACCTAACTGAAACGATTGAACTAAAACCGGGCAAATATTTTGCTGATGCCGATAATATTTTCTTATCTATCAAAAAAAGCATTACTATCAAGGGTCTCTATGACAACGCTAAAGCCACTAACCTAAACTGTGCTTTTCTAATAGGAGCCGATACCACTTTGATTCTTGAAAATCTGACTATGAATTATTTTGGTGAAAAAAGTAATACCATTGCCCTCTATGATGGCGCTGAATTATATGGCAATAACATTATTGTTGATCGTACGATGGATCCAAACTCAAATTGGGACACGATTTATTGTAAAGATTCGACAATCTCACTAAAAAACTCGGAAATTTTAACCGACCCAATCCGTAATATCTGTGGCATATCACTCGAAAACAGCCAACTGATTGCTGTTAATTCCAACGTGAACGCTCCACTTTTCAAAAATTCCACTGTCTATCTAAAAGATACATTAACTTCATATTCTGTCGTTTTGAAAAATCATTCTAATTTATCATTTATAAACTTAGCAATCGATTCCACTCAAAATACTGAATTCAGTGATTTTTATATTGAAAATCAATCAACCGTCAATGGCGTAAATCTTAATTTCTCCAAAAAAGATTCTTTCGTTGACGTCATCGACAGCCATTTTGAAAACAATAACTTCGTTTCCGGTCTCGAAAATGTCCGTTGGCGTTTCACTGATAATTCAACTGTTATCGCTGATGGTGATGAACCATTTAATGACAATTTATAAAAGTAAAAAACGATTGCACTGAGAAAAATAATTTCTCGTGACAATCGTTTTTTTCGATAATTAAAGATAATATGAAAAAATCAAATCAGGTTTTCGATAAGAATTTTTTCTATCTTTTCGCCAGCAACTAGATGTTCATATTTCAAATTTAAAATAGATTTGGGGAAATATCTTTTACCATCCCATGAACATCCCAATCCAATGACAGCCGCGGATGAACGCAGAATATAATCATAACTACTAAAAATTTTTATGGTATTCCCTACTAACCTAGCCTTATCCTGAATCAACAAATCTCCCAAACATCCTATAACTTGTAATTTTCTATATGTATTCCCATCATTTTTGATTTTTACACAATTTCTCTTGAAGTTTAATGTTCCCCTTTTACAGTCTGAAAAGAAGCGTCCATTATTGTTATTATAATAATCTATCCCACACAGATGCATAAAATTGGATTTCCGACAGACTAATACTACAGTTCTCTTTTGAGTTTTATAAATCACCTTTTTATTTAAGAATTTTTTATCATATACAGCATACGCCTTAATAATATTACCTTTAAATCTATTCAATATTTCAATCTCGGATGCGGTTGCATAATGCATCGCCTCATCTTTATTTGTTCTCATGAATAAGCCTTTCATGCCACATATGTTTATTCCTAATCAATAAAAAAAAGCTACCAAAGATTGGCAGCTTTTAGACAGANAAAAAAAGCTACCAAAGATTGGCAGCTTTTAGACAGATTTAATTATGGTCCCAGCGACCCATACGCCCTTACGTCGTAGATTAATGTCTGGTTTAATTATGGTCCCAGCGACCCATAGGCTCTTATGTCCTAGATTGATGTCTGGTTTTATAGATGTCTGCCACATCTTTGATTATAAATATATTATACTGTGAACTCATATTGACTACAACGGTCTATAAAGTATAAAACGGCATTTTTATATTTATAACCTACATAAAATATAGCATGTTTCTATCCAACAATTTTACTTAATTGCTAAGTCATATCATTAGTCTGTTGTAACAATAACTTGTCCCATAGGACGATCATGTTTCATGATATATTCTTGAGCTGCTTGAATATCATCTAATTTAAACACTTTGGCAATTGGAATCGTCAAATGATTTTCATTAATCAGCTTAAACATTTCATTGATAATACCATCGTCAATGTCTACGCCATCAAAGGCAGTCACGTATTTTCCACCAATATTTTCAAATGGATCAAAATTCTTCCAAATCCATTCACCAGCAAGTAAACCAATCGTTGTATAGTAACCGCCACGGTTAACATGAGCTAACGAATCGCTGACAACTGGAGCACCCACCATATCAAGCAAACCATCATAAGATTTGTCAGTTTGCAACTTTCCATCTTGATCAATGACTACTTCATCAGCACCCATATCTAACAATGTCTGGCGACGTTCCTCACGACGAGTTGTTGCGGCAACTTTCAAGCCCATAGCTTTAGCCATAACCAAAGCAGCCATACCAACACCTGTTGTTCCACCACGGACTAACAAAGTTTGACCAGCCTGCAATTTAGTTGTCTTCAAAGCACCAAAAGCTGTATAGAATGTTTCGGGATAATTGGCAAATTCAGTCCAAGAACCATCAAATGTGACCGGGTGAATAATGTCATCTGGCACCAAAGCATACTCTTGTTCACTACCATCAAAAGCACGACCGAAACCACCGTTAACAACCATAATTTTTTGACCCTTAGTCAACTTAGTATTTTGAGAAGGTTCATAAACTTCCCCCACAGCTTCAACCCCAATAACTCGTGGAAATTTAACTGATGGCGAACCACCCTCACGTGTCAAAACTTCATAACGATGAACTGCAAAGGCCTTAATGTGGATAACCGTTTGATCCGCTGTAGCTTGAGGAATTGGACGCTCCTCAATCTTCAAAACTTCTGGACCACCAGCATGACTAATTACAACTGCTTTCATATTATTTATCTCCTCTATCTAAAATATTTCATATCTCTTAACAATTACTACTATAAACCGTAACGTAACGTGACAGTCAACAGTATTATTTATACTTTTTAATATTTCTGATTAAAGATATTTTTGAGGCAATTTTGGATTAAATATTCAGAAAACAAAGAACACCCTAGCCGGAAGGAGCAAGAAAAATTAGGTCGCTGTGGGGACCTAATTTTTCTTGCGACTGGAGGCGACATATTTTATAAATCCATTTATAAAGCACCCATCTAAAGCTATACTAAAAATCGTGTGATAATTACTAATTTTAAACAGAGGAGTTCTTTATATGAAAGATTTATCTGCCACAACAAGCGATTCGATGCCAAAGAATCTAATTCACAAGTTCCACCTATCCGAACAGCTTAATATCATCCGTGCCGGGGTGTTAGGAGCCAATGATGGAATAGTTTCCGTCGCCGGGATCGTTATTGGTGTCGCTGGAGCCCAACAAAGTCAAACTGCTCTATTCATTGCCGGAATATCGGGCATGTTTGCCGGAGCACTCTCAATGGGTGGTGGGGAATTTGTTTCTGTCAGTACCCAACGCGATACCCAAAAAACAATGACTCAATTACAAAATCTAAATATTGAAAATGATTACCAAGGCGAACTAGAAAATTTAACGCACCATTATGAAAACGAAGGTTTAACAACTGACCTAGCTCAAAAAGTTGCTAGTCAATTAATGAAAAATGACGCTTTAAATGTCACCTTAAAATCTAAATGCAATATCGAAGTTCAACATTATTTCAACCCTTGGAATGCAGCAATTTCTTCATTTTGTTCGTTCATCCTTGGTTCACTTTTACCATTATTATCAATTACTTTTATTCCCTATCCTTACAAGGTTTCTGGAACTATCGGTGCCGTTATTTTAGCACTAACTTGCACCGGTTACGTCAGTGCTTCTTTAGGAAACTCCAATCGCTTTAAGGGTATTTTGAGAAACTTATTAGTCGGCATAGCAACTATGTCTGTCACTTATTTAATCGGTGGTTCTTTAGGTTAATTTTTTCAAAGTTTCTTTGCAAGCATGACACCAAATGGAATGCTATCCTTAACTTGATGACATCAGGCAACAAAAAAAGCCAAGCATTCAGCTCAGCTTATTTACACTAAATTTCGTCTTTCTCATTGCGAGTGCTATCACGAATAGTCTTATAAACCTTCATCCTAGCAACACCAACATCACGAACATTTTCCATTGCGAACTTCTGCGTGATACTGCCTTTACGAGAAATATAATGATACAACGGAATATTATCGAAATAAAATTTTCGTGCAACCGTGGCATACTCAACGTTAAAAACTTGATCTTCCATTAAATCGAGATCAGTTTGAAAACCAAGATGATTGTCATCGATAATTGAGCGAACATAGGCTTTATTCCATGTGTAACCCATAACTGTTCCGGTCATCTTAATAATTTGTTTAACTGCCTCATCACGGCCAACAATGCTAGTCTGATGTTTAGCAATTTTATTTTTCACTTTGCCATTTTCGCTTTCATTGAAAAAGCCGCAAGTAACCATATCAACATCTTTATCATTAAAGATTTCCAAAAAATGATCAACGTAATTGGGCTCAACCCAATCATCGCCGTCGATAAAAGTTACTAACTCACCGTCAGCCATCGCAAGTCCGGTATTTCTCGATGCAGAGACCCCAGAATTTTGTGTATGGCAAACAACAGATATCCAATCATACTTTTTTTCATAAAGACGGATTATCTTCTGAGTTTGATCTGTAGAGCAGTCGTCCACAATAATTAGATTGAAATTCTGATTAGTTTGAGCAACTACTGAATCAATCGCGCTAGAAATGTAATTAGCTACATTATAAGCTGTCATAATAATTGAAAGTTTATTCTTCACCATAAATCACCTTAGTATTTATTTTACTTCTAATGACCTAAAATACGCAACGACTCGGGGAGGAGAAAAAATGAAACGCATATTAAATCTTGAAGGTGCCATAAATTTACGTGAACTTGGTGGATATCCCACTAAAGATGGTACGACAATTAAATATAATAAACTCTTACGTTCAGGGGATATAAGTAACTTAACAGGAAAATCTTTAGCTTACCTTAAAAAATACGGTTTAAAGTATGTTGTGGATTTCCGTTCCAATGATGAACAACGTAATTGGGCAGATACAACTTCTGATTTTTATAAAATTTATTCTGACCCCGTTTACCCACTCAAAGGTAATGGGGACAAGCTTGCTGGCATTCTAAATCGAAATAGTTATAACTATTTGGGTATGATTTATCAAAGCGTCGTCCTCGATACCCGTGGTCAACAAGCATATAAATTATTTTTTGATTTATTATTGCACAATGATCAACCCGATACTGCCCTACTTTTCCACTGTGCAGCCGGCAAGGATCGGACAGGTATCGGTGCCCTATTGATTCTCAAGGCTTTAGGCGTTGATGACGAAACGATTACCAAAGATTACTTGTTGACTAACCTAATGTACGAAAGTGATTACGAAATCGACAAGATTCTGAATGATAAATCAGGTAACCAGAGCGTAAATAAGATGAATATGAGTAAAGCTGACCTTGAAAGTATCACTTCAGTTTATGAAGCGATTGATCATTATTATGGTAGTTTTGAAAATTATCTGGATAAAGCATTAGATATTGATGCAGATAAATTGGCTAGATTAAAGGATATTTATACTACTAAGGATTAAAGTTTTTGGTAGTACGCCGCCTTTGTGAGCAAGAAATTTAGGCTGCTGTGGGGACCGGTTCGAGCCAAGGTCTCGAACCTCGATTTTGAACTTCGCACAAATCGCGAATTTCAAAACTCGTCCCGTGGTGTAATGGCTAAAGCCATAACGCCACCTGCACTGCTGCCTAAATTCTTGCTCACAAAGGCTATTTCATTAATTATTTCAAGTGTAATTAGCAACCAAATTTAATCTTTATTACATCTATCTTAAATTGAATAAATATCAATTTGTCAGTTTCAAATCCAATAATAACTTGGAATTGAAACTATTTTTTCTTTCAATTTTTAGTTAACAACTTAAATTCCATTTTGTTAATCTATTACTTTCAAACACGAACTCTTCCGAAACCAATTTAACCAACAACTGAACTAGTCGGAAGAGCGGAGAAAAGATTAACTGGCTGTGAAAGTGGCGTTAGTGCTTTAGCTCTTACACCACCGGGCGTGTTTGGAGACTCGTGTACTTTGTGAGGCTTCAAACCGAGACCTGAGACCTTGGCTCAGGTCGGTCCGCATAGCCAGTTAATCTTTTCTCCGCTCTGGAGACGGCTTACAACGAGTACATATTTATAAATAATAATCACCCAGTTAATATCTAGTTATATCAAACTAGGTTGGCAATGAGAATTCCAAATTAGTTATAATTATTGTGCAGAGGGGGCAATCTCACCTCTTACAAAAAATCCAGCTTGTTCCCTCTGTCATTACCAATTTGTACCATTCCCATACCTTACAGTTTGACTAATACAAAACCAACAATCGTTTCCCTCATACATCTTCCCAGTGTATGAGGTTTTTTTGTGTCCTTAAAAATAGTATCCTTGTAATACCTGTTATGGGAAATTTAAAATAAAAATACGTCTTATCTAAAAGGAAAACAAAATGCATTTTAAAAACAATGCTGGTTTCTATCTAAGGCTAATTTCTTTATTGATCGTTATTTTAGAAATAGCTGTCTATAATCTCAATACTCCTATCAAAATTTTACTTCTAGGAATTGCCATATTTGTTACACTTGCTGAATGTCTCTTATTCAGCCCTTGGAGTAGACATCCCAGCGACAAATTTACTGAGTACTTCAGTTATTTTGTCTTTATAATCCTAGGAATCATTCAAATATTTATCAAACAATCTTTTCTAGTTATCTATTATTACGTCTTGATTGTGACAACTGCTGAATATACGGTTAAACAAAATCCTAAGCCCAAGCACATTATCATTATTCAATTTATCATTTACTTCTGCTACTTCGTCATTCCTCGTTCATTGAAACTCAACTATCATTCTTGGGTCGGTTATGTTCAACTAGTTCTAGCGCCTTACAACGTTCAGTTTTGGAGTACTTACTTTATTTCCTATCTTTATTTGAATTTGATTGCCAAAAATAATGCTATTGATAGTTTAAACAAAGAATTGATTAATAAAGTTGATCAACTTCAAGACTATTCCAGCAAAATCAAAGAATTAACTTTAATCGAAGAACGTCAGCGTATTTCACAAAATTTGCACGATATGTTAGGGCATTCGCTGATTGGCCTAAGATTACATTTAGATGCCTTAAATCAAGTTATTGATACTAATCCGGAAAAGTCTCATCAAATTCTTGATAAATCTAAAGATATTATCGACCACAGTTTAGTTGAACTGCGAGAAACAGTTAATGAACTCAAAGAAACTAAAGAATTAGCTGATTTACAAAGTGCCCTGGATGAATTGAAAAATGCCATTTCCGTTTCTGAAGAAGTCAAAGTCGATTTGAAAACATATTTTGATGTAAATAAACTGGATATTACCGTGAAAGATTTAATTTATAAAACATGTCAGGAATTTATTACTAATAGTATTAAACACGGTCACAGTTCCTTAATCACTATTAAATTACGGCTAATTAACAGTGAAATGACTTTTAACCTCAGTAATAACGGCGCAGATGCTAAAAATATCGTAGCTTCTAACGGTATCAATGGTATTAAACATCGTGTAGAAAAACTAAACGGTCAAGTTAACTTTTCTAACAACGACCCAAGTGGTTTCAAAACTGATATCACAATTCCGATTGGAGAAAATATAAATGATTAAAATGATAATTGCCGATGATCAAGCTATTGTTCGTGAGGGATTAAGTTTAGTTCTCGGTTTCGATGAAGAAATTGAAATAGTTTTTCAAGCCAAAAACGGTCAAGAAGCTGTTGACTATTTAGCTGATAATAAATGTGATATCGTCTTGATGGATATTAAAATGCCGGTTCTAAATGGTGTTGAAGCAACTAAAATCATTCATCAAAAATATCCTGATGTTAAAATTTTAGTATTAACAACCTTTAATGACTATGAATATATTTTTCAAGCTTTAAAAAATGGCGCCAATGGTTATCTATTAAAAGATACTGATGGCAAAGAATTAATCGCCGATATCAAAAAAGTTTATAACAATGAATCCATCATCGGCAACCAAATCAGTGATAGCCTAGTAGCCGGATTGCAAAACAATTCACAGCAAGACATGATTGCTTCCTTAACACCCAGAGAACTGGAAATAGCTAGAGCCATCGCCGACGGCAAAAGCAACAAAGAAATCAGTGCCATCCTCTTTTTATCAGAAGGAACCGTTAAAAACTACGTAACTAATATTTTCGAAAAGTTACAATTAAGTAACCGGACCGAAGTTGCACTCTTCATGAAAAAGTATGACTAAAGATAAACACCATGACGTTTACCCAAAAAGTTAGA
>NZ_AZFV01000042.1 GCF_001435815.1 Companilactobacillus nantensis DSM 16982 | reverse complement strand
CTTGACTAAGGGTAGAAAAAGGCCCCATCTGAATAAAAATCAGATGGAGCCTTTTTTTGCTAGAAACAGAATATTTATCCTACTTCAGCTAATTGATTCAATTTTCTTAATCGGTGATTGATCCCAGATTTAGAAATTGGTCCACTTGGAACCATATCGCCTAATTCCTTTAAAGAAACTTCCGGATTTTCCAAACGTAAAACGGCAATTTCACGTAATTTATCAGGAAGTGAATCTAAACCAACAGTTGCCTGCAAATGCTTAATGTTTTCAATTTGACGTTCAGCCGCAGCCACAGTCTTATTGATATTGGCATTTTCGCAGTTAACTAAACGGTTAACGGAGTTTCTCATATCACGCACGATTCTGATATCTTCAAACTTCAACATCGAATTAGTTGCACCGATAACTTGTAAAAAGTCAGCAATTTTTTCAGCTTCCTTCAAGTAAACGATATAACCATTCCGACGTTTAGTTGTTCTGGCATTCAAATGGAAATAATTCATCATCTGGGCAATGCCTTCATTATGATTTTCATATAATGAATAAATTTCCAAATGATAACGTGAAGTCTCAGGATTGTTAACACTTCCGGTTGCCAAAAAGGCTCCACGAAGATATGAACGCATCCGTTGATCTTCATTTAAAACTTCTTCTGGTACATCAGTATTGATTGACAAGCCAGATTCATCCAAAATATCAAGATCAGTTAAAACTTTGTTAGTATCATGTTTTAACCGAACCAAATACTGATTATTCTTCTTCAATTTCATCTTTTTACGCACAAGTAATTCTGATTCCATACCATACTTTTGCTTGATCAAAGAAAAAATTCTTCTGGCAATTGCAGCGTTCTCAGTTTGTGCGGTTAAGACGAAGTGATGATTTTGTAAGCTTAATGAGCCATTCATTCGTAATAAAGCTGCCAATTCAACACGGGCATGCTCGGGATGAACCACCAATTTTGTGAGTTCTTGTTTGACCTCACTTGCATAAGAAACCACTAACGTCTCACCTCATTCTTTCTATTTCCTGATTGCAACGAAAGATTAATTATCTCCTTTGCAACCTTTTCTCCATCGTGGAATGCACCCTTATCATGGAGTGATAAGAAGTCATCTTGGATAACTTTGCATCCCATATTTCTCAAACTACCGAAATCAGTCTTAACTTGATTGACATACTCGTCATATTTTTTATGATCCATATATCCATCAGGTATCTTACGTGTATTGACTAACACGGTATCAATAAAGTTACCACCTAAGTGGCGATTTAAAACACGGACATGATCAGCATCAGTAAAACCTTCTGTTTCACCGATTTGTGTCATGATATTACAAATATAAACGACTTCTGCTGAAGTTTGTCTGACAGCTTCACCAATGTCGCTAATCATCAAGTTAGGCAAGATACTTGTGAATAAACTACCAGGTCCTAAAACAACAACATCAGCTTGCATAATTGAAGCAATAACTGAAATAACTGACTTGGGTTCTTCATCTGGATTATCTGAATTTGTAACCCAAACTCGTTTAACATGTTTACCAGAGTGCGTAATTTCATGCTCCCCGGCCAATTTAGTTCCATCAGTAAATTCAGCGTGCAACGTCAATTTTGTATTGCTAGCTGGATAAACGTGACCATCAACTTGCATCATTTTAGATAGTTCTTGTACGGCGTCAAAAATATTAGGTGACATTTCCGTTAAAGCAGCGATGATGAGATTTCCAATCGCATGACCAGAGAAGAAATCATCATTAGTCTTAAAACGATATTGGAAAACATCTAAATCTACTTTTGGTAAATCTGAAAGTGATGCTAAAACATTTCGAATATCCCCAGGAGGGACAACGTTAATATAATCACGAATGATACCAGATGATCCCCCATCATCAGCTACGGTAACAATTGCGGTAATGTTAGCATCCATGTTTCTTAAACTATTTAATACAACTGGTAAACCAGTACCCCCACCTATAACTACAACTCTTGGACGACGTCCTTTAACAACCCGAACTATCCTATTTGTTGCCATGTTCGATTACCTTCTTTTGCGATTTTTCCATGTCACGATGAGTAATGTCAACGTAGTACTTCTTCTTTAGATCAGTACCAAGTCGTTGGGCAATAGCCACAGAGCGGTGTTGACCACCTGTACAACCAATTGCAATCGTTAAACTCGTTTTCCCTTCTTTTTCATAACCGGGAACAATGTCTTTCATTAAATCATAAAATTTATTATAAAAATTCTGAGTTTCTGCATCATCCATGACATAATCATAAACGGGTTTATCCATACCAGTTTGTGTTTTCAACTCTTTGATATAAAATGGATTTCTTAAAAAACGAACATCCATTACGATATCTGCATCAATAGGCAAACCGTACTTAAAACCAAATGACATAACCTCAATATGGAACGTTGGAACAACTGAACTTTCTTGGAAATTAGCAAAAATTTCTTCACGAAGTTGGCGTGGTGTTAAATCAGTCGTATCAATTTCAACTGAAGCACGACCCTTAATCTCAGCTAACAGCTCTCTTTCCTTTTCAATACCATCTAAAAGACGGCCTTCCATGGCTAAGGGATGACTCCGACGAGTTTCCTTGTAACGTGAAACTAACTCTTCATCTGAAGCATTCAAAAATAGAATCTTCATATCAACCTTTTGATGTTTTTCTTGTTCATCCTCATCCATTTTAGAAAGCATTGAGAAAATTTCATCATAAAAGGCACGTGAACGAATATCTACCACAAGTGCGACTTTTTTAATTTTGCCAGATTCATGAACTAACTCCCAAAATTTAGGAAGCAAGTTAGGTGGCATATTATCAATACAAAAATATCCCAAATCTTCAAAGGACTGCATTGCAACAGTTTTACCAGCGCCACTCATACCAGTAACGATGACCAAACTAAGCATATCTTCTGCCATATTGCACCTCACATTCGCATATAAGCATAACACAACGTCCCGGGCGTGTCAGTCTTAGTATTTCAAAATCACAAAATAAATGTTCCTAAATTTTAATTATTCTCTTAATTCCGTCAAAATCACTCTTGCCATATCAGCATGATATTCATATCCTAAATCTTCAAACATAGTAATTGCTTTAGTAGCTTTTGCAAAGCCCTCGTTATCTCCTTCTATCATTTGGATAACCGCCACAAAAAAGAAATAATAATTACGATAAAACATTTGATCCGGTTTTTTTGTAAAATCATTTAACGTCACTAATAAGTCTTTGGCCTCTTCTTTTTTTTCGGAAAAAATCAATTTATTAACTGCATCAATCAGTAAAACGCAAATATCACCTTTACCACTTTCAAAATTCTTATATTGATTGATATTATTCAAAAGCAACTTAAAATACTGCGTCATATCAAAAATATCAACTAAGTCAATGACACCACTAAAAAAGCGAAAATCTTCAATCGTCCATGCTTGAATCTTTCTAAGTAAATTTTGAATCTCTTCTCGTACCTGTGGTCCAATCGTATCACCAACAACTCTACCGGTAGAAGAATAATGAGATAATTGCTCAATACGAAAATCAATTTGCAGCGTTCTCCCTAAAAGCTGTTCACTATTAGGATATTTGGTTAGATATTCGTCTTCAAAATCCCGTAGTGCTTGCATATTAGTATCGTTTCCGACAGTCGTTAAGTTATCATAAAACCAAGCAGTTTCACTGGTCTGATAGTCTCGATGGATGAAAAGAAATTCGTCCACTTCCATAGGAAAACGATTAAGAATTTTTAACAATAAATAAAATGAAATATCGTGTAATCCTTTTTCAAATTGTATGGCGTACGACTTCGATAAGATATCATCATACAATTCATTTTGTTTAATCCCTTTATTCATACGGATAGTTCTCACTGTTTCACCAAAATTTTGCAAACAATCATCTCCTGTCTTTTCCAGGTACTAAATATGATACTTTTTTATAATCTATATCTATGTGCTGATATACTCCATTTACTTAATTTTAAAAAAAAAATTAAGTAAACACAAAAAATAGCCTACTGACTACTAACTCAAAGGAGCAACGATTATGAGGACAATTGAGGACGCAAAAATTAAAACTGGTAATATTCTTTTAGGAGCACTATTCCTATGTGGTGGTTTTACACTACTATCATTATTCTCTTGGGCATGGTGGGGTCTTTTCGCAGGTGGACTTGTCGCTTGGGCCATAGTTTTTAAGAAAGATTCGTTATTTGCTTTTACTCTGCCCAAACATATTTGGATGATTTTGTTAGGGTTTCTGGGATACATGGCTTTATCAATTAGCGTAGGTTACTTAGCCTTATCCTTTGGATTGCCTTGGGCCGTTAATCCTGTAGCTGGACATCTAGGCAACATGATTTTAAAAATCCCCTTCATGTTGATGGGAGAAGAATTACTGGGGATTGGCATTCTAGAAACTGCTAGAAATAAAGGCTTATCATTAACGTCCAGTACCTTCTTAAGTGCCTTAATTTTTGGAATGATGCACATCTTTGTATATTGGGATGGTTCCTTAGTATCTACATTACTTCATGTCTTATTATTGCAAGGAGTCGCTCGACTCATTTTTAACTACGTTTACTTAAAAACCAATCGCAGTATCTGGGGATCATGGATTTCACACCTATTAGTCGATTTCGTAAGTCTAGGCTTATAGTCCTCTTGCTCTAACAATTCGAAATATAAATAAAAAAGCAAATTAACCAAAATAGTTGAGAAATAGAGTTCTTCCTCAACTTTGGTTATAGGGCATGATATTAAAATAAGAGTGGATAAATTCAAATGAAATTTATCTACTCTTTTTTATATTATTCTTAATTTACAATGATTTAGATTTTAATTATATTCAACTAAAAACAACTAATACACTAGCCTCTGGGTGCAAGAAATGTTGGCAGCAGTGCAGGTGGCGTTAGAGCTTTAGCTCTTACACCACGGGACGAGTTTTGAAATTCGCGTTCTTTGCGAAGTTCAAAATCGAGGCTCGAGACCGCATTTTGGCTCGAACCGGTCCCCACAGCGCCAACATTTATTGCACCCAGAGGCGGCCCTAACCAAATTTAAGAAAGAACCGAAATAGCAACACATAAGAATATTTTTTATCTCCATAATGCGCTAAAATTAAACCTATTGGGGAGGTTTACAATATGGAGACAGTTTTTCTCATACTCTTATTACTTGCGGCCGTAGTAGTCGCCAACATTGTTTCATGGAGATTCGATAACATTCCAATTGCTTTCATTCAAATTGCAGCTGGGCTAGTTTTATCTTTCATACCTATTTACAAACATTTCGAACTGGAACCCGAGGTATTTTTACTAGTCATTATCTCAGTTTTGATGTTCAACGATGGGCAGAACACCAGTCTATCTAGGCTGACTCATCAATTCGGTACTACCTTTTCATTGTCAGTCGAACTAGCAATTATTTCTATTCTGATTGTTGGATTCACGACTCACCTGATTATTCCTAGCATGCCGCTAGCTTTAACATTTGCGTTAGGAGCAATCATTACACCAACTGATGCCGTGGCTGTTAGTTCCATCACTAGTAATATGCTCGTTCCTAAAGAAGTTATGGGTACACTGGAAAATGAATCGCTCTTTAACGATGCTTCCGGTATTGTTGCCTTGAATTTAGCAATTGCTGCCGCCGTTACTGGGCAATTCTCAGTAATGGATGGTATCGGAAATTTCGTCTACGTATTCTTTGGTGGTATTCTCGTAGGTGGAATTCTTGGAGCTATCATTGTGGCAATTCGTTTACGCCTGATCAATATGCACGTTGATACACCTTCTGTCATGGTTCCATTCACCTTGTTAACACCATTCGTTGTTTATTTAATTGCTGAAGCTATTGGTGTTTCGGGAATTTTAGCTGTTGTTGTTACTGGTTTAATTCACGGTATTCAACAAAATCGTTTGCGTCTCACAAGTTCTCGTTTGCAAATTGTGATGAACAGTACATGGCAAGTCGTTTCGAGTATTTTAAATGGGATTGTTTTTGTATTGCTAGGACTGTCATTACCAAGTGTCATCATTAATTTGCATAAACACGACACTAGTTCTGTTTTTATACTATTAGGTGTAGGTATCTTGCTCTACTTAATCATGACGGTACTACGCTATCTCTGGACCAATTGGGACTTTGCACGCATTCGTGCCTGGGACCGCAAAGAAAAGCACGCTAACAGCATTGTAATGGCATATAGTGGAGTCCACGGGACTATTACATTGGCTATGGCCTTTTCACTTCCTTTGACACTTAATGGACAGCCGTTCCCTTATCGCACCGATATTATCTTCGTCGCAACGGTTGTCATTTTAACTAGTTTGATAGTTCCGACATTGGCCTTACCATTATTATTGCCCAAAGCAGTTTCCAAGTATTCTGAAGAGGAATTAGCGAAAGCCAAAGGTCAAATGGTTGATGATGCTATCGTCTCAATTCAAACTCGTCATGAAAAAAACACCAGCACCAGTCAAGTTATTAATATTTTAGATGGTCAAAGAACGATTGAAGGACACATTGATAAAGCCAAATTAAATATTATCTTTGATAACTGTTTCGAATTGGAACAACAAACTATTTTGGAAATGTTAAAAAACGAGGAAATAACGCCTTTAAATGCCAATCTATACATGCGTGTTGCCCGTAGAACCATCATTCAGTATCAGCAAAGCGCTTGGCAAAGATTTATTTTAGTCGTTCGTTTTGGCATTTTAGAAAAATTTTCACCTAGTAAAGAAGCTCGAAGAAGACGCAAAATTTTCCACCAAATGAAGCATCAACAAGCTGATAATCGTGCTGATATGATTGCTAAAAATAAGAAGATGTGGCGTCAAATGGCTGTCACTGAAAAGAAACCATTTGAGAAAGTCACTAGCTATCTTAATCAAAGTCTAGTTAACGATAAAGAAAAAAGTCGTGAGATAAATCTCGTTCGTCGAGCCTATGATGAACGTCACCGTCGTTTAACACGTACTTTCAACGAGAACGAAAACTTCGAAAATGATCAAAATGAACTTTTAATTGAAGCTTTCCAACAAGAAAATACTTATATCCAATCAAAAGTTGCTACCAAAGAATTCAGCACTGAATTAGGTAGTGCTTTATACGAACAAATTTCAACTGATCAATTAGTTTATTTACAATCATTGAATGAAGAATAATAAATTTGATAACAAAACAGGCAAAACCTCATCAAGCGGTTTTGCCTTTTCATTTGTTATTATTTCTTTTCAGCAGCCTTAGTTCGCTCTGTATCACGTTCCAAAACTGGCTTCAAATATTGACCAGTGTAACTTTCTTTAACTTCAGCAATCTGTTCCGGCGTTCCAGTACCAACAATCGTACCACCGCCTTCACCACCTTCTGGTCCTAAGTCGATCAACCAGTCAGCGGATTTAACAACATCTAAGTTATGCTCAATTACTAAAACAGTATTTCCTTCATCAACTAGTCGTTGCAAGACTTCTAATAAACGTTTGATATCATCAGTATGCAATCCAGTTGTTGGTTCATCCAAGATATAGAAATTCTTACCATTGGACTTCTTGTACAATTCAGAAGCTAGCTTCATCCGTTGAGCTTCACCACCAGATAATTGCGTAGCTGATTGTCCAAGTGAAACGTAACCCAAACCAACGTCAACGATTGTTTGAAGTTTCCGTTTAATCTTAGGAATATTACTAAAGAATTCGAGTGCTTCCTTCACCTTCATATCAAGGACTTGGGCAATATTCTTACCCTTGTAAGTTACCTCTAAAGTTTCGGAATTGTAACGAGTTCCATGACAAACTTCACAAGGTACGTAAACATCAGGTAAGAAATTCATTTCAATCTTAATAATTCCATCACCATGACAGTTTTCACAGCGGCCACCCTTAACATTAAATGAGAAACGGCCCTTCTTGTAACCACGTAGCTTGGCCTCATTTGTTTGTGCAAAAAGATCACGTACATCATCGAAAACGCCCGTATATGTGGCTGGATTACTTCGTGGTGTTCGTCCAATTGGACTTTGATCAATCGCAATCATCTTTTCGAGATTTTCATAACCAGTAATTTTCTTGTACTTACCAGGTTTTTCAGAATTATGATTCATCTTTTGAGCTAATGCTCGTTTCAAAATCATATTAACTAAGGTCGATTTACCAGAGCCTGAAACACCAGTCACAACAGTAAACTTACCCAGTGGAAACTTCACATTGAGATTCTTCAAGTTGTTTTCAGCAGCACCGAAAACCTCAACGTTTTCACCATTCCCCTTACGACGTTCAAGCGGAACTGGGACAAACTTTTTACCAGCCAAATATTGACCAGTTAAGGACTTAGGATTCTTTTCCACTTGTTTTGGTGTGCCAGCAGCTACGATTTGACCACCAGCTTCACCCGCACCTGGGCCGACATCAATCAAATAATCGGCAGCACGCATTGTGTCTTCGTCGTGTTCTACAACAATTAAAGTATTGCCAAGGTCACGCATCTTCTTTAGTGAACTGATCAAACGATCATTATCACGTTGGTGCAATCCAATTGATGGTTCATCCAAAATATACATGACACCTGATAAGTTTGAACCAATTTGGGTAGCCAAACGGATTCGTTGAGCTTCGCCACCGGATAGAGTTCCAGCTGAACGTGAAAGTGACAAGTATTCCAAACCAACATTGATTAAGAAACTCAAACGATCCTTAACTTCTTTCAAGATTGGTTGAGCAATAACAGTATTTTGTTCACCTAAAGTAACTTCCTTGAAGAATGGAAGTTCATCTTTAATTGACATATCAGAAACTTCAGCAATATCTTTGCCACTAATTTTGACAGCCAATGCTTGACGGTTAAGTCTCTTACCGTGACAAACTGGACATTTCAATTCAGTCATATACTTACGCATTACTTCACGTGTAAAGTCACTGTTAGTTTCATGATAACGACGATTAATATTAGGGATTACGCCTTCAAAAGGAACATCAACATCACGCACGCTACCAAAATCATTCTCATAATGGAAATGGAATGTCTTACCATCAGAACCGTTCAAGACAATATCTTGATCCTTTTGTGGTAATTTTTCGAATGGTGTATCCATATCAATCTTAAATTCTTTAGCAGCTTGAGCTAACATTTCAGGATAGTACTGCGAACTGATTGGATTCCAAGGAATGATTGCTCCCTCAGCTAAAGTCTTACTTGGGTCAGGAATAACTAGGTCCATATCGACTTCTAGTTTCATACCTAAACCATCACAGTTATCACAAGCACCAAATGGAGCATTAAATGAGAATAAACGTGGTTCTAATTCTCCCACTGTGAAACCACAAATTGGACAAGCATTCTTTTCTGAGAAAACCATCATATCTTGACCAATAACATCAACATTCATATAACCGTCAGATAAGCGTAAAGCTGCTTCAACAGAATCGAATAAACGTGATTTGATATGGTCATTGATTACAATACGGTCAACAACAACATCAATATCATGCTTTTTATTCTTATCTAATTCGATATCTTCACCGATATCACGAACTTCACCGTCAACTCTAATTCTGACATAACCTTGCTTTTTAATTTGTGCCAAGGCTTTTTTATGTTGACCACGTTTTGCACGGACAACTGGTGATAACACTTGAAGCTTCGTACCATCTTCTAATTTCAAGATAGCGTCAACCATTTGTTGAGCTGATTGACTTGTAATCTTTGTGCCATCATTTGGACAAATTGGTGTCCCAACACGTGCCCAAAGCAAACGTAGGTAATCGTTGATTTCTGTAACGGTGCCAACAGTTGAACGAGGATTTTTTGAAGTCGTTTTTTGATCAATTGAAATAGCTGGACTCAATCCATCGATTGAATCGACATCTGGCTTATCCATTTGACCTAAAAATTGACGAGCATATGAGGACAAACTTTCAACATAACGTCGTTGTCCTTCAGCATAAAGTGTATCGAATGCTAACGAACTCTTTCCTGAACCAGACAAACCAGTCATAACAACTAATTTATCTCGAGGAATCGTTACATCGATATTCTTTAAGTTGTGAGCACGTGCTCCATGAATAACAATTTTATCATTTAACATATTTATTTCATTTCCGCCTTTAATTCCAAAATCGAATCACGCAAGTTAGCAGCGGCTTCGAAATCAAGTTTCTTAGCTGCATTTTCCATTTGTTCCTTCAAGTTAGCAAGAAGTTCTTTTTGTTCCTTCTTTGTCATATCCTTAAAGTCGATATCATCATTGATCTTTTCAGTTTCAGATGAAGTATTATCAACCTTCTGGAACATCGTAATAGCATCTCTGATTGGTTTAACAATCGTAGTTGGCGTGATTCCATGTTCCTCGTTGAATTTCATTTGAATCTTACGACGACGAGCAGTTGCATCAATGGCACCCTTCATTGAGTCAGTTACCGAATCAGCATACATGATAACTTTACCATGTTCATTACGAGATGCCCGTCCAATAATTTGAACTAATGAACGTTCAGCACGCAAGAAACCTTCCTTATCGGCGTCCAAAATAGCAATCAAAGAAACTTCAGGTACATCAATTCCCTCACGCAATAAATTGATTCCGATTAAAACATCGAACTTACCCAAACGTAAATCACGAATAATCTTCGTTCGCTCCAAGGTCTTAATATCACTGTGGAGATAACGAACTTTAATCCCCATATCTTTGAAGTAATCCGTTAAATCTTCTGCCATCTTTTTAGTCAAAGTCGTAACAAAGACACGCTCATGTTTAGCCACACGATCATTAATTTCTCCAACTAAATCATCGATTTGACCCATGATTGGCCGAACCTCGATTTTCGGATCAAGTAAACCAGTTGGACGAATAATTTGTTCTGCTTTGTGATCAGTTCTTTCCAGTTCATAAGGACCAGGTGTTGCTGAAACATAAAGGATTCTTTTAACATGCTTTTCAAACTCATCCAATTTCAAAGGACGGTTATCTAAGGCACTTGGTAAACGGAATCCATAATCAACTAATTGTTGCTTTCTAGCACGGTCACCATTATACATACCACGAACTTGTGGCATTGTAACATGGGATTCATCAATCATAATATTGAAATCATCGGGGAAGAAATCGAGCAAAGTAAATGGTGGTTCACCTTCAGCTCGGCCTTCCATATGACGAGAATAATTTTCAATCCCAGAGGTATAACCCATTTCACGCATCATTTCGATATCGTATTCAGTCCGTTGCTTAATTCGTTGTGCCTCAAGCAATTTACCTTCTTTGGTAAACTTGGCAACTTGAACGTCCATTTCATCTTTGATGCGATCAAGTGCTTGATCCATCTTGGAGTCACTGATCATAAAGTGAGTTGCTGGGAAAATTCCGATATGATCCATTGAACCTTTAACTTCACCAGTCAAAGCATCCATTTCAATGATTCGATCAATTTCATCGCCAAAAAATTCCACACGAATAGCATTATCATCACGTGAAGCTGGGAAGATATCCACAACATCGCCACGAACACGAAATCTACCACGTTGGAAATCAATATCGTTTCGTTCAAATTGATTTTCGACTAATTCTTCTAATAGTTTATCACGTGCCATTTCTTGACCCACACGTAGAGAAATGATGCTATCAGCGTATTCTCTAGGATCACCCAAACCGAAGATACAAGAAACTGAGGCGACAACAATTACATCGTTTCGCTCTAAAAGTGAACTAGTAGCCGAGTGACGTAACTTATCAATTTCATCATTAATACTTGAATCCTTTTCGATATACGTATCACTTGAAGGCACATAAGCCTCGGGTTGATAGTAATCATAATAACTAACAAAATATTCAACCGCATTATTAGGGAAAAATTCTTTCATTTCACCATATAATTGACCAGCTAAAGTTTTATTGTGCGAGATGATTAACGTTGGTTTATTCAAATCTTTAATGACATTTGCCATCGTAAAGGTTTTACCAGTACCAGTTGCACCTTCCAAGATGACCTCTTTGTCACCAGCTTTGAAATCTTTTGTGATCGTATCAATCGCTTGTGCTTGGTCTCCAGCAGGAGCGTATTTTGAAACTAAATCAAATTTATTATCAGTAATTCTATCTATCACGGACTCACTTACCCCCTCTTTAAGCTAAAAAATACATCTAATTTGACATGAATTAGATGTAATTAATACCGGCTTATTTCGCTGGCTCTATATTACCATAGCGAACATATTTTCGCCATATTTTTACTTAGTTGTGATGTTTGTTAAGTATGCCGCCCCAGGGAGCAAGAAATTTAGGCTGCTGTGGGGACCGACCTGAGCCAAGGTCTCAGGTCTCGATTTTGAACTTCGCAAAGTACGCGAATTTCAAAACCCGTCCCGTGGTGTAGGCGCTAAAGCGCCAACGCCACCTTCACTGCTGCCTAAATTCTTGATCCCTGAGGCTAGGTAATTATTTATTTCAAGTGTACTAGCTTAATATTGAATATCCATCCCTATTTTGAATAAAAGATTGCTTCCGTTGATTGGCGATATTATTTTTGATTTAAACAATCTTTCAAAAGAAACCAAGCAACATCATACGTACTTATTTTTCTGCCGTTAAACGTGGCAACATCAAAAAAATTGCCAAGCCTATCAAAAATAAAATGCTCAACGATGCGGCTCCGATTGTTGATTTACCGGTGGCTTGTGTCACAATACCAACTAAAACTGGTCCCATGACTGCTGAGAATTTTCCTAAAATATTATAAAATCCGAAAAATTCACTACCTGATTCTTTTGGTATCAACTTACCAAAATATGACCGACTCAATGATTGGATACCACCCTGACTTGTTCCGACTAGAACTGCTAGGATCCAAAAGTCGACTGTGGTTTTCAAATTTAAAGCATATAGACAAATCCCAAAGTACAAAATAATTGCTAATAAAATACCTTTTCTAGCTGAAAAACGATTGGCAATCCAGCCGTACAATATTGAAAATGGGAATGCTACTAATTGAACAACTAATAAAACAATCATTAATGTCGTCGTTGTAATTCCCATATCCATTCCAATCGACGTTGCCATCGTAAAAATTGTGTCGACACCATCAATATAAAAGAAATAGGCTACTAAGAACCATGCAGCAGCTTTATATTTCCGCAAATGTGTCACCGTTGCCCAAACTCGTTTAAAACTTGAAGTTACCGGATGCTTATTTTCTGGCAACGAGTAAACTTGTTGAACATTTTTTAATAACGGAATAAAGAAAATAATCCACCATAACGCCGCTAACAAGAAACTAAAACGTGCAACTCCATAACTACTCAACATACCAAATCCGCTTGTTACCTGTAAAACCAAGAACAGCATGAATGCTAAAACGCCGCCTAAATAGCCATAGGCATAGCCATTCGATGACAGAGAATCCATTTTAGCATTATCAGTTACATCAGTTAAGAAACTATCATAAAAAAGATTTCCACCTGAATAACCAATTATCGACAGGATATACACAACCAGTAATAACTGCCACTGTGTCGGTGGTAAAATCGCCAATCCTAAGGTCATAATTATTCCTAAAAATGAAAAAGTACTCAACAACCGTTTCTTATGATGTGGATAATCAGCTAATGCACCAAGAACTGGTGCCAGAATTGATACGATTAACGTCCCAAAACTATTCGCATAACCCCAATAAGCAGTAGCATTCGCCTGTGTAACGCCAGCATTTTGTGCAACCGACTTAAAATAAACTGGCAAAACGGCAGTCGTAACAATAATCCCATAGCCAGAATTGGCCCAATCATAAAAGATCCAACTCCATTGCTTTTTATTAAATCCCATAAACTCCCTCAATTCTAAATAAACACATCATCGATTGACGTACCTGCCAGCGGTTCAGGAAATTCTAATCCTAACAACTTGGCAAACGTTGGTGCTTCATCAACTAAATCAGCCGCTTCCACGGTATTATTTTGTTTAATCATTGGTCCATTAAAAATTAACGTCGTCTTATAACCAGGTTTTCCTGGATCATAACCATGAACACCTTTATAACGATCGGCATCCCCCATCATTTCAGGCAATACCTTTTCCACAACACTGGCACGATCACTTTCGTCAGTGAAATAATAACCAGTCTTTGCCTCAACCATTAAAGTACAGTCAGGATCAGCTCCACGTTGAGCTGCTTCATGACCATCATAAATTTTTTCAACACCTTCAACGCCAGAAATTAAATCACGCAATCGTTCCAGCTGATTAAAATCACGTGTATAAATATATGTACTTCCATCACAAGTCTTAGCCATAACGTTCCAATCCTTCTTAAAGGTTTGGTCAGGACGAGCTGTTAGCCACCCGCGCTTGGCAAATAAAGTATTCAAATGAATCATCTTATCAACGTTAATTTGATAATGATCACCTAAGATAACAAAATTAGTATCAGCGAATGTTCCGGCGGCTTTTGTTGCGTTAATAACCTGTGCAACGTGATTATCTAGACGATGTAAAGCTTCCAGTGCTTCATCAGAACGAACGCCATAACGGTGACGCATACTGTCCATGTCAACCAAGTGTAAGAGCGTTAAATTAGGCTTTTTCCGCTTAATTGTATCGACAGTACAAGCTGTAATAAAATCGTCAAGTTCAGGTTGTTTGATGCCGTTACGAAGCTTTCCATACATCTGGTTCATTTCCAAGATGAATAAAGGCGAACTAGCTCGCAATGAAACTAACACTTGATTCGTCCAAATACGATTTGGAAAAATCTCAGCCAAGTTATAAGTAATCTTACTACCAGCCGTAACTGGCCATAAGAACGCAGCCGTAGTTAACCCCTGTTTACGTGCTAAATCATATAACGTTGGCGACTTAACATCCTTTTGATACCAAAACCAATCTGGCGATTGGCGCTCTGGTTGAATTTTCGTATTATTAACAATTCCATGAACATTAGGATATTGTCCAGTAATAATGGTTGTATGTGATGGATAGGTCAATGTTGGATAAATCCCCTTAACCTCTTTGACCCAAGTTCCACTATTAACTAATTTATTTAATGTAGGTAATTCACTTTGATGTTCATCAATATCTCGAAATCCTAAAGAATCGAGTGAAATGATGACTAAATGTTGATTTGTCGGCAATTTAGCTCCCCTCTTTCCACAAACTACATGCAAATATTATATCGCAGTTGGAAAACTCATGTAATTTTGCCCAAAATATAAAGACAAAAGTTTAATTTTGATTCTTTTTTAGTTTACTTATCGTGTTGTGCTAGTTAAATATGCCAC
>NZ_AZFV01000041.1 GCF_001435815.1 Companilactobacillus nantensis DSM 16982 | reverse complement strand
GTTTTGAATCTTTCAACCTTTAGTAATTATGCAAAAATAGCAGATAATCCCTAATTTCTGAGATTATCTGCTTTTTTTAATTACCACTGTTCATGATTCCACAAACGACCATCAACTTCACCTTTTAATTGTTCAGACCGTTTATTTTGTTCTTGGACAACTTTTTTCATAGCTATCAAAAAAGCACGGTTTTCATAAGCAGTCTGTTTTTGAGCCATATCAGCAACTTTCTTTTCGAGCCAAAGTCCGTTCTCATTATCATCCATACTTACTCATCCTCCCCTTGCTTAATCAAACTAATTGTACTTTTTAACTGTTCCAAATCTTCGCGACGTTGAATAAAAGTATTCAAAACCATTTCACATTCAGTACAGTTAGTATCATTAAAGTTCTTAAATCGATCTGTAAATTCTTGTTCGAACCATTCTTGACGATTATTTAGCGTATCTGGATATTTTTGCGTTAAAAAGCGTTGATAATCAATCAATAATTGCATTTGTTGCTGCTCATCCATATATTGAAATTGGGCAATCGTAAAAGTTGGTAAAATGTTCATCTTCGCACGATCGGCAATTGCATAATAAGGTGCCATTATTTGATCAATCGTTATATTTTCACTGCCGCCACGTCGAAATTCTTTCAATGGCATACCAGTACTCACGACGATACCAAATTCTTTATCACTTAAATTATCATCACCATCGCCGTAAACAAAATTGCGTGTTAAAACTTCGTCTTCCCAATGCTTTAGGCCTTCCGGAGCAGCATACCAATAAAGGGGAAATTGAAAAATAATCCGATCATTTTCTTTTAAAAGAGCCTGTTCTTTTGCGACATCAATTTCTGCTAATTCCTCAACATGATGCCACGTAACATCTTGCATTTTGGCACCCTGCATTAAAAATTGTTGTGTCTGTGAATTATTAATTTCTGGATGTGAAACAATTACTAAAGTCTTCAATATTAACATCTCCGATCACTATTAGAATAGCAAAAAAAACTGAATCTTTAAACCAAACAAAACCATGCAATGATATAATTTAAAAGATAGCCAGTAACAACACAAATGAGGGGGATTATGACTGTGGAAAAATATTATATCGTTGATAGCTCAATTCTTCCTGAGTCTTTTGATCGCGTAATCAAGGCACGAAATTTACTAGAAACTAAAAAAGTTCATAACGTTAGTGAAGCGGTCAAAGAAGTTGGTATCAGTCGTGGCACTTACTATAAATATAAGGATTTAGTCTTCTTACCTGATGAAGATATGACTGACCGTAAAGCGGTTATTTCAATGATGCTTCATCACGAACAAGGTATTCTTTCTAAAGTACTAGTTGATATTTCAGAATCAAATGCCAGTATCTTAACCATTAATCAAAACATTCCAATTCATAACATCGCAACAGTCGTTATCTCACTAGATATTAGCCATTTGAATGGAACAATTGATGACCTTTTGGATAAGTTGAAATTATCTGACTTTGTTGATAATGTTCGTCTAATTTCCATTGAATAATATACTAAAAGCCCTTCAAAATCACGTTAAGTGATTCTGAAGGGCTTTTTTTCGTCGGTCTTTAACTATCACACCGCATATTTATCAATCGACTGATTTGTTTTAAAAAATTAAATATATTTAGAAACTAATATTGTTTTAACATCTTATTTTGGCCAAGCAATGTACATCGCCAATAACACGTTAACTACGCCGATAAAATAAAATAATTTGGCAGCGCCACTACTTTTAACACGACCGCCAAAGTTGAACAGGCAAAGTCCGAGAATAAAAATCGCTGCTATTAGTAAAAAATTCATGCTGTCACCCATTTTTTCTATTAATTATTCTTGCAAGTGATACTTTATAGAAAAAATGTGACGAATTAATGAATTTGCTATGTAATTTAACGTACTTTTTTGACATCCCTTACCCATAAAAAGTGCTCAATATCATGTAAAACTTTCGGGTTACGTCGTGTTAAGGCACTATGTTCGGCCCGCGGTCCAGTAAATAATCTGGCTTCATAAGATTGATGTGGTCCCTTAAAAACTTGACGTAACGATCGAGCTGACGAAACAGGAACTGCCTTATCGAAGTGATCTTCAGGACTTAATTGCCCCATGATATTCAATTCTCTTATATGGAGATTTCGAATCGTGGAGTTAGGTTCAACGTACGTATTAAAATCCTTGCTCAATTGATTTGAATAGCGCCAATCATTTCGTCGATAAATATCACGATTTAAAACCTGCATTGGAGCTGCAATATTTACTAAAGAATCAATCTGCGGCTGATTTTTCTTTTGACTATAATTTTCCAAATAATACATGATGGCGTTATTTCCCCACGAGTGCGCCACAGCATTAAAACGGGTTACTCCATATTTTTTATGCAATTTCTTTAAAATAGAGTCAATCCACATAGCGGTGTGGTGATAATCCGATTCATGGTTATTTTCAAATAAAACTTGAATTTCTGGATTTTTAGCCGTCTTGGGCCAAGTTCCGTAGGATAAGACTTTCCCACGTGGCGTTACAACGATAGTTAACGTTCTTGTCGCGTAGCCATCACGTTGAGATTGATCAATCAAGAAGTCCATTGAATGCGCTGTTCCACCAAATCCATGGAAAAATAACGTTGGTATTTGTCTTTCCGTTGCTGCAGAAACTTTTTGTTCTGTGCTAAATCCAACAATAATCGTAATACACAATAATAAAATCCATTTGAATTTCTTCATAAGTTCACCAAATAATTTGATTTATTACCAAAGTTTAAAGCATTTATCTAATCAGTCAACAAAAAAAGACTTGAATCAAATCAAGTCTTTTAACTAATTATAAATTTTGACCTTTTTCCCAAGTTGTCTTAGAAAGCATCAAACCTTTTTTAACTATTTCATTAAATAATTGATGTGTTCGTTTCGATACTTCGGCAGCTGTTTTTAAGTTACTCTCAGTTAAAAATTCAGAAACATCATCGTTAAAGCCATCAATTACCTTATCGGTAACTTCCAAACGTTGACGAGCATATGATTGGCAACCATCTAAGTACGCATGAATCATATCTGAATATTCATGATAATGTGGCTCGATCATAACTGACAAAGTCTTTTCCAACCAGTACACATTGTCTACATCAACATCATTGGTTGTGTTCTTATAATCTTCAGGTGTATCAGTAATATTTGTATAGAAAGGTACGTAAGGACTATAAGCAAAGAATCCTAATGCTAGCCATTGTACAGCTGCATGATTTTCATCAACATCATTTCTAATTTGAAGAATTGATGATGCTTGGTTACGATCCATCGCAATCGAACGGAATTGAATTTGTTCCTTCTCGGTCCCAGAAGCAAAGGTTCCAAATGGATCATACTTTGTCCCATTGTAATGTGAGGACAAGAAGTATTGAACATCTTCAATGGCAATCTTCTTAGCAGGCTTTCTTAATAAAGGCATGTCTTGAGATGTTGGTTCTTGTTCAATTTCAGGATTAAATAATTTTTGACCATACCATGTTCGAGGTGTGTTGTAATAAGCATCAGCTTCACTTTGAGTACCGAAAATCTCACGGAAATTGAAGTGACCTGGTTGTGGATTCAAGTGATGTTTTTCAACAAATTCGACTAAGTCAGTAGCAACTAAAAAGTTGTCTGTATCATTGACGTCAACTTCCTGCATTACTGTTTGATTAGGTACTATGGCATAAGTATCTTCTGGCAAACGCATAGCAGCCCAGTGGTGACCACCAGCTGTTTCCAAAAGCCAAATTTCATCTTTATCATTGAAAGCAATACTATTGCATTCTCCTGTACCATACTTTTCTAATAGCGCACCTAAACGAATGGCACCTTCTTTAGCACTCTTAACGTATGGCAAAACCAGTGTCAACATTGCTTCCTCATCAACACCATCATGAACTAGTGGATCATAGCCTAAGACACGAGCATTAGTTGCTGTCGTTTCAGTTGAACTCATACCAACGTTATATTCGTTAATACCAGCTTCTTCATATTGTCCATCGCTTTGATCAGCCTGTGGTGTAGCGGTGTAACGATAAGCGTGATCAGGTAGCGGCACTTTTACACCTGTTGTAATTGAGACATAAAAGGCATCTTTTTGATCTTTTGCTTCATGAGCAACAAATTTAATCGGATTGATTGGCGCATAGCCGTCTTCATTACGGGCGACAATAGTGGAACCATCCATACTAGCGGCTTTACCAACTAGAATTTCAGTACAATCAGAACTTGTATTTTTCATTTACGTTCACTCCCTCTTTGATTATTAGTATAGGATTAAACTTCTATATAAGCCAGTCAGTTTATTAGAAAATTTATAATTTTTATGAATTAATCAACTAGCACAATGGGTTACACGATTTGTAACTTGTAGTCTTTAGTCCTTTTTAACTTGTCGCAGTCTAACTTCGAAGGATATACTGACCATAATAATATATAGATTTAAGGAGAAGCCATGACGAAAACAATTATGTTAGCTTGTGCTGGAGGTATGTCCAGTTCCCTATTAGTTACCAAAATGATCAAAGCAGCAAAAAAGGAAGAGTTGGATGTTAACATTTTTACCACAGCCAGTTCGGCAATTCCTCATGAAGCTGCAGTCCACCATCCTTCTGTAATCTTACTTGGACCACAAATTAAATTTTTATTCGATAACATAGTTAAAGAAGTCAATGCTCCAGTTGAAGTTATCAACATGAAAGACTACGGCACAATGAATGGTGAGAATGTATTACATCAAGCTATGTCTCTAATTGAATAAACAAAAAAAAGAGACCCCTCAAGGTCTCTCTCTAAATTGACAATTTTATATTAAAGTACTTCAACAGATGCTGTTGTAACACCGTATGAAGGAATTTGGTTGTTTGGCATAGCAACGTCTAATTGGTTAGGGTTACTGTATGCAAATGTACCTGTATCGTTAACTGTTCTGATCAATACTGTACCGTCAGAAAGTGTAATCTTAAGTGTTGTACCCTTAGGGAATACTGAAAGGTTAGCGGCAACACCACTGTAACCCATATTTGAACCTAGTACAGCTGGATCATAGAAAGAAATCTTGAATGTTCCTTGTGAAGTACCAGTTTGAGTTGTTGTTTGTGTTTGTGTAGCACTTTGTGTTGTAGCTTGTGTTTGTGTTGCTTGTTGTGCAGGTGCTTGGTAACTTGTATCTTCAGCAGCTGCTTGTGTTTGTGTAGCAGTTGTATCTTGTGTTGTAGCAGGAGTTGTAACACCTGGCAATGTAACTGTTTCACCTGGGAAGATCAAGTCAAATCCGCCAACTTCACGGCCGTTTGCTTGTTCTAGTTCGGCGATTGTTACGCCAGCGTTAGCAGCGATACTCTTGTATGTATCACCTGCTTCAACTTGAACATGGTTACTGTCGAGTAGTACTGCAGCTTGAGCAGTCTTAGTTGATGTTGCGATTGCTGTTAATGCCATAGTACTTACTAAAGCGATTGATAGAACTTTTTTCATGAATTAATTACATCCTTATATTTAAAATATTTTGTCTAGCCCTCATTTGCTATGTTGCATATACTAACAGGTATTTATTACATAACAACGTCTGTAAAATTACAAAAACGCCTTTTTCTGTAATCTTAGTAATACAACTGAAACAAACATGCGTTCTATCGTTGGTAAATCAGTAATCCTAATTTTATAAAAATAACCATAATTTCGGACCTGTTTTGAAAATTTTTATTTATTTTATTAACCACTTAATTATAAAAAGATTAAAAAATAAGCTATAAATCCCGATATAATAGGATTTATAGCTTATTTCGAATGTAAATCATAATTAGAAATAGATTTTCAAAACAATAAGTTAATTACTATGTTTTTTTTGAAATTCGGCAATTTCTTTATATTCTGGTTCCAAAATTTCTGATAATCGAATCCAAATTGGTAATAATTCACGATAAACTTCAAAGTTTTTTTCATTTGGTTGATGAACATGTGTTACACCAATCATATTTTTGACCGCAGATAAATCATCAACATAACCTAATGCATACATACCCAAAACAGCCGCGCCTAAACATGAACTTTCAAAGCTTTCAGGAATTGTCACTGGTTGTTCAAAGATATCCGCTAACATTTGGCGCCATAACGATGATCGTGCAAAGCCACCAGTTGCTTGTATTTGTTTAGGTTTCCCGGTAATTTTTTCAATCGTTAACATCACCACATACAAATTATAGACAATTCCTTCTAAAGCAGCTCTAACCATATGAGCTCGCGTATGCTTGCGTGTTAAACCAAAGTAGGAACCCCGAGCATAGGCATCCCAAATTGGAGCACGTTCACCACCTAAATATGGGTGAAACAATAAACCATCGGAACCTGCAGGTATCTTTTCAGCAATCTGTGTCAAAATATCATAGGTAGAAATTTGCATTTGTTCAGCGGTAATTCTTTCTGGGGCAAACAATTGATCCTTGACCCAACGAAAAACAATCCCACCGTTATTGACCGGTCCGCCAACAACCCATTTATCTTTGGTCAAAGCGTAACAAAATAGTTTTCCATCTGGATCAACAATCGGTTTGTCGACAACGACTCGAACTGCACCACTTGTTCCAATTGTTACAGCAACTACTCCAGGATCAATCGCATTAACACCTAAATTAGATAACACTCCATCACTAGCCCCAAAAACAAATGGCGTTGCTTCGGAGATTCCTAATAAATCACCATACCGTTGGTTAATACCAGTTATCGAATCGGTTGGTTCAACTAAATCTGGCAATTGTTTTTTCGTGATTTGTAATAAGTCTAAAGCCTGTGGTTCCCAATCTAATTGGAAAATATTGAACATCCCAGTAGCTGAGGCTATCGAATATTCCATCTTATAAACACCAAATAGTTTGAAGAAGACATATGTCTTTAAATCAATGAATTTTTTAGTTTGCTTAAATAAATCAGGTCGTTCATGACGCAACCACAATATCTTTGATAAAGGAGCCATTGGATGAATAGGTGTACCCGTTTTAGCGTATATTTCAGCACCTACGCCATTAGCCTTTAACTCGTCACTATATTTAACAGCGCGATTATCTGCCCAAGTTATAGCCCGTGTCAAAGGCTGATCATTTTGATTCATCAAAATCAAACTATGCATGGCTGAAGAAAAAGAAACACCTTTAATTTCATCCGGTTGAGCCTTGGCTTTGCGAATTACTTGCCCCATAACTTCCACGACAGCATCTAAGATATCATCAGGATCTTCTTCAGCCATATCAGGCACATCTTGATACAATTGATAACCAGCATTAGCGTATGCGATGACCTGTCCCTTCATATCATAGAGCACACTTTTAGTACTAGTCGTCCCAATGTCGACACCAAGCATATAATCCATAACCAAAAACTCCTTATTATATAGTAGAAACACGTTTTAATTGTAAGCAGAGAATCCCAAATTGTCTACTTAACTTTCTTTGGAGAATCGTAAATTATTGCGACTATTTTAGAAAAAGTTGCTTTATTAAAACTCAAAAAAGTATCCGTGAGAATCAACAATAAAGGACTAGATAAATTTTCAATTAATTTACCTAGCCCTTTTACATTTCATTCTTTTTTCAAATCTTTCCATTCATTACGGAGCAACCCATATTTCACAGAATCATAATATTCATCATTATAATAACGAACTTGACGTACGCAAGCCTCTTGTTTCATGCCAATCTTCTCAGCAACGTGCATCATCCGAGGATTTCCTGACCAAGTTGTTAAACCAATGTGTGGCAAATCATAAATTTCAAATAAATAATCAATGAACAGCTTCAGAGCTTGTGTACCAATATGCTTGTCCCATAAATCGTCTCGATAGACAATAATTCCCATATCAAGCCAGCGTTCCAAGCTGCCATCTTCAAATCCTGCTCCAACAGATCCGACAATTTTGCCGTCATAAATAATTAATAAGTGATTTTTATTGTGAATCCATTTTCGATAGGCAATTACGCTAACAAACTCTTCTCTACTAGGTAATTCGTTGTTAAAGTAAGGCCCATTGTACTTTGCCCATTCAGCATTTGGATTACTATATGCAATTTCCCAGAACTCTTCCACTTCTTCAGGTCGAGCCGGTCTGATTTCAACTTCTGCCATTTTTTACCTCCCGAACAAAAAAGGACTTGCCACAATTATATGACAAATCCCATATAAAAATATAAATTTCTAAATATCTTAAATAATTTGTAGTTAGTATTCCAATGGAGACCATTAATGTCAATGGCTTTTGGAAGTCTTTAAAATAGCCTACTTAATCAAAGACAAAAATTCCTCAATGTGGAGGTTAAAGCATGTAATCATGGTCTAATCTATGTAATATTGGACATTTTTACATAGATTACTTCTATACGCGCCTTTAATTTTTCACTAAAGGTTGATTTTTTAAATTAAACGAAGCTGTTACATAAGTTTCTAGAAAAAAAGGATTGTAACAAAGTCCTAAAAAACAGACCAAATCGAATTAGTCTGTTTTTTTGTGTAAAAGGAAAGCTAAGTCTCTCAATCATTTGCCCTAATAAAATTTTTTAAAGTCTAGCTGTCACATTTACATCATCATAGCTAAGCCATTGGTTACTGCCGATTCGATAAGCGATAAAGTCTAATGGTATCCCTGTTCCATATGCATAAAGTCGATCCGTTGACCATGAGCTATTAGCAGGTAAAGTTTTGCCTGTTCGACGTCCATAAGAATCATAAACTGGTGCATTAACACCATTTTTTACTGTAATAGTCTTTACGTCCGATTCCGGATAATTATCTGTTTGGACGGTTAGTTTTCTGAGCGAAAATTCAACTGTAAAACTATCATTATCGTATTCTGCCCATTCGTTAGTAGCAACCCGATAGAAATTACCAGAAGAATTATCAGCTTTTACGCCATCAAAAACCGCCTTGTCTGTTGCCCATGAACTAGTTGGAGCTAAGGCTCTGTCAGTGATTTTTCTAAAAATATTATCATTGCCACGAGCATATAATGACACTACATTATTTCTTGTATCAAGAACCGTCTTATTATCGTATTCCTTCATATCACTTGCTTCAACAACTTGTGTTTTAGCAAAAAATAGGATGATAAAACTTAACGAAAACAAAATTATACTTACTTTTTTTAGTTTCATTTTTTAACCCCCTATGGTTAATGGAACTATATTTTCGTAGTAAATGACATCTCATCAATACTAACAAGATTTTATCTTCTGACACTTAATAGTGTCAACGGTTTCATTCAGTTATATACGATATTTCTATTGGTTTGCTTAGGAGATGACATAGTAAAAAACCATCTTATTTTAATATCAAATAAGATGATCTCATGTAAGTTTTCAATTTTCTTTTTCGCCACTATTACTATCATCCTTCTCGGATGAATCAGAATTACTTTTTGATGCAAAAACAGATACCAAAGTTACTAAAGTACCACCCGAGAATATTGTACCTACAACGGTATGTCCTAAATATAATAAATAAAATCCAAAAACAAGTCCAATAAGTCCAATAAGAAAACCCATCCAATCACGCCTGCGTTTTCTTAATGTATCTTGTTTTAAATATTCACTTTCCATACTTCTTCTGTGAACTGACTCCTGAACTCCATTATCAATTATTTTTTTTTGCGGCCCCCGGATCTATATCATTATACTTTTTTAAGATATCTGGATGAGGTATAGGTCCGCTATACATTTCTAACTTAGAGATTACTTCATCTCTTTGTTTTGGAGCAAGCTTCTCTATGTGACCCACAGTAGCATCTACTTCATTATTATCCGTTTCATCAAGTGATTCAGAATTCTTTAATTCCTTACCATCTTCATTAGGCTCCATTGAATTTTGATTTTTCATATTTTCTGAGGGACTTAAAGAGATCCTTTCCAATAGTATCAAAATCAGATTTTATAGCATTTTTTTCTTTTAATTTATTATCGGAGTATGAATGGCTGATGACAATACGGCTCTTAACGCTACTATTATTAGGTTTATTGATTTTTAATATATCAAAAATTATACTGGATATTTGTTTATTTATATCAGTAAGAATTCCATTTAATTCCTTAAATAATCTGGTCATATTTGTCGCCTCCTTTTATGAATTATACCTTATCCAACAGGCTAAGCAATAAAAGTTGAACTAATTTCAATTTTAAATCTCTCTTGTAAATATCTCTTATTATTCATTTTTATTTTCAAAGAGATTTAATCTTCTTTGTAGTTCTCATCGTGCTTAATATAATAAGCCTATCGATAATTTAGGTTATATTCTCATTTGATAAATCGGACTATTTATGATGAAAAAATATAGAAAAATATACTAAATAGCTTGTTTAATTGGAATAGTTGTAATCTAAAACGGTATATATTAGTTCGTGTAAATTTTTGTGCAAAGCACTTTTAATAACCCTTTGTATTCTTATACAAAACAAAAAAAGACTAGCAATCTATATCGGATTACTAGTCTTTTCGCCTTAGTACTCGAATGTTAGTCCGTTTTGTCGTACTCTCAGGTTGTTTTGTACTAAGATTTTTTTAGTTAGCTGCAGGTTCACGACTACCTAATCTTACCTTTTCAACAGCGTGGCTGCTTTCGAGGTCTTCTTCTTTAAATCCGAACAAGTATGTACATGTAAACGCAACGATAATTGTTGCGGCTGAAGCAATTAGGTATCCTGTGAAACTACCATCAATACCTTTAGGATTGATGAATGAAGCAAATCCGATTAATGAACCGGCAAAGCCCCACATATCAACATGCAATAGGCCTGTAATCAAACCACCAACAGCACTACCAATGTTAGCAGTCCAGAAAATACGACCATACTTCAAATTAATACCATACATTGCGGGTTCTGTAACACCAGCGAAGGCTGATAATGTAGCAGCACCAGCGATTTGTTTCATATCAATGTTCTTCTTTGTTTTAACAAAGACGGCCATTGCAGCGGCACCTTGAGCAACCATGGTTGCTGAAACGATAGCGTTCAAAGCACTGTGTCCGGTTGTAGCGATTTGACTGGCAACGACTGGAATAACAGCCCAGTGCAAACCGAAAATAACCAAACATTGATACAAACCACCAATAATCAAGCCAGAAATAGCTGGACTAATCTTCAATAGAGCAACGATACCAGCGGCTAAGTATGAACTTAGCAATGTAATAATTGGTCCAACGACAACGATAATAATGGCACTGACAATAAATACTTCTAGTAATGGACTAAGAATCATACGTAGAGACATAACAATGTGTTTCTTGAGCCATGGTTCAATTTTAGCAGCAATCCAAGCTGCAGCAATCATTGGGAAAATTGAATATGTGTAATTAGCGATGTGAATAGGAATACCGAAGAAATTAGAATTGATATTCATTGCAGTAGAACTTGTCTTTGTAGCAACTTGAACAAGTGTTGGGTATGCCAGTACACCACCGATAACACCCATAATAATTTGGTTTGCTCCCAATCTCTTAGCAGCTGTGAAACCAACTAGAATTGGTAAGAAGTAGAAGACTGAATCGCCCATAGCATTAATAATCATATAAGTTGAACTTGTTGCTGAAAGCCATTTAGCTGATACGATCAAAGCTAAAAGACCTTTCAAAATACCTGAAGCAGCTAACAATCCAATGATAGGCATCATGCTGGCTGTGATAACACCAATTAGAGCACTAAAATAAAATTTTGTCTTTGGCCAGACACCCTTTGGAGCAGCTACTTTTTCTTGCTTAGGAGCATCGGAATCTCCCCCGAAACTAGGTCCTAAGGCTTTTACAACAGCATCATAGACATCTTCAACTGCTGGTCCGATAACAACTTGATATTGTCCGCCGGCCTTAGCAACGTCCAAGACACCTTTCATATTCTTGATAACATCATCGTTGGCCTTGTTATCATCTTTCAAATAGAAACGAACACGTGTGATACAGTGGATGACATTTTCAACATTTTCAACGCCACCGACATTTTTAACGATATCTTTACCAAGTTGATCGTAATCAACTTTCCCCTTTGGTTTCGCTGTTGCTTCTCCTGGAGCCATTGGTTCAACTGTTGCAACGGCAGCACCTGCTTGAACATCGCCTTTATTCACTTGAATATCTTTAACCATCTTAGCGGTATTAGTGATAGCAACAATAACATCTGTCACCTTGCCTGCTTTCTTAATGGCATCGATATCCATCGTGGCAATTGTATCGCCAGCTTTAACAGTATCTCCTTCTTTAACAAATAATTCAAAAGGAGCTCCGTTTAACTCAACTGTATCAACACCCATGTGGACCAACACTTCAAATCCATCATCTGTGCTAAATCCAACAGCATGTTTTGTTGATGCGACTAACATTACCTTACCTGAGACTGGGGCCACGATTGTTTGGTCATTTGGGATAACCCCAAAACCTTCACCCATGGCCTTTTCAGAAAACATGGGATCATGAACTTCAGTCATTTCAATTGCCTGCCCAGAAACTGGGGCTAGCATTTTAACTGTACCCTTCATAAAAAGCACCTCCTTAAATTCATCAGTAACCGGTTACATCTTTATCAATTACTATAATACATCTCATCATGTATAAACATCAAGTTATAATATAAATTCTTATTAAAAACGCGTTAAATTTACTTAAGCAGGGTGTATAATCGAGATGATACAGATATGTTTAAACACATATTGTGATTTTGTTCTATCTTATTCTAGGTATTTAATGGAGGATTTTATTATGAAACCAATGTACTTAAAAATCACTAATCATAAATTATTTTATGGTAACAGCGAAAGTAGAATTGATGAAAATTCTTTCAACTTCGATTCTGATTTAGATATCAAACAAAATTTACAAAGATTCCATGATACGCTCGTTGATTCTATCGACGTCCTTATCGTCACTAACCCTAGCAAGTTCTTACTAAAACGTAACGCTATCACCTTCAATGGTAATGCAATTGATTTTGGAACTGAATTAGAAAACATTTTCCATATTCCTGTAATTAACAACGAAGACGTAGCTAATTCCGACCTACTCTCTGCTTATGAAGAAGAAATCAACTATTCTACATGGCATTTGGATTACTATGGTATCGATCATGGCAAACGCCAATATGGTCAGGAATCAATGCAAACGATTGGCAATGGTTTTTACGGACTCCGTGGAACTTATTTAGAAGCCAAAGCTAATGACGACAACTATCCTGCTACTTATGTTGCGGGTGTTTTCAATCAATTAGGAACTCCCATTAATGGAAGAAACGTTATTAATGAAGATTTAGTCAACTTACCCAACGCTCAATTTATCACCTTTAGTATTGATGGCGACGCACCTTTCCAAATCAATGATCAAAATATTGTTGAAGCCAACCGTTCCCTTGATCTAAAAACAGGTCTGCTAACAATTACTATGTTAGTCCACTTGGATGATGGTAAAGAATTAAAAATTACTGAAAAGAAGTTAGCAGATTTAACAAATTATCACGATTATTATTTACAATATGTGATTGAACCTTTGAATTTCAATGGCAAAGTTACTATCTTTACTCAAACCGATGGTACAGTTGTAAATTCTAACGTCGAAAGATATCGTAATTTAGCTAACAAACATTTGATGATTGATAAAATTGAAAACTTTGACACCGCCTCAATATTCCTAGCACATACTACCCAATCAAATATTCAACTAGCAATTAAAACCGACCTAAATTACTCAACTATCAACAACACGCAGTATGCCGTTAATAATCAAGCTGAAATTGCTGAACAACAAGTTTCCTTCCATGTTAGTGCTGGTGAAACGTATCATTTCGAGAAATATGTTGGCATCTTCACTTCTTTGGAAACAAAAGAAAACGTCGCAGTTGCCGCTCAAGAACATGAATTTTTACCAGACTTTGCCGTAGCTGAAACACAATCTGTCCAAAATTGGCGTAATATTTGGCATCAAGAAGATATTATCGTCAACGGTGATATTACCGCCCAAAAATTGCTACGTTTAAATAATTACAGTATGACTTGTGCAGCACAAACTAATGCTAACAAAAACCTTGACGCTTCTGTTGGGTCACGTGGATTAACTGGTGAAGGTTATCGTGGTCATATTTTCTGGGACGAACTTTTTGATATGGATTTCTATGCTCTGCACTCACCTGAATTGGTTAAAAATCTATTGATGTATCGTTATAACCGTCTCGGTGCTGCGCTTGACTATGCTTCAGACGACAACCATAACGGCGCAATGTTCCCTTGGCAAAGTGGAATGTATGGGGATGAACAGTCACAATTAGTTCACTTAAATCCGATTACTAATCAATGGGACCCCGACAATTCACGTAAGCAACGTCATGTTTCATTAGCAATTGCTTATAACGTCTTAAATTACTTCAATCTCAGTCAAGATGAGACTTTTATGCAACAATATGGTCTCGAAATGTTGCTAGATATCACCAAGTTTTGGATCGACGTGGCCACTCTTAACAAACAAACTGGCAAATATTCAATTGCTGATGTTATGGGACCAGATGAATTCCATGAAGGTTATCCAGATTCAGCAGAAAGCGGTCTTAAAAATAATGCATATACTAATATCATGGTCAGTTGGTTATTCAAGAAAGTCAACAATTTAATCAACAGCGAAAATAGCGGCATTCTCGAAGACAATTTCCAAAGAACTAATTTCACTGATGTTGACCTCCAAAAACTCAATGATATTAGACATAATTTAAAACTTGATTTCCAAGGTGGAATCTTAGGTCAATTTGAAGGCTACTTTAACTTGAAAGAATTAGATTTCAATAAATATCGTCAACAATATGACAATATTTCTAGAATGGATCGGATTCTCAAAGCTCATAACGACTCCCCTGATAACTACCAAGTTGCTAAACAAGCCGACACATTAATGGCTCTATATAATTTGAGCGACAACGACTTTTTTGATATCATGACTGACCTTGGTTATCCAATTGCCAATCGTGAAAAATTCATTGATGACAACGTTAAATATTACATTGCTCGAACAACTCATGGTTCAACCTTATCCCGGATTGTTTACTCAATGTTATTGCTTAAAGTTAACGATACAAAGACTGCCTGGAAATTATTCTATGAGGCTCTTACAAGTGATTACTACGATATCCAAGGTGGAACAACTGCTGAAGGTATCCATCTAGGTGTTATGGGTGCAACAATCAACGTCGTAACAACATTCTTTGCCGGCATTGACTACCGTGGCAATATTTTGAAAATCAATCCACATATGCCAAAGGAATGGAAAGAAATTTCTTTCAACATAAACTTCAAAGGCATCAATTATGCCTTCCAAGTAACATCAGACGGCGTAACAATTACAACCGACCACGACACTGAAGTTATTTTCATGGGTAAGAAACTACCTTTAACAGCAAGTCAGGAAATCCAGCTTACTTGCTAACATACTGTTTGTAAAAACAATTTAACTCAAAAAAAGATTCAAATAGTTTTTGGAGAAAATAAACTCTGAGAATATTTGGATCTTTTTTGAATACAATTGATAAATTGGATACGTGTGGTGCTAGTTAAATA
>NZ_AZFV01000040.1 GCF_001435815.1 Companilactobacillus nantensis DSM 16982 | reverse complement strand
CCGCGAGGATAGGGAGTTGCCACGCTGTTATTATTCCGGTTTAGCTCAGTTGGTAGAGCACCTGACTGTTAATCAGGTTGTCGTCAGTTCGAGTCTGACAACCGGAGTTTTTTTTTATCTTGGAGAGTTGTCCGAGTGGTTGAAGGAGCATGATTGGAAATCATGTATACGGGTATTGACCTGTATCAGGGGTTCGAACCCCCTACTCTCCGTTGACTTTTAATTCAAAAGGGTAAAATATACCAATAAAAAAAGAGTTGTCATATCAAACGATGTGATGACTCTTTTTTTTGAATTAGTCTGTTTGGTGGTCTTGTGATTTTGACCAAGGTGATGTGTGTAGCATCCAATTGATACCATATTTATCAGTAAAACCACCCATTTTACCACCCCAGAATTGTTCAGCAAAGGGCATAGTAATGTCAACTTGTTGTGATTCTTCTAGATGTTTGTAAAAATCATCAGCTGCTTGTGCACTTTCTGGATTTTCACTATTAATATCTAATAGTAGTGAAACTTGTCCAGATGGTTCAGCATTGCCATTAAAGGCATCAGAACATTCAATTTTCATACCGAGAATAGTGAAGCCTGCGTGCATTGTTAAGTTGTCTAAATCAGTTCCTTCAGGAATATTAAATTGACTGGCTTGTTCGGCCTGAGGACTTAGACGATAAACTTCAGTTGCGCCAAAGACTGCTTGATAGTATTCAATAGCTTCCTTAGCGTTTTTAAAAGCTAGGTAGGGATAGATTTGTGATTGCATTGGAATCATCTCCAAGTTAATTTGATGCCCAAATTGTACCAGATTATTCATTAAATTGTCCTAATCTTGTTATGAAATTGTAAATTATTTTCAGTCTAAAATTTGCTGAAAAAAATTAAAAAATAAGTATACAAATTTACAATATGTATGCTATAATTATTTTTGTTGAGTTATTGATATGCGCCTATAGCGCAATTGGATAGAGTGTCTGACTACGAATCAGAAGGTTGTAGGTTCGACTCCTACTAGGCGCACTAACCTAAAAGACTTACGAGTTTATCTCGTAGGTCTTTTTTTTCTTTTCAAAAAAATAGACCGACAGTCCAATTGAGGATTGCCGGTCTTATTTAGTTAATAATCATGATAAATTTATTGAGCAATACTTTTAACGAATGCTTGATAATCCTTTTCTTCACCAGTTTCAGAGACATTTAGATCAGTAAGTTGATTGTTATGCAAAGCAAACTCGCTGATTTCAATTTCGTGGGTAAAGGTAGCATTGCCGATTAGTCGTAATTGGCTTTTTTCCTTGGTCTGATTCAAAGTAACTTTTGTTTTAACCATACCACCAGGGTTATAAACACTTATTTCCTCAGCGGGGTTAAATTTATCAGAATGGAGTAGAGCAAATGCCAAGCTGGTAGCTGACATACCAGTTCCACAGGCATTGGTGAAGCCAACACCACGTTCGTAGGTTTGAACAAACAATTTATTAGTATCAAGGATTTGACTAAAGCTGACATTGACACCTTCAGGGAAGAATTCGTTAGGAGCGTTGAGTTTTTGGCCGAGGTCACCAAGTTCCAACTGACTAACTTCGGGAACAAAGCTAATCAAGTGGGGGTTAGGGACGGCAATAGCAGTGAAACTCTGGTCAGGCAAAAACTCTGGTATCTTTTGATCAATCATTTCATCCTCATTATGATATGAAAATGGTAAATCTGTTTGGTTAAACGAAATAGGTGAAATTTCAACACTAAAAGCGGGAACGCCTTGATAAAAGTCAGTTGCTTTAGCAACATCCAGATCTGAAGCCATTGTTTCCACTTTAAATTCGTCCAATTGATATTTTTCGGATAAGTAACGGCTGACAGTTCTCAACCCGTTACCACACATTTTAGCCTCACTACCATCAGCATTGATAACACGCATTTTTCCTAGACAGCGTTCACTAGTATCAATTACTAATAAACCATCAGCACCACCAAGAATATTGGCACAGAAGTTAATTGCAACATTTTTTAATTCATTGTCATTTAAAGGTGTTTCGAGAAGCGTTTGATCTAAGATAAAAAATTTATTTTCTGAACCATGTACTTTGAGTAATTTTACCAATTTGTTCACCTCATTAATCGAAGAATGTTTTATAAATTTGTTTAACTGCATTATCCGCATCGGACTCCTGAATACCAATCATGATGGAAATGCGTGATGCGCCTTGGTTGATCATGTGTATAGCAATATTATTTTCTGTCAATGAATCAATAATTTCGCCTAATGTATTGACGTTATGAGCGATACCTTCGCCAACAACCATAATAATTGCATAATCGTCGATCCATTCCAAATAATCAGGCTGAAGTACTTCTTTAACATCATGACAGAGGTGTTTAATGGTTGTTTTATCAAGCTTGGTGCGGTCAAAGATGACAGTTAAGTCATCAATTCCGGAAGGCATATGTTCATAAGAAATATTATATTTATAAAAAATTTGAAGTAATTTTAAAGTAAATCCGACTTCTTTATTTAGTAAGTAGCGATGAATATATAGGGCCGAGAATCTTTTTGAACAGGCAATGCCCGTAATTTGATTAGAAGGATTAAATAAAAATTGTTCAGGTACGATTAGAGTACCGTCAGCACTAGGGTTATTCGTATTCTTCACATTGACAGGAACTTGTCCTTTGACGGCAGGAATAATTGCTTCATCTTGAAAGACTGAAAATCCAGCATATGAAAGTTCGCGCATTTCACGGTAAGACATTTTTTTAATTGCTTGTGGGTGTTTAACGACATGATTATTAGCAACATAAATTGCATCGACATCCGTAAAGTTTTCGTATAAATCGGCATGTAATCCCCGACTTAACAATGCACCTGTAATATCGGAACCACCTCGTGAAAAAGTATAAATATTACCATCTTGGCTGTAACCAAAGAATCCTGGAAAAACAGCTTTGGCATCATCAGGTAACTGCAATTTATCTAAATTAAGATAGGTTTCTGGAGAAATATCGGCATCATTTGGTTGACCGTGGACAATAATTCCAGCAGTTTTTGGATCAACAAAAATAGATTTAATTCCTTGGGCGTTCAAGACGGCATTTAAAAGAATTGCATTGAGAAATTCACCGTGAGCCTTAAATGCTGCCATCAAATATTCATCATCAACAAAATTTGTTGTAGCTAGTTTTACTAATTTATCTTTTAGAAGTTTAATAACTGAAACATCTAGTTGGAAATGGTCGCTTATTTCACGGTATCTTGAGATAATCTCTTTGACTATGTTGGTATAATCTATATTTTCCATAACTGCATTTGCATATTCAATTAATAAATCAGTAACTTTAGTATCGCCTGTGAAACGTTTTCCTGGAGCGGATGTAACAATAACCTTTCTGTCAAAGTCATCATTAACGATATTGATAACCTTCTCAAACTGCTCTCCAGTGGCGAGGGAACTGCCCCCAAACTTAACGACCTTCATACAATACACCTCTAAAATTAAATAGTTTTTAATGATGAGTGTATCATTTTTTGTTGTTATAACAAGAAAAAAATATTAATTTCGTATAAAAATGAGAATTTTATTAATAATACTTGACGAATTATGAGCGCTGTTATAATCTTAGTATCAATAAAAGAGGTCGCAATCGACATCAGTAAATGAGAGAGCTTCTGTTAAAGCGTTGAACTCATTGAAAGGGAAGATTGCCGAAGCGTTAAATTTTACAGGATTTAACAAGCTGGGGCGTATTAACAAGAGAATACGAACTGTCGTGGCTAATGGTCGGTCACGTTGAGCTTATGACAAAATTGATGCAGATTGTTAATGGATCTCTTTGTTATTAAGCAAAGAGGTCTTTTTTTATTTGGTAAAGGAGAAAATATTATGATTACAGATGAATTAACGAGCAAGAATGGACATTTGATGATAGGTGGAGTCGACAGTGTCGATTTAGCTAAAAAGTACGGAACACCATTGTATGTATTTGATGTTTCGAGTATCCGTGACCAAATAAGAAAATTTAAATCTGCATTTGAAAATGCTGGATTACATTATCAAATCAGTTATGCTAGCAAGGCTTTTGCAGTGAAAGCAATTTATCAAGTTATGAAACAAGAAGATGTTCATATTGATGTTGTGTCCGGTGGTGAATTACAAACGGCTTTAGCTGCTGGCTTTCCGAGTGACAAAATTAGTTTCCACGGTAATAACAAGACGTTTGAAGAGTTAGTGATGGCCGTTCAAAATCATGTTGGTGTAATTATGTTAGATAATTTCCATGAAATTGAGTTATTGTCACGTATTTTAAAAACAGACCACGAAAAAATCAATGTTATGTTGCGATTGACGCCTGGTATTTCCGCCCACACCCATAAATATGATCAAACCGGTCAAACTGATAGTAAATTTGGTTTCGACGTTGAATCTGGTCAAGCTAACAAAGCAATGCAACTTGTTTTGGAAGATGAAAATATGAATCTTCTAGGAATTCACGCTCATATCGGTTCCCAAATCTTTGGAACACAAGGTTTTGTCATGTTGGCTCAAAAGATGGTGGCAATGGCTAAGGATTTTCAAAAGGAATTTAATTATTGGCCAGAGGTTCTTAATCTAGGTGGTGGTTTTGGAATTAGTTATACCGAAGATGATGATCCAATTACCGCACAAGAATTTATTAATCAAATTGCTGATGAGTTAAAGAAGAATTGTGAAAAAGTTCCAGAAATTTGGATTGAACCTGGTCGTTCAATCGTTGGACCTGCAGGTTACACACTTTATACGATTGGTTCACGTAAAGATATTCCTGATTTAACACCTTACGTTGCTGTTGATGGTGGTATGGGTGACAATATTCGTCCAGCGTTGTATCAAGCTAAATATGAGGCAGTTGTGGCTAATAAGATGGATCAACCGATTGTTGAAACGGCTCATATAGCAGGTAAGTATTGTGAATCAGGTGATATCTTAATTGATCAACAAGCATTGCCTGCAACTAAGTCAGGTGATATTCTGGCAGTCCTTGATACAGGGGCATATGGCTATTCGATGGCCATGAATTATAATCGTAATCCCAGACCGGCAGTGGTTTTTGTTGAGAACGGTCATGATAAATTAGTTGTTAAACGTGAGACTTATCAAGATTTACTTAGTTTAGACTTGGATTATTAATTGGAGGAAAATTTGATGACAAAAATGGATGCACAAGAAATTATTAATTATATAGGAAACTCGAAGAAAACTACCCCAGCAAAAGTTTACTTGCAAGGGGATGTTTTCCAAATTAAATTTCCTTCAGAAATCAAAGTTTTTAAGAGTAATGATTTAGCCATTATTATTGGTGATTTTAAAGTAATCGAACCAATTTTAAAGGCAAATGATTTAACCGATTATTATGTTGAGTCCGATGGTCAAAATACTGGTGTTCCAATGCTTGATACGAAACATATCAATGCCCGAATTGAACCCAGTGCCATTATTCGTGATCGAGTAGCTATTGGTGATAACGCCGTTATTATGATGGGAGCGGTTATCAATATTGGTGCTGAAATTGGTGCCAAAACAATGATTGATATGGGTGCTGTCCTTGGCGGTCGTGCGATTGTAGGCGAAAATTCACATATCGGTGCTAATGCTGTATTAGCAGGTGTTGTTGAACCAGCTTCGGCACAACCTGTCAGAGTTGGCAACAATGTAATCGTCGGTGCCAACGCTGTTGTACTTGAGGGTGTTCAAGTTGGCGATGATGCAGTGGTTGGTGCTGGTGCAATCGTAACGAAAGATGTTGCTCCGGGCACAGTTGTTGCTGGTGTACCTGCCAAAATCCTTAAAGTTAAAGATCAAAAAACAACTGATAAGACGCAAATCGAGAGTACTTTAAGGAAGTTATAATTATGACATTATCAACTGATCAATTGATTCAAATTAGACGTCACTTACATTCGATTCCAGAATTAGCAATGCAAGAAGTTAAAACACATGCCTATGTTTTACAAGTGATTCAATCATTTTCTCAAACCAATTTGGAAATTAAAGAGCTACCAGAATTACCAACTGCTCTGTTGGTGTTGGTCAAGGGATCGAATCCCCAGAGAAATATCGGTTATCGCTGTGATATGGATGCTTTACCGGTGACTGAAAAAAACAATTTAACTTATGCTTCAACAAATCCTGGCGTAATGCATGCTTGTGGTCACGACCTACATACGACCGTAGCGTTGGGTATTCTGAATTATTTTAGTGAACATCAACCAAAAGATAATTTAGTTTTCTTCTTTCAACCGGCTGAAGAAAGTGAAAGCGGTGGGAAGGTTGCCTATGATTTGGGTGCCTTTAGTGGCGAGTTTCATGTAGATGAGTTTTATGGTTTGCATGATAATCCATTATTAAAAACTGGTGTAATCGGTTGTCGTGAAGGGACACTCTTTGCTGGAACGACAGAAGTTAATATCACGATTCACGGAAAAAGTGGTCACGCTGCTTATCCACATTTAGCTAATGATGCAATCGTCATCGCAGCTAACTTCATCAACCAAGTACAAACAGTGATTTCACGTAGCATTGATCCAATCAAGTGTGGCGTGATTACCTTTGGCAAGATGGATGCCGGTGTCATTCGCAATGTTATTGCAGGTGAGGCTCGGATTGAAGGAACGATTCGTGGTTTGACACAAGCGATGATTGAATTTATCCGCCAACGAATTTTGGAAATTACTGAAGGATTAGAAAAATCGTTTAATTGTCAAATTGATGTCGAGTATAACCAAGGCGGTTATTACCCAGTTGAGAATGATCCTACATTAACTAAACGTTTTATTAATTATATGAAGGAAAATAAAAAAATTGATTTTCAAGAGACTGAACCAAAGATGACCGGGGAAGATTTTGGTTATTTGATCAATAAGATTCCTGGAACAATGTTTTGGCTTGGCGTCGAAAGCAACGGGGCACTTCACTCAGCCGATTTTCAACCGAATGAAGCAGCTATTCAAAAAGGGATTGATGCGATGGTTGGCTTTTTGAACTATCGAATGAGTTTGGAGGAAAAGTAAATGGATGAAGCAATTGATTTAATGACAGCCATTATTACACCATTTGACGATGATGATCAGATTGATTATGAAGCCTTAAAAAAGTTAACTGAACACTTGTTGTCAACTGGAACGAAAGGCTTTGTAATTGGTGGGACGACTGGTGAAACGCCAACATTAACTGAATCTGAAAAGTTAGCTTTATATCAAAAATTTGTAGAAATCGTGGCTGGACGAGTTCCGATTATTGCTGGTGCAGGTAGTAATAGTACGAGTGGAACAATCGACTTTATTAAGAAATTAGCCAAAATTGATGGAATTGACATGGCATTAGTGGTGGTTCCTTATTACAACAAGCCTAATCAACGAGGGATGATTGCTCATTTCGAAACAGTTGCTAAAAATTCTCCACTACCATTAATGATTTACAACATTCCTGGTCGAACGGGAGTCTTGATGGAAAAGGAAACCGTTGTGCAATTGTCTAAGAACCAAAATATTGCTGGTGTAAAACAATGCAATACGTTAGAAGACTTGGAATATATTGTTGAACATACTGATGATGATTTTGCAGTTTTCAGTGGCGAAGATGCTCAGGCACTTTTTGCTAAAGTTATTGGAGCTAATGGTGTTATATCAGTTGCCGCACATATTTATGGTAATGAAATGACTGAAATGTATCGTTCGCTTGATGAGGGACATTATCAAATTGCTGGAAAAATTCAACGTCAATTGACGCCCAAGATGAATGCCTTATTCATGTATCCTTCACCTTCACCAGTTAAAGCAGCTTTAAATCGAACTGGCTATCATGTTGGTAGTTGTCGTTTACCAATCCTACCTTTGGATAAAGATGAACAAGAAAAATTATTTAAAATCTTAGATGTTTAGGGAGTTTTTTGATGATAAAAGTTATAATTTCAGGTTTTAGCGGATCAATGGGACAAAAGGCTACCAAGATGGTTAATGATTCAGATGATATGCAGTTAGTAGCCGGTTTTAATCCAATTGTGACAGACCTTGATCCTAAGTCATACGGCCTAGCTGACAATGTGAAGATTTTTAATAAATTAACCGATATTAATATGGCCGCTGATATTTGGATTGATTTTTCTATTCCCAGTGCAGTTTTCGCCAATACTAAATTTGCGATTGAATATGGAATTCGACCAGTTATTGGAACTAGTGGGATGAGTGAAGAACAAACTGCTGAGTTAAAGAGACTGGCTGATGCCAAAAATCTTGGTGGAATTATTGCTTCTAATTTCGGTTTGTCAGCGGTCTTAATGATGAAATTTGCTCAAGTAGCGGCTAAGTATTTTGCAGAATCGGAAATTGTTGAAAAGCATCATGAAGATAAAATTGATGCGCCGTCAGGTACTGCTTTGAATACAGCTCGTTTAATTTATCAAGCTAGAGGACATGATCAAGTACAGCACAGTAACGACGATCCCTTGGGAACACGTGGTGGCGATTATCACGGGACGAAGATTCATGCGTTACGTTTGCCTGGTTTTGTAGCTGATGAAGAAGTTATCTTTGGTGGTGTCGGTGAAACATTGACTATTTCTCAAAGTACGACCGACCGTCAAAGCTTTATGACTGGTGTAAAACTGGCAATTCATGAAGTAATGCAACAAGACCATTTAGTTATTGGGTTAGAGCAAATTATTTAGGAATAATTATTGATGAAAAAGTTATTTTCATAGAAAAGTTAGAATAAATTTAATTTTTATCGAGGAACTTTACAGTTAATTTTATTAACACAACAGTAAAATTTATATATCAGTAGTATTGACCGAATTTGTTGGAAATAAAATAAGTATGAGGCTTTATTGCTTATATAATAAAACATTGTTGAAATTATCGGCTTGTGCAAAGTTCAAAGATAAGCCGTTAGAACTTAGTTCAAATTGTTTCTGTAACGGGATTTGCCCTAGTTAACTGACAATAAACTATTTCACAAACTAAGAAAATATTTAAAAAGATTACAAAAGCTCTAATATTTTCATTGGATTTGTTATATTATTAAACTACATTAATTTTTAAGGAGTGTTGAAGAATGCCAGAATTAGATTCGTCAGTCAAAAACGTAGTAAATGAAATAATTGCCCCTATGGGTAGATCAATGATCAGAGAATTTGCTGAAAAATTTGCAAAGATTCCTGGGTTAGTAAAATTAACTCTTGGTGAACCTAACTTTAACGTTCCCGAACACGTTAAAGATGCAGCTATTGAAAGTATCAAAGAAAATGAATCACATTACTCAGACCAAAAGGGATTCTTGAGTTTAAGAGAAGCAATTTCAGGTTACTTGGACAAACAATTTGATTTGCAATACGATCCAGAAACAGAAATTATTGTTACGATTGGTGCAACTGAAGCTATTTTCGATTCACTTGCAGCTATTATCAATCCTGGCGACAAGGTTATTATTCCTACACCAACATTTGCCTTGTACATTCCAATCGTTAAGATTCTTGGTGGAGTGCCTGTTCAAATTGACACAACTGCCGATGGTTTCCGGATGACTGGTAAACGCTTGGAAGAAGTTATTCAAGCTGAAGGTCCAGAAAATGTTAAAGCAATGATGCTGAACTTCCCAGGTAACCCAACTGGTTTTGTTTACTCAAAGGACGAATTACAAGAAATCGTTGATGTCGTTAAAGATAAGAACATGTTTGTTATTTCTGATGAAATCTATGCTGAATTGACATACGGTCACAAGCATTTATCACTTGCTAAGTTGATGCCTGGTAAGACTATTTTGATTAACGGTCTTTCTAAATCACATGCTATGACAGGATACAGAATCGGTTATATTGCAGCACCAAAAGATTTTGTTGAACAAGCTAACAAGATGCACGCCTTTACCGTTACGGCCCCTTCAAACCCAGCACAATATGCTGCTCAAGAAGCTTTGACTAATGGTATCGATGATCCAATCGCAATGCGTGATATTTATCAAGAACGTCGTGATTTCTTAGTTGCTCAATTAAATGATATGGGTTATGAAACAGCTCTTCCAGAAGGCGCATTCTACACGTTCTCCAAGATTCCTACTAAGTACAACTTAAGTTCAATTGATTTTGCTAACAAATTGGCTGAAGAAGGACTTGTCGGTGTAACTCCGGGTGTCGCCTTTGGTAAAGGTGGCGAAGGGTACTTCCGAATTTCATACGCTGCCTCAATGGAAGACATTCAAGAAGCTATGAAACGTTTGAAGAAGTTCACGGCTAGTTTATAAAATATAGTTAAGGGATGGATTTTTTATGAGTGGATATACAGTAGCAATTTTAGGTGCCACAGGCGCCGTTGGAACACGTTTAATTCAACAATTGGAACAATCAACTATTCCTGTATCAAAAATTAAATTATTAGCTTCAAGTCGTTCAGCTGGCAAGAAACTACAATTTAATGGCGAGGACGTTATCGTTGAAGAAGCTAAACCAGAATCCTTTGAAGGTGTTGATCTTGTTTTGGCATCAGCTGGTGGGGCTGTTTCAAAGAAACTTTTGCCTGAAGCGGTCAAACGCGGTGCTGTTTGTGTTGATAATACCAGTGCTTTTCGAATGGAAGAAGACGTACCTTTGGTAGTTCCTGAAGTTAACGAAGCTGCTTTGTATAACCATCATGGAATTATTGCCAATCCTAACTGTTCGACGATTCAAATGATGGTCGCTTTGGAACCAATTCGAAAGGCTTTTGGTTTGAAGCAAATTATTGTTTCAACTTATCAAGCAGCTAGTGGTGCCGGTCAAACTGCTTTGGATGAATTATATTCTGAGGCACAAGATTACTTAGATGGTAAAGACATGAAAGCAGATATTTTTCCAACGAAGGGTGATAAGGAGCACTATCCTTTAGCTTTCAACCTCTTACCACAAATCGATGTCTTAGAAGATAATCTTTATTCTCACGAAGAGTGGAAGATGATCCATGAAACTAAGAAGATTATGTTGGGTGATATGAATTCACCTGAAATCAAGGTCACAGCTACTTGTGTCAGAGTGCCAGTACCAATTAGCCACGGTGAATCTATTTATATTGAAGTTAACGATAAATCAGCTACAACTGAAAAAATTCAACAATTAATTAAAGATGCCCCTGGAGCTATTTTGCAAGATGATCCAGCCCACCAAGTTTATCCACAACCAGTAAATGCTGTGGGTAGTCGTGATACCTTTGTCGGACGGATTCGTCCCGATTTGGAAAATGAAGGAGCCTTCAATATGTGGGTTGTTTCCGACAATCTATTAAAAGGTGCAGCTTGGAATACTGTGCAAATTGCTGAAAGATTAGTTGCCGATGATTTAGTACATGTAAACTAAATTAACTAGCACCATGCGTTAATTTAGGAAATATCTAAAGTGTCTCTGAGATTTTCAGGGATACTTTTTTTGATTCTGTTATTTTCGTAGTTTTTACATTATCGTATTCAAAAAAATATCATTAAATTACTAATACCTTAGCCTCTGGGAGCAGCCCAAATCTCGTGCTTCCAGAGGCGGCCACACCCCAAAACATAATTAATAGCCAAATTAAACTGTGTTCCATATTTTTTGGTCTATTTCTGTTAAAATGTTTAAAGACATTTAATTTCAGGTGAGAAAAAAATGAAGCGAATAATGAATATATTTAACGAAGGTGTTTTGGATCTTTTAGCCAACGCCGGCGTCGCGATACCGTATTTTTTCTGTTTGACGTTATATAACCAAAATAAGAGCGTTTTTGCGTATGCTCTGCCATTCTTAATGCTTTATACTTTTAGAGCTTTAGGGATGCTATTAACGACGTTTATTACGTTGCCAGCTTCAACAATGCTAGCAATGTCCAGTTGCTTTGGAGTGATAGGATCATTGTTCATCCTAGGTGCTGCTAATCCTGTTATGGGCATTATCGGTGGTGTATTACTAGGATTGGCTTCCAGTTGGATTTGGCCATATTATTTGACCGTTCGTTCGCGAGGGCAGATGGATAAAGAATTCAAGTTTAATCGAATGCATGGCTTGTCAGTCGTCTTGACACTGATTATTTTGCTGGTTGTGCAGTTGATTGCCACGAAGACTAAATTATTGAATTTGTCATTTATTTTGTTAGCATTTTTGTTCTTTGCGGCGATGGTGGGTGGTATGCAAATCACTCACAGGTTGACGTTTTATCAAGGGATGGAAAAGAAACCCAAGTTTCACGTTAATTCATTGTTTAGCTTGATTGTCCTTGCCAGTTTAGTTATGCTGATTTTTATTATTCGTTATAGTAGGCTCAAAGAAGTTTCCAATACATTTGATTTGTTGATTAGCATGGCATCAATCATATTGTTCTTATTTTTAGCCTATTATCAATTAGACATTCATAAAAAGCTTTTCCCATTGAGTATGGCTGCTGTCAACCGTGGGGTAGTTATGAACTATGTAATGCTTTACGCTATTTTTGATAGTACGATTCGATTTGGTTTCAACAGTTTGATGTTAGTTTATACGATTTACTTAGTTGGTTTTCAAGTGGGACCATTGTTGAATAAGCGTCATCGTGGTGCGCGTTATCCGTTGTTATTGCTTGGTTTAGTTTTGGCGCTATTTAATCCAACATATTTTGTAGGATTGTTCCTTTGTGCGCTCTTTGTTGGTGCTGATAATCGAATTTTAAATGATGAGCTATATGCAAATACTAATATTGATGCTGAAAGAGCCTTTCTGATTAAATATCAATTATCAAGTGTGGGTAATGTTTCACAGCAATTGGTTTACATGACAACGATTTATTTTGTCAGTTACTTTATGAAGATTGATGCCTTAGGTTTCTTCAATAATAATATTCATGGAGGACCAACAGTGGGTGTCTTGTATGGCGTACATATTTTTATTACTGCGGTGGTATTTATCTGTGCAGCTGTGACATTTTATTTTGTTCGCAAACGTGAACAAAAAACGACCATTACAACGTTATAAAATTAAAACAATTAAAATTTTTTGAGCATGAACATATGTTTGAATATCAATAACTTGAACTGAATGTAACGACGATTTGTGAAAGCTTTGGAATTACAATTTCTTAGAAAATCAAATAAGACTACTATATCTAGTGTGAATGTGTTATATAACACATCATCTGGTATTTAGTAGTCTTATTTTTTTATTTATTTTTTTGTAGAATGATATCAGTATTGAGCGTCAAAGGTGTAGGAGGAAAATTTATGACTGCCAGATTAAATGAACTAGTATCCATTCCAGTTGAGAAAAGAAGCGGTGTTAAAACTGCTTTCTATCCATATAAAATAGCTTTTGTTTTAGATCAATTACAATTGACAGAAGAGCAAAAACAACTCGTTGTTGATAAATTGGTTCAAAATTTCCATAACAGTGAATTACTGACCACTACTGAATTACATAGCTTTATTTTTCGTGTCCTAAATGAAAATGGTATGGCTGATCAAGCTAAAGCTTATGAAACATATTTTCAAAAGGATCAAGATAAGTTTGCCAAGGCAGCAAACGTTCAATTAAATATTGAACGATTATTTAATCGAAATGATGATGTTGTCCATGAGAATGCTAATAAAGACAGTAATATTTTTAATACCCAACGTGATCTTGAAGCTGGAGTAGCCAGTCGAGCAATGGGATTGAAGATGTTACCTGAATTGGTAGCTAAATCGCATTTACGAGGCGACATTCACTGGCACGATTTGGATTATTCTCCCGTAACTCCAGAGACTAACTGTTGTCTGATTGATTTTGACGAGATGCTCAGTAATGGTTTTAAGATTGGTAACGCTTGGGTCTCATCACCACGTTCTATTCAAACCGCAACTGCTCAAATGTCACAAATTATTGCGAACGTCGCATCATTACAATATGGTGGTTGTTCAGCTAACCGTATCGATCAATTATTGGCACCTTATGCTGAGATTAATTATCAAAAACATTTAAAAGATGCTCGGAAATGGATTGCTGAAGATAAACAAGATGAGTTTGCCCGTGAAAAGACCCGTAAGGACATTTACGACGCTATGCAGGCACTTGAATACGAAATCAATACACTTTACTCTTCACAGGGACAAACACCGTTCACGACGATTAATTTCGGTTTAGGGACAAGTTGGATCGAACGAGCAATTCAAAAATCAATCCTAGAAATTAGAATTAAAGGATTAGGAAAAGAACATCGAACAGCTATTTTCCCTAAGTTAACTTTTACGATTAAACGAGGTTTGAATTTAAATCCAGATGATCCTAATTACGATATTAAAGAATTAGCTTTGGAATGTTCAACTAAGCGGATGTATCCTGATTTGTTGATGTATGACAAGATTAAAGAAATTACTGGCAGTTTCAAGACACCAATGGGCTGTCGATCATTTTTACAAGGCTGGAAAGATGAGAACGGTAAAGAAGTTAATTCCGGGCGAATGAATTTAGGCGTTGTAACGGTCAATTTACCTAGAATTGCTTTGGAATCTAAAGGAAATGTTGATTTATTTTGGCAGATTTTCGATGAGAAAATGCAGATTTGTCACACGGCTTTGGAGTATCGAATTGAACGAACAAAACAAGCCAAGCCTGAGAATGCACCGTTATTATATATGTATGGCGCCTTTGGTAAACGTTTAAATAAAGATGATAGTATTGATGAATTATTTAAGAATGAACGGGCAACGGTATCATTAGGATATATTGGATTGTATGAAGTTTGTACAGAATTCTTTGGTGATAAGTGGGAAGGCAATCAAGAAGCTCATGATTTCGCCGAAAGCATTGTTAAGGCGTTACACGAAAAATGTGTCGGCTGGGCTAAGGAGAGTGGCTATCATTACAGCCTTTACTCAACGCCAGCTGAATCATTGACTGATACTTTTTGTCGCGATGATTTGGATAAGTTCGGCGTTATACCAAATATTACGGAAAAAGAGTATTACACAAATAGTTTCCATTATGACGTCCGTAAACATCCTAATCCATTTGAAAAATTAACTTTTGAAGAAGTCTTTCCTAAGTATGCTTCAGGTGGATTCATTCATTATTGCGAATATCCTAATTTGCGTCAAAATCCTAAGGCTTTGGAAGCTGTCTGGGATTGGGCTTATGACCATGTTGGTTATTTGGGTACAAATACTTCAATTGATCAATGTTTTGAATGTGGTTTTAAAGGCGAATTCAATGCCACAGCCCGTGGATTTGTCTGTCCACAGTGTGGTAACCATGATCCGATGACTTGTGACGTGGTTAAGAGAACTTGTGGCTATTTAGGCAATCCACAACAAAGACCAATGATTCATGGTCGTCACGTTGAGATTGCTTCACGTAGAAAAAATATGACTTCGGAGATGATACAGCATGCGGCAAAATATGAGAGAACCAAACAATCCGACTCCCAAAGAATGGTTGAGCGAGGACCTCAGTCTTAAGATGATTGCCGATTATAAACCATTTAACTTTGTTGATGGTGAAGGAGTTAGATGCAGTTTGTATGTTTCGGGTTGTCCATTCCGTTGTCCAGGGTGTTATAACGTTGCGGCTCAAGATTTTCGTTATGGAAAACCATATACGCAAGAATTAGAGGATCAAATCATAAAGGACTTGAGTCAGAGTTACGTCCAAGGTTTAACATTTCTTGGTGGGGAACCATTTTTGAATACACAAGTCTGTTTATCGTTATGCAAACGAATTCGTAAAGAGTTTGGACATACAAAAGATATTTGGTCTTGGAGTGGCTATTCATGGGAAGAGTTACTAAAAGATTCAGATGATAAGTTAGAAATGTTATCACTGATTGATATCTTAGTTGACGGACGTTTCTTGTTGCCTAAGAAAGATTTAACGTTACAATTCCGTGGATCATCCAATCAAAGAATCATTGATGTACCAAAGTCTTTGGCTAGTGGTAGCGTTGTGATTTGGGATAAATTGGTTAAATAGCTTTTATCAAGTGATAAACATAAAACATTGTGACGGCTATATCAAATTTTGATATGGCTGTTTTTTCTTGCCATAATTAACGAAAATTTGTCATAATTTTAACTAGATGAATATCTTTCCATTTAAAATAGTACTTAGAAATCTACTTGTGTAGCCGATGATTTGTCTTTTGTTGAAATGATAACTAAATGAGAATCATTCCAAATAAGTGTTCACTTTCTGAATAAATGAATGTATAATCAGGGTATAAATAGAATTATTAACGGGAGGGTTGTGATTTTATGAACTCAGACAAAATTAAACTATACGGAACATTAACTATTGGTTTTGCGGCTGCTGTTTTACAGTTTGGTTTTAATCAAGCTGGATATGCACAGCTGATTATTAGTATTTTGGGGCTACTATTAGCGCTAATAATGTTTGTCGACATGATCAAGGTCCTCAAGTCAGGTAATTTTGGGATTGATCTATTGGCTATTACAGCGATTGTAGCCACAATCACATTAGGCCAATATTGGGCCGGTTGGATTGTTCTTTTGATGCTAACTGGTGGTGATACGCTGGAAGAATATGCAGCAAACAAGGCTAAGAGTGAACTTAAGTCCTTGTTGGATAACACACCATCACAGGCTCACTTAATTGATAATAATCACATTAAAGATATTGATATTGACGATGTAAAAATCGGGGATGAGTTATTGATTCGTCCTAAGGAACAAGTTCCAGTCGATGGTACAGTTTACGATGGTCAATCAGAAGTTGATGAATCGTCACTAACAGGTGAATCGGTGCCAGTTAATGTGGCTGAGGGTAAGTATGTTATGTCTGGTTCTATTAACGGTGAGAATCCATTTAAGATCCGTGCTGAAAAGGTTGCGGCTGATTCAGAATATCAAGCTATCGTTAAGTTAGTTAAGGAATCAGAAACACACCCAGCACATTTCGTTAGACTAGCTGATCGATATGCTGTTCCATTTACGTTAATTGCTTATGTAATTGCTGGTATTGCTTGGTATATCTCCAAAGATCCTGTTAGAATCGCGCAGGTTTTAGTTGTCGCTTCACCTTGTCCATTGATTTTGGCAGCACCGATTGCCTTTGTTTCAGGGATGAGTCGAACTAGCCGGAACGGAATCATTATTAAATCTGGTACTGCTCTAGAAAAATTAAACTCAGCTCAGACGGTTGCTTTTGATAAGACTGGTACTATTACAATGGGGAAGTTAGTGGTTGATCAAATCAAGACTGCCAATGACTTTAAGCCAGAAACTGTTATGTCTTATGCCGCCTCAATTGAACAAAATTCAAGTCACGTTATGGCTGAAGCAATTGTTAATTATGCCAAAGATCGTAATTTATCAATGAGTAATGCTGAAGATTTGAAAGAAGTCACAGCTGAAGGTATTGTCGGTAAGATTGATGGTCATATTGTTAAAGTTGGTCAAGGAAAGTTTGTTACCGATGAACCGGTCGAAGAAGTTAAAGGTTCTGGTGTTTATGTTTCAATCGACGGTAAATACGCTGGTGTTTATAGTTTGCTTGATCAAATTCGTCCGGAATCTAAATCAACAATTCAAAAATTGAAAGATTTTGGTATTAAAAATATTTTGATGATTTCAGGGGATAAAAAAGAAGCAACCGAAATGGTTGCCTCAGAAGTTGGTATTACAAAAGCTTATCCATCAAGTTTGCCAGCTGATAAGGTTAAAATTATCAATGGTTTGGATAAGGAATATCACCCAACAGTTATGGTAGGTGATGGGGTCAACGATGCTCCTGCTTTAGCATTAGCCGATGTTGGTATTGCAATGGGTTATAAAGGTGCTAATGCCGCCAGTGAATCAGCTGACGCCGTTATTTTACAAGATGATTTAAGCAAGGTAAGTTTAGTAGTCAAAATTGCTCATGATACGATGAAAGTTGCCCGTGAAGCTGTTTTAATTGGTATCTTTATCTGTATTGCTTTGATGGTCGTAGCTGCCTTTGGTTTGATTCCGACAATTATCGGTGCTTTACTTCAAGAAGTCGTCGATACAGTTGCAATTCTTTATGCCTTACGTGCTCGTAGCGATCGTTTATAGCCAACCGTAAGTTTCGAGATTCATATCACGTTTAGGCAGTTTAGAGACGTATGGATTACCTTCAACAATAAAACGCATATTTTTAGAAGTCCAAGGCTCCTTATTTTTCACACCGATTCGAGGTGTTGCTAAAATATTTTTAGGAGTTTGGACTTTTTTTGTGGAAAAATTAAAATTATTTTCGTTTAATTTTGTACCTGAAAGGGACTTGTCTTTAATACCAAATGCGGCCATCCATTTTGCAGGACCATTGGTTATTTCAAATCCAGTTCGATTGCGATTGATTTCCATTTGTTCAATACCTTCCAGTGGTTGTAAGGCTCGAATAAGTATTCCGTTGGGAGTGCCAGTTTTTTGAATACTAATATCCATATCTAACCAACTGTGGATCGAATAAATATAAATTGTACCGCCGGATTGATAGAGTGGGTCATTGGCTGGAGTATGCCGACCATTGTAACTGTGAGATGCCATATCGATTGGCCCGAGGTAAGCTTCAGTCTCGACAATTAACCCTGCAAATAATCCTTGGTCAGATTTGTAAGAAAATGTATGTCCTAGCATGTCTTGAGCTAAGTCCATTGTTTCCGCTGTTTCAAAGTATTTTTGCACGTTCAAAATCCATTATCCTCCTAATTTTAAAAAAAGTTCGAAAAAAGTTAAAAAAAAGCTTGCTACACCTTTATTATTATTGTATTATATTTCTTGTGCTTGAGAGAGCAATATATCAATTAAATATTTATGACTCCTTGGTCAAGTGGTTAAGACACCGCCCTTTCACGGCGGTAACATGGGTTCAAATCCCGTAGGAGTCATTTTGGAGGATTAGCTCAGCTGGGAGAGCATCTGCCTTACAAGCAGGAGGTCACAGGTTCGATCCCTGTATCCTCCATTCCAAAACACTTTAACATCTAACTTCGGTTAGGTGTTTTTTTGTGTCGTTTTTTGGGAGATGCCGTCGGGAGGGCGGATAATCCAGGCCTGCTGTGCGGACTGGGCCGAGCCAAGGTCTCGTCCGAGGCTGCTGAAAAAGTCCATT
>NZ_AZFV01000004.1 GCF_001435815.1 Companilactobacillus nantensis DSM 16982 | reverse complement strand
CTAACACCACTGTCACTGCTGACACCATTGTCCGCAACCGGAGACTAAATTTATTTAAGAATGTTTTTTTATTTAATGTATTTTGATTAATATTATTGGAAGAAATTTAAAAGTAAATAATATCGGTAGGAAATGTTTTTGAAAACTTTCAAATATTTTTGCAAATTTTGATTACGATGAGTAGTTCAGTTAGGATTTTAAAAGATTATCGATTTTTATAATTAATTACCAAAACAAAGAATTGATTAGTCGGAGGGCAAAAATGGAAAAGTCAGCAGTAATAGTGCTGTTAGCGATTTATCGCTTACAGCACAGGACGTATTTTGAAATTCGCGGTCTTTGCGAAGTTCAAAATCGAGTCTCGAGACCTTGGCTCGAGACGGTCCTACAGCTGACTTTTCCGTTTTTTGCCCGGAGACGGCAGTTTAACAATCAACCTTTCCTGAAACTAACATGATATAATATAGGTTCGAAATGAGGTATTAAGATATGAAACTAATTGTTGGCTTAGGAAATCCAGGCAAGAAATACGATCGTACAAAGCATAATATGGGCTTTATGACCATCGATAAATTGATGGATGAATATGGTCAAACACAAATGAAAAAGGACTTTGAAGCTGAATACTGCAAATTTAAAGTTGATGGCGAAACCGTCTTTTTAGTTAAACCTTTAACTTTTATGAATGAATCTGGTCGGGCTGTTAATTTCTTGATGGGCTATTACCAAATTAAGCCTGAAGAAATGATGGTCATTCAAGATGATTTGGATATGCCAATCGGTAAAGTTAGATTACGGACAAAGGGTTCAGCTGGTGGTCACAATGGGATTAAGAGTATAATTTCAGCTGTGGGTACGAAAGATTTTGATCGTATCAAAATTGGGATTCAACATCCTGCAAAACAGACTGTTGTTAACTGGGTTTTGACACCTTTCTCAAAAGATGATGAACCAGTGGCATTAGCTGGTATCGACCAAGCTACTGAAATGGTCAAGGACTGGGTCAGTGGACTTTCAGCCGACCAATTAATGAATAAATATAATTAATACGCAAGGGGGCAAAAATTGGATTTAATAAATTTCATTACGAATAAGCTCAACCTTGGGGAATTTATTAATCAAGTTAAGCCAGACACGAAAAATTTATTGACTGGTTTGACGGGATCGACGATTTCCCTTTTTGCATTGGAAACTTTAAAGCAATCAGGTAAAAAAATTCTGATTGTAGAAAACACCAATTTTCATGCTAATAAAATTTATGATGATCTCAACCTATTAGATAGCGATGCTGTGCATATCTTTCCGGTTGAAGAATCAATCTCAACTGAACTTGCAACGAGCTCACCAGATGAGTTGAGCCAACGACTTGATTCTTTAAGTTTTTTAGCAAGTGATCAATCAGGTATCTTGGTGACATCAATTGCCGGTATGGAATACGAATTATCGGCCAAAGAGTTATTTCAAGCAGCACAGTTAGATATTAAAATTAATGAAGAATATGACCTTGAAGATCTCAATCAAGAATTCGTCCAAATGGGATATGTTAAGGATAAATTAGTTGCTAAACCCGGGGATTTTGCTATCCGTGGGGATATTGTCGATATTTATCCACTTAATGTTGATAATCCTGTGCGAATCGATTTTTTTGGTAATCAAGTTGAAAAAATTAAGTTTTTCGATACGGAAACACAACGTAGTATGGAAGAACTTGACGAAATCAATGTTTTGCCTGCTAAAGACCGAATTGTGACTGATGAACAAGTGGCAGTTGGTTTGAAAAAATTGCAAAAGAGCTACCAGCGTCAACTTGATTCAACTGAAGATAAAGATGTTAAGAATAATCTGGAAGTTAACTTTGCTCAAACAATTGAAGAATTATCAGAAGGGATGCGTCCTGAAAATATCGGTCGAATTGCAGACTATATTTTGGAGCACCCAAGTAGTTTGTTAGATTACCTAGCAAGTGATGATATTGTTTTATTTGATGAATACAATCGTTTAATTGAGCAATCCAATGACAGTGCGGCTGAAAATCAATCGTGGTTAGCCAGTCAACTAGAATTTGGGAAAGCTTTGCCTGAACAAAAGATTCGCCAGAGTTTTATTGAACTAGTTAAGGGAGATAAACATCCCCAAATTTACATTTCTGCCTTTCAACAAGGGATGGGCCACATTCACCTCAATCAATTACACAATGTCTCAGTTCGTTCGATGCAACAGTTCTTCAGTCAAATGCCTTTATTAAAGTCAGAAGTAGAGCGTTGGCAAAAGCAAAACTACACAGTAATGCTAGTTATTAGTAATGAAAAACGTATCCATGCGATTAACGATACGTTGGTCGACTTTGGCATCAAAGCGACACTGACGACGGCTGATAAAGTTATTGAAGACCAGACTCAAATTTTAAATGCTAGTTTGAGTTCTGGTTTTGAAATGCCGGATGAAAGAATTGCTATTATTACTGAAAAAGAACTTTTCAACAAGCAACCAAAGAAACGTCGTCACGAAACTTTGGCGAATGCAGAACGTTTGAAGAGTTATAACGAATTAAAACCAGGCGATTACGTCGTCCACGTCAATCATGGTATCGGTAAATTTATCGGCATGCAGACAATGGAAGTTGATGGCAAGCATCAAGATTACATTACGATTGAATATCGTGATGATGGTCGTTTGTTTATTCCTGTCACGCAATTGGACATGGTTCAAAAATATGTTTCAGCCGAAGGTAAGTCACCGAAGATAAATAAACTAGGTGGTAACGAGTGGCAAAAAACTAAGCGTAAAGTTCAATCAAATATTGAAGATATCGCTGATGATTTGATTGACTTATATGCAAAACGAGAAGCTGAAAAAGGTTTTGCCTTTCCGAAAGATGATCAAATGCAAGACGATTTCGACAATGCTTTTCCTTATCCAGAAACACCGGATCAATTGCGGTCAGTTGATGAAATTAAACGGGATATGGAAAAACCACATCCGATGGATCGTTTGTTAGTTGGGGATGTTGGTTTCGGTAAGACAGAAGTTGCTTTACGGGCAGCCTTTAAAGCTGTTGAAGCAGGCAAACAAGTTGTCTTCTTAGCACCAACGACCTTGTTAGTTCAACAACATTACGAAACAATGAAAGATCGTTTTGAAGGCTTTCCAGTTAATATTGGCGTCTTGTCACGTTTTCAAACACGGAAACAAAGTAAGGAAACAATTGAACAACTTGAAGATGGCACGATTGATATTGTCGTCGGAACACACCGTTTGCTTTCAAAAGATGTTAAATTTCACGATATCGGATTATTAATCATTGATGAGGAACAACGCTTTGGTGTTAAACACAAGGAAAAGATTAAGGAATTAAAGGCTAACGTTGATGTCTTGACACTGACAGCTACACCAATTCCCAGAACTTTGAATATGTCGATGCTGGGTGTGCGTGATCTTTCATTGATTGAAACGGCCCCAAGTAATCGTTATCCAGTACAAACTTATGTCATGGAACAAAACTATGAGGTCATTGCTGGTGCGATTAAGCGTGAAATGGCTCGTGGTGGACAAGTCTTTTATTTACACAATCGGGTTGAAGATATGGATCAAGTTGCTGGTCAGTTGCAAGCACTCGTTCCTGATGCCAGAATTGCGACAGCCCATGGTCGTATGAACGAAACGCAAATGGAAGGTGTAATTGCTGACTATTTGGACGGTGAATATGATGTTTTAGTTACGACAACCATCATTGAAACTGGTGTTGATATGCCGAATACGAATACGTTGATTGTTGAAAATGCTGACCGTTATGGTTTATCACAGCTTTACCAAATTAGAGGTCGAGTCGGTCGTTCAAACCGAGTAGCATATGCTTATTTAATGTATAAGCCAAACAAGGTTTTGACAGAAGTCGGTGAACAACGTTTGGAAGCAATCAAAAACTTTACCGAATTAGGTTCAGGATTCAAGATTGCTATGCGTGACTTGTCGATTCGTGGTGCTGGTAACTTATTAGGTAAGCAGCAACATGGTTTCATTGATTCAGTTGGTTTCGATCTTTATACACAGATGTTAAATGATGCCGTAGCGAAAAAACGTGGTCATACGAAAGCTGAGAAAACTAATTCTGAAGTCAATTTGGCTTTGGAAGCATACTTGCCAGCTGATTACATTACGGATCAACGCCAAAAGGTTGAATTGTACAAACGAATTCGCCAAATTGATTCTTTGGAAAATTATCAAGAAGTTAAGTCAGAATTATTGGACCGTTTCGGTGATTATCCACAAGAAGTTGGCAATTTGTTGGATATTAGTTTATTGAAGAATTCATTTGATGAATCACTAGTAAAGAGTGTCATTATGCGTAATGGCATGATTGCTATTAAGTTCTCCAAGAAAGCCAGCGATTATTTAACTGGTGATTTAGTATTTAAGTTCTTAGCTAATACGACAATGAAAGCCAAAGTTAACGATAAGAATGGTGAATTTACGATTACGTTAGATTCAGGCAGTGTTAAAAAGGATGAGTGGTTTGCACAACTCCAAACATTTGCCAAGAAGATGGCAGCAGGGTTCGATAATTTAAAGAAAGAAAAAATTAAAAATTAATATGCAAAAAGAAGTGTCTAGGGCTATTAAGGGGACCTGGATTCTGACTATTGCCTCACTGTTCTCAGAACTGTTGAGTGCTATTTATCGGATTCCACTGCAGAATATTGTTGGGGATCGTGGCTATTTTATTTATCAACAGGTTTATCCAATCTATGGTATTTTTTCCGTCTTGGCGTTATCGGGATTGCCGGTCGTAATCTCAAAAACGTTTGCTCAACAGCAGACGATGGCTGCTAAACATAATTTGCTGAAGAAAACGTTTGGTATTTTAATGGCAGGAGCGATTGTCATTACCGGATGGCTCTGGTTTTCGGCTAAATATTTGGCTTCCCTGATGGGAGACCCCAATTTGTATCCCGAGGTTCGTGTTGTGGCACTGACATTCTTATTGGTTCCATTTGAAGCTAGTCTCAGAGGCTATTTTCAAAGTGATCTGGTCATGGAACCAAGTGCTATTTCACAAGTTTCGGAGCAATTTTTCCGAATCGTTATCATCATTGCGAGTGCTTTGATGTTTGGTCACGGTATTTTGAATGTATACCAAATGGGAACACTAGCTAATTCAGGTGCCTTTATTGGTGGATTATTAGCGGTTGGTATCTTGGTGCGGACCTTTTTAAAAAACAAAAAGTCTGATCCCGAGCCAGAGAAAGCTGATAAAACAATTCGTTTGGAACATGGCTTAGCGCTAGAAATCATCTTAATTGTCGTATTTACAGGTATTACAATTTTTTATCAATTTATCGATTCGTTTTCAACCGTCCGTTTGTTACTCCATGCAGGGATGGCTTTGGACCAAGCTGAAATTCAAAAAGGTATCTTTGATAGAGGACAACCGTTGTTGCAGTTAGGTATCGTTATTTCGTTATCCTTTGTTTCAACGATTATGCCGCAATTGAAAGAAACCAATCGGGTTCAACAAAATAAGAGTACGATTCAAAAAATGGTGCGAGTGTGTCTGTGGTTGTCAGTTGCTGAAACAGCAGGTTTGATTGCTTTAATGCCACAGATAAACACGATGCTTTTTACCAATATGAATGGTTCTAGAACCTTGAGTATTTACGTGCTCTCGATTTTAATCGTTTCCTTCATCAATTTATTGATTGCTGTTACTAGTGGAGACGATGAAAAAAATATTCACAAATTAATTTTATTCGGGATGTCCCTCGTTGTTAAAGTTGCTTTAAACGTCATCTTGGTACCAAAGTTTGGTATCGCTGGCGGTGCGTTGGCAACTGTATTGAGTGAGTGTGTCATTTTGTTTGGGATTTTAACAATTTATAAGTTTGACCGAAAGTTCTTATCGTTAGATAAAAAGTTCACGTCAAACTTGATTAAATTAGGTTTGATTATGGCAATTTTTGTCAAAATAGTTGTCAGTTTCTTGAACAGTTATTTAGCCATGACTCGAGCCAACAGCGTTTTAGTTAACATTATTGCTATACCTTTAGGAGCGTTCGTTTACTTAAAACTTTCCAAGAAATGGCATATGTTAACGAAAGCTGAATGGGAAATATTGCCAATGGGCAAACATATTACGAAGTTTATGAAAATAGAGGATTAATTATGAGATTAGACAAGTATTTAAAAGTAAGTCGTATTATCAAGAGAAGAACCGTCGCTAAGGAGTTCGCAGACAATGGCCGTGCCTCAATCAATGATCGAGTAGCCAAATCGTCTAGTGAAGTTTCAGTCGGTGATGTATTAGAATTACACTTTGGGGAGAAGACGATGAAAATTCGTGTTCTCAATATCAAGGAAACAACTAAGAAGACCGATTCAGTTGATATGTATGAAGAGGTTTAACTAAAAGTTCCGCCTCCAGGTGCGAGTCGATGAAGCCTGCTGTGAGGACCGCCTGGAGCCAAGGTCTCCAGGCTCGATTTTGAACTTCGCAAAAACCGCGAATTTCAAAATTCGTCCTGTGCTGTAAGAACGGCAAAACCTGCCGTCCTAACACCACCGCCACTGCTGGCTTCATCGCTCGCACCTTCCGGCTAGTGTAATGGGATGGTGTTTGGTTTTCTGTTATCGAGTGTTGTGGAGTATTAAGCTAATTCAAGCCAGTTGTTATTGAGCTTGGTTTAAATTGATTTTTATTCTTTAACAAGAAGGTAACTTAAATTGAATAAACGTTATTTTCTATTTTCTTTTATGAACTATGGAAACTAAGCAATAATCTAGTCGGAGGGTGCGAATGAATGTTGACCAGCAGTGAAGGTGGCGTTAGAGCTTTAGCTCTTACACCACGGGACGAGTTTTGAGACTTGCGATTTGTGCAAGGCTCAAAATCGAGATTGGAGACCTTGGCTCCAATCGGTCCCCACAGCAGGTCAACATTCATTCGCACCCGGAGACGGCAGTGAACCAAAAAAAATTCTCAACCGAAAATTAAAAATTAGAAATAGATTAAAATAAGCGATTTAATCATTCAAATAATGGCTTAAACTTGTTATACTCAAAGTAATCATTTCTAGGGGAGTAGTGGTATGGAAATACGTAAACTAAATTCTAACGTTTCTGTATTACAACCAAAAAAAGTGCCAACTCCTAATCCTGGCCATCATGATCATGCAAAGAAGGTTCATCGCAGACGGATAGCTATGATAGGAATTATTTTCGCACTGATCTTGGTTGTATTTGGCGTTCAAATTTTCAATGCTCACAGAACTTATGCCAATACGATGGAACAAATAGAAATTAGCAATCAGAAGCTAACTAAGCAAAAATCGACGCAGCGTGATTTGAAGCTTGAAGTCAGTCAACTTCATGACACGAACTATATTGAAAAATATATCCGTGAAAAGTATATGTATAGCAAACCGGGTGAACAAATCTACAATTTACCTGATGATGTGCAGACCACTACGATTCAAAAATAGGGAAAGGAATTTTTTTTAATTAGATGACAGTTGAAGTAGGAGCTAAAACAGAAGGTAAAGTAACGGGAATTACAAATTTTGGGGCTTTCGTAGACCTCGGAGAAGGACAAAGCGGAATGGTGCACATCAGTGAAGTTGCTGATGGTTATGTTAAGGATATTCATGATGTGCTAAGCATTGGCGATACTGTTAAAGTTTTAGTTCTTAGTGAGAAAGATCATAAAATTGCACTTTCAATTAAGCAAGCGTCAGATAAGCCTAAGCCAAAGTATCATTCACACCGTTCACACGATCGTAATGATAGAAAACCACAACAACATAAACCAGAAAGTTTCGATGATATGATGTCTGGCTTCATGAAGGAAAGTGAAGAGAGACTCAGCGTTATTAAAAAGAATACTGAAGGCAAACGTGGTGGCCGTGGCGGACGCCGTAGCTAATAAATTTGTATTGGGGTTGGGACGATGTCTCAGCCTTTTTTAATTCAAGGAGAGGGCTAATGGAACTAGATAACAAGATTATAAGTACAGTTAAGAAAGTTTTGAAACGTTATCAGGCTCAAAAAGTTCTGATTGCTGTCTCTGGCGGTGTGGATTCGATGGTTTTATTGAATGTTGTTGCTCAAGTATTACCTAAGAATCAATTTGCCGTGGTCAACGTAGATCATAATTTGCGACCAGAGAGTCGTGCTGAAGTAGACTTTGTGCAAAACTATTGTTTAAAAAATGACTATCAATTTTTCACAACTAAGTGGGAGAATCAACCAGCGGCCGATATTGGTATGGAAGCAGCAGCCCGCAAGTTTCGTTATGGCTTTTTTAAGGAGACAATGCTTGCTGGAAAATTTGATACATTATTAACAGCCCATCATGGAAATGATTTGGCCGAAAATATTTTGATGAAACTTATTCGTTCAGGTAATGCTTATGAAGTTGTTAGTTTGAAAGAACAACGACCATTCGCAACAGGTCAAATTTTGCGTCCCTTATTGGACTTTTCAAAACGAGAATTGGCAGAATATTCAGATATCCATGATATAAAGCATGTTCAAGATGAAACTAATTTTGATAACATAACTTTACGCAATCGATTGAGAAATAACATTTTCCCAGAATTGCAAAAGGAAAATGGTCAATTATTAGCTCACTTTCGTTTTTTTGATCAACAAATAACTGCTTTAGTAAGTTTGGCTAAGCAACAATTTGAAGAAATTGAACATGCTATGAAGTTAGAAGAAGTGGACAAACAAATTATCGGTTTTATCAAACCGATATTAAAACTGGATTCTGAGCAACAAACATTGTTTTGGGGAAACTTTTTTACAAAACGGAAGTTAGATATATCCATCAGCAATCGCCAAATCAATCAAATCATTGAAATTATTCAGTCCGAAGAGGCAAATGCTTCAATTGATTTAGAAGATTCATGGCAGTTTATCCGGACGTATGATAAATTTGTCGTTAAAAAATTCCAAAATCAGAATTTAACGGAAGTAAATGTGCCACTAAATCAAACGGTGACATTTGGTTCGAAAAAGTTAACGATTACGGAAGATGATACTAGTTTTAACTTGTCTGTAGACAAATTGCCGACAACCATCCGATTACGAACCCGTCGTGACGGCGATAAGCTACTTTTAGCAGATGGCAAGCACCAAAAATTAAGTAAACGATTTATAAATGAAAAAGTACCAGCATATGAACGTGATAATTATTTAGTTTTATTATTTGATAATCAGATAGTTTGGGTTGAAAAAATTTACCAGATGAGTGATTATTTAAAAAAAGGGAATAAACACTACAAAATTAACTTGATTGAGGTAAAAGAATGAATTCAGATATCGAAAAGGTTTTAGTTTCCAAAGAGGAGATTGACCAGGCCAACCAACGCCTTGGTAAACAATTGACTGAAGAATACCGTGGTAAGAATCCATTGTTCGTCTGTATTTTACGTGGAGCGGCAATGTTCATGATGGACCTTGTAAAAGAACTTGATATTGAAATGGAATATGATTTCATGGATGTTTCTAGTTATGGTGGCGAAAATACTGTTACAACTGGTGATGTAAGAATTATCAAGGATCTAGATACATCAATTCGTGATCGTGATGTGGTCATTGTTGAAGATATTATTGATACAGGCTATACCTTGGACCGCTTAAAAGAGCTTTTTGATGCTCGTCATGCTAAGTCCATTAAGATTGTTTCCTTTTTAGATAAACCAGCTCGTCGCATCAAACATGTTGATGTAGATTATGTTGGTGTCCAAATTCCTGATGAGTTCGTTGTTGGTTACGGAATGGATTATAATGAACATTATCGTAATCTACCTTATGTTGGGGTGCTAAAACGAGAGGTCTATAGTACAAAATAATTTAGTTAGAGTTACAATTATTATTGTGTTACTGTTCACCAATGTTACAATATGTAACGTCTAAGTAATTAGGAGGAAATGTATGAAAAATAATCGAAATAGGTTAATTAATAATAGCCTGTTTTACATCTTGCTCTTTGTTGTTTTGGTTCTTGCAGCAAGTTGGTTTGCTGGTGGTCAATCCTCTGACCAATCAAAAACACTAAGCCAAGACCAATTCATCACACAATTGAAGCAAGGCAAAGTGAAGAGTTTCAAACTAGAACCTATTGGAGGAGCTTATCAAGTAACTGGTGAATACAAGAAAGCTCAAAAGGCTGAAACTACACGTTCTGTGTCATTATTCAGCCGTAACCAAGCTACGACTTCTAGTGAAGTAACTTCATTTAGTTCAACTGTTTTGCCTAACAACGATACGTTAAAGACCATTAATAACGCCGCTATGGCTAAGGATGTCAAGACTACTGCTGCTCCTAAGTCACAGTCCGGACAATGGATTTCATTGATTCTAACTGTCGTCGTTCCGTTTGCATTATTCTTCTTTATAATCTTTGCAATGATGGGCCGAGGAGGCCAAGGTGGTGGCGCTAACCGTGTCATGAACTTTGGTAAATCTAAGGTTAAGCCAGAAGATCCAAAGAAAAATAAAGTTAGATTTTCTGATGTTGCCGGTGCTGAAGAAGAAAAACAAGAACTTGTTGAAGTTGTTGAATTTCTAAAAGATCCAAGAAAATTCGTTTCATTGGGCGCTAGAATACCATCTGGTGTTCTTCTAGAGGGTCCTCCCGGGACTGGTAAAACTTTACTAGCTAAGGCTGTTGCTGGTGAAGCTAAAGTTCCTTTCTATTCAATCTCTGGTTCAGACTTCGTTGAAATGTTTGTTGGTGTTGGTGCATCACGTGTTCGTGACTTGTTCGAAAACGCCAAGAAAGACGCTCCATCGATCATCTTTATTGATGAAATTGATGCTGTTGGTCGTCAACGTGGTTCTGGTACCGGTGGTGGTAATGATGAACGTGAACAAACTCTTAACCAATTATTGATTGAGATGGATGGATTTACAGGTAATGAAGGTGTCATCGTTATGGCTGCTACTAACCGTTCTGATGTCCTTGATCCTGCCTTGTTACGTCCAGGTCGTTTTGACAGAAAGATTCTTGTTGGCCGTCCTGATGTTAAAGGTCGTGAAGCTATTCTTAAAGTTCACGCTAAGAATAAACCATTTACAGATGATGTTGATTTGAAAGCAATTGCTCAACAAACTCCAGGTTTTGCTGGTGCTGATCTTGAAAACTTGCTTAACGAAGCTGCACTTGTTGCTGCAAGACGTGGTAAGCAAAAGATTGATCCAACTGACCTTGATGAAGCTGAAGACCGTGTTATCGCGGGACCAGCTAAGAAGAACCGTGTTATTCCTGAACAAGAACGTCATACAGTTGCCTACCACGAAGCAGGACATGCTTTGATTGGTTTGGTACTAAGTGATTCTCGTGTTGTTAGAAAGGTTACTATCGTACCTCGTGGACGTGCCGGCGGTTACGCTATCATGCTTCCTAAGGATGATCAAAACCTTGCTACTAAGAAGGAATTGAACGAACAAATTACTGGATTACTTGGTGGTCGTACAGCCGAAGAAATTATCGTCGGTCAACCTTCATCAGGTGCCTCAAATGACTTTGAACAAGCAACTCAAATTGCTCGGACAATGGTTACTGAATATGGTATGACAGACCGTCTTGGTACTGTTCAACTTGAAAAGAATGGCCAACCATTTAGTGGTGGTAATTATCGTGCTGAACCTACATATTCACAAGATACTGCCAAGGCTATTGATCAAGAAGTTAAGCGCATTATCGATGAAGATCACGAACGTGCTCGAGAAATTCTTGAGTCACACCGTGAACAACACAAGATTATTGCTGAAGCTCTATTGAAGTACGAAACACTTGATGAAAAGGAAATCTTGAGCTTGTATAACACAGGTGCAATGCCTGCCAATGATGCAAACCAACAATTCCCAAGTGAAAGTGCTGCAACATTTGAACAAGCTAAGAAGGCTGCTGAAGCCAAAGATGCTGCTAAGCAAAAATCAGAAGAATCAACTAAGGATGATTCAACAAACGCCGATGAGACTAATGTTGATGAGACAACATATCCTTCAGAACACGAAGATAAACCAGCTGATGAACCTAAATCTGATACTGATAAATCTGACGACAATAATTCTGATGATCCAAACAGCAACAATAACAATAATGATAATCAATAATGATAATCAATCAGAAAAAGCGACTCGTGAGAGTCGCTTTTTTGAACGGAGGAAACAAATATGACCGATACATTAACAAAAGCCGTTTCAAAGGACGGTAAGTTTAGAGCATATGTTGTTAATGCTACTGAAACAATTCAAGAAGCTCAAAAACGCCATGATACTTGGAGAAATTCGAGTGCAGCTTTAGGTAGAACGATGATTGGTTCAATTTTAGTTGCTACTTCAACCTTAAAAGAAGACGAAGTTTTAACAACTAGAGTTCAAGGCAATGGTCCAGTTGGCGCAATCGTCGTTGATGCTAATGCTAATGGTGATGTTAAAGGATACATTTCAAATCCACATGTTGCTTTGAAAGCTCGTGAAGATGGACATATTGATGTGAAAGCTGCTGTTGGTACTGAAGGTACTTTGAGTATTACTAAGGATTTACATTTGAAGGAACCATTTACTGGTTCAGTTCCATTAGTATCAGGTGAAATTGGAATGGATTTTGCCTATTACATGGCTAAGTCAGAACAAATTCCTTCAGCAATCGGTGTTTCTGTGTTTGTTAACCCGAATGAAACAGTTGGTGCCGCCGGTGGTTTCTTGATCCAAACATTACCTGGTGCCACTGACGCTGATATTGCTAAGATTGAAGCTAATTTGAAAGTTATCCCCAACTTATCAACATTACTTAACGAAGGTTTAAGTAATCAAGAAGTTATGGAAAAAGTTATGAACGGCATTGAAATGAAGTACCTTCAAGATATGCCAGTTCAATTCCAATGTGACTGTTCTAAAGAACGATTCTCCAAAGCTTTAGCCACATTGTCACGTGCAGAACTTCAAGCAATGATTAAAGAAAATCATGGTGCTGAAGCAGTCTGCAAGTTCTGTGGCAATAAGTATCAATTTGATGAAGCAGAGTTAAAAGAAATTATTGCTCAAAAAGATTAATCATATTTGCCATGTGAATAACATCTTTGTTATTATAACGAGTTGTAAGATTTAAATGTTGCCGCCTCCGGGTGCGAGAAATATAGGCTGCTGTGGGGACCGCCCGGAGCCAAGGTCTCCGAGCTCGCTTTTAAGCTTTGCAAAGTACGCAAATCTCAAAAGTCGTCCCGTGGCGTAAGGGCTAAAGCCCCAACGCCACCTGCACTGCTGCCTATATTTCTCGCACCCGGAGGCTCGTGTTATGATTATGGATTTTGATATAATAATATGAAATTGCCATTATTATTGAGATGTCACATATTAGTGAGTTTGGCTACAGAATTTTTTGTATACGGCCAACGGCGACATACTCAAGCGCAAAAATTAAGAGGTAAAAAGCATGGAATGGAAAATAGGTAACGTTACAATCCCTAATCAGATTGTCGTTGCACCTATGGCGGGTATTACTAATTCGTCGTTTCGAGTTACTGCTAAGGAATTTGGAGCGGGATTAGTTGTCTGTGAGATGATTAGTGATCAAGGTATTAAATACCGTAATCTGAAAACTTTGGGTATGATGTTTGTTGATCCAAAAGAACATCCGGTCAGTATCCAAATTTTTGGTGGAACAACTGAGTCATTGGTCAATGCTGCTCAATATGTAGCTGAGAATACTGGTGCCGATATTATTGATATTAATATGGGTTGCCCGGTGAAAAAGGTTACTAAAATTGGAGCTGGTTCTAGTTGGTTACGTGATCCTGATAAACTGTATCAAATGGTGAAAACTGTCAGTGAATCAGTTGATAAACCAATTACGGTTAAAATGCGTACTGGCTGGGATAATGATCACATTTTGGCATTCGAAAATGCTTTGGCTGCTCAAGAGGCTGGTGCTGCGGCAGTGGCGATGCATGGTCGAACTAAAACACAGATGTATACTGGTCATTCCGACTGGGAACTTCTACATGAAGTGGCACAACATTTAACGATTCCGTTTATTGGTAATGGTGATGTTGTGACGCCTCAAGATGCTAAAACAATGATTGATGAAGTTGGCGCAGACGCTGTGATGGTTGGCCGAGCAGTCCTCGGAAATCTTTGGCGTTTGAATGAAATGAACCATTATTTGGAAACTGGCGAACTGCTTCCTGAACCAACTGTTGGAGAAAAAATTAATATAGCTAAACTTCAACTCCAACGTCTGGTAGACTTAAAAGGTGAGCATGTTGGTGTTCCAGAATTTCGTCAACAGGCAGCATATTATCTAAAGGGGATTCCCCACGCAGTCAGAACTCGTGCTAAAGTAGTGAATGAAGATTCAATGCAGGGAGTTTTTGATGCACTAGATCAATTTGTTGAAAGTTACGAACAACGAGAAGCGAGATCATCAAAAATTTCGTAGACAGGGGGAAAAATTTTGAGTAACGAAAATAAGAAAAAGCAACCAACTAAAGAAGATATAAAGAAGACAAGAGTCATGAATGACCAACTACGGGTTAGACGTGAAAAACTTCAAGAACTTTATGATGAAGGCGTTGATCCATTTGGTTCAAGATTTGAAAGAACAGCCTTGGCCCAAGACATTCACGACAAGTACGGTGATGAAGACAAGGAAACCCTTGAAGAACAAGATTTACCTGTTGTTATTGCTGGTCGTATGATGACAAAACGTGGTAAGGGTAAAGTTGGTTTTGCTGATATCCGCGATAGAAGTGGTAAGATCCAAATTTACGTTCGTAAAGACGTTGTTGGTGAAGAAAATTATCACATTTTCAAGCGTTCAGATATTGGTGATCACCTAGGTATCCACGGTGAAATTATGAAGACAGATATGGGTGAACTAACTGTTAAAGCTACTCATATTACAATGCTTTCTAAATCACTCCGTCCACTACCTGACAAGTTCCACGGTTTAACAAATGTTGAACAAATTTATCGTCAAAGATATTTGGACTTAATTGCTAACCAAGATAGTTTTGATCGTTTCAAGAAGCGTACAAAGATTATCTCAGCCGTTCGTGAATATTTGGATGGAGAAGGTTTCATGTCTGTTGAAACTCCTGTCTTAAATACTCAAGCTGGTGGTGCCAGTGCTCGTCCATTTATTACACATCACAATGCGATGGATATGACAATGTATCTTCGTATCGCTTTGGAGCTACCTTTGAAGAGATTAATCGTTGGTGGTTTTGAACGTGTCTATGAAATTGGTCGTGCTTTCCGTAACGAAGGTATGGATCCACAACATAACCCTGAATACACATCATTGGAAACATATGCCGCTTATTGGGATATGACAGATGTTATGAAGGAAGTTGAAGGAATGTTCAGACATGCCGCTGATAAAGCTAACGGTTCACAAATTGTTAGTTATCAAGGCGAAGAAGTCGATTTGAGCAAGCCTTTCAAACGTATTAAGATGGTTGATGCTATTAAGGAACAAACAGGTATCGACTTTAGTCAAGATATGGATCTTGAACAAGCTCGTAAGATAGCTGATGAAAAGGGTGTTCACTATGAAGAGTTCTGGGGTGTTGGTCACATCATCGCTGAATTCTTTGAAGAATTTGTTGAAGATACTTTGAAACAACCAACATTCGTTTATGAATACCCACTTGAAGTTTCACCATTAGCTAAGAAGAGCAAGGATAACCCTAACTTTACTGATCGTTTTGAAGTTTACATTTTAGGCCATGAATTTGGTAATGCCTTTACTGAATTGAACGACCCAATCGATCAAAAGGAACGTTTTGAGGCTCAAGCTGCTGAACGTGAAAAGGGTAATGACGAAGCTGAACATATTGATGACGATTACGTAGAAGCCATGGAATATGGTATGCCACCAACAGGTGGACTAGGAATCGGTATTGACCGTTTGGTTATGTTACTTACTGATGCACCTTCAATCCGTGATGTTATTTTGTTCCCAACAATGAGACCAGAAGATAACGCAAATAACGAAGAATAAGGATGATTACGGTCAAAAGATGATAAGTATGCTGTGGGACCGACTTCACTCAAGGTCTGAAGTCTCGATTTTGAACTCTGAAGAAATTGCAAACTTCAAAAATCGTCCTGTTCTGTATGGACAATGAGCATCCGCCCTACAGAACTGTCACAGCTGTCTTATAACTTTTGCCCTCCGGCTAGTTAGTATGGAATGCTAATTTAGATGGTATGTATGATGGGATTAGTATTATTTAGTAACTGTAGTTGGCAATAGAAATACCAATTGATCAAATAAGATTTATTTTAAAAAGTTAACAAAATTCAAGTCGCATAATCATGTTTTTGATATGGTTATGCGACTTTTTTTGGTGTTAAAATTAATATATCAAAATACTTAAAGGCGGCTTTTGAATGGATATAGCAACGCAGAGGAAAAATGCAAAGGAATTTATTAAAAGATGGGAGACGAATGACAGAGGGCGTGAAAAGCAAAATAGTCAGAGCTTTTGGATAGATCTACTTGAAAATGTTTTGGGGATTGAACAGCCAACTGAATTCATCAGATTTGAGAAGGCTGTTCAATTGTCACATGAGTCTTTTATTGATGGTTATATTGACCAAACCAAGACCATGATTGAGCAAAAGGGAAGTAATCATGATTTAAACAAGGCCATCAAACAATCTGATGGCAGTCTATTGAACCCATTTCAGCAGGCACAAAGATATTCAGCTAGTTTGCCGTATTCTGAGCGTCCGCGTTGGATTGTTACTTGTAACTTTCGTGAGTTCCGCATTTATGATATGGAACATCCAAATTCTGAACCTACTGTAATTAAGTTGAAAAATTTGGCTACTAACTACTATCAATTGGAATTCTTAGTTGATAAGAGCAACCAGCATATCGAGCGTGAAAAGCGTGTATCTTTGGAAGCTGGTGAATTAGTAGGGAAGATTTACAAGGAACTCTATGGTCAATATAAGAATCAAGATTCTGACCATGCTCAAAAGAGTATTAATCAACTTTCTGTGCGGCTTGTTTTCTGTCTTTATGCAGAAGATGCTGGTATTTTTGGGCGAAAGAATATGTTTCATGATTACTTGGCACAATTCGATGCTAGAGGCATGCGTCAAGCTTTGATCAGACTTTTCAAGGTATTAGATACCAAAGTAGGGGATAGAGACCTATACTTGGCCGATGATTTTCCTAAACTTTCGGAATTTCCTTATGTTAATGGTGGCATGTTTTCGGTTGAAAATATTGAAATACCGCCATTTACTGATGAATTACGAGATTTATTGTTAATCAATGCTTCTGATGATTTTGACTGGTCTCAAATCTCACCAACTATTTTTGGTGCTGTTTTTGAATCTACTTTAAACCCTGATACTCGTAGACAAAGCGGCATGCACTATACCAGCGTTGAAAATATCCATAAAGTCATTGATCCTTTATTTTTAAATGATTTAAAAGACGAATTAAATGAGATTAAACAATTAAAGCAGCCAGCAACAATTAAGAAGAGAGCACAAGAATACCAAGATAAGCTTGCAAATCTTACTTTCTTTGACCCGGCCTGTGGTTCTGGAAATTTCTTAACTGAAACATATTTGAGCTTAAGAAAGCTTGAAAATGAAGTTATCAAGCTTATATATGGTGACCAAGTTCAATTAGATGTTGGCCAGATGGTAGATGTTGTAAAAGTTACCATTCAGAACTTTTATGGTATTGAGATTAACGATTTTGCTGTTAGTGTTGCCAAGACTGCACTTTGGATTGCCGAAAGTCAAATGCTGGAAGCAACCAAGGAAATTGTTTATGCTAACTGGAATTTCTTGCCATTGAAAACATATACTCATATTCATGAAGGCAATGCTCTAAGAATGGATTGGAATGAGGTTATTCCTAATAATGCTTGTCACTATGTAATGGGGAATCCTCCTTTTGTAGGAGCTTCAATAATGGCTCAGGATAGTGAACAAAAGAAAGAAGTACAAGAAACGTTTCCTGAATTGAAGAAAAACGAAGTACAAGTATTAGATTATGTTACTTGTTGGTATAAATTAGCAGCTAAATTTATCCAAGGTACCAACATATCCGTCGCCTTTGTTTCGACTAATTCTATTACGCAAGGGCAGCAAGTTCCCGTCCTATGGTTTGTACTGATCAATGAATATAATCTGCATATTAATTTTGCTTATAGAACTTTTATATGGAATAGTGAGGCTAAGGATAAAGCTCATGTCCACTGTGTGATAATAGGATTTTCTACTTCTGATAGTAAGGAAAAAAGAATTTATAGTTCTGATAGTTATAAGAAAGTAAATAATATAAATCCATATTTAATTGATGCCGAAAACATCCTTGTTACTAAGGTGAATAATCCAATATGTAATGTTCCTAATATGGTATTTGGTAATCAACCAAGAGATGGAGGTAAATTTGTAATTGATGTCAATGAGTATCAAGAGATATTAAAAAAAGAACCTAATTTAAAAAAATGGTTGTTTAAATACGTAGGTGCTGTTGAATTTTTACATAATAAACCCAGATGGTGTCTATGGTTAAAACATGCAACACCAAGTGATATTAAGAAAAGTAAAATATTGTATTCAAAAGTAGCAGCGGTGAAAGAATTTAGAGAAGATTCAAAAGCGAAGACTACCCGAGGATATGCCAAGGTACCTAATTGCTTTGCTCAAATGACACAGCCCGAAGGAGAAGATTTTTTGATTTTACCAAGAGTGTCTTCTCAGAGTAGAAAATATATTCCTATAGGGTTTGAAAAAGCCGGTGTCATTGCATCTGATGCAGTACAACTCATACCTCATGCTACTCTATATGAATTTGGAATTATGGAATCTAATGTACATATGGCCTGGATGAGAACTATTGCAGGTAGATTAAAGAGTGATTATCGCTATTCTGCAAAAATCGTCTACAATAACTTCCCATGGCCATCATCAACGGAAGAGAAGAAGAAAATGATTGAAAAAACAGCTCAAGCAATCCTTGATGCACGTGCATTGTATCCAGATAGCTCACTTGCTGATCTCTATGATCCATTAACAATGCCAAAGGAACTGTTAAAAGCCCATCAGGACAACGACAGAGCAACCATGGCAGCATATGGAATGAATGTTAAAACGACTACAGAAAGCGATGCCGTTTCAAAATTGTTTGAAATATACGAGAAATTAACGAAGAAAAATTAAAATATTTATATGAATGGACAGTATTAATTAAGCGTAATGGAACCAAATATAAATTCTATTGGCCTCCATGGTCACTTGACTTTACGAAAAATAATTTTGAAGATTGGTGTTTTGTAGTCTACAATTCTTCTTGGGTTACTGCCCCCCGGATACATGCATTTACGTGCACAACCATTAGATTTTCAGCTTAAGCCTACTTTTGAGCTCCTTAGAGATATTAAAATTGATGGTAAAAGATATAAAGATTGACAATTTTTATATCTTAATTGACATATTATTGATTGTCTTGAAAAAATGGATGGATCTAATCCAAGGAATGCTAATTTAGTTAGTATGAGGTACTACTAATCGTTTCTAAACGTAGGTAGATGAAAAATTTAGTAACCTATGTCGGCAATAGATGCACTAATTAATCAAATGAGACTTATTTAAAAAAAAGTTGACGAATTATCGTTGACTTTTTTTGTTTGTTTTGGGTATAATAATATAGTTGTTTGTTACAAGAACATATGGAGGATTAGCTCAGCTGGGAGAGCATCTGCCTTACAAGCAGGAGGTCACAGGTTCGATCCCTGTATCCTCCATTAAGCAAAATGCTTAATGGATTCAATTAGGTTTTTTGCGGGTGTGGCGGAATTGGCAGACGCGCTAGATTTAGGTTCTAGTGTCCAGTGGACATGAAGGTTCAAGTCCTTTCACCCGTATTAATAATTAACCTTGCAAAAAGATTAATTATTATGTATTATGTTAATTGTTGTTGACATAATGCCGACTTAGCTCAGTTGGCAGAGCACCTGTCTTGTAAACAGGGGGTCGGAGGTTCGAATCCTCTAGTCGGCATCGTCATAATGCGGAAGTAGTTCAGTGGTAGAACATCACCTTGCCATGGTGGGGGTCGCGGGTTCGAATCCCGTCTTCCGCTTTAGAGAATTTGATAAATGAAAAGGGTAATTAATTCTAATTTAGAATTAATTGCCCTTTTCGTTTTCTAAAAATAATTTGTGAGGGGCCGCCTCCAGGAACAAGAAATTTAGGTCGCTATGGGGACCGATTCGAGCCAAAAGGCGGTCCGCACAGCCAGTGACTATTTCTCGGTTCTGGAGACGGCATATTAAAAAAAACAGTCACATTTGTATATCTGTATTAAGTATATTAATTCCCGGAATGTGTTAGGATTCTAATTGAGAGCAATTATTTAATAAATTCAGCTAATAAGATAAATTAATTGCTTTTTTAGAAAACACAATTATACTTTCTAAACAGACACTTAAAAAGTAGAGGTAACATTAATGGACAAAGTATTTACCGAAAGCGCCAAGAATGCACTTGTTTTAGCCCAAGAGCAAGCTAAAACATTTCATCATAATGCTGTTGGAACTGAGCACATTTTGCTTGGTTTGGTTATGGAGAATGATGGTATCGCCGGTATTACTTTGAGGGATCTAGCTGTAAGTGATCAAGATGTTGAAGAGGAGATTGAACATCTTACTGGTTACGGCGATGTCTCATCTAATACTGCTAAGGGAATTTATCTACCTTATTCCCCTAAGGGACAACTAATTTTAAGCGATGCAGAGGAGACTTCTAACCTATATAAAGCCACTCGTATCGGTACTGAACATATTTTATTAGCCATTCTTGATGACACTGATAATTTAGCAAATCGTATTTTAGTTAATTTAGGATTAAGTTTAGCAAAAACTAAGTCATTGCTCTTAAGCAAGATGGGTATTTCTAACAAGGCTGCCCGCCGTGGTTTTGCTTCCAACTTAGCTTCTAAACAAAAGAAACAACAAGCTCAAGGTAACGGTGGTACACCAACCCTTGATTCATTAGCACGTGACTTAACAAAGATGGCTCAAGACAATCAGATTGACCCAGTTATTGGCCGTAAGTCTGAAGTTGAGAGAACTATCCAAATTTTAAGTCGTCGGACAAAGAACAATCCTGTTTTAGTTGGTGAACCTGGTGTTGGTAAAACCGCCATCGCTGAAGGCCTAGCTATTGCTATCGTGAAGAAGGAAGTTCCAATCGATATGCAAAACAAACGTATCATGATGCTTGATATGGGCTCATTAGTTGCCGGAACTAAGTATCGTGGTGAGTTTGAAGACCGTTTAAAGAAAATTATTGAAGAAATTTATCAAGACAAGCATGTCATCTTATTTATTGATGAATTACATACTTTGATTGGTGCTGGTGGAGCTGAAGGGGCTATTGATGCTTCTAACATTTTGAAACCAGCCTTGGCTCGTGGTGAATTGCAATTGATTGGTGCCACAACCTCAAATGAATATCAAAAGTACATTGAAAAAGATACAGCGCTTGAACGTCGTTTTGCCAAGGTTCATGTTGAAGAACCCAGTGCTGATGATTCTATCAAGATTTTGGAAGGACTTCGTCCAAGATATGAACAACACCATGGTTTGACGATTTCTGACGAAGCTGTTGAAGCTGCTGTTCGTTTCTCAACACGTTATTTAACAAACCGTTTCTTGCCAGATAAGGCAATTGACTTGATGGATGAGGCTTCTGCTAAAGTTCGTATCCATAATGTTTCGAAAAATAACAAGCTGGAAGAATTGACCGACCAATCAATGAAATTGTTGAGCGATAAAAACAATGCCATTCTTGATCAAGATTTCGAAAAAGCTGCCCAAATTCGTGAACAAGAACAAGACGTTCAAGAACAACTTAGCCAACTAAAGGATAAGAAGACTGCTTCTAATAAGAAACCAGTTGTTACAGCTGATGATATTGCGGAAGTTATCGCTCAATGGACAGGGGTTCCAGTTAAGCAAATTACTCGTAAAGAGAGTGAAAAGCTACTTAACCTCGAAAAAGAACTTCACAAGCGTGTTATTGGACAAGATAATGCTATCAGTGCTGTATCACGTGCTATCCGTCGTGCCAGAAGTGGTATGAAGGATCCAGAACGTCCAATTGGCTCGTTTATGTTCTTGGGACCTACTGGTGTAGGTAAGACCGAGTTGGCTAAGTCGATCGCGGAAGTTATGTTTGGTTCTGAAGACAATATGATTCGTGTCGATATGTCTGAATACATGGAACAATACAGTACTTCGAAATTGATTGGTTCAGCTCCTGGTTACGTCGGTTTTGATGAAGGTGGTCAACTAACTGAAAAAGTTAGAAACGAACCATATTCAGTTGTCTTACTCGATGAAGTTGAAAAAGCTCATCCAGATGTCTTTAACTTATTGTTGCAAGTATTGGATGATGGTATTTTAACTGATGCCAAGGGACGTAAAGTTGATTTTAGAAATACAATCATCATTATGACTTCTAACTTGGGTGCTCGTGCACTTGAAGAAGATAAGTCAGTCGGCTTCGGTGCTCGTGATGTTCACGACGATTACAAAGAGATGCAAGAACGAATCAATACTGAATTGAAGAAATTCTTCCGTCCTGAATTTTTGAACCGTGTTGACGAAACAATCGTCTTCAAGGCTTTGAACAAAGAACAACTCAAGTCAATTGCTAAGATTATGAGCAACAACTTGAGAAAACGCCTTGCTGAAAGAGAAATCAAATTGGTTATCTCACCAACAGCTTACAATGACCTAGTTAAAGATGGCTACAATCCAGAGTATGGTGCTCGTCCAATGAGAAGAACCATTCAAAGAGAGATTGAAGATCCAGTCAGTGAACAACTCTTAATGGGCAATGTTAAAGCTGGCGATTCAATCAAGGTTGGTTCGAAGAAAGGTAAGTTGACTGTGACAGTTGATAAACCTGAAGCAAAGAAAACACTAACTCATCAAAAGTAAGAGCTTGACTATTGACATGAATAGTGGTTAAGTGTATTATCTTTTTTGAGATTCAAAGTTCAAATCGCATATCACGATCTATTGTCCGTGGTTATGCTAAATAAAAAACACAAAAATAGATATTTGATTCTATTTTTGGTTTTTTTTTGCCTAAAATTAGGTTGAAAAACCGTTTTCATGCAAAATGTAATCAAATTGTAACATTGAGATTTGATTGTGATTTGAACAAATTAAATGTTGAGGTGAAAAATTTGACTTATCATAACGTTAATTATGGTGCACACCGTGTTCGTCGTAGTTATGCAAAGATCAAGGAAGTACTTCCACTGCCAAATTTGATTGACATCCAAACAAATTCTTATAAATGGTTCTTAGATGAAGGACTTAAGGATATGTTTGACGATATTATGCCAATTGATGATTTTGCGGGAAATCTTTCTTTGGAATACGTCGATTACAAGTTACTAGAACCAAAATATACTGTTGAAGAAGCTCGAGCACACGATGCTAACTTCTCAGCACCACTTCATGTAACTTTGAAATTGACTAATCATGAAACTGGTGAAATCAAGACCCAAGATGTTTTCTTCGGTGATTTCCCTATCATGACTGATGAAGGAACTTTCATCATCAACGGTGCTGAACGTGTTATTGTTTCTCAATTAGTACGTTCACCTGGTATTTATTACAATCAAGATACTGATAAAAATGGTCGTGTTAACTTTGGTACAACTGTTATCCCTAACCGTGGTGCTTGGTTGGAATATGAAACAGATGCTAAAGGCCTAGGCTATGTAAGAATCGATAGAACTAGAAAATTACCTATTTCTGAACTTGTTAGATCATTAGGATTTGGTGAAGATTCAGAGATTCTTGATATTTTCGGTGATAACGATACTTTGAACCTAACACTTGAAAAAGATGTTCACAAAGATACAAGTGATTCACGTGTTGAAGAAGCCTTGAAGGATATCTATGAACGACTCCGTCCCGGCGAACCAAAGACTGCAGATAGTTCTCGTTCATTACTATATGCTAGATTCTTTGACCCACGTCGTTACGATTTGGCTCCCGTTGGTCGTTACAAGATCAATAAGAAGTTAAACCTTAAGACAAGACTTATGAATAAGACTTTGGCTGAAACACTTGCTGATCCAGATACTGGTGAAGTTGTTTTAGCTAAGGATACATTGCTTGATCGTGATGCAATGAAGACTTTGACACCATATCTTGACCGTGATGACTTTAAGACTGTTACATTAGAACCTTCTGATGAAGGTGTCTTAACAGACCCTATCACTGTTCAAATTATCAAAGTTTACTCAGAAAATGATAACGAAAAAGTTGTTAACATGATTGGTAACGGTCATATTCCAGAAACAAACCGTACAATCACACCTGCCGATATCTTAGCTGGTATCAATTACTTCTTGAACCTTAAAGAAGGTATTGGTAACACTGATGATATTGATCACTTGGGTAACCGTCGTATTCGTTCTGTCGGTGAATTGCTACAAAACCAATTCCGTATTGGTCTATCACGTATGGAACGTGTTGTACGTGAAAGAATGTCAATTCAAGACTCAGCTACTGTTACACCTCAACAATTGATCAATATTAGACCTGTTGTTGCTTCAATTAAGGAATTCTTTGGTTCATCACAATTGTCACAATTCATGGATCAAACAAACCCACTTGGAGAACTAGAACACAAGCGTCGTCTATCAGCCCTTGGACCTGGTGGTTTGACTCGTGATCGTGCCGGATATGAAGTTCGTGATGTTCACTATACTCACTACGGTCGTATGTGTCCTATCGAAACTCCTGAAGGTCCTAATATCGGACTTATCAATAACTTGGCTTCATATGCCATCATCAACAAATATGGTTTCATCGAAACACCATATCGTCGTGTTTCATGGGATACACATAAAGTAACTGACAAGATCGATTACTTAACTGCTGATGAAGAAGATAACTATGTTGTTGCTCAAGCTAATACACCTTTGGAAGACGATGGTGCATTTAGAGACAGCAGTATTTTGGCTCGTCACAAGGATGACAATATTGAAACAACTCCAGAAAAAGTCGATTACATGGACGTTTCTCCTAAACAAGTAGTTTCTGTAGCTACTGCATGTATTCCTTTCTTGGAAAATGATGATTCAAACCGTGCCTTGATGGGTGCCAACATGCAACGTCAAGCTGTTCCATTGATCAATCCACATGCTCCATTAGTTGGTACTGGTATGGAATACATTGCTGCCCACGATTCTGGTGCTGCATTGTTAGCTGAACATGATGGTGTTGTTGAATTTGTTGATGCTAAGAAAGTTACTATCAAACGTGACGAAGATGGCACAACTGATGAATATAAAGTTACTAAGTTCCGTCGTTCAAATAATGGTAAGAGTTACAACCAAAGACCTATCGTTCGTAAGGATGAAAAGATCAAGAAGGGTGATATTATCGCCGATGGTCCAGCAATGGAAAATGGTGAATTAGCTCTTGGTCAAAACCCATTGATTGCCTTTATGACATGGAACATGTACAACTATGAAGATGCGATTGTACTTTCAGAAAAATTAGTGCGTGAAGATGCTTATACTTCAATTCATATTGAAGAATACGAATCAGAAGCACGTGATACAAAACTTGGACCTGAAGAAATCACACGTGAAATTCCTAACGTTGGTGAAGATTCATTGAAGGATCTTGACGAATTCGGAATTATCCGTATTGGTGCTGAAGTTCGTGATGGCGACATCTTAGTTGGTAAAGTTACACCTAAGGGTGTTACTGAATTATCAGCCGAAGAAAGATTGCTACATGCTATCTTTGGTGAAAAAGCTCGTGAAGTTCGTGATACTTCACTTCGTGTACCACATGGTGGTGGCGGTATTGTCCAAGACGTTAAGGTCTTCACTCGTGAAGCCGGTGACGAACTTGATCCTGGTGTTAACATGTTAGTTCGTGTTTACATTGCGCAAAAACGTAAGATTCAAGTTGGTGACAAGATGTCTGGTCGTCATGGTAACAAGGGTACTGTTTCAATCGTTGTACCAGAAGAAGACATGCCTTACATGCCAGATGGTACTCCAGTAGATATTCTCTTGAACCCAATGGGTGTTCCATCACGTATGAATATCGGACAAGTTCTTGATCTTCACTTGGGTATGGCTGCTAGAAAACTTGGCATCCACGTTTCAACACCTGTTTTCGATGGTGTACAAGATGACGAATTATGGGACATTGTTAAAGAAGCCGATATGGATACTGATGGTAAGTCAATCCTTTATGATGGCCGTACAGGTGAACCATTTAAGAACCGTGTTGCTGTTGGTGTCATGTACTACTTGAAACTAGCTCACATGGTTGATGATAAGATTCATGCTCGTTCAATCGGACCTTACTCACTAGTTACTCAACAACCACTTGGTGGTAAAGCACAATTTGGTGGACAGAGATTTGGTGAAATGGAAGTTTGGGCTCTTGAAGCTTATGGTGCCGCTTATACACTTCAAGAAATCTTGACATACAAGTCTGATGATGTTGTTGGACGTGTTAAGACATATGAAGCCATTGTTAAGGGTGAAAGTATTCCTAAGCCTGGTGTTCCTGAATCATTCCGTGTTCTTGTCAAAGAATTACAAGCTCTTGGACTAGACATGAAAGTTCTCGATTCACACAAGAAGGAAATCGAACTTAGAGATATGGATGATGATGAAGATACCGTAAGTATCGACGCTCTATCTAAGTTTGCTAAACAACAAGAACAAAAACGTGCTGAAGAGGAAGCTAAAAAGCTTGAAGCCTCAAAAGATTCAGCTGAATCAACTAGTACAAAATCAGAAAACTAGTCAAAACTTTAGGGAGGTTACCTTTTGATAGACGTTAATAAATTCGAAAGTATGCAAATTGGTTTAGCATCTCCGGACAAGATTCGTAGTTGGTCTTATGGAGAAGTTAAGAAACCAGAAACTATCAACTACCGTACTTTGAAACCAGAAAAAGATGGTCTATTCGATGAAAGAATTTTCGGACCAACTAAAGACTGGGAATGTGCCTGTGGTAAGTACAAACGTATCCGTTATAAGGGTATTGTCTGTGACCGCTGTGGTGTTGAAGTTACTCGTTCAAAAGTTCGTCGTGAACGTATGGCTCATATCGAATTGGCTGCCCCAGTATCACATATCTGGTACTTCAAGGGTATCCCATCACGTATGGGACTTGTTTTGGACATGAGTCCAAGAAACTTGGAAGAAGTAATCTACTTTGCATCATACGTAGTTATCGACCCAGGTGAAACAGATCTAGAAAAGAAACAACTTTTAACTGAAACAGAATACCGTAAGAAACGTGAAGAATTTGGTAACAAGTTCGTTGCTAAGATGGGTGCCGAAGGTATCCGTGATTTACTTAACCAAGTTGATATGGATTCAGAAGTTAAAGAATTACGTGAAGCCTTGAAGAGTGCTCAAGGTCAAAAACGTACACGTGCTATCAGACGTTTGGATATCTTAAGTGCCTTCCAAAAATCAGGTAACAAACCTGCTTGGATGGTAATGGAAGCAATTCCTGTTATCCCACCTGATTTACGTCCAATGGTTCAACTAGAAGGTGGCCGTTTCGCCACTTCTGATTTGAACGATTTGTACCGTCGTGTAATTAACCGTAATAACCGTTTGAAGAGATTGTTGGATCTACATGCTCCTAACATCATCGTTCAAAACGAAAAGAGAATGTTGCAAGAGGCTGTTGATGCCTTGATCGATAATGGTCGTCGTGGCCGTCCTGTTACAGGACCTGGTAACCGTCCATTGAAGTCACTTTCTCACATGCTTAAAGGTAAGCAAGGACGTTTCCGTCAAAACTTACTTGGTAAACGTGTTGATTATTCTGGACGTTCAGTTATTGATGTTGGACCTACATTGAAGTTCTATCAATGTGGACTTCCACGTGAAATGGCTTTGGAATTGTTCAAACCTTTCGTTATGCATGAACTTGTTAAACGTGAAATTGCTTCTAACGTTAAAAATGCTAGAAGAAAGATCGATCGTCAAGATGATGACATTTGGGATGTACTAGAAGACGTTATCAAAGAACGTCCAGTATTACTTAACCGTGCCCCTACACTTCACAGACTTGGTATTCAAGCCTTTGAACCTGTTTTGGTTGATGGTAAGTCAATGCGTTTGCACCCACTTGCTTGTGAAGCTTACAATGCCGATTTTGACGGGGATCAGATGGCTATCCACGTTCCTCTATCAGACGAAGCTCAAGCTGAAGCTCGTATGTTGATGCTTGCTGCTCACCATATTCTTGCTCCTAAAGATGGTAAGCCTATCGTTACTCCTTCACAGGATGTTGTTTTAGGTAACTACTATCTAACAATTGAAACAAGACATATGACTGGTGAAGGTAAGATCTTCAAGGATTCTAATGAAGTTCAAACAGCCCTATTGAATGGTGATATTCACTATCACACAAGAATTGGTATCGCTGTTAACTCAATGCCTAACAAACCATTCAAGGATAATCAAAGAGATAAGATCATGATTACTTCTGTTGGTAAAGTAATCTTTAACGAAATTCTTCCTGAAGATTTCCCATACTTGAATGAACCAACTGATGATAACTTGATGCACGGTGTTCCTGATAAATACTTCCTTGGCAAAGGTGAAGATATTAACAAACGTCTTGATGAAATGGATCTTATCGACCCATTGAAGAGTAGTTACTTATCAGATATCATTGCTCAAGTATTTAAGATTTACCGTGTTCAAAGAACATCTTCATTGCTTGATGATATGAAGGAATTAGGTTACACAATTTGTACACTTTCTGGTTTAACAGTCGGTGTTACTGATGTTCCTAACTTAACTCAAAAACCTGAAATCATCGAAAAAGCCCACAAACAAGTTGCTTCAATTTCTAAGCAATTCCGTCGTGGACTTATCACAGATGCTGAACGACATGATCGTGTTATTAGTGTTTGGAACGATACAAAGGATGAAATTCAACAATTGTTGATCGATTCATTTGATCCTACTAACCCTATCTCAATGATGTCTGATTCCGGTGCCCGTGGTAACATCTCAAACTTTACGCAACTAGCCGGTATGCGTGGACTTATGGCTGCCCCTAATGGTGGTATGATGGAAATCCCTGTTATTTCTAACTTCCGTGAAGGCCTATCTGTCATGGAAATGTTCATGTCAACCCACGGTGCCCGTAAAGGTATGACCGATACAGCCTTGAAGACAGCTAACTCAGGTTACTTGACTCGTCGTTTGGTTGATGTTGCGCAAGATGTTATTGTTCGTGAAGAAGATTGTGGTACTGACCGTGGACTTGTTGTAAGTTCAATCATGGAAGGTACAGATATGATCGAACCATTGTATGACAGACTTGTTGGTCGTTATACACAAAAGACTATTAAAGATCCTAAGACTGGCGACGTAATCGTACCTCGTGGTGTCTTGATGGATGAAACAATTGCTCAAAAGGTTGTTGATGCTGGTGTTACACACGTTACAATTCGTTCAGCATTCACATGTGATACAAAGCATGGTGTATGTAAGAAGTGTTACGGTCGTAACCTTGCTACTGGTGAAGAAGTTGAAATTGGTGAAGCAGTTGGTACTGTTGCTGCTCAATCAATCGGTGAACCAGGTACACAATTGACAATGAGAAACTTCCATACCGGTGGTGTTGCTGGTGGTGACGATATTACACAAGGACTTCCTCGTGTTCAAGAAATCGTTGAAGCTAGAAACCCTAAAGGTCTTGCTATTATTTCTGAAGTTGAGGGTACTGTTACTTCAATCGATGAAAATCAAGCAGAACACACTAAGGAAATTACTGTCGAAGGTGACATTGATTCTAGATCTTATAGTGTTCCTTATACATCAAGTGTTGCGGTTGCCGAAGGTGATCACGTTAAACGTGGTGGTAAGTTAACACAAGGTTCAATTGATCCTAAGGAATTGATTAAAGTTACAAACGTTCTACATACAGAAAACTACTTGCTTGCTGAAGTTCAAAAAGTTTACCGTATGCAGGGTGTTGATATTTCTGATAAGCACTTTGAGGTTATGGTTAGACAAATGCTCAGAAAGATCCGTATTCTTGATCCTGGTGATACAGATGTATTACCTGGTCAATTGATGGATATTGCTCAATTTACTGACCATAACCGTGAAACATTGTTCAATGGTGGTATTCCAGCTACTGGTCGCCCAGTACTTCTTGGTATCACTAAGGCTTCTCTTGAAACAAACAGTTTCTTGTCAGCCGCTTCCTTCCAGGAAACAACAAGAGTTCTTACTGACGCTTCAATTCGTGGTAAGAATGATCCACTTCTTGGACTTAAGGAAAATGTTATTATTGGTAAACTTATCCCTGCTGGTACAGGTATGGCTAAGTACAACCACATGGAACCTAAGAAAGTTGGTCCTATGGCAGATAACTCATTGAATGGTGCCTACACAATTTCTGACATCGAAGCTCAAATGAAAGCTGAAGATGCTGCTAAAGAAGAAAAGCATTAATCATAATTAAAAGACGACCCTCGGGTCGTCTTTTTTTGTATAATATGGAATAGTAAACAATCATTACTGTAAGTTAAGAAAAATAATTTGGGGGTTAAGATTTTGCAAAAACAAGAGTTAGCTTATCAAGATACCAAATTCAACTTGGATACATATTGGGTTGATCCAATTGCTGATTTTGGAGAACCAACACAACGTCCGTTGGCAATTATTTGCCCAGGCGGAGCTTTCAAGTTTCTGACAGACAGAGAGGCACAACCGATAGCCTTCAAATTTAACGCACTAGGCATGCATGCTTTAGTTTTGGACTATCAGTTAATTGATGATGAACATACGGTTTATCCGTTGGCATTACAAGAATTGGCTACGACTTTAAATTGGCTAAAAACACAAAGTGATGTCCATAATATTGATTTGAGCAAAGTTGTCTTAGTTGGATTTTCAGCTGGAAGTCACGTGGTGGCCAACTTTAATTCAATTATGTTGGACCCTGAACAGAGAACCAAAGTTTTCGCGGATGACTTGTTAGTTGAACCAGTAGCTAATGTCCTTTGTTATCCAGTAATTGATATGACAATTGGTTGGCCAAAAGAAGAAGATTGGGCAATGAAGATTGCTCCTGACATTTACTATTGGCAAGCACAAGAACATTTAACTGAACATGGTAAACCAACTTTCATTTGGCAAACAGTGACTGACGCAACGGTACCAGTGATGAACTCAATCATTTATGCACAAAAGATGGACATGCTGAATATTCCTTATGAAATGCACTTGTTTGGTTCAGGAGCCCATGGGTTGTCATTAGGAACTTATGTAACACAAAATCCGGGCAATGCGGACAACTTGAACGAGTACGATACGAAATGGTGGGAACTGTGCTTGAACTGGCTTAAACTTCAAAAGATTTTACCAAAGCAATAAGATTAATTATTTAATGACAAGATCAGATAGACGATACCCGTAGCCATGACAAGGTAGGGGATAAATCTAAATGATCTTTTTCTATTGAATAAATAAGTCATGATGCACAATAGGCAAGCCAATGTTAAAATCCACAAAGTTGTCATTAAACCTAATATAAGACTGAGTATTGCTAAAACCTCAATGTCGCCCAAACCAAATGTGTATTTTCGACTTATTAATAGAAGAATCAGGTAAGTTAGAATTGCGTTTGAGATGTGCAAGGGTGTTAGAAATAAAGTTGGAAATATTATGATATATGTTGCTGGATAAACGTAGCCGTAGTAAGCATCAGTAAATCCTAAGAGAACTAATCCGCAGAATAATGGTAGATAAGCATAGTCTCCTAAATAGATGAGAAGTAAGAACGTCAGACCACCGATAAATTCTAATAAGGGATGCCAAAAATTGATTTGATTTTTACAGCTTGAGCAATTACCATTAGTTATGAAATAACCTGCAATGGGGATAATTTCGAACCATCGTAAGATCCTACCGCAGTAATCACAATGTGATCGGCGCAAGACGTTGATCTGTGGATAATCATGTGCAATGACTTTTAGAAAGGAGATAATGCAAGCTCCTAGTATGAAAATAGTAAAGTATAGAAAGTATTTCAATTTAATCACCTCGATAAAGATTACGAGGAATTGTGGATAACTTTTTAGAAATGTTGCATTGACAGGGCATTTTTTAGATGGTATTCTAGTAGACGTGCTTTTATTGGCAGCAATATTAGTTTGTTTATTAAATATAAAGCTCAAAACGTACGCCACTCATGTGGTTTATTATTTTACAAAATTATGAACCACCTGGATGTGTGTACTTAAATTTTTAGGAGGAACTTTGAATGCCTACAATTAATCAATTAGTTCGCAAAGGCCGTAAGTCACAAACTTCTAAGTCCGATGCACCTGCATTGAACTACGGCTACAATAGTATGAAGAAAGTTGCCACAAAGAACCCAGCCCCACAAAAACGTGGTGTTGCAACTCGTGTCGGAACAATGACACCTAAGAAACCTAACTCTGCCCTACGTAAGTATGCCCGTGTTAGATTATCAAACCTTATTGAAGTAACAGCATATATCCCTGGTATTGGTCACAACCTACAAGAGCATAGTGTTGTCCTTGTCCGTGGTGGACGTGTAAAGGATTTACCTGGTGTTCGTTATCACGTTGTTCGTGGTGCCTTAGATACAGCCGGTGTTGATGGACGTATGCAAAGTCGTTCAAAATATGGTGCTAAGAGACCTAAGAAATAACATCAATTCAATTAAAGAAATAATGTAATAACGGAGGAATTTTTTATGCGTAAAGGTAGAGCTCCAAAACGTGATGTTTTGCCAGATCCAATGTACAACTCAAAGCTAGTAACTCGTTTGATTAACCACTTAATGTATGATGGTAAAAGAGGTACAGCTTCATCAATTCTATATCGTTCATTCGATATTATTAAGGAAAAGACAGGCAACGAACCATTGGACGTGTTTGAAGAAGCAATGAACAATGTTATGCCTGTTCTTGAAGTTAAGGCTCGCCGTATCGGTGGTTCTAACTATCAAATTCCTATCGAAGTTCGTCCAGACAGACGTACTACTTTAGGTCTTCGTTGGATTACAAGTTATGCTCGTCTACGTGGTGAACATACAATGGACCAACGTCTTGCAAATGAAATTATGGATGCAGCTAACAATACTGGTGCTGCTGTTAAGAAACGTGAAGATACACATAAGATGGCCGATGCTAACCGTGCATTCGCTCACTATCGCTGGTAGGATCTAGTTTTTAAACTAGTTAATTTGAGAGGAGAAACAATTTTTCATGGCTAATAAACGTGAATTTCCACTAGAAGAAACCAGAAATATTGGTATCATGGCCCATATTGATGCCGGTAAAACTACAACTACTGAACGTATCTTGTACTATACTGGTAAAATCCACAAAATTGGTGAAACACATGATGGTGCTTCACAAATGGACTGGATGGCTCAAGAACAAGAACGTGGTATTACTATTACATCAGCTGCTACAACTGCTGAATGGAAAGGTAACCGTATCAACATTATCGATACTCCCGGACACGTTGACTTCACAATCGAAGTTGAACGTTCTCTACGTGTGCTAGATGGTGCTATTACAGTTCTTGATGCTCAATCTGGTGTTGAACCACAAACTGAAAATGTTTGGCGTCAAGCTTCAACATACGGTGTTCCACGTATTGTTTTTGTTAACAAAATGGATAAAATCGGTGCTAACTTCGATTACTCAGTTGACACACTTCACGAAAGACTTCAAGCTAATGCGCATGCTGTTCAAATGCCTATTGGTGCCGAAGACAAATTCGAAGGTGTTATCGACTTGATCGAAATGAAAGCCGACCTTTATGATGAAGATGAATTAGGTACAAAGTGGGATACAGTGGATGTTCCTGACGAATACCGTGCTGAAGCAGAAAAGAAGCGTTCTGAATTAATCGAAGCTGTTGCCGATGTTGATGATGATATCATGGACAAGTACCTTGAAGGTGAAGAAATCAGCAACGATGAAATTCGTGCAGCTATCCGTAAGGCTACAATCAATTTGAAATTCTTCCCAGTTCTTGCAGGTTCTGCCTTCAAGAACAAGGGTGTTCAAATGTTGATGGATGCGGTTGTTGATTACCTACCATCACCACTTGATGTACGTCCTTATAAAGCTACAAACCCTAAGGATGATTCAGAAGTTGAACTTATGGCTGACGACAGCAAACCATTTGCTGGTCTAGCATTTAAGATTGCTACTGACCCATTCGTTGGACGTCTAACATACATTCGTGTATATAGAGGTTCACTAGAATCAGGTTCTTATGTCTTGAACTCAACAAAAGACAAACGTGAACGTGTTGGTCGTTTGCTACAAATGCACTCTAACCACCGTAAAGAAATTCCAGAAGTATTCTCAGGTGATATCGCTGCTGTTATCGGTTTGAAGAATACTACTACTGGTGATTCATTGACTGATGCATCAGATCCATTGGTTCTTGAATCATTGGATATTCCAGATCCAGTTATTCAAGTTTCTATCGAACCTAACTCAAAGGAAGATAGAGATAAGATGGATATTGCTATCCAAAAACTTTCTGAAGAAGATCCTACTTTCCAAGCTGAAACAAATCCTGAAACTGGTGAAACTCTTATCGCCGGAATGGGTGAATTGCACTTGGATATCATGGTCGACCGTATGAAACGTGAATTTAACGTTGCATGTAAGGTTGGTGAACCTCAAGTTGCTTACCGTGAAACATTTACTCAACAAGCTAGTGCTCAAGGTAAGTTCGTTCGTCAATCTGGTGGTAAAGGTCAATATGGTGATGTATGGGTTGAATTTACACCTAATGAAGAGGGTAAAGGCTTCGAATTCGAAGACGCTATCGTCGGTGGTGTTGTTCCACGTGAATACATTCCATCAGTTGAACAGGGTTTGAAGGAATCAATGGAAAATGGTGTTCTTGCCGGATATCCATTGATCGATGTTAAGGCTAAGTTATATGATGGTTCATATCACGAAGTCGATTCATCAGAAGCTGCCTTCAAGATTGCCGCTTCAATGGCACTACGTAATGCTTCTAAGGCCGCTGGTGCCGTAATTCTTGAACCTATTATGAAGGTTGAAATTGTTACACCAGAAGAATACCTTGGAGATGTTATGGGACAAGTTACTGCTCGTCGTGGACGTGTTGAAGGTATGGAAGCACGTGGTAATGCACAACTTATCAATGCTTTCGTTCCGCTTGCAGAAATGTTTGGTTACGCTACAACACTTCGTTCAGCAACTCAAGGTCGTGGTACATTTACAATGACAATGGATCACTACGAAAAGGTTCCTAAGTCAATTCAAGCTGAAATTATTAAGAAGAACGGTGGTAACCCTGAAGCTTAGTCTTTAGAGTGAAACCAATCAAAAAGAGAAGATCATTTGATCTTCTCTTTTTTTTGTACATTTTTTTAGTAGTCTTAATTAAATTCTTTACTAAAGGTTGAAAGAAGCAAAACATACTTTAAGTCTTTATATTCTAATCATTATTGACGAAAAAAAATCAACCCAAACAGTACCATCTCCACAGCATATTTAACTTTCAACCTTCAGATTCTTTATAAAAAGCAACTGTATTACCCTTATCGCAAGAGATAAAACCGAATTTTTCATAAAAATATCTGACGTTTGGGGCGTCCTCGGTTAATAATACTTTTTGCCTAATGTGAGGATACTTAGCCAGAACCATAGTCATAAGAGTAGTTCCTATCTTTTGATTTTGAAAATCAGGGTGGACTAAAATATCTTGAATATATAATATTGTATAGCCGTCGCCAACTGTTCTAATCAAACCAACTAATTTCTCGTCCTGCCAGGCAGTGATCACTAATAAGGAATTATCAATAGCTTTCGTTAAATTAGTCATTTCATTAGTATATGCAAACCATCCAACACTGGAATACAGTTGTTCCAAATCGTTTTTGCTTATTTTGTTATTTACTTGATACTTTATCATAGACGTAACTTCCTAATTTTTTTGTAATTAAGAGTCTATTCTCAATTTGTTAGTTATTTTGGAAAGCTTCCCTTAATAAATATTATCTAGACAGCGAGCTTTTTAGAATTTAATGCTATTACTTTTAAAATTAAATGACGTGTTTCTTCTATTATAAACGGCAACTAGTAAAAGAATGGCAACCAGGACGAATAATCCTGTCTCTAACACTGTTAAAATACTATCTGCAATAGTTACCTTACCAGACATTAATTCACCTGAGACACTAAAGACTAATGCATCAAGTAGGGTGTGGAAGATAACAGGTACATAGAAGAGATCGGTGTATAAATAAATCCCACACATTAATAATCCCATACCAAAAGCAAAGATGGCTTGATTGACCGTATTGGCTAGGCTCTGACCAGCTGAAACGTTACCTAAGTGAATTAAACCAAAACAGAGACTACTAATACCAGCGACGTAGAAAATTTGGTAACGAGTGTTTTGAAAAGCAACTAATAGAATGGTTAGGAAAGCATATCGAAATAATAACTCTTCTGCAATCCCAGCTTCCAGACCACTGAGCACGAATTGAGGTTTGAAGGCAATACCTGAGAAATTAAAAGTAAAGAATGATTTGAATAGACTATTACCACCGCCAAAAGCATTCCACATAATAAACCAAATGCTAATAAGTAATATAGGAATCATTACTTTGAGACTAGCTGCTTTAGAAAGACGCATTTTAGGCCAATCGTAATTCCAACGACGCATGATAACTAAAGTTAATACGAGAAACATTAAAGCACCCAGAAATGCAGAGTTAGTTAATAGGCCCATAAATGGATTGAAGTAAATAATTGTTCCATAAGTTACTAGACTTGATGCACCCATAGCAATTACTTCAAAAGTAAAGAAAATCGTGATTAACTGCAGTAGTTTGTTTCTAATCCTTCCATAGAAGACAATCATATATGGAATGTACATAACGAGCATTGAAACGAGCAACAGTCCAATTGAACTAGGTAAGTTCCAATTATATAAATGTGTCGTAACATTGATCAAATAATAGTATGATTCCGCAATGATAAAAACCTGGAAGAATAATTGAAAAATGAAATTCATCCGATCAAGAATTTTATCGGGGTTAGGTTTGATATACAAAGCTAACAAATTAAGGATGATAGGACCAAACAAATATAGATTCTTGGTCACAGCGCTGTAGCTGAAAATAAACAATGCATTCAGGATTACCTGGACCTTGAACAAAATAAAATAAAAATTGTCTTTATTATTTGTTGGAAACCTGTTATTATAACTAAATTCGAGATTATTATTCAATTCACACCTCCATGGTTTCTTTTAGAGTATAGATGAAAATCGTTTTTTAAGAAAGCGACTGACATTTAAAAAAATGCTTGATTTTACCTTGAAAATGTGGAGTTCATCGTGTAGTATTATAAGAGTGCTTATTTCATATAGAAGTATGTACCAAAGTGATATTAAAATAATATCGACGGTTTAGAAGTGAGAGGTTGCGACACACCCGGCCGCTTTGCCACGGCAGGGCTGGCGGATATTTTCACGGAGCCGGTCATCTTGAAAGAGATAAAAAGGAGGTAACCCCATGGCAAGTCAAAAGATTCGCATTCGTTTGAAGGCTTATGAACATCGTATTCTAGATCAATCAGCTGACAAAATTGTGGAAACAGCAAAGAGAACTGGAGCTCAAATTTCAGGTCCAATTCCATTGCCTACAGAACGTTCACTATATACAGTGTTAGCTTCACCACATAAGCACAAGGATTCTAGAGAGCAATTCGAAATGCGTACACATAAAAGACTTATCGACGTTGTTAACCCAACAAAGAAGACGGTTGATTCACTTATGAAGTTGGATCTACCATCTGGTGTTGACATTGAAATCAAATTATAATTATTAAAAATAAATTATTGGAGGTGCAAACATGGCCAGAAAAGGAATTCTTGGTAAAAAAGTCGGAATGACTCAAATTTTCACTGACAACGGTGAACTTGTTCCCGTAACAGTTGTTGAAGCAACACCAAACGTTGTTATGCAACTTAAGACAGTTGAAAATGATGGTTATGAGGCCGTTCAACTAGGTTTTGAAGATAGACGCGAAGTCTTATCAAACAAACCTGCCAAAGGTCATGCAGAAAAGGCAAATACAACTCCTAAACATTACATTCGCGAATTCCGCGATGTTGAAATGGGAGACTACGAATTAGGTGCCAACGTTACAGTTGATACATTTAATTCTGGTGATATTGTCGACGTTACAGGTACAACAAAGGGACACGGAATGCAAGGTAACATCAAGCGTTTTGGTCAAGCTAGAGGTCCAGAAACTCACGGTTCTAGATATCACCGTGTTGCTGGTTCAATGGGTGCCATCATTAACCGTGTATTCAAGGGTAAGATGCTTCCTGGTGTCATGGGTAACAACCGTGTTACTACACAAAACCTTGAAATCGTTAAAGTTGATACAGAACGTAATGCAATTATGATCAAGGGAAATGTTCCCGGTGCTAACAAATCATTAGTTAAAATTCAAACAGCTGTTAAAGCTAATCAAAAATAGGAAGGAGGAAATGAGTTATGACAAAAATCACAGCTTACAAAGATAACGGTGCTGAGAACGGTGCTGTTGAAGTAAAAGATGCAATCTTTGGTATCGAACCAAATGATAGTGTTGTTACAGATGCAGTCATCATGCAACGTGCATCAATGAGACAAGGTACTCATGATGTTAAGAACCGTTCCGAAGTACGTGGTGGTGGTAGAAAACCATGGCGTCAAAAGGGTACAGGACGTGCTCGTCAAGGTTCAATTAGATCACCTCAATGGGTAGGTGGTGGTGTCGTATTCGGCCCTACACCAAGATCTTATGCATATCACCTTCCTAAGAAGGTTAGCCGTTTGGCATTGAAGTCTGTACTTTCACAAAAGGCTGCTGACAGTAACGTAATCGTTATTGACTCAATTTCATACGACAAACCAAGTACAAAAGCTTTCGCACAATTACTAAATACAGTAGGTGCTGACAATAAAGCTCTTGTAGTTGTTGAAGATGGTAACAACAACGTTGCCCTATCAGCAAGAAACATTAACAACGTTAAAGTTGTTGCACCAGAAGGTGTTAACGTACTTGATGTTATTAATGCTAACAAGTTAGTTGTTACACAAGCAGCACTTTCTAAGATTGAGGAGGTGCTTGGATAATGAGCGCAAGAGACGTAATTATTCGCCCCGTTGTAACTGAAAGCTCAATGGATGCTATGAGCGACAAGAAATATACTTTCGATGTTGCCCTAGATGCTAACAAGGTTCTAGTTAGACAAGCCGTTGAAGAAGTTTTCGGTGTTAAAGTTAAACAAGTAAATATCATGAATGTTTCTGGTAAGAAGAAGCGCCAAGGTCGTTATGTTGGTTTTACAGCAAAACGTCGTAAGGCTATTGTTACTCTTACAGCAGATTCAGATGAAATTAAGATTTTTGACGAAGAATAAATAAGGAGGTCCAATAATGGCGATTATCAAGTATAAACCAACCACAAACGGTCGTCGTAATATGACAGGTTCTGACTTTTCAGAAATCACTAAGACAACTCCTGAAAAGACACTTCTAGAATCACAAAGCCATACAGCTGGTCGTAACTCATACGGTCATATTACAGTTCGTCACCGTGGTGGTGGACACAAACAAAAATACCGTGTTATTGATTTTAAACGTATCAAAGACGGTGTAAAGGCTACAGTTAAGTCAATTGAATATGATCCTAACCGTACTGCTAATATTGCACTTATTCACTATTCAGATGGTGTTAAATCATACATCTTAGCTCCAAAGGGTCTTGAAGTAGGACAAGTTATTCAATCTGGTAAAGATGCTGATATCAAACCAGGTAACGCACTAGTTCTTTCAGATATTCCTGTTGGTACAACAATCCACAACGTTGAATTGAAACCTGGTAAGGGTGGTCAAATCGGCCGTTCAGCTGGTACTTCAATCCAATTGCTTGGTAGAGATGGAAAGTATTCAATCTTACGTTTGCCTTCTGGTGAAGTTCGTTTGGTTCTTTCAACTTGCCGTGCATCAATTGGTTCAATTGGTAACGAACAACATGAACTTATTAAGATTGGTAAAGCTGGTCGTAAGCGCTGGTTAGGTATGAGACCTACAGTTCGTGGATCAGTAATGAACCCTAACGATCACCCACACGGTGGTGGTGAAGGTAAAGCTCCTATCGGTCATCCATCTCCTATGTCACCATGGGGTAAGAAGACTCTTGGTAAGAAAACTCGTTCAACTCATGCCAAATCTGAAAAGCTTATCGTTCGTCATAGAAAAGGTAAGTAGACTATTCATTAGAATAATATAAGGAGGACATAAGATGAGTCGTAGTTTAAAAAAAGGACCATTCGCTGATGCACACCTTCTAAAGAAGATCGAAGCACAAGCAGATTCTGACAAGAAGTCAGTTATCAAAACATGGTCAAGACGTTCAACAATTTTTCCTAGTTTCGTAGGATACACAATCGCAGTTCATGATGGACGTAAGCATGTTCCAGTTTATATCCAAGAAGATATGGTTGGACACAAATTAGGTGAATTCGTACCTACACGTACATTCCATGGTCACGCAACAGATGACAAGAAGACAGTAAAGAAATAAGAAGGGAGACTTAAATGATGGCAGAACAAGAAATTACATCTGCAACAGCTAAAGTTACTAACGTGCGTATCGCACCTCGTAAGGCTCGCCTTGTTATTGATCTAATCAGAGGCAAACAAGCTGCTGAAGCACTTGCAATTTTGCAATTCACACCTAGAGCAGGCTCTCCAATTATTGCTAAAGCTCTTAAGTCAGCAATTGCAAACGCAGAACATAACTTTGATTTAGATGCACAAAACCTTTACGTTAGCGAAGCTTTCGTAGACGAAGGACCAACTCTAAAACGTTTCCGTCCAAGAGCCAAAGGTTCAGCATCACCAATTAACAAGAGAACAAGTCACATTACAGTAGTTGTAAGTGAGAAAGAATAGTATAGGAGGTAACTTTAGTGGGTCAAAAGATTAATCCAGTCGGATTCCGTGTCGGTGTAATCCGTGACTGGGATGCCAAATGGTATGCAAACAACAAAGACTTTTCAACATTTTTACATGAAGATCTTAAGATTCGTAAGTATATTGAAGACAAACTTTCAAATGCTTCTGTCTCAAGAATCGAAATCGAACGTACTGCTAAGAACGTTACTGTTTCAATTCACACTGCTAAACCAGGTATGGTTATTGGTAAGGGTGGTTCTGAAGTTGAAAAACTACGTAACGAACTAAACAGTCTAACTAATAGAAACATTCACATCAACATCATCGAAATCAAGAAACCTGATCTAGATGCAAAACTTGTTGGTGAAAGTATCGCCCGTCAACTTGAAGCTCGTATTGCTTTCAGACGTGCACAACGTCAAGCAGTTCAACGTACAAGACGTGCCGGTGCTAAAGGTATCAAGGTACAAATTTCTGGTCGTTTAAACGGTGCCGATATGGCTCGTCGTGAATGGCATACAGAAGGAACTGTTCCTTTGCACACATTGCGTGCTGATATCGATTATGCTTGGGTTGAAGCAAAGACAACTTACGGTAATCTAGGTGTTAAGACTTGGATCTATCGTGGTGAAGTTCTTCCTGCTAAACCACAACACAACAACGAAACAAAAAATGAAGGGAAAGGAGAATAATCTATGCTAGTACCAAAACGTGTAAAACACCGTCGTGAATTCCGTGGAAAGATGCGCGGAGAAGCTAAAGGTGGAAAAGAAGTTACATTTGGTGAATATGGTTTGAGAGCACTTGACTCAAGCTGGATCACAAACAGACAAATCGAAGCATCTCGTGTTGCTATGACTCGTTACATGAAGCGTGGTGGTAAGGTTTGGATTAAAATCTTCCCTCATAAATCATACACTGCTAAGGGTGTAGGTGTTCGTATGGGTAATGGTAAAGGTGCTCCAGCTGGATGGGTAGCTCCAGTTAAACGCGAAAAGATTTTGTTTGAAATCGGTGGCGTTTCTGAAGAAGTTGCTCGTGAAGCTTTGAGACTTGCATCACACAAACTACCTGTAAGAACTAAGTTTGTAAAACGTGAGGAAGTAGGTGGCGCTGATGAAGGCTAATGAAATCAAAGAGCTAACTGCTGCTCAATTGCAAGACAAGGTTAAAGAATATAAAGAAGAACTATTCAACTTGCGTTTCCAACAAGCCACAGGCCAATTGGAAAACACAGCTCGTTTAAAGGCTGTAAGAAAGAACATTGCAAGATTAAGAACAGCTCAAAACCAAAAGAATAACGAAAAATAATAAACAGGAAGGGGACATCAAGTTGAGCGAAACACAAGAAACTCGTAACCGTCGTAAAGTATATCAAGGACGTGTTGTTTCAGATAAGATGGATCAAACAATCGTTGTAGTTGTTGAAACTACTAAACAACATCCAGTTTATGGCAAGCGTGTAAGATATTCTAAGAAGTATTACGTTCAAGACGATAACAATGAAGCAAAAGTTGGCGATGTTGTACGTATCATGGAAACTCGACCTTTGTCAAAGACAAAGCGCTTCCGTTTATTAGAAATCGTCGAAAAAGCAGTCACAATCTAGACTATAACTGATGAGAGGAGGGCCAAAACGTGATTCAACAAGAAAGTCGTCTAAAAGTTGCAGATAATTCTGGAGCTCGTGAAATTCTAACAATTAAAGTTCTTGGTGGTTCAAACCGCAAGACAGCTAATATCGGTGATATTATCGTTGCTACTGTTAAACAAGCAACACCAGGTGGCGTTGTTAAAAAGGGTGACGTTGTTAAAGCTGTTATCGTAAGAACTGTATCAGGTGCTCACCGTACAGATGGTTCTTACATCAGATTTGACGAAAACGCCGCAGTTATTATTAATGCTGATAAAACACCTAGAGGAACACGTATCTTCGGACCCGTTGCTCGTGAACTACGTGATAACGATTTTATGAAGATCGTATCCCTAGCACCAGAAGTGCTATAAAAAGAACAATTAAATTCAGGAGGTGCTGAACAGTGTTTGTAAAAACTGGAGACAATGTCAAAGTTATTGCTGGTGACGCTAAAGGCAAGACAGGCGTAGTTAAAAAAGCTATCCCTGCTGCTAACAAAGTTATCGTCGAAGGCGTTAACGTTGTAAAGAAACATTCAAAGGCAACCAGCGCTCAACCCCAAGGTGGAATTGTTGACGTTGAAAGACCTATTAGCGTAACTAACGTTAAAGTTGTAAGTAAAACAACTGATAAAGAAGATAAATAAGAAAGGAGAAAACTAAATGGTTAACGCATTAAAAGAAAAGTACGTTAGCGAAATCACACCATCAATGATGAAGAAGTTCAACTACTCATCAATCATGGAAACACCTAAAGTTGAAAAGATCGTTTTGAACATGGGTGTTGGTGACGCAATTGCTAACTCAAAGAATCTTGACGAAGCTGTTGAAGAATTAGGTTTGATTTCAGGTCAAAAACCTTTGATCACAAAAGCTAAGAAATCAATCGCTGGTTTCAGACTTCGTGAAGGTATGTCAATCGGTGCTAAGGTTACACTTCGTGGCGACCGCATGTATGACTTCCTTGACAAACTAATCAACATTGCTTTACCACGTGTTCGTGACTTCCGTGGTGTATCAACACGCTCATTTGATGGTCGTGGTAACTACACACTAGGTGTTAAAGAACAATTGGTTTTCCCAGAAATTGACTACGATAAGGTTAACAAGATTCGTGGATTGGACATCGTTATTGTTACAACTGCTAACACCGATGAAGAATCACGTGAACTATTAACTCAAATCGGTATGCCATTTACAAAATAATAGGAGGTAAATTCATTGGCTAAGAAATCACAAATCGTACGTAATCACAGACCCGCAAAGTTCTCATCACAAGCTTATACACGTTGCGAACGTTGTGGACGTCCACATTCCGTATATCGTAAATTTAAGCTTTGCCGACTTTGCCTTCGTCAATTGGCTCATGAAGGTCAAATCCCTGGTATGAAAAAAGCTAGCTGGTAAGATTTTTAATATAAAAAGGAGGCAAATCAAATGGTCATGACAGATCCTATTGCAGATTACCTAACACGTATTCGTAATGCAAACATGGTTAAACATGAATCTCTAGACATTCCTGCTTCAAACATCAAGAAGAGTATGACAGAGATTCTTAAGAATGAAGGATTTATCAAGGATTACGAAGTTATCGAAGATAACAAACAAAACGTACTTCGTATTTTCTTAAAATATGGTAAAGATCAACAACGCGTTATTTCAGGCTTGAAACGTATTTCAAGACCAGGTCTACGTAGTTATGTTGATTCAGATAACGTGCCAAAGGTTCTTAATGGATTAGGTATCGCTATTCTTTCAACTTCAAAAGGTGTTATTACTGACAAAGAAGCCCGCGCTCAACACGTTGGTGGAGAAGTAATCGCTTATATTTGGTAATATACTTATAAAGTAAGGAGGTGCACTAATTTGAGTCGTATCGGTTATAAAGTAATTGAAATTCCTGCAGGAGTTACAGTTACTCAAAAAGATGAAAACATCACTGTTAAAGGCCCTAAGGGTGAATTAACAAGAGCATTCAGTCCAAAGATCAAGTTGACTATCGAAGGTACAGAAGCTAAGTTCACACGTGAAAGCGATAATGATAAAGCTCTTCACGGAACAATGCGTTCAAACCTTAACAACATGATTATTGGTGTTACAGAAGGTTACGAGAAGAAACTTGAACTACGAGGTGTTGGTTACCGTGCACAAGTTAAAGGTGACGTACTAACACTTTCAGTTGGTTACTCACATCCAGTTGTCATGGATGCACCAAAAGGTATCAAGATCGAATCTCCTTCAAATACAGAAATTAACATTCTAGGTATTTCAAAGCAAAAGGTTGGTCAATTTGCTGCTGAAATCCGCGATGTACGTTCTCCAGAACCTTATAAAGGTAAAGGTATTCGTTATGTTGGCGAATATGTACGTCGTAAAGAAGGTAAAACTGGTAAATAGTAAATAAATCTATGAGGTGAAAATTGTGATTACAAAACCAGACAAAAACAAAGCACGTCAAAAACGTCAAAAGCGTATCCGTGCCAAAATCTCTGGTACTGCTGAGCGCCCACGCTTAAACGTATTCCGTTCGAATAAAAACATTTACGCTCAAATTATTGATGACGTAAAGGGTGTAACGCTAGCAAGTGCCTCAACTCTTGATAAAGAAGTTAAAGACGGTTCAAAAGTTGAACAAGCTGAAGCTGTTGGTGCATTAGTTGCACAAAGAGCACAAGAAGCTAAAATTAGCAATGTTATCTTTGATCGTGGTGGTTACTTATATCACGGACGTATCCAAAGTCTTGCTGAAGCAGCTCGTGAAAATGGGCTAAAATTCTAGAAGGAGGAAACCAAATTTATGACATATATCGATCCATCTCAATTAGAATTAGAAGATCGCGTTGTCTCAATCAACCGTGTTACTAAGGTTGTTAAAGGTGGACGCCGTCTACGTTTCGCTGCTATCGTAATCGTTGGTGACAAGAATGGTCACGTAGGTTTCGGTACTGGTAAAGCTCAAGAAGTTCCTGAAGCTATTCGTAAAGCTGTTGAAGATGCTAAGAAGAACCTTATTAGTGTTCCTATGGTTGGTTCAACAATTCCTCATGAAGTTATTGGTACATTCGGTGCCGGTAGAATCATGTTGAAGCCTGCTGAAGAAGGTTCTGGTATTGCTGCTGGTGGTGCTGTTCGTGCCGTTATCGAATTATCAGGTGTTGGTGATGTTACAAGTAAATCACTTGGAAGAAACACTCCAATTAACGTAATTCGTGCAACAATCGAAGGATTAAAACAACTTAAGACTGCCGAAAGCGTTTCTGAAATGCGCGGAATCTCAGCCCAAGAATTGCTTAACTAGAAGAAAGGTGTGTAATAATGGCTAAACTTAAAATTACTCTAATTAGAAGTGCAGCTCACCGCCTTCCTGCTCAACGTAAAACAGTTAAGGAACTAGGACTCGCAAGAGTTTCAAGTTCTGTTGTTAAGCCGGATGATGCTGCAATTCGTGGTGCTGTACGTAAAATCGCTCACTTAGTAAGCGTTGAAGAAGTTAAAGATTAATAAATTTTAAAAGATTAGGAGGTGCAATAATGGAACTAAACGAACTTAAGCCAAGTGCAGGCTCAAGACACTCAAGAAAGCGTCTAGGTCGTGGTACTTCAAGTGGTACAGGTAAAACTTCTGGTCGTGGTCAAAAAGGTCAATTGGCTAGATCAGGTGGTAAGACACGTATTGGTTTTGAAGGTGGACAAATGCCTTTGTTCCGTCGTATGCCAAAACGTGGATTCAATAACATCAACCGCAAGGAATATGCTATTGTAAACCTAAGTGAATTAAGTAAGTTTAATGACGGTGCTGAAGTTAATGTAGAAACATTAAAAGAAGCCGGAATCATTAAGAAACAATATAATGGTGTTAAGTTGCTTGCTAACGGTGAGGTTAGTGCTAAGTTAACTGTTAAAGTTGCTAAGAGTTCAGCCGCAGCTACTAAAGCAATTGAAGCCGCTGGTGGCACTGTAGAGGTGATCTAATGCTTGGAACTATCAGAGATGCTCTAAAGGTAAAGGAAATTCGTAAGAAGATCCTATTTACCTTGATGTTACTTGTTATATACCGTTTGGGATCTCAAATTACCGTACCCGGAGTTAATGCTGCGGCTATGGATAAAGTTGGTTCTACTGGATTGGTTCCCCTATTGGATACCGTTACCGGTGGTGGTCTTTCAAACTATTCTATTTTCTCAATGGGTGTTTCACCATTCATTACGGCCCAAATTGTTGTTCAACTTTTACAAATGGACATTGTTCCTAAATTTGTTGAGTGGAGTAAACAAGGTGAAGTTGGTCGTAGAAAGTTAAATCAAGTAACGAGATATTTGACGATTGTTTTAGGTTTTGTTCAGTCAATCGGTATTACTGCCGGTTTTAACCAATTAAGTGGTTTGGGATTAGTTAAATCTCCTAATATGAGAGCTTTCATAACTATCGGTATCATCCTTACAGGTGGTACGATGCTTCTTACTTGGATTGGTGAGCAGATTACTGACAAAGGTTTGGGTAATGGAGTTTCCGTAATTATCTTCGCTGGTATTATTGCTAGATTCCCTAATGGGCTTCAACAAATTTACCGTGATTATATTACAAATGCTAGTTCTGCTGATCTTGCTAAGAATATTGGATTCCTTGTTGGCCTTGTGGTCATTATCTTGCTTGTTGTGCAATTTGTTACTTTTGTTCAACAAGCAAGTCGTCGAATTCCTATTCAATACACAAGACGTGCAGCTGGTAGCGGTAGTGAAAGTTTTCTACCATTGAAGGTTAACGTTGCTGGTGTTATTCCTGTTATCTTCGCTAGTTCATTTATTGTTACGCCTCAAACTATTTTGATGGCATTCCAAGCAAATCACAGTGGAGATCAATGGTATCAAGTATTAACAGAAATATTCAGTATGCAAACTACAACAGGTTCGATTATTTATACATTGTTGATTGTATTATTTACATTCTTCTATGCATTTGTTCAAGTAAATCCTGAAAAGCTTGCAGAAAACCTACAAAAGCAAGGGGCTTATATCCCTGGCGTTTGGCCTGGTAATGAAACAATCAAGTTCATGTCAGGTGTATTGATGAAACTATCAACTGTCGGAGCTGCGTTCCTAGGTTTAGTTTCATTACTTCCATTGTTAGCAGCTAACTTGTTCAACTTACCTCAATCTATCGGATTAGGTGGTACGAGTTTGTTGATCATCGTTGGTGTTGCTTTGGAAATGGATCGTCAATTACGTGGTCTTTTGATGAAACGTGAATACGTTGGATTTATTAGATAATTGGAGATGTGACAATGAATATTGTATTGATGGGATTGCCTGGTGCAGGTAAAGGTACTCAAGCAGAAAAGATTGTTGAAGATTTTAAAGTTGTTCATATTTCAACTGGTGACATGTTTAGAGCAGCCATGGCTAACAAGACAGAAGTTGGTCTAAAGGCTAAAGGGTTCATCGATAAAGGTGAACTTGTTCCGGATGATGTTACCGAAGCTATCGTCGAAGAACGCTTAGCTGAAGATGATGTTCAAAAAGATGGATATATGTTAGATGGATTTCCGAGAACTCTTGAACAGGCTAATGCTTTACAGACAATTGCAAAGAATGTAAACAAACCGATTGATGCTGTCATCTATATCGATGTAAAGCCTGAAACATTAGTTGATCGCTTATCTGGAAGATATATTTGTTCTAATTGTGGAGCAACTTATCATAAAATTTATAATCCTACAAAGGTAGAAGGCACATGTGACGTTTGTGGCGGCCATGACTTCTATCAACGTGAGGATGACAAGCCTGAAACTGTTAAGAATAGATTGAAAGTTAATATTGAAATGAATACACCATTAATTGATTTTTATGACAAGTTGAACTTGTTACACAAGATCAATGGTGAACAAGAAATAGATGAAGTTTATAACGAAGTCAAGAAAGTTTTACAAAACTTGTAAGACTTTTTGCTTTGAATGTTTACATGTACGGAAAATTATTGTATAATTCGCCAGTATATGCAGAATTAATTTCATCCCGTATGGAGGTTAATATCTTTGGCAAAAGAAGATGTCATTGAAGTAGAAGGCACAATTTCAGAAACATTGCCTAATGCAATGTTTAAGGTAAAACTTGAAAATGGTGCTACAGTTCTAGCTCATGTATCAGGTAAAATCCGTATGCACTACATTAGAATTTTACCCGGTGACAAGGTTACCGTGGAATTATCCCCTTATGATTTAACCAAGGGAAGAATTACATATAGATATAGATAATAAGTTTTTTAATGGAATGGAGGTTCCACAATATGAAAGTAAGACCATCCGTTAAACCTATGTGCGAACACTGTAAAGTAATTAAGAGACGCGGTCGCGTCATGGTTATTTGCTCTGCAGATCCAAAGCACAAACAAAGACAAGGATAATAAAATAGGAGGTGCAGTGATTTATGGCTCGTATAGCAGGTGTAGATTTACCTCGTGATAAGAGAATTGTTATCGCTTTGACATACATTTTCGGTATCGGCGAAACAACAGCTCAAAAAGTGCTTAAAGATGCAGGCGTATCTGAAGACATTCGTACAAGAGACTTAACTCCTGATCAAGAAGATAAAATTCGTGCAGAAGTTGATAAGGTACGTGTCGAAGGTGACTTACGTCGTGAAGTAAGCATGAACATCAAGAGACTACAAGAAATTGGCTCATATCGTGGTATGAGACATCGTCGTGGATTGCCCGTTCGTGGACAAAACACAAAGAACAATGCAAGAACTCGCAAGGGTAAGAAAACTACTATTGCAGGTAAGAAGAAGTAATAATAAGATAGGAGGTTAATCATGGCACAAAGTAAAGGTCGTAAGCGCCGTACTAAGAAGCATATTGAAGCTGGTGTTGCACATATCCACTCAACTTTCAATAACACACTTGTTATGATCACTGATGTTAACGGTAATGCCGTTTCATGGTCATCAGCTGGTGCACTTGGATTCAAGGGTAGTCGTAAATCAACACCATTTGCCGCACAAATGGCTGGAGAAGCAGCTGCTAAAGAATCAATGGAACATGGTATGAAAACAGTCGAAGTAGCTGTTAAGGGTCCTGGTTCAGGTCGTGAAGCTGCAATCCGTTCATTACAAGCTACTGGTTTGGAAATTACTGCTATTCGTGATGTTACACCAGTTCCTCATAATGGTTCTCGTCCTCCAAAGCGTCGTCGTGTATAGAATGGTTGTATACCCATATGAACTACGCTACACACATTTCGTTTTGAAAGGGGAACTAACCGAATGATCGAATTTGAAAAGCCATCTATTACTTCTGTTGAAGAAAGTAGTAGTTATGGTAAATATATTATCGAACCGCTTGAAAGAGGTTATGGTACAACTTTAGGTAATTCATTACGTAGAGTTTTATTAGCATCATTGCCAGGGACAGCGGTATCTGATATTCAAATAGATGGTGTATTGCATGAATTCTCAGCTATTGATGGCGTAATTGAAGACGTTACACAAATCGTGCTTAACGTTAAGAAATTAAAGCTTAAATCTTATGCTGAAGACAGCTTAAAAGCTGAGATCGACATTGTTGGTCCTGCTACTGTTACAGCTAATGATATCAAGGCTGATGATGACTTGGAAATCCTTGACCCAGAACAATTTATTTGTACTGTTGCCGAGGGTGGACACTTCCACATGCAAATGACAATTAAAAATGGTCGTGGATATACTCCTGCAGAACAAAATAAGACGGACGAAACACCTATTGGTGTTCTTCCAGTTGACTCAATTTTTACACCTGTAGAAAAAGTTAACTATCAAGTTGAAAACACTCGTGTGGGTAAGAGAAACGACTTCGACAAATTAACAATCGATATCTGGACAAATGGTTCAATTGGACCACGCGAAGCTATTAGTTTGTCAGCTAAGATTCTTACAGAACACCTAAACAGTTTTGTAAATCTTACTGAAGAAGCTAAGAGTGCAGACATGATGATCGAAAAAGAGGAAACTCAAAAAGAAAAGAAACTTGAAATGACTATTGAAGAACTTGATTTATCAGTTCGTTCATATAATTGTTTGAAGCGTGCCGGTATTAATACTGTGCAAGAGCTTACTGAAAAATCCGAAGCAGATATGATGCGTGTTCGTAACTTAGGACGTAAATCACTTGTTGAGGTTAAAGAAAAGCTTGCTGATCTTGGATTATCATTGAAGCAAGAAGACTAATAATATCAAATTCAAACAGGAGGTATAGACATGGGCTACCGCAAATTAGGACGTACCAGTTCACAAAGAAAAGCAATGTTACGCGATTTAACTACTGATTTAATCATTAATGAACATATTGTAACAACTGAAACTCGTGCTAAAGAAATCAGTCGTACAACAGAAAAAATGATAACCTTAGGTAAACGCGGAGATTTGCATGCTCGTCGCCAAGCTGCTGCTTATGTTAGAAACGAAGTTGCTAACATTACAGAAGATGATGACGCAGTTGTTGTTCAATCAGCTCTTCAAAAACTATTCAGTGATATCGCACCTCGTTACAAAGAACGTAATGGTGGATACACACGTATTTTGAAGACTACTCCACGCCGTGGAGATGCTGCTCCAATGGTTATTATTGAATTAGTTTAATAATAATGTGTTATTAATTTTTAAAAAATCAGTCATTCTGATGAATTAGTGAGTGTTAAGATGATGGTCGTTTTCGACTAAGTCTATCTCTGAGATCTCTGTCAAAGGGGACACTAATTTATCGAATGATTTTTTTTTACCCAAATTTTGTTATTATATAGTTATTGTTAAGTATGCCGTCTCCAGAACCGAGAAAACTTAAATGGCTATGCGGACCGATTCGAGCCAAGGTCTCGAATCTCGGTTTGAAGCCTTATCAAAGTTCGATAAGGCTCCAAACACGCCCGGTGGTGTAAGAGCTAAAGCTCTAACGCCACTTTCACAGCCATTTAAGTTTTCTCGGTTCCTCCGACTAGTTATTGGTTGGAATCATAATATAAGTTACTTGGGGCAGTATACGGCCTTTCATTATTTGTACATATTTGGTGTTAGTAATGATAATGTTTAAGCATTAAATCATGTTGGGATAATATTTTTGGAGACTAGATTGGACAATTAAGGGTTAAAAAATGATTATTGCCATCTATTTGAAAATGGTATTTGTAGTAATCAACAATAAACTTGATTATTGATAAACTTGAAACAATTAATTAACTAGTCTCTGGGAGTAAGAAATATAGGCAGCAGTGAAGGTGGCGTTATGGCTTTAGCCATTACACCACGGGACGAGTTTTGAGATTCGCGTACTTTGCGAAGCTCAAAATCGAGGTGCGAGACCTTGGCTCGCACCGGTCCCCACAGCAGCCTGTATTTCTTACTCCCAGAGGCGGCATCACTAAAGAATATTAAACACATCTTCAGGGGAGACACTTTTGGAAAAAATCATTTCAATTAAAGACTTAAATTATACTTATCCAGAAGCTAAGCGCTCAGCTATCAAGAATCTCTCGCTCGATATTTATAAGAACGAGTGGTTATCAATCGTTGGTAAGAATGGTAGTGGGAAATCAACGCTGACGAAATTGATTGATGGTCTGATTGAGGCTGATTCTGGGACAATTGAAGTCGATGGTCAAATTATTGATGAGAAAAATATTTGGGAAGCTCGGACTAAAATCGGTATTATCTTTCAAAATCCTGATCACCAGTTTGTTGGGGCAACGGTAGAGGATGACGTGGCATTTGGTTTGGAAAATCAAGGTATGCCTCGTGAAGAGATGGTTAAGGCAATTGATGAGGCCTTGGCCTTAGTTAAGATGTCCGAATTTAAGAAACGTGATCCACAGTCGTTGTCTGGTGGTCAAAAGCAGCGTGTAGCGATTGCTGGGGTGTTAGCTACTAAACCACAAATCGTCATTATGGATGAATCCACTAGTATGTTGGATCCTGATGGGCGTCGAACTGTTTTAAATTTAGTTCAACAATTGCGAAGTCAACAAGATTTAACTATTATTTCAATCACCCATGATATTGAAGAGACTGAATTGTCGCAACGAATCGTCGTTTTGAATGATGGTCAAATTGTTCGTGATGGTAAACCAGAAGAAATCTATGATTTGGGGTCCGATTTGGAAAAATTTGGCCTTGAGGAGCCGTTTACGAGTGAATTGGTATCAACACTAAGGGATACGATTAAATTGCCTGACGGTTATTTAAATGAAGAGGAGCTAAAGGAACAATTATGGAAATTATCTTCGAACATGTAACACATGCATATGATCCTAATAGTCCAACGGTTAATCTTGGTTTGGATGACGTTTCGTTTAAGATTCAAGATAAGAAGTTTACTGCTATTGTTGGGCAAACTGGTAGTGGTAAATCAACTTTAGTTCGACATATCAATGCGCTTTTAAAACCAACTTCGGGTACGATTACTGTCGGTGATCGAGTCATTACTCCGGAAACAAACAATAAAAACTTGAAACCACTGCGTAAACAAGTCGGTATGGTTTTCCAATTCCCTGAAAGTCAATTATTTGAAGAGACTGTGGAAAAAGATATTATGTTTGGTCCGATGAACTTTGGGGCTAGTGAAGAAGATGCAAGGGCAGCCGCACATAAGATGATTAAAATGGTAGGTTTAGATGAGTCACATCTAAGTCAATCACCGTTTGATTTATCTGGTGGTCAAATGCGTCGAGTAGCTATTGCCGGTGTTTTAGCGAGTGATCCAGAGACGATTATTTTAGATGAACCAACAGCTGGACTAGATCCAGTTGGCCGTCAGGAAATTATGGATCTCTTTAAAAATCTTCAAGAACAAGGCAAGACAATCATTTTGATTACACATAATATGGATGATGTGGCTAACTATGCAGATGAGATGGCAGTTATCCACCGTGGAAAACTAATTGCTGAAGGATTGCCACAAGAAGTTTTCAACAACCAAGAACTATTGCAAGATGATTTATTAACTTTACCTAAGAGTGCAGCCTTTGCGAAAGAATTATCACGAAAAGGTTTTCATTTTGATCGACTACCGATTACAATTAATGAATTAGGAACTGAGATTAAGGAACAGTTAAATGGTGATTAAGTAATGGATAAAATAATTTTGGGGAGATACTTGCCTGGGGACTCGATAATTTATCAGTTAGATCCGCGTGGTAAGTTCTTATTAACGTTTTACTTTGTGGGGATTGTATTTTTAGCAAATAATGTCGTGTCATATGCGTTCTTATTAGCATTCGTCTTGTTTGCGGTGTATTTATCAAAGATTAACTTTGGTTTCTTTATTAAGGGATTAAAGCCGGTCTTTTGGCTGATTTTGTTTACAGTCGCGCTGCAGCTTTTGTTTACGCCAAGTAGTCATCCACTGTGGCATTGGGGAATCTTCACCTTTTCAAAAGAAGGTTTAGTCATAGCTGGGTACATTTTTATTAGATTTGTGCTGATTATTTTTATTTCAACGTTATTGACGTTAACTACGACGCCTATCGAAATTTCCGATTCAATCGAGAGCATTCTCAAGCCATTGAAAAAAATTAATTTTCCAGTGACTCAAGTTGCTTTAATGTTGTCGATTGCATTGCGATTCGTGCCATTATTGGTTGATGAAACGACTAAAATCATGGATGCTCAAAGAGCTCGCGGGGTTGATTTTGGTGAAGGCGGTTTGATCAAACGTATCAAATCATTCGTGCCAATATTGATTCCACTCTTTGTCAGCAGTTTTTCAATTGCCTATGATTTAGCTATTGCGATGGAATCACGTGGGTATAAAGACGGTGAGGGCCGGAGTAAGTATCGGGTCTTAAGCTGGGATAAGCGTGATAATATCATGTTGTTCTTTATGGCCTTAGTGACAGTTATTTTATTATTTTTACGGAGTTATTAATTTATGACAAGATACAAATTAACCATTGCTTATGATGGGACAAAGTTTCATGGTTTCCAACGCCAAAATGAATTAAGAACAGTTCAAGGTGTAATGGAAAAAGCATTAAGCAAGATGACTAAGGGACAACATGTGGATGTATTTGGATCAGGTCGAACTGATGCTGGTGTTCATGCGTTAGGTCAAGTGATTCATTTTGATTATCCAGGTAATATTCCTGCTGAAAATATGCTACGGGCAATCAATTCTTTGATGCCATTAGATGTTTTAGTTAAATCCGCTGAGATTGTAGATGAGAATTTTCATGCTCGGTTTGGAGTTAAGAAAAAAACGTATCAATATCGTGTGGATTGCGAACATTATACGAACCCATTTAAACGGTTTTACACAGGCCATTATCCTTATGCGCTAGATGTGGATAAGATTCAAATTGCTTTAAAAGATCTTGAAGGTGAACACGATTTCACGAGTTTTGCAGCGTCGGGTGGTGTGATAGAAAATAAAATTCGCACTATCTATTCTGCGTCATGTGTGTATAATAAGAACAATGACGAATTAGTTTTCGAATTTACAGGCAATGGCTTCCTATATAATATGGTTAGAATTTTAGTTGCTACTCTGTTAGAGATTGGTAATGGGCGCAGAGATGTACATGACTTCTTGAGATTGTTTGAAGTGAAGGATCGACAAGAGGCACGTGGTACAGCACCTGCAAGTGGGCTATATTTAAAAGAAGTTTTTTACGATTAATCTGTGGATAAATATTGACTTGAAGTCAAAATCACAGTATTATTGTAACTGGTATTGTTTGCCCCACGATAGGCCCCGGAAACTTATTGAGTGTCAAACAGACGTAGAAACTGGAGGAATTTAAAGTGCGTACAACACCATTAGCAAAAGCAAGTGAAGTTGAACGTAAATGGTATGTAATTGACGGTGAAGATGTTGTCTTAGGTAGACTTTCATCAGTTGTTGCTTCTATTCTTAGAGGTAAGAACAAACCAACTTACACACCTAACGTTGATACAGGTGACAATGTTATTGTCATCAATGCAGATAAAGTTAGATTAACAGGTAAAAAGGCTAAGAATAAGATTTATTATTCTCACTCAGATCACCCAGGTGGGTTGAAGAGTATCAGTGCCGGCGAAAAGAGAGCTACTAAGCCAGAACGCTTCGTAGAAGACTCAATTCGTGGTATGTTACCTAAGAACACTCTTGGTCGTCAAGAAATCAAGAAGTTGCATGTTTATGCAGGTTCTGATCACAGTCACCAAGCACAAAATCCAGAAATGTTGGATATCAACAAACTAATCTAAGGAGGAAAAGAATTTGGCACAAGTATCATATGCCGGAACAGGCCGTCGCAAGGACTCAGTTGCTCGTGTACGCCTAGTACCCGGAAACGGAAAAATTACTATCAACAAACGTGATGTCAAAGATTACATTCCTTTTGACAATTTGATTGCTGATATGAAACAACCTTTAGATGTCACTGAAACAGCAGACAGCTACGACGTTATTGCTAACGTTAACGGTGGAGGCTTCTCAGGACAAGCTGGAGCAATTAGACATGGTATCGCTAGAGCACTACTTGATGTTGATCCTGATTTCAGACCATCACTCAAGTCAGCTGGCTTCCTAACACGTGACCCTCGTATGAAGGAACGTAAGAAACCAGGTCTTAAGAAAGCTCGTAAGGCTTCACAATTCTCAAAACGTTAATATTTATATTTCCAGTTTTGAATCAAAAAACATCTCTCAGTGTGAGGGATGTTTTTTTGTTATGATAGTTGTGGGAAAAGAGGACGCAAAATGTTAGATATCAAAAAGTTATCCACAAAGTATCAAGTAAAAAAATTAACGGCGACTGATGCCGACCATGCTTTGCAATTAGTTCAAAGTAATTCAAGCTTCTTTAATTTTTGTCCACCAGCACCAACACGTCACAGTATTTTAGAAGATATGAAAGTTGTACCAGCTGATAAAACTTTAGCTGATAAGTATTATTTAGGTTACTATGCAGATAATAAATTAATTGCAATTGTTGATTTGATTATCGGTTATCCAGCTGAAATGGACGCCTGGATTGGTTTCTTCATGGTTGATGCTGGTTTTCAGAAACAAGAAATTGGTTCAAGAATAATGACTGAATTAAGTGTCGCGTTATCTGAAAATGGATTAAAGAGAATTGAAGTAGCTTATCCGAAAGGAAATGCTCAGAGCCAACAATTCCTATTGAAAAATAATTTTGTAGCAATGGATCGTGAAGTTCCTGTTCCAGGGTACACAATGGTCATTATGGAAAAAGTTTTCCACAACAAATAAAAAAATCTTCGTTGAAAGTTTTGATGAACTCTCATACGAAGATTTTTTATTTTGCCATAATATCGGTATAAATTGTAATTCCCATCATTATTAGGATACCAATACCAATCAATCCTAAGACAATTAAGTGACGCTTCTTGTGCATTAAGAAGACGGCCACAAATTCACGGATCAAAGCATTTGGTAGGAAGTAGAACTTAGTTGGCGCACCGACACCATTAGCCGCCAATCCAGCCATTTTAGCATAGAGACCAGCTCTAAAAATATGATAATTATTACTGAAAAACTTGATATAAGCACTATCAGAGCCATAGTCTTCTTGAATAATAGCATTGGAAAATTGCATATTTTGCAAAGTATTGCGAGATTTATCCTCAAGAATAACTAAATCTTTGTCCCAGCCATGATCGATAGCATAGTTAGCCATAGCTTGAGCTTCAGATAGCTTTTCATCAGGGCCTTGACCGCCTGAGAAGACGATTTTAGGAGCTTGACGGCCCTTTTTAATCTGCTTGTTACCAAACTTCATGGCGGCATCAATTCGGTTTCCTAGCAGTCTAGAAACTGTATCACCGTTAATTAGCCCAGCACCTAGGACAATCAAGTAGTCAGCTTTGTAACGTCGAGGGACGAATTGATATAGAAAAGAACTAGCTAAATAATTGTATGAACAAAGTAATAGGTACAAACCGATGACTGGTAAACCGGAGATTAAAACATTGAACCAATCTGGCAGAAAGCGGGAGTGACCAACCATAAACGAATTGGCAAACCAAAGCGCAATTAGAAAAATTGCTAAAAATAAAGTTAACATATTCGATAATGTATGACTTTCACGCTTCCAAACCACAATAGCGTTCCAAAGTAGTAATGCCCACATAAAGAACATCACTACTAAAATGACACCAACAATTAGAACGAACAAAACACCCATAATAACAATGAATTCTGGATTACCAGTTGTAAATATTAGAGCAGCTAATTCACCGAGAAAAGCAATGAAGAAGACTGTAAACGTTATTCCATGGATTAGTTGGCGAGGTTCTCTAAGCCAAAAGAATAAGAAAATTCCGAATAGAACAATTGTTGCAATCCCCAAATAAATTGAAGTTTTTTGCAAGATGTCCATATACGGAGAAAATTGATTCATAAAATCACCTCAGTATAACAAAATGTGTTTCCCCCGAAACAATTATATTAATTTTATCATAATGCAGTATTTAGACCGAGTGTGAGTCACTGATTTTGCTGGAATTGAAAGTTTGAAAGTGATTATAATTATCAATACTTATAATTACTTATTAATGCTTACAAAAGCTTATAAATATGTTAAAATACTTATTGGAGGTGGAAATATGTATCAAGAACAACGATTAGAAGAAATTTTAAAGATGTTGCGGGATGCTGATGTTTTGACCAGTGAACAGATGATTGAACATTTTCATGTTTCGCGTGATACGATTCGTCGTGATTTTGCCAAATTGTCACAAGCAGGTAAAGTTAAGCGGGTTCACGGTGGAATTATGCAGTTACCAACTAACAATGAGATAGTCTCTTTTAATGACCGTTTAGATGAGTTTAGCGATGCAAAGAAACATATTGCTGAATTGGCACAAGAATTTATTCAAACGCAAGGTACATACTTCTTCGATGTATCGACAACTGTTTTGAAGCTGGCCCAAATTGTCGATACGAAAGCTACTATTTACACACATTCATTGGATAATGCCATTATGTTGAGTGGTAATTCAAAAATAGATTTGCATGCATTAGGCGGGCAGTTCTTTCCGAAGAATCGTTTCTTTTATTCATTAAATGAAGTAGAAATTTTGAAACACATTAATTTCAATGTGGCATTTATTGGAGCTGCTGGACTTAAAAATGGGAAAGTTAGTTTTGAAGATCAAGAAGATGCTTATTTAAAGCAATTAATATTGGAAAATGCCAAAACGAAAGTTTTGCTAGCAGAGAATTTCAAATTTACGAAGGAATCAACTTATTCAATTGGTAATATAACTGACTTTGATTATTTATTGACTGATATTAAACCAGCTGAACAAATTTTATCAGCTACGAATGTTAAATATTGAGGAGGAACCATGATGGATATTAAATTGATTTTAAGTGATATTGATGGAACGATTTTAAATGATGACAACGTTGTTGATAGTGGATTAAAACAAACTGTAGCTAAGTTACGTCAAAAAGATATTCCGTTTGTTTTAGCCTCTGCTCGATCACCAGAAGGGATGTTGCCAATTGCTAAGGAACTTGATGTTTTAGACAATCCAATTGCCTGCTATAACGGCGCTTTGGTGGTTAAAAATCTTGATAAACAAGACTTTACGAGCATATTGAGCCATGAATTGGAAATCAAAGAAGTTCGCCAGATTATCGAAATTGTTCATCAGAAGTTTCCTAATGTTTCAATAAATTTATACTCAGGTGCTGATTGGTATGTTGAAAAACAAGATAAGTGGGTTGAAATTGAATCAAAAATCACCAAATTGCAACCAATCGTAACGGATATCAATCATTTGATTGACGTACATCAAGTCCCAGTCCATAAGCTTTTACTAGTCAGTGAGCCAGAAGAAATTGCAGATGTTTTACAGTACTTACGTAACGCTGATATGACGGATAGTTCCTTTTATTTATCCAAACCAAATTACTTAGAAATTACTAATAGTCACGTTTCCAAAGAAAAAGCTCTACGAGAGTTAGCCAAGACATATAATTTATCATTAGATAAAACAATGACTTTAGGTGATAACTTTAATGATGTACCAATGTTGAAGTTGGCTGGACTGGGAGTTGCAATGCAAAATGCCCCAGTCGAGGTTAAAAAGTGTGCTAAGGTAATCACGGAGAGCAATAATCAAAATGGCGTTTCCAAAGCCATTGAAAAATACGTTTTGGAATGAAAGAAGTAATTATTATGGAGAAACTTTCCGTTATTAGAGGAGATATTTCCTATTTACCATTTCACGTCGATGCGATAGTTAACGCAGCTAACAGTGCTTTAGTCCCTGGTGGCGGCGTTGATGGAGCATTAAATCGAAAAGCTGGGCCTGAATTGGGACGGGACATGTTGAAATTTGGTGGTACACCAACGGGAACAGCGGTTTATACGAAAGCGTATGATCTCAATGCTGACTATGTAATACATGCAGTTGGCCCCCGTTATAACGATGGTGAACATGGAGAAAAACAGCTTTTAAGTGATGCTTATAAGTCTTCAATGGAGATTGCCCAAAAGCTAGAAGTTAATTCCTTAGCAATCCCATTTCTCAGTACCGGTATTTATGGATATCCATTGGAAGAAGCTATTGCTGTAGCGATTGATACAGTGAGAGAGTTTCATTTAGATGCTAAAGTATACTTTGTTGCCTTTGATGCGACAACAGAAGAATTGGCTAAGAAATATTTGAATAAGTAAAATTAAAGAAAGTAGTTACTGTGAATTAGAAACAGGACTGCTTTTTTTGAGTAGTTGAAATAATCTAAATCCAATTAATTAGTCGGTGAATATTATCATCTCCGGAGACGGCTTCCTCTAATAAAATTAAAATAAATCACATTTGACTATTGACAAAATCTCCAAATAGCATTAATCTCGTAAACAACAAATTAATTCGTCCATAAACCAATGAGATGGAAGTCAAGATTATCGTGCACGCCCAGAGAGTTGCCGGTGCTGAGAATGGCAATCGAACGCAGATAGTTAAATGGACCATCGAGGGTCTCTCCGAAAAATTTTGAGTACGGGAGAACGTTAGGCATACGTAAGTTGTCGGGAGGATGTTGGTCCTTCGCTAAGAGTAATGGATGATAGGATTTGAGTAGTTTTTTGGTATACTCTCAGACTATCGGTCTATTAAAATAAGGTGGCACCGCGGTAAATCCGTCCTTAAACGTTAATACGTTTATGGGCGGATTTTTTTTATTCTCAGGAGGTATCACCAATGACAAATAAACGATGGCAAACTTCAAATTAAATCAAACAAACGATTAATTTAATTTGGAGGAACTAAAAATGATTGAAAATGCGATTAAAAAAATAACTGAAGGTAACGATTTAAGTTTTGATGAAACAAATCAAGTGATTGATGAAATTATGACTGGTCAAACGTCAGCTGTTCAAATTGCCAGTTTTCTCACAGCTTTAAGTGTTAAGAAAGAAACTGTTGCAGAGATTGCTGGGGCTGCTGATGCAATGCGTAATCACGCTTTAGGATTTAAGACGAATGAACCAGTTTTGGAAATTGTTGGAACTGGTGGTGATCATTCTAATTCATTCAATATTTCAACTACTTCGGCTTTAGTTGTTGCTGCTACGGGAATTCCAGTTGCTAAACATGGTAATCGAGCTGCTAGTTCCAAAAGTGGGGCGGCGGACGTTCTGGAATCACTAGGCGTCAAGATTGAACTTGATCCAAAACGTAGCGAAGCAATTTTAAATCAAATTGGGATTTGTTTCTTATTTGCTCAGGAATATCACAAAGCCATGAAGTATGTAGCTCCAGTTAGAAAGGAACTTGGTATTAGAACGTTGTTTAATATTTTAGGACCTTTAGCAAATCCAGCTCACGCAACGAACCAAGTATTAGGTGTCTATGATGAACAATTAGTTGAGCCAATGGCAAAAGTTTTGGATCAACTGGGAATTGAAAATGCCATGGTCATTCACGGACAAGATGGGTTCGATGAAGCATCAATTTCCGCACCAACAACCGTTATGGAAGTTCACAATGGCAAATTTACTAAATATGAAATCACACCGGAACAGTTTGGACTCAATCGAGCTGAAAAAACCGCTGTTATTGGAGGAACACCTGCAGAAAATGCTCAAATTACATTGGATATTTTAAATGGAGCTAGTGGAGCTAAACTGGATGTTATCTTATTGAATTCAGCTTTAGCTATTCATACGGCTAGACCAACGATTAGTTTAAATCGAGCATTAGAAATGGCTCGAAAAGTTATTGATGATGGAACGGCTTTAAATAAATTAGATGAATTTGTTAGATTGACGGAAGACGGTGTGGCAGCTTGATTTTAGATGATTTGGTCTCTGCCACGCAAAAACGAATCACAATAGAACGAACCGTTATGCCGTTGAAGCAACTTCAAGAATTAGCTGAACAAATCCCCAATAAGAATCCACAAGTAATTGTTGATAAGTTTTTGGAACCACAATTACATTTTATTGGAGAAATCAAGAAAGCCTCACCGTCGAAAGGATTGATAGCACAGGATTTTCCATATCTTCAGATTGCTGAAGATTATCAAAAAGCTGGAGTTGACGCCATTTCTGTTTTGACTGAACCAGATTATTTTCAAGGTGATTTGCAATATCTTCAAGAAATATCTAAAGTGACGAGAACGCCATTGTTGAGAAAAGATTTTACAATTGATTCCTATATGATTTATCAGGCCAAGATAGCTGGAGCAAGTTTAATTTTATTAATTGTTGCCATATTGAGTGATGATCAGCTGAATGAATACTTGAATCTGGCTCACCAACTAGGTTTAGCAGCAATTGTCGAAGTTCATAATCCGAATGAATTGCAACGAGCTCTGAAGGTACGAGCATCAATAATTGGTGTTAATAACCGGAACTTACAAGATTTCACGGTTGATTTAAATAATAGTATCAACTTGAGATCATTGGTTCCTAAGGATATCCCCTTTATTGCTGAAAGCGGCATTAAAACAGTTGCTGACATTAAACGACTGAAAGACGCACAAGTTAACGGTGTTTTAATCGGTGAAACCTTTATGCGTGCACCTGATAAAGAAAAATTAATTACGAAATTTAAAAGTGTGTAAATTATGACACAAATTAAAATATGTGGGTTGATGACTAGTGCTGATATTCAAGCAGTCAATCAAGCTCAACCAGATTTGGCAGGCTTTATTTTTGCGAAAGGACGCCATCAATTAGACTTAATAACTGCCTTAAAATTACGTCAAGAATTGGATTCTAAAATACCTAGCGTCGGTGTTTTTGTGAATGCACCATTAGCTGAGATGATAGCTATTTTTAACAGCGGTGCAATTTCAATGATTCAATTACATGGCCAAGAATCAGAACAAACGGTGGTTGCTTTACAAAAATTACATATACCAGTGATCAATGTTTTCCAACCAACCGGGATTCCAGCAGAAACGCAAGCTGATTACTTAATGTTAGACAGCGGTCAAGGCAATGGTAAATTGATTGACTGGTCGAATTTAAATATTAAACACACACAGCCATTAATTATTGCCGGAGCTCTAAATATCCAAAATATTGAACAAGCAACACAATTGAGCCAACCGGACATTGTCGATATTTCTCGCGGGGTGGAAACAAATGGTCAAAAGGATGCTCGAAAAATTTTTGAAATTGTTAAATTAGTACATCAATTATAACTGGAGGAAATTCCCATGAAAGAAATGCAAAAAGAAGCTAAAGATGTTAGTCATTACGGTGAATTCGGAGGTCAATATATTCCCGAAACGTTAATGAATGAATTAAAAAATGTTGCCAATGCTTACAACAAATATAAAGATGATCCAGATTTTTTGAAGGAGTTACACGATTTATTAAATAACTACGCTAACCGTCCATCATTGTTATATTACGCAGATAAAATGACTAAGGATCTCGGTGGGGCTAAGATTTATCTCAAACGTGAAGATTTGAACCACACTGGTGCTCACAAAATTAATAACGTTATTGGTCAGGCTTTGATTGCCAAGAGAATGGGGAAAACACGTTTAATTGCTGAAACTGGAGCTGGTCAACATGGTGTTGCTACAGCTACGATTGCAGCACTCTTCGGGATGAAATGTGAGATTTTCATGGGTAAAGTCGATACTGATCGTCAAAAACTCAATGTTTATCGGATGCAATTATTAGGTGCCAAAGTTCATCCGATAACTAGTGGTTCAATGGTTTTAAAGGATGCCGTCAATGCTGCTTTACAAAACTGGGCTTCAAGAATTGATGATACTTTTTATGTGTTAGGATCAGCCGTTGGTCCATATCCTTTCCCAGAGATGGTTCATGATTTTCAAAGTGTGATTAGTAAAGAATCCAAAGCACAAATTTTAGAGGCTGAAGGACGTTTACCAGATGCTGTGGTTGCCTGTGTTGGTGGTGGTAGTAATGCAATTGGTAGTTTTGCCGAATATATTGACGATAAAGATGTTGAATTGATTGGATGTGAGGCTGCTGGAAAAGGCGTCGATACTGATCAAACAGCCGCTACGATTGAACGTGGATCAGTGGGTATATTCCATGGGATGAAATCATTATTCTTACAAAATGATGACGGTCAAATTGATCAAGTATATTCCATTTCAGCTGGTTTGGATTATCCTGGCGTTGGTCCAGAACACGCTCGTTTAGCAGAATTAAAGCGAGCTAAATATGTTGGTATTACTGATGATGAAGCGGTTAATGCCTTTGAATATATTGCTAAAACTGAAGGTATTATTGCTGCAATTGAAAGTTGCCATGCTTTAGCCTATGTAATGAAATTGGCTCCAACAATGAGTAAAGATAAAATCATCATTTGTACTGTTTCTGGTCGTGGTGATAAAGATGTTGCTTCAATTGCTAAGTATAGAGGGGTAGATATTGATGAGTAATTTAAAAGAAGTTTTCGCAAATAAAAAAGCATTTATTCCATTTGTTGTAGCTGATGATCCTGATATTGAGACGACCGTGGCAAATGTTTTAACATTAGCTCAAAATGGAGCGGATATTGTTGAATTAGGGATTCCATTCTCCGATCCAGTGGCCGATGGTCCAGTCATTCAAAAAGCTGATTTACGGGCATTTAAAGCAGATGTAAATACGAACGTAGTTTTTGAAATTGTTGAGAAAATTCGTCAAAAAAGTTCAGTTCCAATCGTCTTTCTAACGTATTTAAATATTCCATTCAAATATGGTTATGATAAGTTTTGTCAACGTTGTCAGGAATTAGATATTTCAGGGTTAGTTATTCCGGATGCACCAATTGAAGAACAATGCGAATTGAAACCATATGCTGAAAAATATGGTGTTGATTTAATTCCTTTAATTGCTCCGACATCGGCAGATCGAATTGAAAAAATTGCTCAATCAGCAACTGGCTTTATTTATGTTGTTTCTTCACTTGGAGTGACTGGTGTCCGTGATGAATTAGCCATTCAACAATTGAGTGAGACAATTGAACGAATTAAAAAAGTAACTGATGTTCCGGCAGCCATCGGATTTGGTATTCATTCATCAGAACAAGCTGGAAAATTGGCAACAATTGCTGACGGTATCATTATCGGTAGTGCTGTTGTGCAAATTGTAGCTGACGGTGGGGATGTTCAGAAGAACTTGGGTGAATATGCTCTGAGTATTAAAGATGCTATCAGCGTTAAAGCGTAATCAACTAAATTTGTGATAATTTAAAAAAGTATTAGCGAAAAAATCATTTTTCTCTCTAATACTTTTTTTATTTTCCTCGGTTCTGAAGATGGCATATTTGGTAGGCACCTCAAAGTACCTATAACACTAAAAAGTACATACTATCCAATTATTACAATTCGGTTTATATTAATAATACGAATTCAATAACAAGGAGAATTATATGATTACTTCATTAAATGATCGCATTAAATTAAATAATGGAACAGCCATTCCAGGTCTTGGTTTAGGCGTTTTCCAAATTCCTAACGAGGAGACGGCTGATGTTGTTGCCAACGGTATTAAGCAAGGTTATCGCTTGATTGATACAGCCCAAGTTTACGGTAACGAAGCAGGTACTGGAGAAGGTATCAAACGTGGTCTCAAGGAAAATAACCTTAAGCGTGAAGATTTATTCATCACTTCAAAAGTTTGGAATAATCATTTAACTTATGATGAAACAATTGCTGCAGCCAATGACAGTCTTCAAAAATTAGGCTTAGATTACTTAGATCTTTATTTGATTCACTGGCCTGGTGACGATTCGTTCAAAGATTCATATTTAGCTTTGGAACAACTTTATAAAGAAGGCAAAATTAAAGCTATCGGTGTCAGCAATTTTCAAATTCACCATTTAGAAGAATTAGCTAAATTTGCAACAGTGACACCTGTTTTGAACCAAGTCGAATCACATCCTAAGTTGATTCAAACTGAGCTTCGTGAATTTGCCGCTAAACATGACATTAAAATTCAAGCTTGGTCACCATTGATGCAAGGTAAAATTTTGAAGGATGCTACTTTACAAGCCATCGCTAATAAATATGGCAAATCAACTGCTCAAGTTATTTTACGTTGGGATATTCAAAGAGATGTCTTGCTAGTTGTTAAATCAGTTCATCCTGATCGTATGGCAAGTAATGCGGACGTCTTTGATTTTACTTTGGACCAAGCAGATATGGACAAAATTAATGCCTTGAACGAAGATTTACGTGTGGGACCAAACCCAGATGAATTCGATTTCTAATTAGGAGGAAATGTTATGGATCTTCACTTAACAAATAAAGTGGCTTTGATAACTGGTTCAACTAAAGGTATCGGTAAAGCAATTGCAATTGAAATGGCTCGTGAAGGAACTAATGTCATCATTAATGGAAGAAAACAGTCAGAGGTAGATTTGATTGTGGCAGAAATTAAACATGATTTTCCTAAAACTAAACCATTGGGTGTTGCCGCTGACTTAGCTAATGAAACAGACCGGCAGAAGTTATTTGACCAAGTTCCAGAAGTGGATATTTTAGTTAATAATATGGGTATTTTTCAACCGATGGAGTATGAAGAAATTACGGACGAAATTTGGGAAAGATTTTTCCGTGTTAATGTTTTGTCTGGAAATTCGTTGGCCAAATTTTACTTACCTAAAATGTTAAAACAAGATTTTGGTCGAATTATTTTTATTGCAAGTGAAGAGGCTGTAATGCCTTCTGGTGAAATGCCACAATACAGCATGACTAAGTCGATGAACTTATCTTTAGCCAAGAGTCTATCTAAGCTGACAGTTGATACGCATGTAACAGTTAATACAATCATGCCGGGGTCAACCTTAACTGAAGGTGTGCAAAAGATGCTTGATGATATGTACAAGGATAGTGATTTGCCAAGGGATAAATGGGAAAAGGATTTTATGAAACATCATCGTTCTCGTTCCCAGATTCAACGTTTAATTAGACCAGCAGAGATTGGTCGCTTTGCGGCATTTGTTGCTAGTCCTGATGCCTCATCATTCTCTGGTGAAGCCTTACGTGTTGATGGTGGGCTGGTGCCAACTATTTTTTAATGGATAATAAAAAAGCAGGTTACTGGAGGGGGTTCCAGTGCCTGCTTTTGAGTATTTTGGAAGTTCAAAACCATATATATGCAATGGCTCTAAAACGGGCTACGACAGGGCAACTCCTTCCGTTTTTCATAGAACTGTAAATCGCACACAAAATCAGTGTGCAATTCACAGCTCTACGAAAATGCTTGGGAGTTATGCGCCCTGTCTGCGCCCTCGCTAGTTTACAACTTGCTCTTTCACATATTGAGCATACAAACTATGGTCCTTCATCAATTCTTGGTGCGTACCATGTCCAGTAACAGCACCATGTTCAATAAAGTAAATTTGATCTGCATCAACGATTGTTGAGAGTCTATGTGCGATAACTAAGGTAGTTCTGCCAACCATCAGTTGATCTAAAGCACGTTGAACTTTTTCTTCGGATTCTGAGTCAAGACTGGCTGTAGCTTCATCTAACATCAAAATCTTTGGATCACGGAGAAAGGCACGGGCGATGGCAATTCTTTGTTTTTGTCCACCAGAAAGTTTGACGCCTCGTTCACCGATTTGAGTTTCAAGTTGATCAGGGAAGTTGCGAACGAACTCATCTGCATAAGCTAATGACAAGCCGTGCCATAATTGTTCATCGGTCAATTGTTTATTTAAACCATATTGCAGGTTGTCGCGAATACTACCGGCAAAAACAGCACTATCTTGAGAAACATAACCAATTTGTGAACGCCAATTAGCTAAATCTACATTCTTAATATCTTGATTACCGATTAAAATTGAACCACTGTCTGGTTGATAAAATCTTTCTAATAGGGAGAAGATAGTTGATTTACCACCACCAGAAGGTCCAGCAAAGGCAATCACTGTATTAGGGTTAGCTTCAAAGGAAACGTCATGCAAAATTGGTTCATCAGAATCATAACTGAAGTCCAAGTGAGCCGCAGTAATAGTTTGTCCTTCAACGTTGACCGTTTTACCAGTTGTTGTTATCTCTGGTTCGGTTTGCAAGATTTCTTGGATGCGTTCAGTTGAACCCATAGCTTTTTGAACTTGAGAGAAGAATGTAGCAAAACTAGCTACGGGTGTGATGATGTTGAATAAATATAGTAGGAAAGCAACTAATGATCCACTTGAGAGGGTACCTTGTTGGATTCTAACGGCACCATAGCCTAAAATACCAACGAAGATTCCTAACATGGCAGTTGTCATGATTGGTTGTAAAACAGCTTCAACGCGAGCATCTTTAATACCAACTTTAAAAATCTTGTCGATAAAATTACCACCAGTTGTACGTTCAAAACTTTCACCGTTGCTAGATTTAATTAAACGAACTTCAGCTAATTTTTCACTAGCATCAGCATTAAAATCGGCCGTGGCTGCTTGGAGTTTGCGACCTAGTTTTGACATTATTCGACCAATTGGTAATAGAATCAAGACAAAGATAGGGATGATACCAAACATTAATGAAGCCATTTTCCAGTCCATGAAAAACAAAATAATCATGGAACCGATTAATTGTATAGCTCCGGTGATGAAGTTTGGAAATTGAGATGTGATTAAATCTTTGATAACACTTGTATCATTGACTAATCGGGAACTTGTTTCACCTGATTTATGATCGTCAAAATAATCAACGGGTAATTGTAATAGGTGAGCCCATAACTTTTCACGTAATGTTTTGACAGAGCTTTCACCGACATAACGGAGAATAAAACTGCCGACTGTTCCAAAAATTAATTGAACTAAAAATGCTAAGACTAAAACAACTAACATTTTACTATCAATTTTGGAAAGTCCACTCGTATCGACTAAACCCTTCGTTAATTGTGGTACGACTAAACTAGCACCACTAGTTACTAAACTTAGTAGCATTCCCAAGATAAAGAGTGATTTCTTAGGGTTAACACTGTTAATCAAACGCATAAAATCTCGGAACTTGAATGTGCCGTTACGCTTTGGCAATTCACGTCCCATCATTGCTCCATTGTGCATTGTAATATCCTCACAAAATTAAAATTAGTATTCTGGTCCACGCCAGAAGTTGTTACGAAAGTCAGGTCTGTGACCATGTCCAAAATCACCATCTTCATGATGGTCATGTCTTGGCATTCTAAAGTCAGGACGGCAACGACCATCAAATGGCATATTGTGCATGTTTTTTCTCATTTCATGACGCATTTGGTTAATTTCCTCATCGGTCATATCATCACGCATATGCATCATTTGATCACGCATGTTGAGCATAGCTTTGAATTTGTCAGTCGGATCAACGAACTTAGCGGAATTCTTTTGGAAATCTTCATCCCAACCATCGGAAATCTTTTGAAGGTAATCACTGAACTGTGTTTGTTCATCAGCATTTAAACCAGCAAAGAAAGTTTCACTATAATCGTCATTTTTAAGTGAGGCATTTGTTTCAGCTTTTTGGCGACCAGCATCAGTTAAATGAACATGTTTTGTTCGTTTATCCTGTTCATCTTCGGTTCGAGTGATGTCACCGTTAGTTTCCATTTTCTTCAATAGCTCTGCGACTGAACTAGGACGGAGATCTAAAACTTCGGCAAGATAGTTTTGAGTTAAGCCATCTTCAAGCTTGAGAATAGCCAGTACACGTTGTTGACCAGTTAGCTTTTGTTTCTTTTGGCTCATGAAGTAGTTACCGGCTTCACTGATAAAACGTAGTTGTTTCATTAAATCATCTGTAAGTTTACTCATATTTAAAATTCCTCTTTTCGTTTATATGAAATTAATTCGGTACCGAACTTTATTGCAAAATGAATTATAGTTCGGTACCGAATTAATGTCAACACATAAAATTCATTTTTTTAATGCCGCTGAAAGATGTGAGAAAGGTCCTCACAGCCGGATTCATTGACTCACACCCGGAGGCGGCCCCCAAAAACTAAATAATTGACTTTCAAATAAAAAATGAATATTATAGATAGATGATAAAAATTACTATTTAGAAACAGAGGATTTATAATGCGTCAAAATATAATTTTAGAGTGTAGTAAGACAAATGAGCGTCTCTACTTAACAAGTAAAAATAAACAGAACCATCCAGATCGTTTGGAATTAATGAAATATTCACCAAAAACAAGACAAAGGGAAATTTTTAAAGAGGTAAAATAATGGCAAAAAAATCAAAGATTGCAAGAAACAAGAAACAAATGGAATTGGTAGCTCGTTACGCTGAAATTCGTAAGGAACTAAAGGCTAAGGGTAATTACATCGCTCTTTCAAAACTACCAAGAGATTCAAGTCCTGTTCGTTTAAAGAACCGTGACTCATTAGACGGACGTCCTCACGCTTATATGCGTAAATTTGGGATGTCACGTTTGAATTTTAGACAATTAGCTCATGCCGGTCAGATTCCGGGTGTTAAAAAAGCTAGTTGGTAAAAGGGAGAAATATTATGGAAAAAATGACTACAGCAACTGCTTATCGTAGATTGAAGAGTCCTAACATTAAGACTCGAAAGCGCGCTTTACGTGCCATTAAGGACAGTAAGCGTAAATTAAATAAATAAAATAATAATCTAATGGAAACGTTTTCTTTTCCTGATATAATTGAATTGTGAAGGATTTAATTAATGGGAAAAGAGGGGACAAACATGGCAAATGCTAAGAAGAAAAAGCACAGCTTTCCGTCCGCGTATACTGTTATTATTATTGTTTTAATTATGGTTCAAGCTCTGACTTTCTTTATTCCATCAGGTAAATATAGTACCTTGGAATACAATTCAGGGTTGGATAAATTTGTCATTACCGAGGCATCTGGTAAGACAATCAAAAAGAGTGCTACACAAAAGACACTCGATAATTATAAGATCAAAATCGATGTTTCAAAGTTTAAGGATGGAACAATTTATCGTCCAGCTGCCATTCCGAATACTTATCGTGAAATAAAAAAGCCCAAACGAGGGCTCTTTGGGACGATTAATCAATTTTTAACTTCACAAGTTCAAGGTATCGTTGATAGTGTCGATATCATCGTTTTCGTACTGATTCTTGGTGGAGTTATTGGGGTCGTTAATCAAACTGGGGCGATGAACTCCGGAATGATGCGTTTATCTGAAGTGTTGAAAGGTAAGCAGAAGTGGTTGATTGTGATTGTAACTGCCTTGATTGGTTTAGGTGGGACTACTTTTGGTATGGCTGAAGAAACCATTGCCTTCTATCCAATTTTGATTCCAATATTCTTATTGGCAGGGTATGATACGTTGACCGTGGTTGCGGCGGTATATTTAGGTACTGCGATTGGTTCAATGAGTTCGACCATTAATCCATTCTCGACCGTTATTGCTTCTAACGCTGCCGGAATCAATTTCACTGACGGTATGCCAATGAGAGTTTTGATGTGGGTCGCATCAATTGGTATTTCAATTATTTACACGATTCACTACGCTGAAAAAGTTAGAAAAGATCCTTCCAAATCATTTGTTGCTGACCAAGCGGAGTCTGATAAAGAGAAATTCTTAGGCGATTTAGATTTAAACTCCAAAGGTGATTTTACAATGCGCCAGAAGTTATCACTGATTGTCTTTGCATTAGGTTTCGTTGTGATGATTTATGGTGTGCAACAACTAGGGTGGTACTTCACTGAAATTGCGGTTGTTTTCTTGGCTGTAACTTACGTTTTGATATTTACAGCTGGTTTGAAAGAAAGCAAGTTTGTTGATAGTTTCGTTTCCGGGGCTGGAGACTTGTTAGGTGTTGCTTTGACCGTTGGTTTGGCTAGATCAGTTGGTATCGTAATGGAAAAGAGTTTTGTTAGTGATACCATCATGAACTACTTCAGTAACCAAATTAAAGGTATGAACAGTGTGCTATTTATCTGTGTACTATTCTTCGTATATATTATCTTAGGATTCTTCATTCAATCATCATCAGGTTTGGCAGTTCTATCTATGCCTATCATGGCACCATTAGCCGATGTTGTGGGAATTGACAGATCCATGATTATCAATGCGTATAACTGGGGCCAGGGCTTGATTGGACTAATTGCACCAACAGGTTTGATCTTGGTATCACTTGCCATGGTTAACGTTGGTTTTGATAAATGGCTTAAATTTGTGATGAAACTATTAGTTATGATAGTTCTCTTGATACTGGTTTTCTTGAGTGTCGGAGTGCTGATTTAAAAATTAAGGGTGTGTTGAAAAACACGCTCTTTTTGTTTTGTCCAAACTTTCAACTCCGCTATAATTAAGGTAATTACTTTGTTTTGGAGGGAAAAAATGTCTGATTATAGAATTGAAGAAGATACACTCGGTGCTGTTAAAATCCCAGTTGATGCACTCTGGGGCGCTCAAACTGAACGTAGTCGTAATAATTTCTCAACTGGTGCGAAGATGCCACTCGAAATTATCAAAGCTTTATTACAAATAAAGAAGGCTGCAGCGATTGCTAACAAAGAAGTTCAAGCAATTTCTGCCGATAAAGCTGACTTGATTGTTGAGTCAATTGACCAACTTCTAAGTCTTGAAGATGCTGACTTACGTAAAGATTTTCCTTTAGTTGTTTACCAAACAGGCTCTGGAACACAAACTAACATGAATGTGAACGAAGTTGTTGCCCATGTGGCTCAAAGAATTAATAGTAAAATTGAAATTTTGCCCAATGATGATGTCAATCATGGTCAAAGTTCCAATGACATTTTCCCCACAGCAATGAATATTACTGCCGCCATGGCAGTTGATAAGCTTGAAGAAGCAACACAACATTTGATTGATGAATTAAAACAAAAACAAGCTAAGTATTGGAAGGTCGTTAAAATTGGCCGGACACATTTGCAAGACGCCACACCATTAACTTTTGGGCAAGAAGTGAGTGGTTGGGTCAGTGCGCTTGAACATGATTTAGATTATTTGAAAACGTTGAATAAAACACTGGGTGAATTAGCTATGGGTGGAACAGCCGTCGGAACAGGTTTAAATGCCGCTCCGGGTTTTGCCGATAAAATAGCTGACCAAATGAGTCAGGCTTACGAACATGAATTTACCGCTGAAACGAATAAATTTTATGGATTAGCTGCTCATTCAGGCTTAAATGTCGTCCATGGTGCAATCAAGACATTGGCCAGTGATCTCTTGAAGATTGCTAATGACGTGCGTTTTCTAGCCAGTGGTCCAAGATCTGGTTATGGTGAATTGAATATTCCGGCGAATGAGCCTGGTTCATCAATTATGCCTGGGAAAGTTAATCCGACCCAAGCTGAAGCAATTACGATGGCAGCAGTCCGCGTTATGGGAAATGATGTCACAGTCAATGTTGCTGCTAGTCAAGGTAACTTTGAAATGAATGTTTACAAACCAGTGTTGATTTATACTTTCCTAGAGTCAGCTGAATTATTGACTGGCACAATGACTAGCTTTGCCGATAAAATGATTGCTGGTTTGACGGTCAATGAAAAACGGATGGCTGAACTAGTTGATCAATCATTGATGACAGTTACTGCCTTATCACCACATATTGGATATCATGAGAGTGCTGAAATTGCCCAACAAGCGTTACATGATGGGACAACATTGAAAGTTGCCGCTCTCAAGTCAGGTAAATTAACTGAAGAACAGTTCGATAAATGGGTCGTACCGATTGATATGACTAATATTGAGGAGAACTAAAATGGCTAAAAAATTTGTTTTTGAACCAACAACAATTGATCAATTAAAGGACCATTATGACGTTATCATTATTGGTTCCGGTGGAACTGGTCTAACGAGTGCCATTCAAGCATACGAACTCGGACTTTCGCCAGTTATTTTAGAGAAAATGGATAAAATTGGTGGTAATACAACCAGAGCATCGTCAGGAATGAATGCTGCTGAAACTTCAGTTCAACTTGACCACAAAATTGTTGATAGTTTTGAAGACTTTTATAATGAAACTTATCTCGGCGGTGGCAAACAAAATAATACTGAATTACTCAAGTTCTTCACAGAACACGGTGCCTTAGCAATCGATTGGTTGGCACAACATGGTATTGAACTTGATGATTTGACTATCACTGGTGGAATGAAAACGATGCGGACACATCGCCCTAGTTCGTTAGCTCCAATCGGTGGTTATTTAGTAACTGAATTATTGAAGTGGGTTGCTAAAGATGAGATTCCATTGTTTGACAATATTAAAGTAACTGATTTATTAACTGAAAATGGTCAAATTACTGGTGTTAAAGCTGAAATTGACCAGGAGGTCACGATTAAGGCTGATGCAGTCGTCTTAGCAACTGGTGGTTTCGGTGCTGGCAAAGATTTGTTGGCTGAATATCGTTCCGATCTTTTAAGCTTGCGAACTACTAATCAACCGGGAGCAACTGGTGATGGCTTGAAGTTGGCTCAAAAAGTTGGAGCTAAGCTAGTTGATATGGACCAAATCCAAGTTCATCCAACAGTTCAACAAGATACTCCACATGCATTTTTGATTGGTGAAGCCGTTCGTGGAGAGGGGGCTATTTTAGTCGATAATGCTGGTCAGCGGTTCGTTAATGAATTGGATACGAGAAAAAATGTCACAAAAGCCATCGACGATTTAGGTGGAACTGGTGCTTACTTAATCTTTGATCGAGATATTCGTAATCGTGTTAAAGCAATTGAATTTTATGATCATGTTGGTTTAGTAAAAGCAGGTCAAACTTTGGCAGAGCTAGCAACAGAGATTAATGTTGATCCAAAAGTTTTGGAACAAACGGTTTCTGACTGGGACCAAGCTGTAAAAACGCAAAGTGACACGGTATTTGGTCGGACAACAGGTATGGAACGCAATATATCAGATGCACCGTTTTATGCGATTCACATTGCTCCGGCCGTTCACTACACAATGGGTGGTGTGGCAATTAACCATCAGACCCAAGTCTTAAACGAATCTGGACAAGTTATTAAAGGTTTGTTTGCGGCTGGTGAAGTAGCTGGTGGTTTACATGGAAATAATCGTATTGGTGGCAATTCGATAGCTGAAACAGTTGTCTTCGGTCGTCAAGCGGGACAACAGGTCTTTAAATATTTACAAAACTAAAAAATAATTATCGGTTGAGATAGTGTAGAACGATAAAAACACACCTAAAAATAAATAGGTGTGTTTTTTGTATCCCATATAATTAAACCAATTTAACTAAATCGGTTGGTTGCTTTAATAAGTAGTCAACTTTAGAAAATTCAGGATTATCTTTGGCACCCCAACTAGCTAAAGCAAACTCCACTTGAGCATTGCGAGCACATTGGAAATCATAAATTGAATCGCCAATATAAAGTGTGTCGGTTGGATCGATTTTTAAGGTTTCAATAGCCTTTAAGATTGGTTCAGGGTTTGGTTTATGAAGCTTTGTTTTTGAAGCAGTGATAAAAGTAGTGAAATATTTTTCGAGGTTGAACTTATCTAAAACAATTTGCATTTCTTTATTAGTTCGCGATGTGACAACGCCCAATTTAATACCTTTGTCGATCAGTTGTTGGAGCATTGTTTCAATACCAGAGAAGAGTTTAGAATAGTGGAACATTTGGTGGTCATTGTGTTCCCAGAGTTTTAATAATTCTTGGCTCTGTTGAGGATTAGTTGAATACTTTTGAACAGCCTTAGTTCCTGGGATACCCAAGACATAGAAAAGTTCTTCAGCAGGAGGCTCAATATTCAAAGTGTCTTTTAAAGTTTTCTGCCATGATTTAATGATTGTCTTTTCGGTATCAACCAGTGTTCCGTCCACGTCGAATAAAATTGTTTTTGTCATAAGTCATTTCTCCTTAGATATAAATCATTTGTGTTTTAGATTTCAATAGACGATTTTCCAGTTTTCGTGGCAAATTATCGTTAGTAATGATGTAATCAATTTGATCTAGATTGAGGACTTTGAAATTATGTTTAACGTTAACCTTACTGCTGTCGAGAAGTAAGACTAATTTTTTGGATTGCTTGCGAATCTTAGCTTTGTAGTCGATATCGTCGTCGTAAGCATAGTAGATGCCTTCTTCATCAATTCCCACACTGCTCAAGAAAGCATAGTCGAAGGTGTAGTTTTCTAAATCCAAACAAGGTCGAGTCCCGGTGACACAACGTTTTTCAGCATCAAGATTGCCACCAAGGATTCGCGTTTTACATGGGGAATTACGAAGCAATTGATCGGCAATATCCAAGGAATTTGTAACTGCAAATAAATTGGAATTAGTTAAATATTTAGGCATGAATTCCACAGTTGTCGAAACATCCAAATAAACTTGGGTAGCCTGATTGGTAAAGACGGCAGCCCGTTTAGCTAGTTCCTTTTTAGCATTAACGTAGTCGTCACTTCGTTGGAGATAACTATCCAATTTTTGGAAGGTATTGGGTAGACTGATACCGCCATAGTTACGTTCGACTAGATTATTCTCGGTTAGTTTAACAATATCGCGTCTGGCAGTATCACGAGAAGAGTCCGTGAGCTCAATAATTTCTTTTAAGGTTAAAGTTTGTTTTTCTTGTAAAGTTTTTAAGATTAAATCTAAACGTTCCTTTTGCACAAAAATCACCACCAATAAGCTAATGTAAGTGCTTACTGAATACTAACTTATTTTGACTTAAAAAGCAATTAATAAAATGTATTGAAACATTTCTTAAATCGGTCGATTAATAGTTAATTTTTATAATTAAAAAAATATATATTTTTTAAACTAACCTCTGTCAAGAATGAATTTACTGCGTCAGACTGGCTTTATATTTTTTATAAAAATAATATAAAAAACGTGCTGTTATACTGGTTTTCGAAAGAGGTATATGACAATGAAGAAGACGATTATTGCCACGGTTCTGGCACTTTTAACAGTATTTGAAACGAGTAATTCAGTATCTGCTCAAACGATTTATACGAGTCTGCCTGATCCTGAAGATAAGTATTATCAACCATTTAAAGATAGTCTGAAGTATTTTAATCAATCGCTACAACGAAATGCTGTTTCGGAAGATAAGTTCTTTACTTTGGCTGATCAAGAAGAAAATTTTAAAACTAAAAATTTTTACTATCCTGATATTTGGTTACGAGATGTAGCACCAGTTGTTACGACACGCTTAGTTAAATTTCAATATGCGCCGAATTATCTCAAACCTAAAGATAGTCATTATCTGAATGGACGTTTCAATAAGTTTTTAAAATCACGTTATCGTTATAGTAAATCTAGTTTGATTCTTGATGGTGGCAATTTGCAATGGAACGGCGACCAGACGGTTATTTTAACTAATCAGGTTTATCACGACAATCCCGATTGGTCCAAGCAAGAAATTGTTGAAGAACTGCAAGATAAATTGAATATTAAGCACGTGATTATCATTTCGAAAGAACCAGGTGATGTTTTAGGTCACAGTGATGGGATGGTTAAATTCATTAGTTCACATAAATTATTTATTAATGATTTTAGTTATGAACCGGGATTTTTGAAGCAGATTGAACACCAAATTCGAAAACAAGATCCGGAAATGAAGTTTGTTGTTTTACCATCTGCATATACTAGTAAAGGACAATATGATAAGAAAATTGCGTCGGCTAAGGGTTTGTATATCAATATGTTAGAGACTAAACAGGCCATTTATTTTCCGATGTACGGTTTAAAGTCAGATAAAAAAGTGATGCAATTAGTTGCTGCCCAAACAAATAAGAAAATCATTCCAATTAATGTCGGTAAAATTTCGACACTAGGTGGGTCAATCCATTGTCTGACATTTGATGTACCAGATAGATTTGCCAAATAAAAAAGACCCTAAGGTCTTTTCTGGTTTTTATTTCCCCCTTTAACAAAGTCTTTCTTCTGGAACGTAACCAATTGGCAACCATTCGAGGACGTTTTCTAAAAACTTGTCCCAGTAGTACCAGTCGTGCTTGCCATTTGTGAATTCGCCGTCAACTGAGATTTTTAAATTCGTTAAATCATTAACAAAGTTTTGGTTATCTTGAAAGAGAAAATCTTGTTTCCCACACCACGCATAAAGCTTGGGCATTGACTCATTTAAAGCTAATTTTTGTTGAACCACATGGAGTAAGTTTTCGGGTGAATTTTCAAAGTCAGACCGCTGATTGATCACACCATCCCAATAGTTTTGTGAACGGAAACTTTCTAAAGTAGTATTGGAACCACTCGGATTAAAAGCACCCGAAAGAGCTGCCGCATAGCTGAAATGGTTAGTTGATAAGGCAATTTTGTAGGCTCCGTAACCGCCCATTGAAGCACCCATAATAAAATTCTTCTCTCGTTTTGTTGAAATTTGTGGGAAAAATTCATGTACTATTTGTGGTAACTCAATGGCAATTGCATCGTAGTAATTTAGACCGTAGTTAGTGTTGGCATACCAACTTAAATCAGCGTTAGGCATAATAACAGCGATTGGAATATTTTTGACCAGACGTTCCAAACGAGTTTTTCGGAGCCATGAAGTATTGTCGTCGCTCATGCCGTGCAATAAATAGAGTACCGGGATGTCAGTTAGTTTAGCCTCATCCCAGTCAGGGTGGTCTGCAGTCATTTGTGGAAGCAAGACGTCCATCTGACAATCCTTAATTAGTGCATTTGAAAAGTAATTTAATTGAATATGTGCCATTTTTTGTTCCTCCATAGTAGCGTGAAGTGGTGGTTATTTGGTAAAATCTCATTGACAAGCATATTGTATACGCTTACAATATCTTTAATAAGATTATATTTGTTTATACAACTACCGTTTTTTGTCGGAAGAGGAGGAATTGATAATGACTACACCAATGGAATTATTAGAGTTTGATTATACAAATCCCATTAAGTGTATTTATCACCGCCCAATTGGGAAAAAGTACGTTGTACCGCATTGGCATGAAGCAATTGAAATCTGTTATATTGCTAAAGGAAATCCGGGAACAATGTTTATTGAGGACGAGGAGTATCAATTAAATGAGGGTGACGTGTATGTGATCAATTCGCGCCTAATTCATAGCTTTGATACGATAATTACGCCAGGTCAACGGATTATTACGGTACTAGTAAATTATGATTGGTTACGACACAGCTTGCCCCAAACAGTTCGTCAAAAGAATTTTGAACTCGTTAAGGCACCAAAAAAAGACAGCCAGTTGACTGCCTTTAATGAATTGATTGCTTTAATCAAAAATATTAATGATTTTCAATGTCACGATACATCTGAAGATAGCCACTTGCATCAGTTAGCTATGTCAGTTGAATTAATAAGTGTTTTGGTACGTAATTTTACAGTTGATAAGGAAATAAAGAGTGATATTCCGGAAGTTATTTCTCAGATCATCGCTGAATTTCATAATGATTATCAAAACGATATCCAACTTTCAGATATGGCTAAACAATATAATTACAGCTACGCTTATTTTTCCAAATTCTTTAAACGATATCTCGGAATGTCACCTAAAAAATATTTAACATTCTTACGAGTTCAAAAAGCAGCTGAATTGATTGAGAAGACTGATGATAAATTCACTCAGATTGTAGCTGAAACCGGTTTTCCCGATGAGAAAAGTTTTTATGCGGCCTTCAAAGAACGTTACCATCAAACACCGCTAGAGTATCGGAAACATTTGCAGACAATTTCTTAAATTACACGAGCACCTTTAGTATCAACTGTTAAATGATGAGCTTCCCAATTAGGGAAGCTTTTTTTGACGTCTGTAATAATTTTATCAGCAGCGTCGTCGTCTTTTGTGATAGCCATTAAAGTTGAACCACTACCGCTAATATAAAGAACACCATGATTTGCTTCAGTAATTTCTTTAGCTGATGGATAGTCGGGAATCAATTGGGAACGAAATGGTTCATGCATCTTGTCGACAATAGCAGTTTTGACCAAGGCTAAGTCGCCTAATTCAAAGGCTTTAGATAGCGCAACCGCATGGCCGATTTGATAAATAGCTGTTTGATAGGACATTTCCGTTGGGAGAATGCTACGAGCTTTTTCAGTGCTGACATGGTAATTAGGAATTAAGGCGACAAAATGTAATTTAGGGTCCACTTCAAAATGAACGGTTTGAACGTCAGCGTCATTCATAAATGAGACACCTAATTGACCGTAGATAGCAGGGGAAACATTGTCGGGATGTCCTTCGATTTGAGTAGCTAAATCGAGTAATTGTTCTTTAGTCAGAGTGTTGCCAAACCAGGCGTTAGCACCCATTAAGCCAGCAACGATACAAAAGGCGGAACTTCCGAGGCCACGTGAAATGGGAATGTGATTGTCGATTGTAATTTTGACATTAGGCACGTCCTGCTTGAGAAACTGACATCCTTTAACAAAAGCCTGATAAATTAAATTGTCAGAATTTTGATACTCGGGTTCACAACCAATAATCGACAATGGCTGGTCATTTTTTTCAAAGGAAGCTGTTGAATAAAGGGATACGGCCAATCCCATACAGTCGAAACCAACGCCAAGATTAGCACTTGTAGCGGGAACTTTAATTTTTATCATGAAAATGATCCTCCACTTTTTCCAAAACGTAGTCTGTCATATTTGCTTGATTAATAACATCTTGATGCAAGATTGGTAAATCCCAAACTTGTGCTAAGTTTTTTGGTATTGGTAATTGAGTAAATTGTTGAAGTTGTTGCATAGCTTCATGATCGTCGTCAAAGGACTTGTTCAAGACAGCTTTAGTAACAACGTGAACAAATTTATAAGGACTAGCAGTACTTAGTAAGATTGTTGGTGTGTCAGGGTCAGTTGTTTGGTAGTCACGCATAACTTTGTAACCAACGGCTGTGTGTGGATCCATTAAGTAGTTATCATTTTGATAAACATTTTTGATAGTTGTTTCAATTTCTTGATCTGTTGCAAAACCACAATAAAAATCTTCCTTAATAGCATCCAAAATCGGTGCTGATACTTGATAAGAGCCAGTTTGTTCTAGTTCAGACATTAATTTTTGAACATAATCAGTATCTTCGTTGCTCTTATAGTAGAGGAGACGTTCAAAATTGCTTGAAATTTGGATATCCATGCTAGGCGCGTCTGTTTGTAGGAAAGGAATATTGCGATTGTAAATACCAGTGTTGAAAAATTTTGTTAAAACGTTATTGGCATTGCTAGCGACGATGAATTTATTAACTGGTAAACCCATTTGTTTTGCGTAAAAACCAGCTAAGACATCGCCGAAGTTACCTGTTGGTACAGTAAAGTTGACTTTTTGACCAAGTTTAATTTGTTTTTGCTCGACTAGTTGGAAGTATGCATCAAAGTAGTAGACAACTTGGGGGATTAGGCGACCGATATTAATCGAATTGGCGCTGGAGAGACTGATGTTCTTACCTAATTTTTGCTTTAGGGCTTGGTCATTGAAAATCTTTTTAACATTACTCTGGGCATCATCGAAATTACCTTTGATGGCTGTGATTTCGGTATTATTACCGGATGTTGTTTCCATTTGGAGTTGTTGAACTTTACTGACACCATTGTGGGGATAAAAAACAGTGATTGCAGTTTGATCAAGATTCTTGAATCCTTCCAAAGCTGCTTTACCAGTGTCACCACTTGTGGCAGTCAAAATCATAACTTGATTATTTTTCTTGAGTACCCGTTTCATTAATTGGGGTAACATTTGAAGACCAATATCTTTAAAAGCGCTGGTTGGGCCATGAAATAGTTCGAGGACATGGAAGTTATTAACGGAAACAAGTGGAGTTATTTTGGCGGTGTCAAAACTGTGGTCATAAGCATTTTCGATGCTTGCTTGAATTTCAGCGGCTGAGAAATCAGGTAATAACTTTTCCAGAACGATTTGTGCAATTTCCTGATAATTCAAACCTTTCATAGCTTCGAGATTAATTTTCAGATTTGATAATTCAGGATAGACAAAAAGCCCACCATCGTCAGCAAAGCCTTTTTTAATGGCTTCCTTAGCTGAAATTTGAATTTTTTGACTGCGAGTACTTGTATAGTTGTTATTCATCGTATTAACTCCTTGCTTTTAAATTATCTATATAGTAAACTGTCTATAAATTAAAAACAAGTGTTTACTGTATGTAAACACAATAAGAATGAAAACAGGAGGTTAAACCTATGAAAATTGCAATCTTAGGATTTGGAACAGTAGGAAAAGGCGTGTACAAAATTATTAAGAAGGCCAATGTTCAAACGCAAAACCTCTCTGTGAGTCATATCTTAATTAGAAAAAATAAAGCTCGTCTATTATCTGAAATGACAGATGACATGAATGAAATTTTAAATGATAAACAAACAGATGTTGTGGTGGAAGCTATCGGTGGGATTGAACCAGCTCACGAATATATTTTGGCAGCATTGCAACACGGAAAACATGTTATTACAGCTAATAAGGCTGTCATTGCTCGCTACTTGAAAGAATTTACTGAAGCAGCTGAAGAAAATAATGTTAAATTTTATTTTGAAGCTTCAGTTGGTGGCGGTATCCCTTGGATTCAAGGTCTCGAAAAAGCTTTAAGAATTGATAATGTTAATGCCATTTCTGGGATTTTTAACGGTACAAGCAATTTCATTTTGGATCAAATGAGTCGTAACGGTGAGTCATTTGTTGAGGTTTTAAAGAAAGCTCAAGATTTAGGCTATGCTGAAGCTGATCCAAGTGCCGATATTGATGGGATTGATGTAGCTAACAAATTGTGTATCAGTGCTGATATTGCCTATGACATTGATATTCGAAATCACCAGAATCTACCTATCTTTGGTATTCGAAATATTACTTGTGCTGATGTGAAGTATTTCCAAGATAAAGGTCTAGCAATTAAATTAATTGGTCGGACACATCAAAAGGGTAATAAATTCGACTATGTGGTTGAACCAGCCTTATTCCTTGATCGAACATTGGAAGCTAATACACCTGATAATTACAATTTGATTTCTTTGAACGGAGATACGATTGGTAAACTTGATTTCTTTGGTCAAGGTGCCGGGATGTTTCCAACTGCAAATGCGGTTGTCCAAGATGTTTTGGATATTAAAGAACAGAAATGCCATTTACGCCGTGATTTTAACAAAAAAATGGAATATTGTCCCGAATTAACTAAAGGTGATTATCTAGTACGTAGTAAAGCTGATATCAGTGACGTTTTTGGGGATTTTCAACCAACAAATGAAGGTGCTTATCTGGCTGTTCACCAAATTCCAGTCGGTGAGATGCATCGTTTAATGAGAGACGTTTTACAAAGGGATGCTGCTGCCTTTATGGTCAGCCTTCCAAGTCAGGGGGTTGCCTAATATGAAAGTTGTTAAATTCGGAGGCAGTTCAGTAGCTGATGCTGGACAATTTAAAAAGGTTAAGCAGATTATTAAGAATGATAAAAGTCGTCAAATAGTTGTCGTGAGTGCAGCTGGAAAAAGTGATTCTGAACCGATTAAGGTAACTGATATGTTATTAGATTTGGAACAAGTAGTTGCTTCCGGTGATGATGCTGACCCACTCTTTAAATCAATCAGTGAACGCATTATAAAAATTAGAGACGATTTGAAATTGCCTGTTAAAATCGAAAATGATTTACAAAATATTTCTCAGCAATTACAGCATTGTTCCCATGATTATTTAATTTCGCGCGGTGAATACTTAACTGCTAAATTGATGGCAGCATTTTTAGGTTATTATTTTGTTGACGCAAAAGATATTTTGATTTTTGATGAACAAGGATTGAACTATCCGCAATCACAAAAGCGATTATTGAATGTTTTAGCAAGTCATACTCAACTAGTAGTACCTGGTTTTTACGGTGCCAATGAGAATGGCTCTGTACATTTGATGCCTCGTGGTGGAAGCGATATCTCAGGTTCGATTTTATCTAATTTAGTTGATGCTGAATTGTACGAAAATTGGACAGATGTCTCAGGTATTTTGATGGCTGACCCTAGAATCGTGGCTCACTCTCAAAAAATCGATAGTTTGACATATGATGAGTTGCAAGAATTATCATATATGGGAATTGGTGTTTTCCAAGAAGAGGCAGTTCGTCCTGTCAGAGAAAAACATATCCCGACAGCTATTTTGAATACTAATCAACCTGAAGCTGGCGGAACACTAGTAGTCAGTGCCCACGAAGAGAAGAAATATGATCACATTGTGACTGGAATTGCTGGTCGGAAGGATTGTACTGTAATTACAATTCGAAAATATCAATTGAATAAACATTTGGAAGTCTTGCAAAAAGTTTTGTCTGTCTTCCAAAAGTTCGATTTAGCGATTAACTCGGTACCTTCTGGTAATGACGGATTTAGTTTCTTATGTCAACAGTGTGATATTACAGTTCATTTGCCAGTGATTATTGAAAAATTAAAGCAAACATGTGGTGTTGATTCAGTTGAAGTTAATCAAAATATTGCACTCGTTGCCGCAGTATCTTTACAATTGAGTAAACGTCCTGCAATTGCAGGTAAAATTTTGAATTATTTAGATAATAGTTTGATTCACGTCCGTTTTGTCTTTCAAGAAGGTAGCGATTTGAAAATTGTCTTCGGTGTTAATAATGACGATTATGAAAAAACTATCAAACGGATTTATCGCGAATCAATGGAACATCATTTGAAAAGAATTTCTGCATGATAATGTCGCCATTCGGCTAGTGTATTAATCTCTTGGTCAATTTCTATCAATGATTGCAGTAAATTAATTGGCTTCAAAAAAATATAGCAAAAAGCATCTATTAAAAAGTGATTTGATTCACTTTTAATAGATGCTTTTTTGATTTTGATATTTTTTCTAAATTATTAGGTTACTTAGCGTTGTTTTGATTTGTGTAAGTAGTTGATTTTTCTAAGAACTCTTGGTCATCAGGATCAGCACCGACACGTTGATCACTATCGAGTGTAGCAATCTTTGCCATATCTTCAGCCGTCAAATCAAAGTGATAATCAAATAAATCAATATTTTCCTTGATACGATTTTCGTGAGTAGATTTTGGAATAATTACTTCGCCACGTTGAATGTGCCAACGTAAGATGACTTGAGCAGGTGACTTACCATATTTTTCAGCAAGTTCCTTAATAACAGGGTTATCCACAACTTTGTTTAAACCTGCACCGAGTGGACTCCATGATTCATGAACGATGTGCTTTTCTTGAAGATATTCATGCAAGTCAGTTTCTTGCAAGTATGGATGTGTCTCAATTTGGTCAACCATAGGGGCAATTGTTGCTGTCTTCATTAATTGTTCGATGTGGTGTGCCTTGAAATTGGATACACCGATAGCACGAATTTTGCCTGCTTTATAGAGGTCTTCCATGGCACGCCAATTCTCTTCAAATCCTGCTGCAGGCCAGTGAATCAAGTAAAGGTCTAAGTAGTCTAAACCTAATTTTTGTAATGAATTATTGAATTGTGCAATTGTTTCATCATATCCACGGATGTTATTCCAAACCTTAGTTGTGATGAAAAGATATTTACGATCAATACCGGATGCTTTAATAGCTTTACCAACAGCTTCTTCATTGTCATAGAAACTTGCGGTATCAATGTGTCTGTAACCACTTTCGATAGCCCACTTAACACTATCTAAAACTTGGTCATCATCCATTCTGAAGACTCCCAAACCAACTTGGGGAACCATCACGCCATTTGCTAATTCGATATAAGGAATATTTGTAGCCATAAATTTACCTCCTATGTTTTTTCAATTCCATTATAGCTTAGTTAAATGTATATAAAATGTATAAATATTGTAAATATTACAAATTATTATTTTACAGAAAATTTATTATTACTTTACATAGCTTTGTTAACCTTAAATTGTTCGAAAAAAAGACAAAGAAAGTTGGGAGTTATTTATGAAAAAAGGGCGAATTTTGACCGCTTTTCTAGGGGTATTTTTGCTACTTACAGGTGTTCTAGCTGGTTGCTCATCTAAGAGTTCAGCTTCAGAAAAAGCAGGTAGTGCAGATAATAAAGAAATTACTATGGTTTTCTATCCAAATGAATCAGCAAAGAACTTTACTGCTTCACGTAAAGCTTTGCAAGAACAATTACACAAGGCTACAGGTAAGAAAGTTAACATTCAAACAACAACTGACTACAACGTAGCTATTGAAGCTATTGCATCAGGTAAGGCTCAATTAGCCTTCATGGGTGCCGATGGTTATATCCAAGCACATGCACAAAACAGTAAGGTTGAACCACTTCTTCTTCAATCAGGTCCAGATGGTACTACTAAGGGTGCTAGTTACCGTTCATACCTAATGGTTAATAAAGATAAAGCCGATCAATACAAGAAAGACGGCAAGTACAACATCGACAAGATTAAGGGCGAAAAAGCTTCATTCGTTTCAACAAGTTCAACATCAGGTTTCGCAGTTCCAACAGATGAAATTCAAAAGCACTTCAAGTTGAAGAACAAAGACGACCTATCAGAAGGTGGCAAGTTCTTTGATAAAGTTCTTTACGGAAGTACTCACCCAGGTTCAGCAATTAACTTATTGAAGGGTGACGTTGACGTTGCAGCCTTCGATGATATTGATCTAACACCATTCCTAAAAGTTTCAGAAGGTAGTTATGACAAGGTTGGTTCAACATTCAAGGTTAAGGATGACGCTGAAGCACCATTTGAACAATTCAAGGGTAAGGAATTAGTTAATATCTCAGTTCTACCAGTTCAAAATGGACCTTTCGTAGTTAATACAAAAGCTCTAAGCAAGAAAGATTCAGACGCAATTGCCAAACTATTTACTTCAAAAGAATTCACAGATAACAAAGATCTATTCTCAGATGGTAAAGGTAAGACACCAACACTATGGCAAAAGAAGAGTGACAAGATGAAGCTTCTAAAAGTTGATGATGACTGGTACAAACCAACTCATGAACTAATTGGTAAATAATAAGAGGTAAGGCTATGTTAGAGGTTAAGAATTTACAAAAGAGCTACGAGAAGGATCGACCTGCATTGACAGATATTTCCTTCGACATCAAACCAGGAACATTCGTTGCCATTATTGGGCCTTCTGGTGCTGGTAAAACGACTATTTTAAGAAGCTTAAATCAGTTGATCAAGGACGATGATGGGCAGATTTTGTTAGACGGAAATGATATACGGACAGCAAATAAGACACAACTACGTAAGTATCGTCGCCAAATTGGAATGGTTTTCCAAAACTACAATTTGGTGGAAAGACTAACTGTAATTGAAAATGTTTTACACGGACGTCTAGGATATAAATCTACATTAGCGGGTGTTTTCGGACGCTATACGCAAGAAGAAAAAGAAGAAGCAATGTCACTTTTAAAGAAAGTTGGATTAGAAAAATTTGCTTTAAAGAGATGTTCCGAATTGAGTGGTGGTCAAAAGCAACGGGTGGGGATTGCTCGTTCCTTGATTCAACACCCTAAGGTCATTTTGTGTGATGAACCAATCGCTTCACTAGATCCAGCTTCTGCACAAAACGTCATGGAATTGCTAAAAGACTTAACCGAAGAATATAACCTAATCTGTATTGCCAATCTTCATCAAATCAATATGGCAAAGAAATATGCCGACCAAATTATTGGTATTCGTAAGGGACGTTTAGTCTTTGACGAAAGTGCTGATTTGTTGTCAGAGGACATTTTAAGAACACTGTATGATCAAGACATTACAAAGGAGCTTGAATGATGCAATCACCTAAAAAGTACTTAGCTCACAAAGGTTGGCATCAAACAGCAGTTATCGCTCTAATTGGTGGTATTTATGTATTCGGCAGTTGGGCGTTAAATTTTAATAGTGTTGATGGATTCATTGCAGTGCCAAAGGCCTTTGCTTGGTTGGGTATTTATTTCAGACCAACAGCCCATTCAATGGAATATCTTCCAAAGATTTGGCAAAAATTAATTCAAACAGTATTGTTGGCCATTTCGTCGACTGTTGTTGCCGCTATTGTTTCAATCTTTGTAGCCTTGTTGGGTTCCAAAGTAACTGGTATCAACAGTTTCGTACAAACAATTGTCCGAGGAGTAGCGTCTTTCTTTAGAAATATTCCTTTGGTGGCTTGGTCAATGATCTTACTATTTTCATTCAAACAAAGTGACTTTACAGGATTTTTAGCTTTGCTATTAATGTCTATTGGTTACTTGATTCGTGCCTTTATGGAAATTATTGAGGATGAAGCTAGTGAAACGATGTTGGCTTTAAAAGCAACAGGTGCTAGTTACTTCCAAGTTATTTTCCAAGCAGTACTTCCACAGATTCTGCCAAGTATTCTTAGTTGGATTCTTTATATGATTGAAAATAATGTTCGAGATGCTACGCTAGTTGGTATTTTGACTGGTACCGGAATTGGTTTTATTTTCGATATTTACTATAAGAGTTTCCGCTTTGATGCTGCGGGGATGACTGTATTAGCAATTATTATTGTTGTAATTGCCTTAGAGACGATTTCAAATCAAATTAGGAGGGTGATCTTGTGATAAATAGTGAAGAGAATATTATTCAAAAACCTAAAACTCCGCGATCTCCTCAAATTAAATTGCATGAACAATCTCTTTCAAGAACAATGATTTTTATTGTTTTCGGTAGTTTGATTTTAATTACTGGATATACTTTGACTCATCTGGATACTGCAGGCGTTCATGTTGATGAAGCTTTTAAAGGATTAGCGATAACTTTAAATCAAATGTTTTTACAACCTAACGCTGGTAGCGACGGGGTCCCATTGTTACTTCAAGCATTGGCAAGCACAGTCATGCTTTCAATATTGACTACTATCATTGGAGCTGTTTTTGGATTCTTATTCGCTGTTTTAGCTTCCAAAAACTTAACCAATGCGTATCTGGGTGCAGGTATTCGTGTAGCAATGGCGATTGTTCGTGCAATTCCTACAATCATCTGGGCACTGATCTTCTCAATTGTTTGTGGTTTAGGAACAACGGCAGCAGTTTTAGGATTGAGTTTCCATAGTATTGCCTATTTAACTAAAGCCTATTCAGAAAGTATCGAAGGAATTGATAAATCCACTATTGAATCGTTAAAAGTAACAGGAGCCAAATTTTGGGTCGTTGTTTTTCAAGCAATTTGGCCAACTATTGTAGCTTCACTTGTTTCTTGGACATTCATCCGTCTAGAAATTAACTTTGCGAATGCGATTGCTGTTGGTGCCGCTGCAGGTGCTGGTGGTATTGGATATCAATTGTTTGTTGCCAGTGGTATGAGTTTTGATTTCCACGAAACAGGTTTCATCGTTTACTTAGTTATTTTAGTAACATTTGCACTTGAGTTTATTGCGGTTAAAATTAGACAAATTTATTTGAACCGTTAAGTTAGGGAGAGAATTTTATGATTGAAGCAGTAATTTTTGATTGGGCCGGAACCACTGTCGATTATGGCAGTTTAGCTCCTGTCATCGCATTTAAAAAGGCGTTCAAAGATGCCGGTATTGAATTGAGTGATGATGATATTCGTCAAGATATGGGCATGGCAAAATGGGACCATATCGGGAAAATCTTAGAACTTGATGATGTTAAACAACAATGGGAACAAAAGTATTCGACTAAGCCAAATGATGATGATCGTAAGAAAATCTATGCGGATTTTCAAGAAGCCCTTCTTCGTTATTTGAAAGAATCAACAGAGTTGAAATCCGGGGTATTAAAAACTTTCAATTACCTTAAAGAATACGGAATAAAAGTTGCGACAACTACTGGTTATACTGCAGAGATGATGGAAATTGTTGAGGACAAGGCTGCAGAGGCCGGTTATACTCCAGACATGGTTGTTACATCGGAAGATGTTAATGGCTTAGGACGTCCATCCCCAGCCATGATTCAATTCATTATGAAAAAGTTCAATATTGATGATCCTAAAAAAATCATCAAAGTAGGTGATACTTTGGTTGATGTTGATGAAGGTCAAAATGCCGGTGTTAAAACCGTTGGGATAGTCGAAGGCAGTAGTTTGATGGGATTATCACAGATTGAATTTGATGAATTGAGTATTGAAGAACAAATTTCTAAACGTAACGACGTAAAACGTAAATTTGAATCAGTAAACACTGATTTTGTAATTGATAACATTTTTGATTTGGTACAAATTATTGAATATTTGAATGAATCGATGGATAAAAAATGGTAGAAAAATACTTACTTTTAACACCAGGACCCTTAACGACTAGTGAGGAAGTTAAGGGAGCAATGGATTTTGACTATTGCACTTGGGATGACGATTATAAAAAGATCACTCAATCATTTCGTCAGTCACTGTTAGAAATAGCACAAGTTTCTGAAGAAGAATACACAGCCGTACCGATTCAAGGTAGTGGTACTTATGGTGTAGAATCAGTCATTAGCTCAACAATATCTGCGGACGATAAATTAATGATTGCTATCAACGGAGCTTATGGAAAACGAATCAGTGAGATGGCCGATATTTATGGCATCGAACATGTTGACTTGGTCGTAGACGAAAGAGAACCAATTACTCTGGAAAAAGTGACTGAATATCTTGATCAATATCCAGATATTACACATTTTGCAATGATTCATTGTGAAACAACAACTGGAATTCTTAATCCGATTGAAGATATTATTCCTTATGTTAAAGCACACGGAATTGTTACAATCGTTGATGCTATGAGTAGTTTTGGTGGTGTTCCGATTGATGTCAAAGAAGAAAAAATTGATTACTTAATTAGTAGTTCCAATAAGTGTATTCAAGGTGTGCCTGGATTTTCATTTGTAATTGCTAGAAAGCAAATTCTTGAAGCAACCAAAGGATTATCCAGAACTTTGTCACTTGATCTGTACGATCAATATGCTGAAATGGAACGAAATAACGGTAAGTGGCGTTTTACATCACCAACACACGTTGTACATGCCTTTTATGAAGCTCTTGCTGAGTTAAAAGCAGAGGGTGGCGTGGTGGCTCGTCATAAGCGATATGAAAGTAATCAAAAACATTTAGCTACTGGAATGGCTGACCTTGGTTTTAAGCTTTTGATTGATGAAACTTATCAATCACCAATCATCACGTCATTCATTTATCCAAATGATGAATTTGATTTCAATGAGTTTTACCATCAATTGAAAAATGACGGATTTGTTATCTATCCAGGTAAAATCTCACAAGTACCAACATTTAGAATTGGTAACATCGGGGAAGTTTATGATGAAGATATTACTAAGTTGCTAGCTGCGATTAAAGATATCATTAGTCAATAAACAAAAAATCCAATTAGCCTAATCGCTAATTGGATTTTTTGTTATTGGTTCGTATTATTCAATTTTAAGAAATTGCCAATTGTATCATAATATTTCAAATACAACATTTCCGAGCATTCCCACCAAGCACCCGCCAATAACATACTACCAGCTACATCACTGAGATAATGTCCCCGTAAATAAACTCGTGAAATAGCGACTATTACCAACCAAATAATTAAAACGGCAGTAATAATATGTTGAGTTGATAAGCTTTTCAATGTGGGCAAAACTAGGAAAATCAAGGTTAGAATAACTAACATCGTGCCAAAAACATGTCCACTGGGAAAACTATATCCTGAAGCAGGAATGATTTTACCAGTCGGTCTGGATCGCTTAACAGTTATTTTAATTAAGTAGGAAATAATATTCCCGCCGATTAAAATAAAGGCAATCCAGAAACTTGAATCTTTTCTACCGATTCGATAAAACAGTAACGCCATAATGACTAGGTAGATCACATCCATAGCAGGACTGCCAAGAAAGGTAATAATTGTGAATAGTTTGGTATTAAATGGTGTAACCATGGAACTGAAAATATGTTGAGCTGTTTGATCAAAACCAGTTACGATAAAATTGTTGGTAATGACCATAATTTCTAAGAGAAAGAATGCGACCAAATAAACTATCGCAAACCATTTTCTGTGATTATTTTCTTCTAATAGCAAAATAAACTCCTTTGAAGATAGAATGATAAGAAAACGCCCCTATCATTTTCCTAAGCCTTGATTGTAATATTATTTTCATAAGAAATACAGGAATTTACATAAAAATTTAGAATATATTTAATTAACTTTTTACGTTTAGGATAGTAAAAGATGTCTTTTCGATTTTTTCAACCTTCAGTTAATTACAGTAGGTCTTGATTCGTACAAATAAATATACCTCCAGATTGTATTAATGATATAATTTGTTTTACAAAAAAGGAGGCTTAAAATGCTCACATTAATGGCAGCCAGTTCTAATAGTTCAGCAGCACCATTGTTGATTGCTATTGGAGTGGCTATTCTCGTGATTATTTGGTTATTTATCAAAACGGGGATTGCTTTATTACATCATCCAATTATTGGGATAGTCTTGATTTTGTTAGGGGTATTAGGATTATGGAATTACCTGATTATTGGAATTGGCGTAATTGTAGGTGGAATAGTTTTCTTAGTCATATCACGGTTTTTTAATAATTGATAAAAACTCAGAGAGTAGGACAAACCATGTTCAGCTTTCGAGTATTAAGGCAAAAAGAGCAGTAATCCGATTTTTGGATTGCTGCTCTTTTTGGGTTAAGCGGAAAAAGCTATGGTTTGTTCCACGTTTATTCTGCATGTTTGGAGACAATAATAGTTTTGTCCCAAACTTTTTTTGTCCGCAATGTCGAAAAATATAATATTTTTTGATGAAATAATAATCAAGTTACTAATTAAATTATGAACAAGATGAATTATTTGATTTTTCCGTAAAAGTGTCCGATGATAACGTTTGCAAGCAACTTATATGGTTTTACGGTTTTGATTGAAACTTTTAAGAGGGAAAGTGGAAAAAATGACAAAAATGATAGCTGGACAAGCTTTAGTAAAGGTTCTTGAGGATTGGGACGTTGATCACGTTTACGGTGTTCCTGGCGGTTCAATCAATCATACTGTTGAAGGACTTTATTTGGAAAAGGATAAAGTTAAGTATATTCAAGTTCGTCATGAAGAGGTCGGAGCAATTGCTGCTTCTGCTGACGCCAAATTTACTGGTAAGATTGGTGTAGCCTTTGGTTCCGCTGGTCCTGGTGCAACACATCTATTTAATGGATTGTATGATGCTAAGATGGATCACGTGCCAGTTTTGGCTTTAGTTGGTCAAGTACCACAAGAAAATATGAACACTAACTATTTCCAAGAAATGGATGAAGGTCCAATGTTCGCTGACGTGGCCGTTTATAATCGGACTGTAACAACGGCTGAACAAATTCCATATGTCATTAATCAAGCTATTCGTGAGGCATATCGTCAAAACGGTGTTTCAGTAGTAATCTTGCCTGAAAATTTAACTAGTGATGAGATTGACTATGTACCAACTAAGACACCAAAGACTGTTAAACAAACATATACGCAAACGGTTAATCCTGAAGACATCCAAAATACATTGAAGATGTTAAAAGAAGCTAAACATCCACTAGTTTATGCTGGTCTTGGATTGTTAGGTGCTAAGGATGTTTTGACTAAGTTTTCAGAGCAATTTAATATTCCAGTTATGACAACCGTTCCAGCCACTGGAGTTATTAGTTCTGATCACCCTAACTTTATCGGAACATTTGGCCGTTTGGGTAGTAAATCGGGTTTTGAGGCTTTACAACATACTGATTTGATTTTGTTCATCGGTTCAGAATTTCCATTTGCTAGATTCTGGCCAGAAGGTGTCAAAATTATTAACGTTAATAATAATCCTTATGATATCGGTAAGACCGTAGATGTAGATTATGCTGTTATTGCTGATGCCAAGAGTTATTTGCAAGGTCTAATTGATACAAAGGAAACTTTGCCAGCTGGAGTTTGGTTGAAAGCCAACCAAGAAAACAAAGCTAACTGGGACAGATGGTTGGATGACCGTGCTAAAGATGATAGTAAAGGTTTGAATCCGGAGACAGTTACGAAGAAAATGGCCGAAATGGCTGGTCCCAACGATACATATGGTGTTGATACCGGAAATGTTTCTGAATTCGGTGTCCGTGGATTGCCAATGAATCATAATCAACGTTTTGCTTTATCAGGATTGTTCGCCACAATGGGCTTTGGTTTACCTGCCGGACTTGCTGGTGCTTTGAGTGTACCTGATGCACAAGCATGGACTTTGTCAGGTGATGGTGGCTTTTCAATGGTTGCTCCTGATATTATTACTGAAGCTAGATATGGATTGCCAGTTATTAATGTCGTTCTTTCAAATGAAAGATTAGGTTTCATTTACTATGAACAAGTGGCTTCAAAGCAACACTTATATGGTGTCGATTTGACTGGAGCCGATTGGGCTAAAGTTACTGAAGGTCTAGGTGGTATTGGCTTTACTGTTTCATCAATTAAAGATGTTGATGAAGTATTTGGTAAAATTAAAGACTTGCAAGCAGCTGGTAACAAGAAACCAATCGTTGTTAATGCTGTTATTAGACAAGTTGACCCAATTGCCACAGCCTTCATGCCAATGGATGCTAAGTTGTATGGTCAAGAAGCAGTCGACGCTTTTGCTAAACAATATGAAATTGATCCTAAAGACCAACCAGCTTTGGGTGAACTATTGAGAGCGCAAGGAGATAATGATTAATCGTTATCGGGCTATATAAATATTTGATAAACAAGTAAAATAAGAGACGAGTCGAAAAGACCCGTCTTTTTTATTTTATATATGGGGAATTTATTTATGCTAATTGAAAAAATTGAAGATTTGAAAAAAGTGACAGCTAATAAGCAAACGGAATTTGAGGTTGCCAATGCTGCGTTTGATTTTTGTTATCAAATTCATATGGAACAAGTAGTTGGTAGCAGTGCTGATTGGTCAATTGCGGTGACACATGGTTGGATGGCCTTAGTGACGGGCTTTAATCATAAGATTCATCGAGCATTCATGAGTCAGGAAAAACGTGATTTGCAAGATTTGAAACATGTAATTTTTACGAAATATATCATCAAGAAAACAGATGACAATACAAAATATAAACTAGTATTACGCGTTAAATAGTTTTCATAATTTGCAATGTTTTTCTAAATCTAAAATATTTTTCTAAGTGTCGTAGTTGTCTTGAATACTATCCACACGTATGTAAAAATTAAGTTGATTGAGTTGAAAGGATGTTGATTATGATAAAAGCAATGATTTTTGATTTCAATGGTACGATGATTTTTGACGGTGGAATTCAAAAGGATTCATGGCGAGCCTTTTTAAAGCAACAGTTTAATCGAAATATGACTGAAGTTGAATTTGCGCAGCATATTGCTGGTCGAAATAATCGGCATACTTTTGAATACTATTTACAAAGACGGTTGAGTGATTCAGAATTAGCTGATATTTCGGAACAGAAAGAACAGATGTATCGTGCTGAATGTTTAAGGCGAGTTAATGAGTTTCAATTAGTAGCCGGATTGCCAGAATTTTTGGACAAGTGTCTGAAAAAGCAGATTCAGGTAAATATTGCGACAGCATCCGAGGCAAGTAATGTTGATTTCTTCTTTGAGCAGTTACAACTTGACCGTTGGTTTGATCGCCAGAAGGTAGCTTTGAATGATGGAAATTTAGCGGGAAAACCTGCCCCAGATATCTTTTTGCATGCTATGAAGAATGTTGGGGTCAATTCAGAGCATAGTGCAATTTTTGAAGATTCTGTTTCTGGCATTCAAGCAGCTAATAATGCCCAAGCTGGTAAAGTTATTTTAGTTGAAGATGCCAAATTGGCTTCAATAAAAATTCCAGGTGATTTAAGAATTGATCAAATGATTAATGATTATCAAAATCTAGCTGTAGAAATGTAACCAAGTTATATTAAAAAAGAGTCTGAGACAAAACTATTATTGCCTTTAAACATGCTACATAAACGTGGAACAAAACATAGCTTTTTCCGCTTAAAACAAATAGCTCCAGCAATCCAAAATCGGATTACTGGAGCTATTTGCCTTAATGCTCGAATGAACCTATTTTGTCCCACTCTCTTTTTGAGTCTAAGGGTATTTAACTGTACTGCCAAATTTAAGGGGAATAAATCCAAAGTGAGTATATCTATCCAAAACTTTAGCATCGATTGCTTTTAATTGGGGTTCGATAAAGTAATAAATTGCACTATATTCTGCAGGTAACCCTGAAATTCGATTTTTAAGATTTAGAGTTAAATCAGCTTGTAGCAAATCAGTTCTAAGCGCAAGCATGATTTTAATGTAATCCTCGTCATTATTTAATTCTTGAGAGAGTTCCACTAATTTTTTACGAAAATCATTAAACTTTGGATTTTGAATGTCATTATAGGCGGTGTCCATTAGGTCGATAAGCTTTTGACGTTGTTCCTCCATGATAAGCCTCTTTTCTTTAACGTTTTAAGTTTAACATTGGCTGTCACGACGGGAAAAATTAATCCTGAATAGCGTGTTTTACTTCTTAAATGGCAATTAAAAAAGTTTCGATTCCTTTTTGATGGAGTCGAAACTTTTTTGTTTAACCAAAGTTTCCTGAAACGTAATCTTCAGTTGTTTGGATTTTAGGATTTGTAAAAACATTTGCTGTCGAATTGTATTCAATAACATGTCCCAAATGTAAGAAAGCTGTGTAATCACTAATACGCGAAGCTTGTTGCAAGTTGTGTGTCACGATAATGATTGAATAGTCTTTCTTTAATTCTTGAAGTGTCTCTTCGATTTTGGATGTTGATATCGGATCAAGGGCACTGGCTGGTTCGTCGAGTAACAAGATGTCGGGGTGCATAGCGATGGAACGGGCAATACAGAGACGTTGTTGTTGACCACCAGATAGCGCCAAAGCACTTTTATTCAAATCATCTTTAACTTCATCCCAAAGAGCGGCACCTTTTAGACTTTGTTCCAAACGTTTTTCAAGTTCTGTTTTATCTTTAATACCAGCGTTTTTCAAAGCAAACGTAATATTTTCTTGAATGGATTTAGCAAAAGGATTTGGTCTTTGGAAAACCATACCGATGTGTTGTCTAACTTCATAAACGTTGATTTTGGGGTCGTTGATATTAACGTTTCGATACATGATTTCGCCATCGACTTTAGCTACCTTATCGTTCATGCGATTTAGACAACGAAGAAAGGTTGATTTACCACATCCTGAAGCACCAATTAAAGCAGTGATTTTGTAGCGGGGAAAATCAAGATTGGCATCAAAGATAGCATGGTTATCACCATAATAAACTTGTAAATCTTTGGTTGTGAGAGCCTTTCTTTCGGGGATATTTGTGATGTATGAATCATTCAAATTATATTCTTTCAAGAGTTAGGACCTCATTTCGTGGCAGTAATTTTTTTGTACAATTTATTACCCAAGAAACGTGCTCCTAGGTTGAAGATTAAAATAACGATGATTAAAACAGCAGATGATGCACTTGAAATTAAAGCGGCATCGGGAGTAACACTTTCGGTATTAACTTTCCAAATATGAACAGCTAATGTTTCGGCTGGACGCATTGGATTAAGAAAACTAGTAGCGGAGAAAATATTCCAATTTGTGTAATCAACAGTTGGAGCACTTTGACCAGCGGTATAAATTAGAGCAGCGGCTTCACCGAAAATTCTTCCGGCACTCAAGATCAAACCAGTTAGGATACCTGGTAAGGCGGCTGGCAGAACGATTTTAGTTGTCGTCTTCCAGTTGGATAGTCCTAGTGACATTCCGGCTTCACGCTGTAAGTTAGGAACGCTCCGGAGTGATTCTTCAATATTTCTAGTCAATAGTGGCAAATTGAAGAAGGTTAAGGCAATGGCTCCAGATAAAATTGAAAAGCCAAGGTTTAATTTGATAACAAATAATAAATAACCAAACAAACCGACAACTACGGATGGTAAAGAACTCAAAACTTCAACACTAGTCCGGATTAAGTCAGTAAACCAATTTTCAGCAGCATATTCAGATAAATAAATACCAGCTCCTAAACCAATTGGGAGTGAAACGATAATAGTTAAAACTAGTAAGTACAATGAGTTGAATAGTTGATCACGAATCCCACCACCAGCACTAAAGGATTGGGCGGGGGATGTTAAGAAGTGCCAAGAGATATTAGGAACACCGTTGAAAAGAATGTAACCTAAAATTGCAATTAAGATAAAGACGACCGCTGCTACCAAAGCATAAATGATTCCTGTGGCAACATGATCCCATTTTTTTGCATTCATCTAGAAACGACCTCGCTTTCCAATGAATTTAACAAGCATATTGAGAACTAATGACATTAATAACAAGATTAGAGCTAATGACCAAAGGGCATTGTTAGGAAGGGTTCCCATAACTGTATTACCAATATCGGTTGTTAGCTTACTTGTTAAAGTTGAAGCCGGAGAAATTAAATTCTTTGGCATCAAGGCTGCATTACCAATAACCATTTGAACGGCTAAGGCTTCACCAAAGGCACGAGCCATACCGAAGATAATGGCTGTCAAAATACCTGGTACAGCAGCACGTAAGATAACCTTGTAAATTGTTTGCCATCTTGTTGCTCCTAAAGCTAGTGATGCTTGACGATAGTAAAGTGGTACAGACTTCAAACTGTCAACGGATAGGGAAGTAATCGTTGGTAAAATCATAACGAAGAGAACCAACGTCCCAGAAAGGATACCAAAACCAGTTCCGCCAAAAATACCACGGATAAATGGAACGACAACTGATAATCCAATGAATCCATAAACAACTGAAGGGATACCAACTAGTAATTCAATAACTGGCTGTAAAATTTTACTACCACGTTTGCTAGAAAATTCTGCCATGAAGATGGCAACGCCTAGAGCAAAAGGGGTGGCGATTAGAGCTGCTAGTAAAGTAACGCTGAATGAAGTCACAATCATTGGTAAGGCACCAACGTCGGGATGTCCCTTGGCATCAGTAGCACCAGGGTTCCAGTTTGACTTCGTTAGAAAATCAAGCACTCGTACATGATCTTTTGTAAATGTTGCTAGACCTTTTGAGGCGATAAAGTAAAGAATACAAGTAACCAATAAAATGATTAAACCTATACAAAGGTAACAAATTCCCTTGCCAAAGTAGTCTTGAAAAGTGGCTTTGGATTTCGTTTGTAATTTTTTTTGAATGTCATCCATCGGGAATCACTCCTGTAGATTAAAAAAAGAACCTCGACCAAGATTGGGCAAGGTTGAAGTTCTTTTCTCAATTATTTATTTTGAACTAACTGTTCCTTTTGAATCTTTTTGAACTTTCATATTGTGGATACTGATGTAACCCATGTCTTTAACTAATGAGTCTTGAACATCTTTAGAATTCATGTAGTCAAGGAACTTAGTAGTTGCACTGTCGGCTTTACCGTTAGTGTACATGTGTTCATATGACCAGATCTTCCACTTGTCAGATTCAACGTTCTCGTCAGTAGGTTTTACGTTATCGATTGAGATTGCTTGAATCTTGTCATTAATGTATGAGAATGCAAGGTAACTTACAGCACCTGGTGTGCTTTCAACGATTTTTTGAACGGTACCATTTGAATCTTGTTCTTGTGACTTAACGGCTTCTTCACCTTTAAGAACGGCTGCTTCGAAAGTGGCACGTGTACCACTACCTTTAGCACGGTTAACAACGGTAATCTTTTCGTCTTTACCGCCAACTTCTTTCCAGTTTGTAATCTTACCAGTAAAGATTTGTTTTACTTGTTCCATTGAGAGGTTCTTAACATCAGCATCTTTGTTAACAACTGGTGCCATACCAACAACGGCAACCTTGTGATCAACTAATTTCTTAGAATCGATACCTTGCTTTTCTTCAGCAAAAATATCTGAGTTACCAATAGTAACTGACTTGTCTTGGACTTGGCTTAAACCTGTACCAGAACCACCACCTTGAACGGTGATATTAACTTTGCTGTTCTTCTTTTGGAAGTTAGTTGCAGCTTTTTCTACAAGTGGTTGTAAAGCTGTTGAACCAACTGCTGTAATCTTGCCCGAAGCTTCACTGCTGGAATCTTTTGATGAAGTACTACTCTTACTGCTGTTATTTCCACAACCAGTTAGAACCAACATCAATGCGGCGAAACCTAAAACTAGTGAAATAATAGTTTTCTTTTTCATTTCTAAAACCCCTATTCAAATTCAAATTGATGAAATCTTTTAGTGAACACTTATAAAGATAGCTGTGACGTGTATAAATAATGTTTATTTAATGTAAAGTTTTTGTAAAGTTGTCAAAAAAATATACATTTACTTTGTAGACTGAAAAACGCAGGGGAATTAAGGGATGGCTAATTATTATTGGATTTATATTTGTATATATTGAAAGACAATGGACGATTCGGGCGATATGAATGACCGCCATTCTTTACATTGTTATAATCAAAATATAATTTGGCTATAGTTATTGTTTATTTCAAGAAATCTGTTAGCAAGGATGCCTTGAATTTTAATATTGTAATAGTTTTTGCCCTTGCAATATTAAATGACAGGAAGGAAGTAATGCACATGCAACCGCTAGTATTGCTAAGCAATAAATTACCGCTCTTTATTGAAATTAATGGATATTTCAATAATCAAGGTTGGTTTATTCGAAATATAACTGATCCAAAAGAAGTTGAAAAATTAGTAGAAAAAGAAGATATTGCTGGATTACTCTGGGATTTTTCGATTACTGACTTACATCAATCATTGAAGATTTTAAAAGCAATACGCAGTAAAATTTCTGGTCCTATCATTGTTTTGGCGCCAGCTAAAGAAAAGAAACGTCGTTCATTGTTTTATAACATCAACATCGACAGTTTTATCACGAAACCATTTGAATATCCGGAATTAGTTGCCAAAGTCAAACAACTATTTTGGGTGTATGATCGTTTTTCAATTACGAAAGATGTTCCGAAAAGCTCACACAAAGAATTAAAAAATGAAACAGTAAAATTTAACGATATTGTGATTGATTTTAAGCATTATCGAGTAACACACAATGGTTATGATTTAGGGCTGACACCTAAGGAATTTAGTTTATTTTGGTATTTAGTCCAACATCGAGGCAAGGTCATGAGTCGAGATCAATTGTTAGAAGGTGTTTGGGGTTATGATTCAGCCGGTTCCAGTCGAACAATTGATATTCATATTAGTCATTTGCGAGATAAATTAGCTGAGAGATCAGAGTCACAAGATTGTATTAAAACGGTCCGTGGCTTTGGTTATGTATTAGATAATGACTACCCATTAGTTTCAGGAAAATAAAAAGACACGTTCGTAAAATTACATTACGGACGTGTCTTTATTTTGTTTTTTTTAGATTATCGATTCATTTGTAAACGAATCAATTTATCAATTTCAGTGATGACCAAGACGATAGCACCGGCAGCAATTGCCAGACCCCACTCAGTTAATCCGATTGATCCAGTGTAGAAAATCCCTTGCATAAATGGAACATATGTCAGGATAAGTTGAAGTAGAATCATTAAACCAACGAAAACGAAGGCTTTAGGATTAGAGAAGAGTTCTTTGGAAAGTGCTAGTTTCGGTGTTCTGATATTGAATAAGTAGAAAATTTTACCAATGATCAAAGTATTAACCATCGTCGTACTTGAAATCACTTCACCAACACCTTGTTTATTCAAATAGATGTCGATGATAAGACTAACGGCAGCAATTAAAATAGCAACGTAAGTCATTTGGAAAATATCGTGGCGGTTCATTAATTTACTACCGGTTTTCCTTGGTGCTCGATTCATGATGCCATCTTCAGCTGGTTCGAAGATTAATGCAAACTGAATCGTAATGGCAGAAACCATGTTGATCCAGAGCAATTGACTCGGCTGTAATGGAATCTCTTGCTTAGTCAAGATAGCATAGGCCACAATCAAACCTTCCGAAAAGGAGATTGGCAGCAAGTAGAGGATACTTTTCTTAATATTATCGAAGATTCGACGACCTTCTTTAATGGCTGATGACATTGTTGCAAAGTTGTCGTCAGTTAAAATCATGTCAGCGGAATCTTTTGCAACGTCAGTTCCCTTAATACCCATGGCAACACCAATATCGGCACGTTTTAAAGCTGGGGCATCGTTAACACCGTCACCGGTCATGGCAGTAACTTTGTTATTTTCTTGTAAAGCTTCAATAATTTCTAACTTATTGCTAGGGGTTGTTCGTGCAAAGACTTGGTTCTTATCAGCGGCAACAATCTTATCGGCGGCAGAAAGGGCGTCCCATTCTGGTCCAGTAATAGCGTGAATTTCATCAGCTAAACCAAGCTTTTCACCAATCGATTTAGCAGTTATGGCATTGTCACCAGTGATCATTTTGACTTCAACACCAGCACCACGCATGACTTTCAATGATTCAATAACTTCTTCACGTGGTGGGTCAATAATGGCAACTAAGCCTAAGAAGTTCAGACCGTCGACAATCATTTCGTGAGTTACTTCGTCGGCATCGTTAGGTGCTTTTTCGTAACCAACGGCAATGACACGTTTACCTTCGGCTGAGAATTGTTGAACTTTTTGCAACCAATAATCGTAATTAAAGTTGTTATCTTGTTTTTGGGCCATTTCCAATAATTTATCAGGTGAGCCTTTGACGAATAATAAACGATTATTATCAGCATCTTGGACGATTTTACCGATATAACGGTAGTCTGAATCGAATGGTAAAATATCAACTTCTTGATAAGTGCTCGTTTGTCCATAAGGAAAAACCTTGTGGTAGAGCGTCAAAAAGGCACCATCAGTTGGTTCACCATTAATGATCCATTGATTATTCTCATGCACTAAGGTTGTATCGTTAGCTTGATAGCCAGCTTCTAAAAATAATTTTAATCGTTCGGAAATTTCGACTGTTTTTCCATTTTGAACAATTTTACCAACGGGTTCATAACCAGTTCCTGTTACTTGATATTCTTGATCATCAATCAAAATATCGGTAACGGTCATTTCGTTCTTAGTTAAGGTACCAGTTTTATCAGTTGCCACAACGTCGACTGATCCTAACGTTTCAACTGCGGGTAAAGTTTTGACAATTGTATTTTGACGTTTAGCCATGTCACTAACACCTTTGGCTAAAATAACCGAAGTAGTAGCGGGCATACCTTCAGGAATGGCACCAACCATCATTGCTACAACTGCTAGGGAAAGTACTGGTAATGAGTAAGTTCCAAAAATCAAGCCAATAATGAAAATAACGATTGAGGCAGCCACGATAAAGTAAGAAACGTTTGTTCCTAAACTATCAATGATTTGCATCAATGGTGTCTTACGTTGTTTGACAGAACTAACTTCAGCAGAAATTTTACCAATCTCAGTATCTTTAGCAGTTGCGACGACAACACCACTACCACTACCGTTAGTTACAGCGGTTGAAGCAAAAGCCATGTTAGTTTGTTCAGCTAAAGGCATCTCATCTGTGAAAGCATCAGCAATTTTAGCAACTGAATTGGATTCACCAGTTAGAGCTGACTCTTGAATACGTAAATTATCGGAATCAATAATTCTTAAGTCGGCAGGGACATTATCACCAGCTTCTAAGAAGACGGTATCCCCAACGACTAAGTCCTCAGCAGGGATGTCTTTTCTTTGACCATCACGGTAGACGGTTGCTTCAATCGACAACATCTGTTTGATTTTATCCAAAGCATCTGAAGCATTTGATTCTTGATAGTAACCAATAATGGCATTGATAATAACAACCAAGAAAATGATGATGGCATCGGAATAATGTTGCATTAATAGTGTGATAATCGTCGCGGCAATTAAGACGTAGATCACCATGTTATTAAATTGACGGAAAAAGATTTTCCATTTCGGCGTTTTATGAGCCTCTAATTTGTTAGGACCATTTTCACTCAAACGTTTTTGAGCTTCTTTTGTAGAAAGTCCTTCTTTAAATTCATTTGTGTTATATGTTTCTTGTAAAGCTTTAAATCCTATCTGATAGGGTTTAGGTTTCATTGACATCTCCTCGTGTGTTTTTAGAGTTAAAAAAAGCGCATTGCTATGAAAAGTAATGTGCAGACACTCAGCTCCGAATTCGATGCAAGAAATATATAAGATTCGTTTTCAGTTAAAGTTCACTCCTTAAATTATGTGTAGATATAAATATATCAGGGTATATACATAATGTCAATGTTAGAGTAACTATTAGTTTTTCGTATGTGATGTTATTTAAATAGGCAGTGGTAATGGTGATATTCCGCCTCCGGGAACAAGAAACTTAGGTCGCTATGGGGACCGCTTCGAGCCGAAAGGCGGTCTCGAAGCTCGATTTTGAACCTCGCAAAAGACGCGAGTTTCAAAACTCGTCCCGTGGTGTAAGGACTAAAGTCCTAACGCCACCTTCACAGCGACCTAAGTTCTTGTTCCCTCCGGCTAGTTTATTCGTTGCTTTTATTCCAAGTTGTTATATTACCGAGATTTAAGGGCTATCTGGAACTCTCAAGCTTTAGATATATATAACTTGATGTAAATTCCACCTTCGGAATATACCAATTGCAAATCAATCTAGTCCAATTGCATGCTGAAAACGTTTAACTACCTTACATGGTAGATAAATATTAATAAAGTCATTGATATCCTCTATGTATACCAGTATGATTGGAATCGTTAGAAACTTATTCTAATTTGAGGGAGGAAAATAGGAAAATGAAAACCTATCTTCAAAGAATGGGTCGATCACTTCAATTACCAGTAGCTGTTTTGCCAGCTGCAGCGTTACTTGAAGGTATCGGTCATTGGTTGCCACAAAGTTGGGGATTGTCACAATTCTTACAAGTCGGTGGGACGGCTATTCTTAGTCAATTAGCATTGTTATTTGCAATTGGCTTATCAGTTGGGATGGCAAAAGTTAAAGATGGTGCTGCCGCTATGGCTGGTGTCGTGGCTTATATTGTTCCAACTTATGTTTTAGCACCAAATCAAGTTGCTTTATTAAAGGGTATTAAAGTTAGTCAGGTTGATCCAGCTTTTAATGCGATTGCCGGAAATGTCTTTATCGGTATCGTTGCTGGATTGATTGCAGCGGCTTTATTTGACCGTTTTCACGAAACTAAATTACCAATGGCCTTGTCATTTTTTAGTGGTAAACGTTTAGTACCAATTTTGGCTACATTAGTAATGTTAGTTTTATCAGTTATTTTGTTATTTATATGGCCCGTTTTATATGGTGCCTTAATTACCTTTGGTAAATTTATTGTTAACTTAGGTTGGATTGGAGCTGGTCTCTTTGGATTCTTCAATCGTTTGTTGATTCCAACTGGTTTGCATCAAGCTTTGAACCAAGTCTTTGAATTCAATATTGCTGGTATTAATGATATCGGTAATTTCTGGGCTAACAAGGGTACTAAAGGTGTTACCGGGATGTATTTAGCTGGTTATTTCCCAGTTATGATGTTTGGCTTACCAGCAGGTGCTTTAGCAATTTATAAAAATGCTTTACCAGAACGTAAAAAGACGACAGCTGGTTTAATGTTAGCTGGAGCTTTTGCTTCATTCTTTACAGGTGTTACTGAACCACTAGAGTTCTCATTTATGTTCGTCGCATGGCCACTTTATGTGATTCATGCTGTTTTTACTGGTTTATCAATGGCCTTTGCAGCATTCATGCATTGGACGGCTGGATTTACGTTTAGTGCAGGTTTAGTCGATTATATTTTGAGTTTCCACATGCCAATTGCTAACAAACCTTATATGTTGTTAGTTCAAGGTTTAGTTATGGCAGTTATTTATTACTTTGGTTTCGACTTTGCAATTAAGAAGTTTAACTTATTAACTCCAGGTCGTGAACCAATTGAAGCTGATGATGCACCAGTTGAGGAAGTTTCAACTTCTAAGACTGATGATAAGTACATGATTATGGCTAAAAAAGTTTACGCTGGTATCGGCGGTCACGATAATATTAGTGTGATTGATAATTGTACGACGCGTTTACGTTTGCAATTGAAAGATACGGGTAAGATTAACAAATCCCAAATTATGAGTGCCGGTGTTGCTGGTGTAAATGTTTTGGATAAAGTTAATATTCACATCGTTGTCGGTACGGAAGTGCAATTTGTTGCAGACGCATTAAAGGAGCTTTATGCTAATAACGTTGCTGTAACAGCTTCCAAGACAACTGATGATAAGCCAGAAACAAAAGCAGAACCTGTCAGCGATGTCAAAGCTGGGGAAACAGATGTCTTTTATAGTGTTGCTAATGGACACTTGGAAGATATTGAACAAGTGTCTGATCCTACTTTTGCTCAAAAGATGCTCGGTGATGGTTATGCCGTTGTGCCAATTGATGGTAAAATTACTGCACCAGTTGACGGAACGATTACTACGATTTTTCCAACGAAACATGCTATGGGCATTAAGACTGACAATGGCTTGGAAGTCTTGGTACACATGGGAATTGATACTGTTCAATTAAAAGGTGAACCATTTGATTTGAAGGTCAAAGAAGGCCAAACAATTAAACATGGTGACCAATTGGCACAAGTAGATTTGGATAAAATCAAGCAAGCAGGCAAGAAGACTGACATGATGGTGATTGTAACTAACATGCCTAGTGTTGCCTACATGAAATATAATGTCTTGGACAAGGATGTTAAATTAGATACCGAAGTTGTTAAAGTAACAACCAAATAAGTATTTCACCCTTCATAAATCACTTAAGAGCACTGGAATTTTCCAGTGCTCTTTTATTGGTTCTTTTTTGAATTTGAGCCGCCTTTGGGTGCAAGAATTGTTGGCGCTGTGAGGACCGGTTCGAGCCAAAATGCGGTCTCGAACCTCGATTTTGAACTTCGCAAAGAACGCGAATTTCAAAACTCGTCCCGTGGTGTAAGAGCTAAAGCTCTAACGCCACCTGCACTGCTGCCAACAATTCTTGCACCCAGAGGCTAGTGTATTAGTTATTTTTAGCATGACATAATTAAGTCCTAAATCATTTGAAATCTAATTAGAATAGAATCTAAAAAAGGATGGATAAACTCTTCCAATTAAAGCAAAAAACAAGCAGTCCGAAGTTGGATTGCTTGTTTTATTTGTCTTAATGCTCGAAGGCTAACCTCAAGATTAGCCTAAGAATTCAAAGACGTCTTTTCTATTATATAAGTGTAAAACTTTTTCAAGTAAGAATTGTAGTGCAATAGCAACTACGATTGGAACGATTAGCCAACTGATCAATAGTAAGATGATATTTAAACCTGCTTCCAATGAAGCTAATGGTCCAACTAAACCTACTAGCCCAAATCCAGCTGAAGCAGGTGTTCCGGAAATACTGAACAATGCGACTGGAATGGCTGAGATTGTGGCTGTGATTAAGCATGGTACTAGGATGATTGGTTTTCTAAAGAGATTTGGCATCATCATCTTCATCGCACCTAAGGCAATCGCAATGGTAACACCAGGTTTGTTGATTTTCCATGAGTTAACAACTAGAACGATTGTTGTAGCGGCAACACCCATGGCAGCGGCACCGGCTGAAATTCCGTTTAATTGAATTGCCATACCGATTGCTACGGTGGAAATAGGAGAAATAATCAATGTGGCGAATGCACAACTAATCAAGATACACATTAAGATTGGTTGGAGGGCTGTGAAGGAGTTGATTCCATCACCGATAGCCTTAGTGATGTCAGTGACAAATGGGTAGAGGTAGAAACCAATTAATCCGGCACCGACACCGACGACGATTGGTGTTAAAACAATTGCTACGGAACCAAATTTTTCACCAATCAATAAAATCATTCCTACAGCAATAGCGGCAGTTAACATGGTGTTGATGATATCACCAGTACCAGCACCGATATATGCTTGAGCTTTTTCGTTGAATTTGATTACTCCTGAACCAACGAAGGCAGCTCCACCAACGACCATCATAGGCATTGGTTTAAAACCAAATTGTAGGGCAATTAGGGCACCAATTAAAAGTGGTGTTCCTAGTTGGAAAATAATTGCCATTTGACCAATGGCTATGGCAAAGGGATTGTCTCCAAAGATTTTTAAGATAGCGGCTAGAACAGCGTTCGGAATCAGACCGATAATAATACCAGTAGCTGTTCCTGATAAAACTTTGTTAAGGAAAACCTTAGCTGTTAGTTTGTCTTTCATAGGGGAATCTCCTGTAATTTAATTATTTAGCGCCTAGAATATCTTCCTTACAGTGAATTAATTGCGTTAATAAATCACAGTATGGTGTGGCAATATTATATTTTTTACCTTTACGTGAAACGGCACCATTGATGTAATCAATTTCTGTTAGACGATGGTTGTTAATCAAATCTTGATACATTGATGGATAATGTTTGCCAATTGTTTCTGGATCAAAGCATGATTCAACGTGTTCAACGACTTCTTTGACATCTAAATCGACACCTTCAGCATGAGCAACGGCTGCAAATTCGTTTACAACAGTTACAACGATATCGTGAGCTGGTTTAGTTGCACCAAATTCAGCCATGTTGACGTCAAGAATTGAACATAGACAGTTCATTGTTCCGTTGACACAAGCTTTACGGTAAATAGAGTAGTGAATATTGTCAGAATATTTGGCATTTAAACCAGAATCTGAAAGAACTTTAGCTAAATCTTGTGCAGCTGACTCTTGGTCTTGACCAAGATTTTGTAGTTCAACTGAACCATTACCGAATAGTTTAACTTGTCCAGGTCCAACTAAACCGGCAGTCCACATCGTATTACCAATGAAGATATTTTCCATTGGGATGTATTTTTCGATGGTATCTTCGTGACCGATACCATTCAAGAGACAAAGGATTTTTGTATTATCAGAAATCAATGGTTTAACATCTTGGAGCATTTTGTCTAGTTGCATTGATTTAGTGAATAAAATAATTAAATCAGCTTTTTCATCCGCCTTGATTTCTGATTGAAGCATAACGGGGATATTAACTGTGATATCTTCACCGTTCAAATTAGCTTTTAGACCGTTGTTTCTAATGGCGTTGACGTGATCTGGCCAACCGTCGACTAGAGTAACGTCGTTGCCACCTTGGTGAAGCATAATTCCGAAGCGGCTACCCATAGCACCCGCACCTGCAATAATAACTTTCATAGTGTTTTCTCCTTAAGTTTTCTACTTCATCATTATACTTGGTTTATTGTGAAAAAAGCTACAAGTATTTACATAACTATTGACTAAAACGCTTTCAACTGTTAGATTATGTTTGAAATAAACAATAGTAAACATGGGGGAACAGCATGAGTTCATTAGAAGAATTTCAAAAATTAAATCCAGAATATAAGATCCTCTCAATTGATGATCCAGATTTCAAGAAGTACGGTAAAGTTTATACAAACTATGATATTAGTGAAGTAACTGACTATATGGATAAGAATGTTAAGATTTCAAGTCCAGCCAATTTTTACACTCCATCAAATAAAGGACTAGAGGCAATTCCTGCTATTCAAGAAATGGGCAAGGATATTTATGCCAACATGCCTATTGAAGCGGGCGAATGTACTGGTCAATCAACTAATTTTTCAGCTATCGAATATCACCAAGGTAGTGAAACTAATATTATGTTGACTGATGTCATCATGGTTTTAGGCCAACGTTCAATACTTGATACTAAAGGTTCATATAGCCCAGCCGACGATGGACAAACATTCTTTGTTCCAGCAGGTACTGTAGTTGAATTTTATAGCTCAACATTACACTATGCACCAATCAAGGTTCACGATTCAGGCTTTTCAATTATTGTTATGTTGATTAAGGGTACTAATGAAGAGTTGCCAGCAGGATTCAAGAGCACTAACAAACGTATTGTTAAACAAAACAAGTTCCAATTAGTTGATCCTAGTCGTAAAGATAAGATTGCTATTGGCGTTGAAGTTGGTTTAACAGGTAAGATGATTGAAATGAAACCATTAGCAGAATAATATGGTAGAAAAATTTGGTTCCCGCTAAAATTCAGTTAGAGGACCAAAATAAAATGCCACGCTAAATCTTTAATTTAAAGTTTAGCGTGGCTTTTTTTTAATCCATTCCAGCTTGATGTTTTTTTCGAATAATAAGACAAGCTAAAAATTATTAACATCAAAATGCATTCGTGAAAAAGTTGATGGATTTTTACAATAATACACAAAAATTGATATTTAGTGGCGTAAGCTACAATCAGTGCCAAATTGATTCTATTAATTAAATAAACCTCCAGTTATGATATATCTGCAATTGAGATGAATAACTGGAGGTTTTCTTATGTCGAATAAAATTAGAATTCATGTATTACATACTGGATTGGTAAAAGTTGATCGATCATTACCATATCATGGACTTTATCGTAATCCCTTAGCTTTTACAGGATTATTTCGGAGCGAGGTCAATCAAGTGATTTTACCTGTTTCCAGTTATTTGATTGAACATCCCAAGGGGTTGATTTTGATTGATACAGGTTGGAGTAAAACGATTCGCCAGAGTAATTGGCAAGAATTAGGCCCACAGATGCAGATTAACAAAGGTTATCTACCAGGGGGATGGGCGATAGATGAACGGTTAGAAACTTTAGGATATCAACCTTCGGACCTAGATTATGTTTTAATGAGTCATTTACATTGTGACCATGCTAGTGGCATGAAATTAATAAAGGATGCTAAAAGAATTTTAGTTTCGCGTGACGAATGGCAAGTAGCAAACAAGCCATCATTGGTTTATTTACCACATGAATGGTCAGGAGTGAACGTTGAAACGTATAATTTTGAACAAAGTAAAATTGGACCTTTTAATAAGTCACTGGATTTATTTGGTGATGGCAGTGTTGTTCAAATTTATACACCAGGTCATTCTGTTGGGCTAACTTCAACTTTAATTAGGGGTAATGATGGTAAATATGTTTTGCTGGCAGCTGATACTGGTTATTCGCAAATGTCCTGGGATAAGATGTTGACACCCGGTATTTGTGTTAACCGTAATCAAGCCATTACTTCTTTAGGATGGACTAGAGAAATGGCACATAATCCAGACTGTATTAAAGCAATCGCTAATCATGATCCGGAAGTTGAACAGCAGGTAATTGAATTAGGATATTAATTTTTTTAGTGATTGATTCATAAAAGTGGCTACTTCATTTGAGTAGCCATTTTTTAATGTCCAAGTGATAGCGATTAGAGCATTACTAGCATAAAGGTCAGTTAAGAAATCCAGTGGTAAAACAGTATTTATTTTTGATGTTAGGTTCTCACTAGCTTTTTTCAAAATTCGTTGAATTTTTGTAGCTAGATCATTGGAAGTTGATTTAATATCTAAGAGGGTTAGAAATGTTTGTCTTTGATCGTATAGTTCATGATACAAATAAATCAAGAGGGTATCGTCGATTACTTGCATGTTTCTCCCATTAATAAGTTCTTGAAATTTCTGACTCATCTTAGCAATCATTTGATTCAATAATTCGTACTTATCTGTATAGTGATGATAAAAGGTACTGCGACCAACCAACGAATTTTGGCAAATGTCGTTGACGGTAACTTTTTCGAAAGTTTTATTTTGCAACAAATCAATCAAAGATGATTGAATTAGCTCATCGGTTCTTTGAAATCTGAGATCTTTTTTAGCCATTTTTTCTCCTTTAGAAAATCTTAAGAATTTATTTTTACTAAAATTGGGCTATACAAATTGGTAACTACCAGTTTCAGTAAATTATGATCTGTTCGACAGTATTTTTCTCAAACTTAAACCCTTAGAAACATATGTAACAAGCTGTTACATAGAAGTAACATGTGAAAAAAATCTTATCGTAATTTATCATCTTTTTTAACCAAATTGAAAATGCTGATATAAAAGGGCTTAAACTCTATAGTAATTGAAAATAGTGAAAAATTCAGCAAACTTTCAATCGTCACAAAGTGTCAGTAATTAAGGAAAAAACGACTTATTTACTTTTGACTAAATAATACCTATTTTTTAAACTTCCCGTTGCGATAGACATGATTGAAGAACCAGAAGCGTGAAAAATGAATTAAAATATTTATTTTAAAAGTTTAGTTTTGTTTTTATTTGGTTCTTTTTGTTAAAAGAGCTGTTTTTTTTCTGAAAAAATGATATTATGTAAGGGTTCACATGAAGGGTGAGCTCTATTAAAGCGGTTTATTTAGAAATTATTCTATTTTTATTGTCAGTATTGACCTGAAATGGGAGGTCAAAGTAAGCGCTTTAATGACATAAAAATAAAGGAGGATTAAACATGGTTGGAATTATTATTGCAAGCCATGGTGACTTTGCCGATGGCATCAAGATGTCAGGTTCAATGATTTTCGGTGAACAAAAAGATGTTCAATCCGTTACATTGCAACCTAGCATGGGTCCTGATGACCTTAAAGCAAAATTGGAAGAAGCTATTTCTTCCCTAGAAGACCAAGAACAAGTTTTGTTCTTAGTTGATTTATGGGGTGGAACACCATTCAACCAAGTCAATGGTTTGTTCGAGGCACATAAAGACAAATGGGCTATCGTTGCCGGTCTTAACTTGCCTATGTTGATTGAGGCATATGCTTCACGTCTATCAATGAACTCAGCACAAGAAATTGCTGCTCACATTATTGAAACAGCAAAAGATGGTGTTAAGGTTCGTCCAGAATCACTACAACCAAAGGAAGCTCCTAAGGCTGCTGCACCAAAACAAGGACCAAAGGGTGGTCAACCTGGTTCAATGAAATATGTATTGGCTCGTGTTGATTCACGTCTATTGCATGGTCAAGTTGCTACTGCATGGAGTAAGACAACAAATCCTACACGTATTATCGTTGTTTCAGATAACGTTGCTAAGGATGACTTGCGTAAACAATTAATTATGCAAGCTGCACCAGTTGGTGTTCATGCTCACGTTGTCCCAATCGATCAAATGATTAAGCTTGCCAAAGATGACAAACATTTTGGTGGCGAACGTGCACTATTGCTTTTCGAAACACCACAAGATGTTAAGAAGGCAATTGACGGAGGTGTTCCATTGAAGACAATCAACGTTGGTTCAATGGCTCACTCAGTTGGTAAAGTTCAACCAAATAAAGTTTTGGCTTTTGATCAAAATGATATCGATACTTACAAGGCTATGGAAAAAGATGGCATCAAGTTTGATGTTCGTAAAGTTCCTACAGACTCTGAAGATAACCTCGATAACATCATGAAAAAAGCTCAAGATGAATTGAACAAAGAGAAATAAACTTTTATAAATAATATATATATGTAAGAAATAACACGGAGGATTATAATCATGCAATTGAATGCTATTCAAATGATTTTAGTCGTTATTGTATCTTTCTTAGCTGGTATGGAAGGTATTTTGGATGAATTCCATTTTCACCAACCAGTTATCGCTTGTACTTTAATCGGCTTAGTTACAGGTCAATTATTACCTTGTCTTATCCTAGGTGGTTCATTACAAATGATCGCCTTAGGTTGGGCTAATATCGGTGCTGCCGTAGCACCTGATGCTGCTTTGGCAGCCGTTGCTTCAGCTATTATTCTTGTTCTTGGTGGCAAAGGTAAAGCCGGTGTCGGTTCTGCTATTGCTATCGCCGTTCCATTGGCTGTTGCCGGATTGTTACTAACAATTTTGGCACGTACATTGGCAACTGGTATTGTCCACATCATGGATAGAGCTGCCGAAGAAGGTAGTTTTAGAAAGATTGAAATGTGGCAATATATCGCTATTGCAATGCAAGGTGTTCGTATCGCTATCCCTGCTGCATTGATTCTAGCTGTTGGTGCTGGTCCCGTTAAGGAAATGTTGAATGCTATGCCTGCTTGGTTGTCAGATGGTTTGTCAATCGGTGGTGGTATGGTTGTTGCTGTTGGTTACGCAATGGTTATCAACATGATGGCTACAAGAGAAGTATGGCCATTCTTCGCAATTGGTTTCGTACTTGCAACAGTTACACAATTAACACTTATCGGTCTTGGTGCTATCGGTATTTCTATGGCGCTTATCTACTTGAAATTATCTAAATCAGGTGGTAACGGCGGCAACGGTGGTGGAGGAAACTCTAACACTGGTGATCCAGTCGGCGACATAATAGATAACTACTAAGAGGGAGGAACACACAAACATGGCAGATCAAGTAAAAATTTCTAAAAAAGATAGAATTTCCGTTTGGTGGCGTTCAACATTCCTTCAAGGTTCATGGAATTACGAACGTATGCAAAATGGTGGCTGGACTTATTCATTAATTCCAGTACTTAAAAAATTATATAAGACAAAGGAAGACCGTGCCGCAGCTTTGAAGCGTCACATGGAATTCTTCAACTGTCACCCATACTTAGCTTCACCTATCATTGGTGTTACTATGGCTTTGGAAGAAGAACGTGCTAATGGTGCACCTATTGATGATGTAACTATTCAAGGTGTTAAAGTTGGTATGATGGGTCCTCTAGCTGGTATTGGTGATCCTGTGTTCTGGTTCACTGTTAAGCCAATTATTGGTGCCTTAGCTGCTTCACTTGCTATGACAGGTAACATTCTTGGACCTATCATTTACTTCGTAGCATGGAATGCCATTCGTATGGCCTTCATGTGGTACACACAAGAACTTGGCTACAAAGCTGGTTCAAAGATTACAGATGACCTTTCTGGTGGTATTCTACAAGATATCACAAAGGGTGCTTCAATTTTGGGTATGTTCATTCTAGGTTCATTGATTAACCGTTGGGTTGTTGTTAAGTTCACACCAACTGTTTCATCAGTTAAACTAGATAAAGGTGCTTACATTGACTGGTCACATCTTCCAGCCGGTGCACAAGGAATCAAGGAAGCCTTGATTCAACAAAAAGCTGGTCTATCATTGACAGCTAACAAAGTAACAACATTGCAAGATAACTTGGATCAATTGATCCCTGGATTAGCAGCTTTGCTACTAACATTGTTCTGTATGTGGTTACTAAAGAAGAAAGTTTCTCCAATCGTTGTCATTCTTGGTTTGTTCGTTGTAGGTGTTGTCCTACACGTACTTCACATTATGTAATTATTCGAAACTTTCACATGGGGTGGGCTCAATTGAGTTCCGCCTCTTTTTTGATAATAGATAAAGAAGTATAATACTTTTTATATAGAGACAAAGGGGTTAGTTTAAATGGTTCAATCATTAAATACGAAGTCGGATTTGGTCGTGAATGCAACTTCTCACTTAGGAATGACAGATTACGGTAAGATCATGATCGGAGATAAGGGCTTCGAATTTTACGATGATCGTGATGCCAATAACTACATCCAAATTCCTTGGACCGAAGTACGACTAGTCATCGTTTCAGTTATGTTCGGTGGCAGATGGATTCCAAGATTTGCAATCGAGACAAAGAAAAATGGAACTTTTTCATTTTCTGCTCGAGATCCTAAAGCAGTTCTACGAGCTGTTCGAGTTTATATTAAGGCAGATCATATTGTACGTTCGTTGAGTTTTTTCCAAGTTATCAAACGTGCATTTACGAGAAATCCATCTAAAAAGTCAAAGAAGTACAGAAAAAATAAAAAGAGCTAATAATAGCTCACATGTTAATTATTAATATAAATAAACTCTTTAATCTAATTTTGAATTAGTTGTCAATTTTAGTTTCGGGCTTATTTATCTTAAAAGGCTAGGTAAATTTCAAAAAATTTATCTGGCTTTTTTTATGCCAAAAATGACATTTGGGATAGTTTGAGGACAATATTTTGGTAAAAATATTCGTTAAGTATTATTTTTATAGTGATCATAGAGTAAACATAGGGTGATTAAAATGGAAAAAGGGTTGAGTTTTGCTAGAAAAATCAATTTCGAACCATTGTTGATCAGTATTTTTTTTGGAATCGTTGTCGGGACGATTGTCTACTCAATGTTTCCTAAATATCCATTAATTTGGACTCTTTGTGGCGTGCTGGCTTTTGTTATCGAAAGTATGCTGATTTATCCAAGACATCTGTCGAATTCCTATGGTTATTGGAAAATCGATAATCAGGGCATTTACTACTATGATTACAGTACTTGGAAAAAGAAAATTCGAGCTATTTTTATGCCATCGTATGAAAAGCCGATTGCAGTGCCATATTCAGCTATTAAAAAATTTTCAGTTGTTGATGGTAAATCCATCATGAATACACAGTATCCATTAGGTGGGGCTTTGAACGTTCCATTAGCACGTAAAATTCATTATTTGGTGATTAAGACAAGTCATCATGAAGTTAGGTTGAATTGTGCGTGGAAAGCCTCAGGAATTCCAACAACGACTGCCGATATTCAAAAAGTAGTTGAACTGTTAAATTCAAAGTTGTAATTAACAGTTTGGAGAACAAATTCAATCGAGTTTGTTCTCCTTTTTATGGAGTGTTTTTTAAGTAAAATAGCAAAAAAGCCCACAAAGTGGACTTTTACAAATAAACAAATTTATGTGAAATACTATTTGAAGGGTAAGCTTTGTAAAAGAGAATCATGCAGTGTTTTTTTACAAAACCTGTATCTCAACGTTTATAGAATACTTTATCGAACGCGTTTCATGTCAAGCAATAATCGAATATAATTTAATTATTACAGTATGTTATTAAACAAACGAAAAGGGGTAAGCATGAAACTATTAAAAAATAATATTACGAAGATTATCATCGCAAGTTTGATTTTTCCCGTCGTTTTGAGTTTGATGGGATTATTTGTAACCAAACAGTCGTCTAACAGTATTTGGCAAGGCGCAGGGGACTTGGTAGTTTTTCTCTTAGCTTATATTTTGAATGCTAAGTATTTTCAGCAAAAAGTTTATTGGTTTAACGCTCACAATGTTAGTAAACAATTATTTACAGCTTTACCTGCAATTATTATCATTGCTTTTCTAGATTCACCAATGTTGGCCGTGTCTGATTTTCAAGTTAAATTGAAAATAATTGTTATATGTCTGTTAGTTGGTTTAGCGGAAGAATATATTTTCCGTGGATTGTTAATTAGTCTATTTTTAAAGGTGACACATAATAATGCCTTAGGAGCTGTGGTCGGCTCTAGTATTATGTTTGGCCTGATTCACATGATGAATTTAAAAGCTTTGCCGATTGGTTATGTTTCCGCTCAAGTCATTTTTGCAGCAGCAATTGGAATTTTGTTTGGAACAATTTATATCAAAACGCATAATATTGCCATTGTCATTGTTTTACATGCCTTACGTGATATGTTTCCAATGTTTTCAAATAAAATGATGGCAGAGGCCAGTAAGATGTCTTTCTCGGCAGCCTCCTTGTACGTTACAGTGATTTTTTTATTGATAGCCTTATTTATTGCTCATACTCAGTTACAAAACTTTGTAATCAAAAAAGATGCAGCCTAAGCCGCATCTTTTTTAGTCTAATTTAAGTGGTTGAGTACTATCAAGCCAAGCATTTGTTTGGATATTCTTAAAGTACATTGTAACTTCGGAAGTGGTGCTACCGACCTTAACTAGCAGGGCACCATCAAAACTTTTTCCAGGTTGAACTTGCCCGTTATTACTACTATTCACAATTGCGGCGTTGTCACCAGTTGCAGTTGTAGCAGCTAATTGTTTGCCGTCTTGTTTGAGCATAATAGCATTATTTTGAACTTGTTGAGGAACTTCATTGTTGTTAGTTTTATTAGTGTAGTTGTATTTAACTAATAAAGCAGCATCTCCGTTAGCATCTTTGATCAACTTAACTTCATTCGAAATTTTGAATGTATACCAATCAGTATCATAAGTTAAATCATTGTATGTACCCGGATTTTTGATTGGGGTAGCTTCTTGTTTTTTCTCAGGCTGTTTCTCAACTTGTTTGGCTGGTTGATCTTTTGTTACTTTTGGAGTTTTAGTAGTCTTCTTGGCTTTCTTGACAGTTTTCTTTTTAGTTTCTTTCTTAGGCTTAACTTTTTCAACTTTGTGAGATGGTTGGGTTGAAGCAGTATTATTGGAAGAATTTGCTTTTCAAAAAACGAATATACCAATCAGCACGATGACAATTAAAAAGCTAGAAATGATGAAAGAATTTTTTTTATAAAATGGTAATCTTTTACGACGAAGCGCCGAACGAGTCATGCGCGATCTACCATTGCCGTTTTGCCTTTTCATAACGATACTCCCCTGTGAATAATTCGTTAAGACCATAATATCATAATTAGTAACCAGGAATTAATTAACTAAATAATGCTTAATTTTTCTTAAAAAAAGAAATTTGAAAATACGTTGTTGAACTGACTTTGAAAAAGTGGTATAAATATCTGGTCGAAGTTAATGAGATAGTTATTTTGCATAGAAGGGGGTCACAATGATGTTGTTTTTTGGTAATCATGGCGATTATGAAGTTACTTGTAATTTCTTTAGCAAAGAAGGCCAAACAATTGCTAAGAAGCGCATTTGTCACAACGTTTCTAAAAAAGAAGCCCGTGACGGTATGAGAGATTATGTTACAAACAGATTCTCTGATATCATTGATGTAGCTCATCCCATTAAAGTTGTAGCTAAGCTAACAACTAAATAGAAGGATACAATATAGGGTTAAAAAGGTGGAACAGTTGGGTTCCATCTTTTTTTATTTTCTTTATGAAAGTTGAAAATTGAGACGTCTCAAACCGCTAACTGTTTAAATGAAATATTGGTATGATAGACACGAGGAGGTGACGGCTATGGATCATGAAAAAGTAACTGGTAGACGTTTCTTTTATGTCACCGTATTGAATGTTGTAATTACAATTACTGAATTCGTCGGAGGATTCTTCTCTGGTAGTTTAGGATTGATTTCAGATGCTTTCCATAACCTTGAGGATTCACTTTCAATTGTCATTTCATACGCAGCTAACGTGATTGGTCAGCGTAAAAATAATACTAAGAAGACTTTTGGATACAAGCGGGCAGAAATTTTGGCAGCCTTCGTTAATTCAATTGTCTTAGTCGTGATAACGTTGATGATGGTCGTTGAGTCATTTCGGCGCTTATCACAGCCACAGCATATCAATGGAAAGTTGATGATGATTGTTTCATTGATTGGTTTAGCAGCTAATTTTGTCTCAATGTTGATGCTATTAGCTGGTTCCAAGCATAATTTAAATATCAAAGCGACGTTTTTGCATATGTTGACGGATACTTTATCTTCCGTTGGTGTTTTCATCGCATCAATTTTCGTCATTTTGTTCAATTGGAATTGGGTCGACCCACTTATAACAATTGTCATTGCCATTTGGCTTCTAAAAGAAGCGTATACGGTCGTTTCAGAAACAATTAATATCTTGATGGAGGCTAGTCCAAAAATTGATTTGGATGCCGTTCAGGACGTAATTCTAACAATCCCTGAAATTGTTAAAGTTCATCATGTTCATGTTTGGATGATTGATGAAAATCACATCATGTTGGATGCTCATATTAATGTAAAGAGAAATTGTAATATGAATGAGCTTGATGGCTTGTATGATAAAGTTGATAAATTATTAAAAGATAAGTTCAATATTACGCACGTAACCTTACAGGCTGAATGTTCAAGAGGTCTGGATAATTCCCTGATCGATTAATAAGAAAGCTGAATTGTGCTAATATTAGTAGGTAATTCTATATGAAAGTTGGGAATGTCGTAATATGGTAAAACTTGTCATGGTGAGACATGGAGAGAGTATTGCTAATGCTTTAAATCAATATACGGGGTGGAATAATGTTGGTTTAACTCAAGAGGGTGTCGTCCAAGCACATGTGGCTGCTAAGAAGCTACAAGGCTTTTATTTCGATCATGTCCACACATCTGTTTTGCAACGCGCTATTATTACTGCCTATATTATCCAAGATGATTTGAATCTTAATTACGTGCCAATTACTAAAAGTTGGCGCTTAAATGAACGTCATTACGGAGCTTTACGTGGTCAAAATAAAGATGCAACTAGACGTGAATTTGGTGTTGCTCAAGTTCATCAATGGCGCAGAAGTTTCTATTCTGTACCACCCGCATTGAAAAAACCTGATGCTAATGTTGGTCCATATAAATATTATGAGTCTAGTATTATGCCAGTTGCAGAAAGTTTGTACGAAGCGTATCAACGGATCATTCCATATTATGTCGATCATGTGGCACCAGAATTGTTGGATAACAAAGATCAATTGATTGTGGCTCATGGTAGTACTATCAGAGCTTTGATCAAATATATTGAAGGTATTAGTGATCAAGATATTGATGGTGTGGAAGTTGCAAACGGCAAACCATTGATTTATGAATTCGACGATAAGTTGAATATTATTAGTAGTAATCGTGTTGAAAAATAAAATAATTTGAAAATAATGAAAGTAGCATTGAGGTCAAGAAAGACTTTGGATGCACTTTCATTTTTTTTTGATTTTTTAAAAGAAAATGCTTTCAATTTTTTGAGAATGCGTTAAACTATTAAAATGGTCTAGATAAGTCATGACATTTTTTGTGCCAAAAGGCTTATGTGGGCGATTTAATTGTAATAATGTTCAGCATGAATAATAGAGATTGTATTATGAGAAACAAATAGTTTTTTCTTCCAATCACATATGTCACGTTAAAAAATAATTATTACTAATATTCAGTTTAAAACAAGAAGGAGTTTCATAATGAATATTTTAATTGCTTTAATTCCAGCGCTTGGTTGGGGCTTCATGCCAATCATTACTGGTAAAGTTGGGGGATCCCCAGTTAACCAAATGTTCGGTATTGGTGCTGGTGCTACTATCGTTGGGTTGATTTCATTTTTAGTTACACAACCAAGCGTAAGTGCTCAAGCTTTTTGGTTCTCAGTCCTTTGTGGTGCTTTGTGGACAATTGGACAAATTGGTCAGTTTATTTCTTTCAAGAGAATTGGTGTTTCGGGAACAGTTCCACTATCAACCGTGTTCCAATTAGTAGGTAACTCAGTAATCGGGATGTTGATTTTCGGTGACTGGGCTGGAGCACAAGCTAAAATTATCGGTATTATTGCATTGGCAATCGTCGTTGTCGGTGCGTTGTTAACATCAGTTTCGGACAGTACTGATGGACAAAAGATGCAAACAAAAGACGCACTCTTCCTATTGTGTACAACAGTTGGTTTCTGGATCTATTCATCATTTCCAAATATGCCAATCGTTAAATCAGAAAGTCCAACAGGTATTTTCTTACCAGAAATGTTAGGAATCTTGTTAGGCTCAATCATTTATGCTTTATTTACAGATAAGAATTCATTTAAACAAAAAGAACAATATCAAAACATCATCGCCGGAATCGCTTGGGGAATTGCCGCATTTGCGTACATCTTCTCAGCTAAGGCAAACGGAAATACATCAGCTTTCATCTGGACACAACTAAACGTAGTTATCGGAACATTCGGTGGAATCTTCGTGCTACATGAACGTAAGAGTCACCGTGAGTTAACTTTTACAATTTTAGGAATCGTCTTGATTGTTGTTGGAAGTGTTGCTACATCATTCGCATAAGCCGTTATGGTTTATATAAGTTAATAAATAAGTCAAAAAGACATTTTTCGGAAAAATACCGAGAAGTGTCTTTTTTATGTGCGCCCGGCATGG
>NZ_AZFV01000039.1 GCF_001435815.1 Companilactobacillus nantensis DSM 16982 | reverse complement strand
TGGCTCGAGCCGGTCCCCACAGCAACCAAATTTTCTTGCATCCAGAGACGGAATACTACTAATATCTAATTTTTAACGATAATCAATTGCTTGAAGACACGATTCAATACAATCACTAGTACTGTCAACATAATCATATTGGCTACAAAACTACCGCCATTAATTACCAATGAATAAATCCACGGATTCATGTTCTTTGGTGCATACATCCCCCAGTAAATACCACCAGCTAGGAAATGGAAGAAATACTTGGCGAAAAAGCCAATTGCTGAATAAAATAAAATCAACCCCATCGCATTTTTACCACGGTTAATAGCGTCTTTAACTGGTTTACTACCAAGTCCGACTAGACCAACCACGCAAAATGCTACTGGAAACTCAACGAATCCTTGTAATGGGTTCAAAACGCTACCCTTACTGATTCCGAATAGTAGCATATCTGCTATTCCCCATACTAAACCAGCAATTAAGCCTGCTCTTAGGCCTCGACGCAATGCATAAATTGCCATTGGAATTAATCCGTAGACAAATTCAATCGCCGAAACTCCCGTTGTATGTGGTACAAAAGATAATGCCAACGCCAAAGCAGTTATTATCGCCCCTTCGGTAATAACGATCAACTCGTTATTTTTACCAACATTAGTCATAAAAAAAGAACTCCCTTCTGATTTTAGCCATCACAAGAGAGTTCGAGCGTCTGCTTGAACAACACTATCCCTACGCATGCATTAACATAACAGGTTTAAAGGGTCTGAACAAAATGTTCACTCTCAGCCAAAGGCTCCCCCTGTGTTGACTTATTCAATTACAAAAGAATTGTACCATAGAGCTTATTTTCTACCAAACACCTTGCCCCAAAAGCCAATTTTTTTTGTATGATCAGACAAATTCAATGGAATATTTTCACCTAACATGCGTCGGGCAATATTTTGATAACTGTGACCTGCATCACTGTCATTATCAAAAACAACTGTCCTACCTGCGTTAGATGCCGAGATTACTTTATCTTCATCAATAACAATTCCCAACAAAGGAATTCCTAAATGGTTAACAATATCATCAATTTTCATTGAAGTACCATCATTAATCATATTTTTACGAATCCGATTAATAATCAAGTGTGGTGTCACGGGCATGTTCATACTCTCAAGAATACCAACTACTCGATCAGCATCACTCACAGAAGCAACTTCAGGATTAGTAACTACTAAAGCACCATCAGCAATTGAAACTGCATTTTGAAAGCCATATTCAATCCCAGCTGGACAATCAATCATCACGAAATCAAAACGTTGTTTCAATTCATTAATAATATTGCCGACTGAATCTTTATCCAAGACATATTTATCAGCAAATTGTGACGCCGCTAATAAATACAAATTGTCTTCAAAACGTGGGTCGCGAACTAAAGCTTGTGATACGACCACACGATGTTGAGCCACATCAACAATATCGTAAACGATTCGATTAGTTAATCCCATAACTGCATCTAGATTGCGCAAACCGATATCTAAATCGACCATGCAGACTTTTTTTCCGAGGCTTGCCAAGACAGTACTAACATTTGCAGTCGTAGTAGTTTTGCCAACTCCGCCTTTTCCAGAAGTTACAACTATTGATATCCCCATAGCTAACCTGTCCTTTTTCTTAAATCATTTAATCTATCTTTATAATTCGTTAAATCATCAACACTGATAGAATGCAAATCATCAATATATGCAAACTTACCAGCTTGAAACTCCTCTTTATTATCGTCCGTAACAATTTCAATCACATCAGCAATTCGTAACTGATCAACATCTTTTAAGTTTCCAAAGATAGCGGCATTAGTATTGTCTGGATAACCAGCTTGTACAATACCGTTGACTTCGCCCAAGATATAAATCGAACCAGTTGTACAAATTTGTGCATCTCGATGCAATGTCCCCAAGAAAATCAAATCACCTTCGTAATCTAATTTTTGACCACTGCGAACAATTCCTGATTCAATATTAGTCTTATTAGCGTTTAAAATCTCTGTAACTTTAGCTTTGTCTTCAACATCAGACTGAATGTCTTTCAATTCTAATTGTGGATATTGATCAAAGAATTCTCTAATACCATCTTTTTGTTCATCAGTCAAAAGACGGCGACCGGTCTTAACAGTAAAATAAATGACATCATCATTTTCATTGGTTGATTCAACGTTTTGCTGCATAATCATTTCTTTTAACTTTTTAAATGCATTAACGTAATTAGCTTTATCATCCATTAAAACGGAAAAGCCATTTTTATCACCCTTTAAAATGATATCTCTCATTTATTATCCCTCCGATATTTCACCAGCCACTCGGACAAATTATTCAATGGAATATAAAGGATAAAGAAGACCACAATATTCCAAAGCAACGTTGGTCCCAACGTATACGTGATGAAATCAAAAACACTTGTATTAGTCTGTTGCAACAATCTTTCCAACAGATAAATACCTGATTGTAAAAATGTCAGCGACAAGAAGTAAATTGATAACTCATAACCTAAATTATTTTTAACTAGTAAAAACTTAAAATGATCAATACCGACCATTAGTAGTGGTAATAAGATTGTATAAAGACCAATGATTCCATAATAATACGAATCATAAATCAAACCAAAAACCACTCCGTAAGTAATCAATTGACGACGATTATCAATCCGCATTGTTAGCATCACGATCATCATCAACATCAATTGTGGCAAAATAGCGACGGTAGCATGATTCATATTATTCAAAAAGGCCCATTTCATTAAACCATCAAGGTAAAATGCTAGAAAAATGAATAATACTTGGCCGACGATCTTTCGATTTTTAATGTCCATTACTTTTCACCATTAACAGATGACTTAATAACTGTAACAACAGTAAAGTTACGTAATTCAGCAGCTGGAGTAATATAAACCGAATTTGTCATTCCGTAATTATCCTTCTTAATTCCGTAAACTTTTCCAATATACAATCCACGTGGTGTTAAACCACCTAAACCAGATGTGATGACGCTTTGGCCTTTTTTGATATTCTTTGTAGAATTAACATTTTCCATTACTAGATCACCAGTTGAACTATCATAACGACTGACAACTCCGGTAATGTTTTTATTGTCGCCCACAATTTCAGCAGCAAACTTATCATTCAATTCATTATCAGTTGAAATTAATTCAACCTTAGAACTAACTTTATCAACTTCAACGATTCGACCAATCAAACCGCGACCAGACATAACAGGCATGTCTTTTTTAATACCACTTGTTTGACCACGGTTGATTGTTAAATAACTTTGCCAACTACTTGGTGAACGTGACAAAACAGATGCATTAACTGTCGTATAGTCAGTCAACGAACCAGTTAGTTTTAACTCTTGTTTGAGTTTTTTGTTTTCATCTTGAACTACTTCTAATTTAGCCTGATTTTGTGCTAATTCACCAATTCTGGCTTTGAGACGTTTGTTTTCAGAATATGTGTTATACAAATCAGAGAATTCTGAGGTAGCATTTTTAACAGCATTCGTTGGGTAGGCAAATACACCCCCGACGACACTGACGACATCATTACCGACTTGTTGAACAACTGGTGGCGTACTCTTCTTATCACGGATATTGACCGTAACTGCCAGCAGTCCAAAAGTAACGATAATAAGTATCATTAAAATAATTAATTTTTTATTTGAAAAAAACTTTTGCATTGCTTCCTCCTAGTAGATCAGATAACCAAAGGTTATGCCGAATAAGGCATTCATCTAATTGAATAACAATCCATATTCACAACTTACTCCATGAATTGCGATAAACCAATACAATTTATCAATCAATTAATATGATTTTATTATTTTTTAATCTTTAGTCAAATAAAAAAACGGGAATTAACCCGCTTATTTTTGGCGACGCATTACATCGATATTTTTAAGTGATTCACCAGTACCGATGGCCACACAATCTAGTGGGTCTTGAGCAATGAATACAGGAACTCCCGTTGCTTCGGATATTACTTCTGGTAAGTGATGCAATAAGGCACCACCACCAGTAAGAACGATACCATGATCGATAACATCGGCGGCAATTTCAGGAGAAGTTTCCTCAAGAGTTTCTTTAATTGTTTCAATGATCTCTTCAACGTTTTCGTGAATGGCTGTAGCAATGTCTTCACCTGACAATTGAACTGTCTTAGGTAAACCTGTAACCAAGTCACGTCCACGAATTTGCATTGATTCGATTTCTTTTGATTTTTCGATTGATGCAGAGCCAATTTGAATCTTAACGTCTTCAGCTGTTCTTTCACCAATTTGAAGGTTGAAGTTTGACTTAATATATGCAGAAATTGATTCGTCAAACTTATCACCCGCAACACGGATTGAACGTGATGAAACGATGCCACCTAATGAGATTGTAGCAACATCAGTTGTACCACCACCAATATCAACGACCATGTTACCTGTTGGATCCATAACTGGAAGTCCAGCACCAATAGCAGCTGCAAATGGTTCTTCAATTACATAAGCTTCACGAGCACCGGCATGTTGTGTAGCTTCGATAACGGCACGCTTTTCAACTTCTGTAACACCACTAGGAACACAAACCATAACTGATGGCTTTGAGTTGTTAGCTGTCTTTTCGATGAAATACTTCATCATGGCTGCTGTTGTGTCGTAATCGGCGATAACACCATCACGCATTGGACGAATTGCAGAAATACTACCCGGTGTACGACCAATCATTTCACGTGCATCTGAACCAACTGCAACGATTTCTCCAGTGTTATTATTCTTTGCAACAACTGAAGGTTCATTTAAAACTATACCTTTTCCTTCAGCATAAACTAGAGTATTTGCAGTTCCCAAGTCTATACCGAGCTTCTTTGATCCAATACCAAACAATTTATTTTCTCTCCTTTAAAGTACACACCACATTTTACGCTAAACAAAATTATATCATAGAAAACGTCGATTTAAAGTGCGACGAAATCATATCCTAAATTAAATTTAAACTCTTCAGACTAGAATATGCTTTTTTCGTAACAATTAGGTGATCGATTAAGTTTATTCCTATTAATTGACAGCCTTTTTTGAGTCGTAAACTAAACTCTTGATCATTCTGTGAAAACATCAACGAACCATTCGGATGATTGTGAGCAACAATGAGTTGTGTCGCTGACATCTGAATAGCCTCACGTAAAATATCTCGCGGATGAACTGTTGCTTGATCAACTGTACCAATAAAAATAATCTTTTCGTCGATTACATGATAACTATTATTTAAATAAACAGCTACTAGTTGCTCCTGTGGGGTGTTTCCTATTTTATTTATTAAATGTTGTCCAACTTCATCTACGGAAACAATCTTTTCGGATAATGTATCAGCCTGAATCTTTCGACTTCCTAATTCAAGCGCAGCCATCACTTTACAAGCCTGGGCCACTCCTATACCATTAAACGCCATTAATTGCTCTAAGCTCAAATCTAAACCCCCAGAATCACAAATAATTTTCTGGGATAAGTCTAAAACGGAATTTTGCTTAGTTCCGTTGCCGATAATCACGGCTAATAATTCTTCATTTTTTAAAGTACTGACACCATAAGCTAGAATTTTTTCTCTTAAATTTATCATCATACTTTCAAACTACGAGAAATAATTTTCTAAGTCTGAAACTAAATAAAACGAACCGGTTACTAATAATAATTGGTTCTGATTCATATCCTTTAAAATTTTCTGTAATTCTTGACGATAATTTTCAATAAAGGAAACATTCGAATATTGTGATAAATTATAATCACTAGCCGTAGCTGAACGCGCCATATCAAGCTTAGTTATATAAATATGTCCAACCTTTGGTGCCAATTCTTCCAGGATTTCATGACGATCCTTATCTTTCATTCCAGCGTACAAAACAATTATATCCTTATTTTCATAATTTTTTATCAAAGAATTGATTAAATTGTAAATTGCTGAAATATTATGTGCTCCATCCATCAAAACTAACGGTTCTTTTTGCACAATTTGTGCCCGACCAGGCAAGTGATTTTTATCTAAATTAGTAATAATCAACTTATCTGTTGCTGTCGCTTGATGAATTCTTTGATAGAGCAAGAATGCTTGAATAGCTAGCGAAGCATTCATTGCCGTTGTTTTTTCAAACCCTTGGCAATGAATCCCCTCTACTGTTACTTTATCATCATAATATGTAAACGAAACATCAAAATCATTATTTTTATAATTTCTTATACCAAAATCCTGTCCAAACTCAAACATAGGGCTATTTTCAGACGTTGCAGTTGTTTCAACAATCGATTGAACTGAATCATGCAAGTAACCAGTTATGATTGGTCTTTCTGGTTTGATAATACCTGCTTTTTCCTTGGCAATATCTTGAATTGTCGGTCCAATTAATTTCTCATGATCTAAATCTATCGAAGTGATAATTGAAAGAACTGGTGTAATGACATTAGTTTTATCATGCTTAGCACCAATTCCAGCTTCAATAACTGCCACATCGACACGCCCACGGAAATAAAAATAACCCAAAATAGTTACAAATTCAAATTCAGCTAACGGAATATCACCAATTTTATCCTTCAAATAATTCACATCATCAAGCAAATCATTATCTGAGATATATTGATGATTGATTTGAATCCGTTCATTGAAACGAGTGATAAACGGCGAAGTAAACATCCCCACACGTTTACCAGTGCCTTCAAGCAAATTAGCTAAAAAGTTAGTCGTTGAACCTTTACCATTCGTACCAGTAATGTGAATCGTTTCATAATCATTTTGAGGATCGCCCAAGCGGTGCAAAGCTTGTTTAATATTACCAAGATCATTGGTCCGCTGAAATTTTGGTAAAGCATGAATATAATCTACTGCAGCTTGATAACTTTCTAACAATTTAATCGCTCCAATTTTTTTATACTAGGATGCCGCTTCCAAGAGCAAGAAATTTAGGTCGCTATGGGGACCGGTTCGAGCCAAAGAGCGGTCTCGAACCTCGATTTTGAACCTTGCACAAACCGCGAATTTCAAAACTCGTCCCGTGGTGTAGGCGCTAAAGCGCCAACGCCACCTTCACAGCGACCTAAATTCTTGCTCTTTCCAGCTACTTCTTTGTTAATGAATGACAATTTGTAATAGTTTTACCATGATTACCTAGAAAAACAGGTTATATCTATGCTTTAAATTTACTAAATCGCACAAAGAATTAACTAACATCACGCGTTAACTAATAATTATACAGTCATTCTGTTTATAAAACCGATAAATTAATCGCTATTTCTAAGCTCTTGAAACGGCATACTTCAAATAAAAAAGGGAGCAGACTTCTGTCTTCCCCCCTTTTCATTATATACTCAAATATTATTGATTATCTTTGAGTTGTTGAATTCTTTGTTGAACTTTAGCTTGACGTGATTGATAATCAGCTAATTTTTCTTTTTGTTCATTAACAACCTTTTCAGGTGCTTTATCAACAAAGTTCTTGTTTGACAACTTCTTGTCTAAACGAGTAATTTCTTGATCTAACTTCTTCATTTCTTCATCTTGACGAGCAATTTCTTCATCAATGTCAATTAATTCTGCCAATGGAACGTATAGTTCTGCTCCATTTGTGACAGCTGTCATTGCTAAGGCTGGTGCCTTCAAGTCAGTTGCTACATTTAGTTCCTTAGGATGCATGAAACGGTCAATGTATTCTTCGTTGTTCAAGATAATAGCTTTAACTTTTTCATCTTGTGGCTTGATCATGATATCAACAGCCTTAGACATTGGTGCATTGGCTTCCAAACGAATCTTTCTTGAAGACTTAATTAAGTCGATCAAGATATCCATTTGATCCATCGCATCTGTGTTGTCTAATTCTACATGATATTCAGGATACTTGGCATGCATGATTGTCTTGCCGTTATGAGGCATTGTCAACCAAATCTTTTCAGTAACGAATGGCATGATTGGGTGCAAAAGACGAAGTGTTTGATCAAGTACGTATGTCAAAATCATCTTCTTTTGTTTCTTAGCTGCTTCATCGTCACCAGTAAGTGTTGCCTTACTCATTTCGATATACCAGTCACAGAAATCATTCCAAATGAAGTTATACAAGCTACGGCCAACTTCACCAAATTCAAAGTTGTCCATCAAACGACTTACTTCTTTAACAGTGGTATTTAATTTTGCCAAAATCCACTTATCAGAAAGATCATATGTCGTTACCTGTGAAAGATCATCCATAGCTGGAGTATCATCGTCAAGGTTCATAATAACGTAACGTGATGCATTCCAGATCTTATTGATAAAGTTCCAAGCTGAATCCATCTTGTCATAACTAAAACGAGTATCTTGTCCTGGTGTTGAACCATTCATCAAGAACCAACGTAATGCATCAGCACCATACTTTTGAATCACGTCCATTGGGTCAATCCCGTTACCAAGTGATTTACTCATCTTACGACCCTGTTCATCACGAATTAAACCATGAATAACAACGTGATTGAAGGGTTTTTTGCCAGTAAACTTCAAACTTTGGAAAATCATTCTTGAAACCCAGAAGAAGATAATGTCATAACCAGTAACTAAAGTATTAGTTGGGAAATAACGCTTATAATCTTCAGCGTTTTCGTCAGGCCAACCCATTGTTGAAAATGGCCAAAGTGCACTTGAGAACCATGTATCAAGTACATCTGATTCTTGAGTCCAGTTTTCAATATCTTTAGGAGCTTCTTCACCAACATAAGTTTCACCAGTTTGTTTGTTATACCAAGCTGGAATTTGGTGTCCCCACCATAGTTGACGTGAAATAACCCAATCATGGACGTTTTCCATCCATTGTGTAAATGTGTCTTCAAAACGGTCAGGAACAAATTTTACTTTATCATCAGTTTGTTGTTGTTTTAGAGCCATTTCTGCTAACGGCTTCATCTTAACGAACCATTGGGTTGAAAGTCTTGGTTCAACTTGAACACCAGAACGTTCTGAGTGACCAACACTGTGAACATAAGGTTCGATGTTAATCATATAACCTGCATCTTGCAAGTCTTTAACGATAGCTTTACGAGCTTCAAAACGATCCATGCCGTTATACTTACCAGCATTTTCATTCATTGTTCCGTCAGCGTTCATTGTGTTGATACGTTTAAGATCATGTCTGTTACCAACAGCAAAGTCATTAGGGTCATGGGCTGGAGTGATTTTAACCATACCAGTACCAAACTCCTTATCAACATAATGGTCGGTAATAATAGGAATTTTACGATCAACTAATGGTACAACGATTTCCTTACCAACAATATCTTTATAACGGTCATCATCAGGTGCAACAGCAACAGCTACATCACCAAACATTGTTTCTGGACGTGTTGTGGCAATTTCGATAAAGCCTGAACCATCAGCATATGGGTACTTAACATGATAGAAAGCACCTTGATCGTCTTGGTGAATAACTTCAATATCTGACAAAGCAGTTTGTAGTTGTGGATCCCAATTGATGATGTATTCACCACGGTAAATCAAGCCTTCGTTATATAACTTTACAAAGACCTTACGAACAGCCTTTGATAGACCTTCATCCAAGGTAAATCTTTCACGTGAGTAATCAAGTGATAAACCTAATTTACCCCACTGTGATTTGATAATTGAAGCAAATTCATCTTTCCATTTCCAAACTTCATCAACGAATTTTTCACGGCCAAGGTCATAACGCGTTACACCTTGTTCACGTAATTTAGCTTCGACCTTAGCTTGAGTAGCGATACCAGCATGATCCATACCTGGTAAATACAAAGTATCGTAACCTTGCATACGTTTGTAACGAATCAAAGTATCTTGAATCGTTGTATCCCAAGCGTGACCCAAATGCAATTTACCAGTAACATTTGGTGGTGGGATAACGATTGAATATGGTTTAGCTTTCTTGTCGCCAGAAGGTTTGAAATCATCATCATCAAGCCAAGCTTGGTAACGTCCCTCTTCGACTTCTTGTGGATTGTATTTCGTATCCATGTCGATTTCTCTCATAGTTAATTCTCCCTTTTTAAATTTATTTATCATTAATTTAAGATGCGGCAGTTTTCGTTGTATTCCGCCTCTGATTACGAAAAATTTAGGCTGTTGTGGGGAACGGTTCGAGCCAAAATACGGTCTTGGACCTCGATTTTGAACTTCGCAAAGTACGTGAATTTCAAAACCCGTCCTGTGGTGTAGGATTAAAGTCCCAACGCCACCTGCACTGCTGCCAAAATTTCTCGTACCCAGAGACTAAGTTATTATAAATTCAAAATATTAATCTAATTAACATTAAAAATCAGAAGTAACAAAACCTACCACTAATAACTTAGCTGGAGGTTGCCAGTGCTATAAGTACGCTGTGCAGGTGGCGTTAGGGCTTTAGCCCTTACACCACGGGGCGACTTTGGAGACTTGCTGGTTTTGCAAGGCTTCAAAGCGAGGCGCGAGACCTTGGCTCGCACCGGTCCCCATAGCGTGCTTATAGCACTGGCAACCTCCGGCGGCACCCCCAAGAAACAAAAAAAGACTTCATCCCTAATAGGACGAAGTCTTCGCGGTACCACCTAAATTAAGAGTCTGATTGACTCTTCACTCAACAGATAACGGTGGCCCGATCATAATTATGATAGCTCACAGGTAACAGTTTCCCAGTTCGATTCGGCAATTCTCAACAACATGCCTTCTCTGAAATCTAGCTGCAAAACACTCCCGCTCAAAGCTGATATTTTGATGATAAATCATAAATCAATAAACGTCAATTAATTTTATAGCAAACTACTGATGTTTTCTTGATCACTTTCCATAAACTTGTCGCCATGTTCGATGGTTGTAATCTTGATACCATCCATTGAACGCTGAATCAAGCCATCAATATCGAGTGAACTTTCAAACTTACGTGTCTTTTCAATATTTGGACGTGTCTTTGGTGAAGGTGGAGCAAAGACTGTACAGCAGTCTTCGAATGGTTGGATTGAAAGATTGAATGTATCAATCTTTTCTGCTAAACGAATAATTTCTGTCTTATCCATTGTGGCAACTGGACGCAAGATTGGTGTTGTTGTCACATCGTTGATTGCGGCCATACTTTCCAATGTTTGTGAGGCAACTTGACCAACAGCTTCACCATTAAAAATGGCTAAACCATGACGTTTTTCACGAATCAAATCTGTCAATCGTAGCATAAAACGACGTTGAATCGTCATCAAGTAACCTTCTGGCACACTTGACTTAATTGTTTCTTGAATCTCAGCAAATGGTACTTCAATAAAGTTGATATTACCACCAAAGGCAGTCAACTTCGAAGTCAATTCTTTAGCCTTATTCAAAGCTTGTTCTGATGTATATGGTGGACTGAAGAAGTGAACCATTTCAATATCAACACCACGCTTCATAGCTAAATAACCAGCAACAGGTGAATCGATTCCACCAGAAAGCATCAACATAGCTTTACCGGCTGTACCAACTGGTAAACCACCTGCACCTTTAACGGTAAGGTATGACAAGTAAATTCCATCTTGACGAACTTCAACCGAAATCTTAATATCAGGTTTCTTCATTTCAACGTCAATTTCTGGGAACTCGTCACAAATTGCATCCCCTAGTTGGAGATTAATTTGGTTAGTATCAAGTGGATAGGCGTGGTCAGAACGTTTTGTTCCAACTTTGAAACTCATGCCGGGTTTATAAGCTTCGTGCATCATTTCAATGGCTTTTTTCTTAACATCTTCAAAATCACGGGAAACTTTAACACTCAATGAGAAAGTTTGGATTCCAAAAACATTCTTAAGTTTTTCCATAACCGGCTTAGCATCAGTTCCGTTCAAATTGATGTGTAGACGGTCACGATGTGGTTGCATTCTAAGATCAGGAAAATCTTTCAAAACTTTAGCAACATTACCATGTAAACGGTCGATAAAGCTCTTACGATTTTTTCCCTTAGTTGATAGTTCGCCATAACGAACCATAATTTCAGTATATTCCATTTAAATCTCCTAATTCAAAATTTGGAAATGATCGTGAATCTCATCCAAATTCTTGATAAATTCATCCATTTCTTTTTCGGTATTACTTTCATCCAAGCTGACACGAACAGCACTAGTAGCCACATTTTCTTGGATATTCATTGCCTTCAATGTACCAGATTCAAGGCCTTTCTTTGATGAACAAGCGCTGGTTGTCGAAATATAAATATCTCGATCTTCAAACGTATGTACAACTGTTTCGCCACGAACACCATCAATCGTAAAACAGATGATATGTGGAGCAAAGTCTTCGCCAATTTGTGAAAAGACATGAACGTTGTCCATTCCCTTCAAATGATTGACCAACTTCTCTTTTAGTTGTTCCATCTTGGCAGCTTTACCAGCTTCGTTATCTTTCAACAAACGAATAGCTTTAGCCATACCTGCAATAGCAGGCGTATTTTCAGTCCCACTACGAAGGTTAGATTCTTGACCACCACCGGCCATCAATGGTTCGAGTTGCTTACCTTCTTTCATATAAATAAAGCCAATCCCACGGGGTGCATGGAACTTGTGACCGGAGAAGGTATAGAAATCAACACGTGGATCAATAAACTTCGATTGCAAGTTTTTACCAATTGCTTGAACAGCATCGACGTGATAACTGATACTTGGGTAATCTTGCAATACTTTTGCGACTTCATGAATTGGTTGAATCGCACCAATTTCATTATTGACAGCCATCGTTGAAACTAAAATTGTATCGTCTCTGATAGCATCCTTAACATCTTGAGCACTAATGTGACCGGATTTATCAACTGGTAAATAAGTTACATCAAAACCTAATTCTTCTAATTGATGCATCGTATTCATAATTGAAGGATGTTCAATTGAAGTTGTAATGATGTGTTTTCCAAATTCACGTTTCTTAAAAGCTGTCCCCTTGATGATCCAGTTGTTCCCCTCAGTACCACCACTGGTGAAGACGACTTCATCGCGTTTGAAACCCATTAGGTTTGCAATTTGCTTGCGAGATGTTTCTAGTAATTCGTAGGCTTTCAATCCTAACTTATGCAAACTAGAAGGATTACCGAAGTATTCTTGACTAGCAGCGTTATAAGTTTGTAGGACTGAATCATTAACCTTAGTTGTTGCACTATTATCAAAATATATCATTTTTGCCTCACCAAAATAAAAAGGCCCTAAAGGCCCAAAATTTTATCTATTATAATTTAACACACTTTTTGAAAATTATGAATTTATTGTCTCTTTGATTCGATCGACTGAGCCTGACTCAACTTCTTCAAGCGCCTTGGAAATAACCTCAACGGCGTCATTATAGTTGTAATCATCGTCAAACATCGAACGTGCACGAATCAACTGGTCACTAAATTCAGGATTTTTATTAGCATAACGGTTAGCATATTGAAGCAGCTTCTCAGCTAATTGAACGTTATACTTCAACTTCTTTGTTTTCTCTACTAAATTCTCGAGATCCTCTTGTGTCACAATAACTTGCTTGCTGATATCTTCCATATTAATACGGTCAGCATCAAGTTCGTCATACAATTTATTGATTTCGTCATAAACCATGTAAAAGTAATCCAAATAGTCATCAGGTAAACCGTTCAAACGAAGTTGTTCCATCATTTTCTTTTGAATTTCTAAACGTTTGGCATATTCATCAACACTGTTACGAGCAATTTGTTCACTTGAAAGCATTTGGTTAAGGTCATCGTTGATTGTCTTTTCACTAGCTTCAATATCATCCAACTTTTTAACAATTTCCTTAAAATCCAATCTAACTTGTGAGAAAATAACTTGCTTGTCAGCAATACTTTGGACGTCCGCATCGTATTCACGACGAATTTCGTTCAAGGTATCAAAGTTATTTTGGAACATATCAAGCGTCTTATCAGTTAAAATATAGCTCTCTTGCAACTTTTGAATTCGTTTATCCAAATGATTGTGTTGGAAAACGGCATGATTTAAATAGTCCAAAACTGGCTTTTGTTCCTTCAAAACATCACGTTTGCCATCAATTTCCAACGTCAATGTCTCATATAAGTCATCAATCCGTTGTTTAATATCTTCATTATTAGTATTTACGGCATCAAAATTCAGTTCGCCCAATTTAGTATTTGACTCATCTACTTCATGTTGTACGTCAGAAATCAATTGTACGATATCATCTGCAAACTTGAAATGTTGTTGATCAAGCTTTTGATAAACAAATTTAATCTCATCAATTTGACCGGGAAAGACTTCATTCAAGTCGTGGAAAAGTGGTTCAATGATTTTCAATTGATCCGTAATTAGACCGAGTTTAATTTTAACATCGTCCAAGCATTGACTGGCCTCAATATGGTCACCCTTTTGTGTCAATTGTTTTTCCTTATCTAATAAGTTAGCAATTTCTGAAAGCTCATCCTCTAGCTTGTCAGTAGCTGGACCATAACTGAATGACTGAGTCAAAACTTGTTTACGCAAAGTTTGATATTGATGTTGAAGTTCTTCGCTATGAGTAGCATTCAACTCATTACTAGCCAAGAGCTCGTCAAAGCCTTGTGAAACCTCACCGATTTTACCTTCAAAATCATTCATTTCTGTATTTAACTTTTTCAAATCATTAGCAGAACCAAATACTTTAAATTCAGTATTCTTATATTCTGCTGCTCGAATCTGCTTTAAAATATCGGAAAAGATATCATCAGTCTGCTTGTGATATTCTACTTTCAGCTGATTGAAGCGGTCATCACTGGCACCAGAGAGCTTCATCTTCTCTAATTTTTCTATTTTGTCATCTAATTGAGCCTTTTTTAACTCGTCTGTTCGTTCTTTATACTTATTAAGTGTGGAAGCATTACGTTTTTGCAAGAACCACATGTACCATAGGAAGAACAGAATGATTAAGATTATTCCAATAATAATTACAAACACATTTACACCCCTAATGACGATTCAGTCTTATCTTACAGAAATTATAACAAATATTAGTCCCATTATTGGAACTGTCCACTTTTCATAATAAAGTTTTAAACTATTGGTTTTGTGTATATTGAAATATGCCGTCTCCAGAACCGAAAAAAGCATGACTGGCTGTGCGGACCGGACTGAGCCAAGGTCTCAATCCTCGGTTTGAAGCCTTGCAAGCAAGTCTCCAAACACGCCCGGTGGTGTAAGAGCTGAAGCTCTAACGCCACTTTCACAGCCAGTCAAGCTTTCTCGGTTCTTCCGACTAGGTCTTTTTTATTTGCTACATATGTGATTTTTCAAATTCATACTATAATAATGTATCAAAATGAAATTTTATCATTCAAGTATTCACTTTATTAATGATGGATAGATATTAATTGAATTCATTCAAAACCATTTCTCCAAAAGTTGAAGGTTATAAATATTCTTTAAAGCCTGATAATCTAGCGATTTGGAATATAAAAGTAGTAATTACTGTGGGTTTATTTCTTATTCATCTATTATAGAAAGCAACGAATAGACTAGCCGGAAGGAACAAGAAATCGAGCTTCGAGACCGTTCTTTGGCTCGAGGCGGTCCCCATAGCGACCTAATTTTCTTGTTCCTGGAGGCGGAAACCTAAAATTACTTTGACATTAGTCTTCTATCACGGTATACTAGCTTTCGTGTAAAATATGCAGCAAAGAACGGCAAGAACGTCAACAGTTATCGACGATTTAGTTCAATTAGTAACCTGTGGCTGCACAAGGTGAAAAATGTAACGATAACTGCACGAATGCTAAGTTCTAGTTAATTATTTTACTCCAGACAAACATTTTGGAGGAATTTATTTATGTCAAGATATACAGGCCCACGTTGGAAATTATCACGTCGTTTAGGTATCTCACTTTCAGGTACTGGTAAGGAAATCGCTCGTAGAAACTATGCCCCAGGACAACATGGTCCAAATGGTGGTCGTCGTAAGATTTCTGAATACGGTCAACAATTAACTGAAAAGCAAAAGTTACGTTTCATGTATGATGTTAACGAACGTCAATTCCGTAACCTATTTAACCGTGCCGGTAAGATGGAAGGACTACATGGTATCAACTTGATGATCCTTCTTGAAACAAGATTGGATAACATGGTTTATCGTTTAGGTCTTGCAAGTTCACGTCCACAAGCTCGTCAACTTGTAAACCACGGTCACATCACAGTTGATGGCAAACGTGTTGATATCCCTTCATACGAAGTTAAAGTTGGTCAAAAGATCAGCCTTCGTGAAAAGTCAAAGGACCTTGCTATTGTTAAGGATAACCTTGAAAACGTTGTTGGTCGTCCTGGTTTCGTTACTTTCGATGACAACACATTGACAGGTTCACTAGTACGTAACCCAGAACGTGACGAACTAGAACCAAATATTGACGAATCATTGATTGTTGAATACTACAACCAAATCCTTTAATATTTGCGAAAAATACATTCACTTATTGGTGGATGTATTTTTTTTGTTCCCTTTTTACACGAAAACAGACTAAACTAAGAAATCTTATGATCTCTTAAATTTAGCCTGTTTTTTAGATTCTTATAACAATCTATTTTTATACTTTTAATTTTCCAATTACATTCAATACCAAAATCATCCCCACAATGGTTGAGGCCAATGCCCCCCACCACATAATGTCATATGTGGGAATAAAGAATAATTCGAAAAACGCCATTGTAATTAATATTCCGATCCAAAACTCAACTGATTTATACCATTTCATCTTGATCATCCCTTTAACTAACCCTATATTTACTTTCATTATAATAAATTTAGCTAGAAAATAAATACTAAAGCTCATTAAATTATTTATTATTCGACTTCTTGGTTGAATGAGACTAGAAACTTACTCAATTTCATAAACTTATCAATCAGTAGTTGATCGTAATTACCCTTTTGAACAAGCGGATCATCAACTTTCAATTCATACCCAATCACTAAATCACTTGATTTAACTTTTTCATAATGAGCAGCTACCTTTTCAAAATCAGTTGCTGGTTGTAAATCACTTGAAGTATGGTCATTTGACACACCCCAGCCCTCTGTTATGATTGTATCTTGGTGATCTTTTAAAAGCGGATAATAACCTGCTCGATTTTTGATATCTGCTAATAAACTAAAAGTTATGAAATAACGGTCTGGCCATAAGCCTAATTCTAAATGTGGAGTCTTTTTATAACCGCGTTTATCTTGATTTATCGCCAACCATGTATCAGGTGGCGGGTTTTTAGTTCGTCGCTGATGTTTAGCAATTTTCATATAGAACTGTTGCTGATATTCTTCTTCCAAACGTCGCATCAACTCAGAACCAATTTCTTCAAACTTTGGATCTAAGTTAGTTTTGATCAATTCTAGGCGTCCAGGCAGAGTCATATCTTCAAAAACTTTAAAATCATTTTTATCAAACATGTTCTCAATCCTTTGTTGTAAAATATACATATCAATTATATAGGAGGAGTTATGCAAAAACCACTAGCATATCGGATGCGTCCAACCAATATCGACGAAGTTGTCGGTCAACAGCATCTTGTTGGTCCTCATAAGATTATTCGTCGCATGGTTGAAGCTAAGATGTTATCTTCAATGATACTTTATGGTCCTCCTGGGATCGGAAAAACCAGTATTGCCAGCGCGATTGCTGGTAGTACAAAATATGCTTTCAGAATGCTCAATGCTGCTACTGATAGCAAAAAAGACTTACAAATTGTTGCTGCTGAAGCTAAAATGAGCGGCACTGTCGTCTTGATGTTAGATGAAATTCATCGGCTCGACAAAACTAAACAGGACTTTCTCTTGCCGCTATTAGAAAGTGGTTCCATCATTTTAATTGGTGCTACAACTGAAAATCCCTATATCAATATAAGCCCCGCTATTCGCTCGAGAGTCCAAATTTTTGAATTAAAGCCTCTCGATAGTGATGACCTGAAACACGCTGTTAAACGGGCTTTAAATGACAATCAGAACGGTTTAGGCAAGTACAACGTCAAATTAGATGAAAATGCTTTGGATTTATTGGTCAGTTCAACTAATGGCGACTTAAGAAGCATTCTAAACGGTTTGGAATTGTCAGTCATGTCGACTAAAGCTGCCGAAGATGGTTCAGTTCATATCGACTTGCAATCAATTGAGGAATCAGTACAAAGAAAGGCTATTTCATCTGATAAAGATGGTGACAGTCACTATGATGTAATGTCGGCTTTTCAAAAATCGATTCGTGGCAGTGATCCTGATGCTGCCTTACTCTACTTAGCTCGACTATTGGAAGCGGGCGATTTAACTTCCGCTATTCGGAGACTGATGATCTGTGCTTATGAAGATGTCGGTTTGGCTAATCCCCAAGCATGCGCTCGAGCAGTTCAGGCTGCTCAAGTAGCACAGATGGTTGGTTTACCAGAAGCACGTATTCCTTTAGCTGACGCAGTCATTGACTTGTGCCTCTGTCCGAAATCTAATTCTGGCATGGTGGCAATCGATAGTGCTTTAGACGATGTTCGCAATGGAAAAGCTAATTCTATTCCTGATGATCTGAAAGATGCACACTACTCAGGAGCCAAAAAACTCGGTCATGGTGTTGGTTATAAATTTCCACATGATTATCCCAACTCATGGGTCGATCAGCAATATTTACCTAACAATTTAATTAATAAAAAATATTACCAACCAAATAATACTGGTAAATATGAACAGGCCTTAAATTTAAGAATCCAACAAATACACGAATGGAAAATGAATTCAAAACGGAGTCCGAATAATTATGATAATTAAAATTTTAATGATCTTCTTTATTATTTTTTTACTAGCACTAGCCTATATCCTTTGGAGCCACAGTAGTGGGAAGTTTCTCATCTACTCACCTGATGAAAATCTAACTTTGAAAAACGTAATGCGCTTTACGGCTGGTTTACTAGTCTTAGTTGCCGTCATGGGAATCGTTATTGCCTTGATCGGTACTAAGGAAGCCAACTTCATCACGCTGCTACTAGGTAGTTTAATTGCGGCAGCCTTTTCAATTTATTTGGCAAATATTCGTTAAATCTTAACTGTTTACTGTATTTATTAGGCCAAATCAACTAAAATAAAGATATAAAAGAAGTAATATTACATTAACGGGGTGATACTTATGTTACAACAATATAAAAACATTCTCGTACCAATTGATGGTTCATTTGAGGCTGAGTTAGCTTTCAAGAAAGCGGTTGAAGTAGCCAAAAGAAACAAGGCTGCCATTCACTTAGTTCACGTTATTGATACTAGAGCTTTTCAAAACGTTTCTAGCTTCGATTCAACGATGGTTGAACAAATCACTGAAAAAGCTAAGGAAACAGTTAAGAGCTACGTTAAGACAGCTAAAGACGCTGGTCTTGAAGATATCGACTACAGCATTGAATACGGCGCACCTAAAGCAATCATTGCTACAGACTTCCCTAAGAAGCTAGGCGTTGACTTGATTATGATCGGTGCTACTGGTTTGAACGCTATGGAAAGATTACTAATTGGTTCAGTTACTGAATACGTTACAAGAACAGCTGCCTGCGATGTTTTAGTCGTTAGAACTGACCTTGATAACAAAACAATTAAGAAACCTAGAAAATAGTTTTATCAAAAATAAATGGCATTAAAAAAGAAGCGATAAGGATTTTCCTTATCTGCTTCTTTTTTTTGCTTTGATATATGCCGTCTACAGAAACGAGAAATGGTAACTGGCTGATCGAGTAGGAGG
>NZ_AZFV01000038.1 GCF_001435815.1 Companilactobacillus nantensis DSM 16982 | reverse complement strand
CCTTGACTAAGGGTAGAAAAAAGGCATCCTTGGGGAAGGATGCCTTTTTAAGGGGATTGAATATTGTTGATAGGGGGGATGAGAATAGAGTCGTTGTCTCTATTCTACGGTTTATAATTACAGGCTTATCAGTAAGTTATTATTGTTTAATGTTAAAAATCATTTGAATCTTGGATAGCCCAGTTTTGATAAGTCTTTTTAAATTGTATAAATTCTTTTGTCCTTTTGCAGCAAAAATCACTGCATCCCATGAGAGTAGAAAAATTCCACTCTGCATTTATTAGTATAGCTTATTTTTTGCTCAACTACTACCGGCAGGTACTTAAAAAGCATAAAAAAACACCTCGGGGAAAGGTGTTTTTTATTTAGGGGATTAAATATATATGTTATAGGGGGTGAGAAAAGGGATTACTTGTATCTCTCATCTACAAGTTATATACTACTGAATCTTTATGAATTAAGTATTCTGAAAATGTGAAGATTTTGTGAATATGGATGGAGACCATTTGTATGGAGCCACCTCCGGGCATGATTGAGTGATGAGGGTCTGCTGTGGGACCGATTCGAGCCAAAGAGCGGTCTCGAATCTCGATTTTGAACTTCGCGCAATTCGCGAATTTCAAAATACGTCCAGTGGAGTAAGCGATAAATCGCTAACACCACAATCACTGCTGACCCTCATCACTCAATCATGCCCTCCGGCTAGGGTATTCTTTTTTTGAAATGTATTGAAATATCATGATTTCTAATTGGAAAAACTATCAAATAATTTAATTGTGAAATTTATGTTATTGGAACTTTAAAGTGATGAATCATTCTTTTCTTAGATAATGTAAATATTCGTAACTTTCAATATGCTGAGTTATTAAAGATACTAGAAACAACCAATAAACTAGCCTCGGTGAGCAAGAAATTTAGGCAGCAGTGCAGGTGGCGTTAGCACTTTAGTGCTTACACCACGGGACGAGTTTTGAAACTCTCGGGTTTATGCGAGGTTCAAAATCGAGACGAAAGACCTTGGCTTTCGTCGGTCCCCACAGCAGCCTAAAATTTCTTGCTCACCGAGGCGGCATATTTACAAAAAAGAAGCTCAACCAAAAAAGGTTGAACTTCAAAAAAATACTATTTGAAAAGTCGAAGTTAAATCAATATTTTAATGTCGAAAGTTATTTCAACATAAATACTTAAGTTTAATTTTCTATATCGGTCAGAGGATACCCCAACTTGAAACTATCTAAAACTAGTCGATATCAATGTGGTGGCTAGGATCAACTTTCTTTTCCATCTTTGGAAGGTCAATCTTCAAAACACCGTTATCATAATTTGCCTTGATACTATTAATATCAACTGCAGGTAAGTGATATTGTCTCATGACACGGCCGCTTGAACGTTCGCTCATAATCATGTCACCATTTTTATCGTTATGGTCATTAAAACTATCACGGTGACCACTAACTGTTAAAATATCATTGTTATAGTTAATGTCGATATCTTTCTTATCAAAAGCAGGCATATCTACATGAACCTCATAGTTTTTATCAGTTTCCTTAATATCTGTCTTTAGTGTTGAGTCTTCTGGGAAATTGTTTTCAAACATAGATGGTAAATTATTCATCCAAGAATCATTGTTGAACCAGTTTCTCATCAAATTATTACGATCCATAATATCGTTTGTCATATAATGTTACTTCCTTTCCCTTCATTACAAATACATTATAAGACGCCCTCGAATGGTAATTCAAGAATTTAGCACTCTTAATTGTCGAGTGCTAAATATCGCAAAAATTTAACAAAAATCAACGGTAATCTATGTGATACAATTAAAGTGGTGAAAAGAAGGTTAGTTAAATTGACTAAATTGATTTTGAAGCGAATTTATGACAAAGATTTACCATCAGGCTACCGAGTTCTTGTCGATCGACTTTGGCCTCGTGGAATGTCTAAAGTGCGGGCTGATTTGGGTCTTTGGGCAAAAGAAATCGCCCCATCAGCTGAGTTGAGAAAGTGGTTTGGACATGACTCCGAGAAATATGCTGAATTCAAGAACAAATATTTAGCAGAAATCAAAGCTAATCCTTATACAGAAGAGTTTTTAACAGATCTTACAGAAGCTCTAAAGAAACAAGATGTTCTTATCCTATATAGTGCTAAAGATGAAGAGCATAACGACGCAGTAGTCCTAATGGAATATCTAAATTCAAAAATTTAAATATTGTAGATTGGTTGGCTAGTGATTATGGAAGAATTTGATTTACAGTCTTTATTATCCAGTAATGAAAAGACAATTATTCACTTATTGCAATCATATGCGCAGACGAATGGTATAGCAGTTTTTGTTCTAGGCAATGACGATCATTTGCAAGCGGGTATTTTTGGAGAATTGTCAGAGGGTAGCGCCTTAACTAGGATGAATAAAATGACTGATTTGTCAAAGTTGAGCGTCAATAAGTACAAGTATAATATCGAATATGCCGATTCACCGTTGCGAATAGCAAGTATCAACCAACGGGTCGGCAAAATTTGCGTTGCTCAAGATATTGAGAAGGGGACAAATCTTGAGCATTTACAAATTATGCAACAGCTTCAAAAGCATGTTTTATTTTTGAGAAATATGGCTGAAAGTGTGGCTAAACTTATCATTAAGAATCGGGGAATTGATAGTTTTGTCATTAAGTACGCTATAGATGTTAATGATGCCATTGATGAATTGGCTGATAGTGAAGGGCATGCTTTGCAACAAATCAAAGTCATGTCGACCGCAAATAGTTCCATTATTTCAGCGATTGAATATATCGATAGTAATTTGAATAAGCGTTTAACGCTCGATCAAGTATCCAGTAAAGTTTACTTATCAGATTATTATTTCAGTAAGCTATTTAAGCGCGAAACCGGTTTGAGTTTTTCCGTCTATTTGAATGCCAGAAAAATTCAAAAGGCGATGATTCTTTTGAAAGAATCAGATAAAAGTGTTAACGATATTTCCGATGCTTTAGGATTTACACGCTTGAGTTATTTCAGTCAAACGTTTAAAAAGTATACCGGAGTTGCCCCAACCAAGTATCGGACAGAGGGTAAATAATACCGCAATTATAATTAGAACATTAAAAAATCTATGAATCCTAAAAGGGATTTCATAGATTTTTTTTGTATTTAGGAGATACCACCTAATGAATAAATTAAAATGAACCAACAGATAAACTAGTCCGCATAGCCAGTGATTCCTTGTTCAGCTCTGGAGACTGCCTATTTAAATACACCCTATGTGAACGGAAATTGAACAATTGTTTACATTTTCTGCACAAAACATCTTTTTTCATGAAAAAATTTGTAGTAGACTTTAGACTTAGTGTAATTTAGGTTATGCAGTTTTAAGGAGAGAAACTCATGAAAAACGTCTTTAAAAAGGAATCGGTCGATACGTATTTAGAAGCCGATTCCAGATTGACACGAACACTTGGCGCTAAGGACCTGCTTTCTTTGGGGATTGGTGCCGTAATTGGTACAGGTATTTTTATTTTGCCCGGACATGAGGCTGCACTTCATGCGGGACCAGCCGTAACAGTCGCCTTTTTGATTGCTGCGATTGTTTCGGGATTTGTCGGTATGGCATACGCTGAATTTTCATCAGCGATGCCAGTTGCCGGTTCTGCTTATTCTTTTGGAGCAGTTATTTATGGAGAAATTATTGGTTGGATTCTCGGTTGGGCTTTAATTCTGGAATATTTTTTAACTGTTTCAGCGGAAGCAGTTGGTTTTGCATCATATTTTAATAATAATATTTTAGGAGCTTTTGGCTTACAAATGCCCAAGTTTTTGGCTAACGGTCCACTTGAAGGTGGAGTAATTAATCTGTCAGCTACACTGATTGTTTTAGTGATTGCTTTCATCATTTTGCAGGGAGCTAGTCTCTCTAAAAAAGTGGAAAATGTGGCGGTATTGATTAAAGTTGCCATCATTATTTTATTTATTGTCGTGGGAGCTTTTTATATCAATACTAAAAATTACGTGCCATTTTATCCTAAACAATTCCACACACAACCATTCGGAATGGGTGGGATTTCAACTGCCACGGCCACGGTGTTCTTTGCTTTTGTTGGCTTCGATGCTTTGGCTGCCAATTCAGCGGAAACAATCAATCCCAAAAAGGATGTTGTGCGCGGAGTTTTAGGAACAGTTGTTGTTGCCGTAATTTTGTACGTTGGTTTTTCATTTGTGTTAACAGGTATTGTTAACTATAAGGATTTGAACGTCGATGATCCAGCAGCATATGCGTTGAAAGTTGTTCATTTGGATACTTGGAATAAATTGATTACTGTCGGTGCTTTAGTTGGTATCTTTACATCCTTATTGACGATGTTCTTCGGTGGCTCACGTTTGGTTTATGCTCTAGGGCGTGACGGATTGTTGCCTGAAAAAATGGGTGAAGTTGATACGAAATTTTCAGTTCCCAAGAATGCTGTCTGGGTGGCAACAATTGTCCAAGCATTCTTTGCTGGGCTAGTACCTTTAACTGAATTGACGTCATTGATCAATGCGGGAACACTGTTGGCATTTGTCTTCATTTCATTTGGAATTATTAAATTACGTAAACGAAAAGATATTCCAAATGACGGTTTCAAAACGCCTTGGTATCCATTCTTACCAATCTTGGCAGGATTAGCTAGTTTGTATTTCTTATTGATGCTGCCAGCTATTTCAAAAATTAGTGTGGGAATCTGGATTGCAATTGGGATTGTCGTTTACTTTGTTTATGGGTTGAAACATTCAAAATTGCAAAATAAAAAATAGCCTCCGTCAGGGGACTATTTTTTTCTGCTCCGAGGAGCACGATTGTTATTAATCTGGTGAATAATTAATGTCACGATAATGGCACCAATTAGCACTCCAACGAAGACTAAGTTGGGAATTTCAATATCAATTGCAGGAATTGATAGGAATAATTTTACAGAGATAAAGAGAATTAAGAAGTAAGCCATTCCGTTTAGTTCAGGAATCTTACTCATAAGTCCCATAATCATTTCAGCAATTCCTCGCATTGCCAAGATACCGATCATACCACCGATTAAAACGATAACCGGATTACTTGAAACAGCCAATGAAGCTAGAACAGAATCAATTGAGAAGACAATATCCATCAATTCAATTGAGATAACAACTTGCCAAAAACGAGAAATGTGTAAATGTTTTTCCAAGGCATTTTCTTTACGTTCCGTTGGAGCTTCAGTCGGTTGCTTTTTACTGAAGAAAAAGTGATTCAAGAAGAGATAGAACAAGTAGCCAGCACCTAAAACCTTGATCCACCAGAAATCAATTAAATAAACACCGATTCCGATAACTAAAAATCTAAAGATGTAAGCACCGAAGAGTCCGTAGAAAAGCGACTTTTCCTGTTCTACTTTGTTAGGCAATGACTGTGTCTGTGCAGCTAAGACGACCGCATTATCAACTGACAACATACATTCCATAACGACTAACGATAAAATAATTAACCAATCTTCCCCCGATTCGATAACCGTTGCCCAGTTATGAAGATCAAAGAATGGACCGTACATATTTACAAGTGCATTCAATCAGTATTCCTTGCTTTCTATTTGTATTGTTGGACTAAATGATAACAGACTTTAGTTGTGCTTTACAATTAAGTATTGAAAAATATTCCGTCTCCAGAGTTGAGAAATAGTCATATTGGCTGTGCGGACCGGGCCGAGCCAAGGTCTCGCCCCTCGGTTTGAAACTTTGCAAGTTCGGCAAGTTTCTAAACACGCCCGGTGGTGTAAGTCCGAGAAAACCACTCGAACTAACGCCACTTTCACTGCCAAATGACTATTTCTCGACTCTTCCGACTAGGTTTTTGTGTCATTAAAGTCATTCTTTAAGTCTTGGTACTATGATATAAATAAAAACAACGAATAAACAAGCCGGAAGAAACAAGAATTTAGGTTGCTGTGAAGGTGGCGTTATGGCTTTAGCCATTACACCACGGGACGAGTTTTGAAACTCGCGTTTTTTGCGAGGTTCAAAATCGAGCTTCGAGACCGCTCTTTGGCTCGAAGCGTTCCCCATAGCGACCTAAATTTCTTGTTTCTGGAGGCGGCCAATCACAAATGAAATCCTTGAAAGATTGGGTTGAGGTTAACTTTATACTCACTAATTGTTGAACTGATTTGCTTTATACCAGGTTCGATTTGTTCTAAATCGACTTGTGAAATACTTAAGCGAATAAACGAGCTTTTTTGTTGATAGGGTAAAAACATTCGAGCTACATCATCGACCAGTACATTTTGTTGCATAAGTTTATGCGTTAAAATCGTGGAATTTACACCTTTGGGTAATTTTAAAACTGTATAAAAACCAGTCGTAGGAGTGTTGAGCTGTTGATTTTGTGGTAGATAGAGTTGCCCGCAGCGGATTAATTCTGACATTTTTTGAGCATAACGTTGTTTAATATTTTTGAGATGTTGTTCAAACATACCGTTTTCCATATAAGTGGCGAGAATTTCTTGAGAAATCGTTGAAGTATAGGAATCAAAGTATGATTTGTATTTGAGAAAGGTTGGAATCATTTCTGAGGGTATGATGACTGCAGCTAAACGTAAACTAGGCAGAAATACTTTCGAAAAACTTTTTAGATAAATAACTCGACCAGATGGATCTTCTGAAAATAGCGGGTCATTTTTTTATCCAGATCGAGGTCACCTAAGTAGTCATCTTCAACTAAATAAACGTCATATTTCTCAGCAAGAGTAATGATCTTTTGCTTTTCGGTGGCAGTGTAGGAGTGACCTAAAGGGTTTTGAAAGCGAGACATTAAGTAAAAGAACTTAATCTCATGATTTTTGAAAAGATATTCAAGTTGTTCCAAGTCGAATTGATTGTCGCTTAAATCAATTCCAAAAATATTGTGATTAGTTAGATGTGCAGCCTGTAAAATCCCTGGATATGTCGGCTGTTCTACTAAAATATTTTCACGCCCATTGGGAAACGGCATATTCATCAAAATATTAACTGCTTGTTGAGCACCTGAAGTAATGATTAAGCGATTGATTGAAGTAAAGATTTGCTGGTTTTGAAAATAATTTAAAATTTGTTTGCGTAGTCGTTCCATACCAATCGGTTGACCATAAGAGAGAATTTCTTTTTGGCGGTTGATTAAGATTTGATTGGAACAGTGAGTGAGATTTTCAAAACTAAAATATGATGTGTCAGGTCCTGCAGATAAAAAGTCGATTTGTTTGGGCAGATTGTCTTGAGGAATCGAATTTTCAGTAACGAAATAACCTTTTTGAGGCACGGAGTAAATTATATGTTCTTGTTCTAATTTATGAAGTGCCTTAATGACGGTACTTTTGCTATAAGAAAATTGTTGTGATAATTGCCGAATTGACGGTATTTTAGTGCCAGCAGGCAGTGCTTTAGATGAAATTTCTTGGCGAAGATATTGTTGCAACTGTTGATATTTCATAAATTTATTCTCCCTTTGTACTGGTACAGTTCTCAAAAAAGTGGCTATACAAGTACAGTCAGTATATCTAATATTTGAATTGCCTGTATAGGTAATTTAAGAATTTGATTAGTTGGAAGGGAGATTTTTTTATGAAGACGACAGGAACAGAATTGGTCAAACGGGGTATGGCTCAAATGCAAAAGGGCGGCGTAATTATGGACGTTGCTAATGTAGAACAAGCAAAAATTGCGGAAGCATCATGAGCCGTTGCTGTTATGGCTTTGGAACGAGTACCATCTGATATTCGAGCACAAGGTGGGGTAGCACGTATGTCAGACCCAGCTATGATTGAAGAAATTATGGCAGCAGTAACGATTCCCGTTATGGCTAAGTCAAGAATCGGTCATTTTGCGGAAGCACGTATTTTGGAAAGTATCGGCGTTGACTATATTGATGAGAGTGAAGTTTTAACTCCAGCTGATGACAATTATCATGTTGATAAAACTCAATTTGAAGTGCCATTTGTTTGTGGTTGCCGTGATTTAGGGGAAGCATTACGCCGTATTGGTGAAGGTGCTTCAATGTTAAGAACTAAAGGTGAACCAGGAACAGGTGACATTATTGAAGCTGTTCGTCATATGCAAAAAGTTAACCAACAAATTAGACAAATTTCGAATGAAAAGCCAGAAAATTTAATGGCAATTGCTCGTGATTTACGTGCTCCTTATGAATTAGTAAAAGAAGTTCATGATAAGAAAAAATTACCAGTAGTAAACTTTGCGGCTGGTGGTGTTTCAACTCCGGCTGATGCATCTTTGATGATGAATTTAGGAGCTGATGGTATTTTCGTTGGTTCAGGTATCTTCAAATCAGAAAATCCTGAAAAATTTGCGAAAGCAATTGTTGCTGCTACAGCTCATCCAACTGATTATCACTTAATTGCCGAAGTTTCAAAGAATTTAGGTAATCCAATGAAGGGAATCGACGTTGCTACGTTATCTGATCAAGAAAAAATGGCACCTCGAGGGATGGAATAAAGATGATAATTGGAATTCTAGCTTTACAGGGCGCAGTTTCAGAACATCAGATAGCTTTGGAAAAATTAGCTGTCGCTAGTAAGTTAGTTTTGAAAACAACTGATTTACAAGGTTTGGACGGTTTGATAATTCCCGGTGGTGAAAGTACAGCAATCAAAAAGTTGATGGTACGAGAGAATTTACTCGAACCACTTAAACAAATGGTGGCACAAGGCTTTCCAGTATTTGGAACTTGTGCAGGACTTGTCTTATTATCTCAAACGGATAGTTTGAATGGATTAAATGGAGAAGTTGTTCGCAATGGATTCGGTCGCCAAAAGGATAGTTTTGAAGAATCATTAACAGTTACAGGATTCGATACACCTTTTATGGGTATCTTCATTCGAGCACCATATTTATCAAGCGTAGAAGATGGCGTTCAAGTGTTAGCTAAGACAGACGATAATCGTATTGTAGCTGCTAGTAAGCAAAATGTTTTAGTAACAGCCTTTCACCCAGAATTGACCGCCGATACACGTTTCCATGAATTATTTATACATGATTTTGTTGGTCAAAAATAATAAAAAAATGAGGCTGTAGGAAAAGTACTTTTTCCGCTGAAAACAAAATAGACCGTAATCCAAAGTCTGGATTACGGTCTATTTTGCATTAATGCTCGAAAGTTGAACATGTTTTGCCATACTCTTGTATTTTTAAACAGCAGGTACGAATGTAGTGTAAATCAACCAAACATTCAAAATAGTTAGAACAATGGCAATGAAGTAACCGAGATATTCGATTAGTTTATTGTTAGCGAATTCGCCCATCAATTCTTTGTTACTTGTGAACTTGATCAATGGGAAGATTGAGAATGGTAAAGCGACACTTAAGAATACTTGTGAGAATGTCAAAAGTGATTCAATCTTAGCTTCATTACCGTTATACATAATTGCGAAGGTAATAACGGGAATGATTGACATCAAACGTGTAATAACACGACGTGCCCAAAGTTTCATCTTCATGTGGACGAAACCTTCCATGACGATTTGTCCTGAAAGTGTTCCGGTGATTGTTGAATTTTGACCTGAAGCCAAAAGGGCAATCGCAAAGAGAATACTTAAGACAGGACTAGCAACAGCTCCGGCAACTTTTGGATCTTGTAAAGCGTTGAATAAGTCAACGAAACGTCCTAGATCACTATTTGTACCATAGAATAAAGCAGCACCAAGTAGTAATAGTAATGTATTAACGATGAATGCCAAAGTTAATTGGATGTTTGAATCCCAAGTTGAGAAACGAACAGCTTGATGAACACTCTTTGAATCGTTACGGTCATATTTTCTGGCCTGTGAAATTGAGGAGTGTAAGTATAAATTATGTGGCATAACCGTCGCACCAACGATACCCAATGAAAGGTAAAGCATGCTTTGGTTTTGGAGAATTTTTGGATCAGGGACAAAGCCGACGACCATTTGGCCCATATCTGGTTTTGCCAAGATAACTTCATACAAGAAGACGAAGAGGATAACCATAATTAAAGTGGCTACGATAGCTTCGATTTTTCTGAAACCTAATTTCATTAATACCAGTAGTAATAAGACGTCGAATGCGGTGATGATAACACCCCAAAGGACTGGTATATTAAATAACAATTTTAACGCGATTGCGGAACCAATAATTTCTGCAATATCAGTTGCCATAATAGCTAACTCAGTAATTACCCACAGGATAAAACCACCCACACGGGAAGTTCGATCTCTAGTTAATTGGGCCAAATCTCTTCCGGTCACAATGCCTAGTTTAGCCGCCATGTATTGCAAAAGCATCGCAATCAAACTAGAAATCAAGATAACAGATAGTAATTTGTATTTAAATTGTGCCCCACCGGCGATTGATGTAACCCAGTTACCTGGATCCATGTAACCCACGGCAACAAGTGCCCCCGGACCACTATATGCTAACAGAGTTTTAAAGAAACCAGCATCAGTCGGAACTTCAACGGTGTCGTTAATTTCTTCCAAGGAAGGGCCGTTAGCATAATGAATAAGGCTTTCGTGCTTTTTATTTTTTTCACTCAAGCTTATATCCCCCTTTTTTTGTCTCCAGATATAGTATCATGTTAGAGACCAACTTTAAACCCTATAAACAAAAAAATTAAGACTACCTAATAAAAAGCTGATAAAAGCCGTCTTAAAAACGTTTGTAAGCGATTCAAAAACCTAATATTTTATGAAAAATTATTAAAATGACCGACTAAAAATATGTATTTGACCAATAAAGGGCCACCTCCATGAATTTAGTTCCTAAGTACGATACAATATAGGTAGTAAATAAAGTTTGAATTTAAAAGCATCTTAATTATAATGACTAGAAAAGGGATAAATAAAATGAGCACAATACTATTAATAGTAGATGTCATCTTTTTTCTCGGTGCTGTCTTTAATGTTTATTGGCAATCACAGATTGAAATCAGATCAATTTATAAAGTTTCATCATTAATCTTTGCGGCCTTTATCGGCGCATGGCTGTTGGTCTCACCAACGGGTCAATTATCGTACATCGTCATGGTGGCGTTGTTCATGTTGTTGAATATCATGAATGGTGTCGGAGGAGTCGGTGAAAGAAAAATCGTCTTGAACGGTTTCTATTCCGGTGTCTTAGATTATGCCCAAGTTGTCCACGTAACTTTGATTCCAATTGAAGTTGAAGGTAGGAAACCTAAGGTAGCAGTGATTTTTAATACAAAACGACCACAACAAGTGGAAATGAATTTTAATATTTCCTATAAAGAAATGGAAAAGTATTTACAGAAGAAATTGTCTAATGACGCTTCAGTTGAAGTTGGACAAATATAAAAATAGACCTCGGTTAGGGGGTCTATTTTTTTGTATTTTAATATCGCTATTATGGTGTACGGTACGTGATTAAATAAAGCTTGGCAAATTGGAAAAGTAAAGATATTCAGGTAGTTTGGTTTTAATAGTGAATGCTATAATTTGCATGTCTTAGGGGGGCAAAAAAGATGCATAAGAGAAAAATAAACGTTTGGCAGTCTTTACTAATTGTCGCGTTGATATATATTGTGTTTTCAGTTATCGGTGGAGCTACTGGTGAGTTACTCTTACATCTCAATGAGACGAATGCTGATTATTTTAGAAAAATTTTAGTGTCCATTGGATTATTGGCGCTTCTCTATTATTTTTATCGGAATAATAACTTCGGGAAACAGAATATTAAGTGGGGATTTATCGCAATTGCGATAGTTATTGGGATGGCGTTAACTTTAAATAACGATTTTGCAGACTTTAAATTTCAGCTATCTTTCATATATATTGCCGTAACAGTTGGTTTAATTGAAGAAGTCATTTTTAGAGGATTAGTTTTCTATTTTATTGATTATCTTCACCTAAAATCAAATCGAAAGGTGATTTCTCAAGTGTACCTTTCGACCGTTATATTTGCTTTGGCTCATGTATATAACCTCGTAAGTACTAATCAAGATATTACTCAAACCATGATTCAAGTGACATATGCGTTTTGCTTAGGGAGTGTCTTTGCCTTGTGTTACGCAATTACTAAAAATATTTTCTTTAGCGTTATTGCGCATGGTCTTGCTGATTTGTTGAGTGCAATGATAGGTGGATCAGGGGTAGAAACAAATGTAATTTTGAATTTAAATAATGTTTTAGGTTTGATGTTACTTATTGTGATTACAGTTGTTGTTAATTACTTTGCCGTGAAAGGGATTTTAAGAAATCAAGATTGATAAGTAAAAAATGTGAAAAAATGATTATTAATATCATTTTTTCACATTTTTAATTTATTGGCCCAAAAGTAAAGTGTGTTGCAATTAAACCGTAACCAAGGTTAGCATCATGCAGTGTCTTTTGACTAGGATTATTCAACTTGTTTTTAATATATTGATATAGTTGTCGATTTTTAGTTGGTAAAGTCATAGGAACAATGAAGTTATCACGATACCCCTTGTAAATAGTCACACAGACACTAATTTCATCTTCGTCACTGTTAAGTTCTTGAGCTGCTTGCAGGAGGCATTTTTTGTATTCAATTGGTTGGTGTGAAAGATCCTCGTTATATGAAGCATCTATTAAATTGAATAAAGTTGTATTTTTCATTTTGTGCTGTCATCCTTTCGAGTAAATATCTTATGAATGAAAGAAAGCTGGTCCGTTGATAACTGCCGATAATTGTTGTAACCAAGACCTATGTTGAAAGTGATTTAATTGGTGGATTAAATCATTTTGTTTTGGGCTAAAGCAATATTCCTTATGTATGTCCATTAATCGTAAAGAAGTTTTTAGAGTAGATATTGTACTAGGTATTCTTCTGAACTTCTTATTGATATTCGTTGGTTGATTAATGTTGAAGTAAGCTTGTTTAATCGCAACCTTGACAGGGGTATTTAAATTAATATCATTCATTGATTTGTCTAATTCTTTGAGTATAGAATTTGTCCGTTTTATCTCTGATAATTTTTTGGCTTTTTTGATTGGAAACCTCCTTAAATAATTGTTTTGGTATTTATAGCGTATCAATTATTGGGAATATGCAGTTCGAATGATCCTGAATACCATTAAAATGCCTCTTGAATACGGTCTAGTATATTTATAATAAAAATATGAAGGCAAACGTTGAGTATATTCGCTTATCTTTAGATAAAGCAGCTAATAACGAAAGTTTGTTTAGTAAGTTTCTTGGATTCTCCAGAAGCTATGGAAGTTACGGTAGGACGTATGATAACTGGGATGCTATATATAAGTTAAATAACGATGAACTGATTTTGATATTAGTGGCAACTGGGACACATGAAATATTTGATCAATAAACAAAAAATCCATCAATTTGATGGATTTTTTTAATTCAAGGGTATCCTGTTCCAATTCAAACTATTTTTTTAAGAATGCAAGCACATTCTTATCATTTGGTTTCATGTTTCCTGCTAAGAATGAAATTATGACTGCAACAACAGAAGACACAAATTCCCATATCGACCATTTAAAAACTAGTGTTAAAACTAACATAATAAAAACTGAAATCAACACAACTCCATCTCTAGGGCCTAATTTGATATACGAATACATCATCAGATATCACTTCTTTCATTTGTATAACTTCTTTTTTATAGCAGCAATTGTTACTTTGCTTATCTGAATAATATATCGATGGCCATATGTGGAGGATAAAATGTCTTGAAGGGGGCTAATATTCTTCTTGAATCAATGACAATTGTTAAAAAAGTGTTTGTGATGTCAGAACGAAAAACTTCACCGATGGATTACATATTAAAGGATTTATCTGCTGAAACGGTTAGAAAAAAGATAATTGAAGATATTAACCTATCGCGAGAATATTACAGTGACGATATATACCGAAAAATCAGCACTTGGACAAATTAACCTGGATGCGGATAATAGACATGTTCCTTTTCCGGGCAATTTAAATATGTTGGAAAAGGAATATGATAATTTATTGAGAGTTGATAAAAGTTCATTAGTCAATGTAGCAAAGATAGTTTCGTATGAATTTCGTAAACGAACATTACACTTAGAAGGTGGAATTGATTGTAATGTATCATTTAGAAAATCCTCAGATGATATGTGCTATCCATTCTTTTCAAAAGTTTAGTAGTGTTTCGATAATTTTAATATTGAGTAGTTTGGCACAAATGATGTATGCATTACTAAAGAAATCGACTAATTAAATTGAATTGAGTTCATTTTATAAAGCGTTTACAATATAAAAGGGGTAAATAATATGATTAAGACAATTACAGACCCAATCACGTGGGCCATTGAATTTGAAAATCGGGATATAGCGCATGATTTATATGAAAAAACTGTTGTTGGATACGACAACAATACTTTTGGAAAACGTACAGTCAATAATGACACTTGGTACATTGGAACGATGTTACTTGATGATGAATTCAAAGCTAAAATAACTGAATTTTTGAATCAATATGATATAACTAGTAACCAATATACGGTTACTAAAACGGCAGTTGGTACATTCTTCAATGCCTTATAATCAAAAAATAGGTCAATATCATTTGTGTCATTAGACACCAGGATATCGGCCTATTATTTTTACCTGCAAAAACTTACATTATTTATTAATAAAGCGATGTGCTTATATTTTGAAATTGATATACGCCAAGCATACAATGTGCTCAATTAAGTGATTTATGATAGGAGAATTTATTATGGTAAAGTCAATTTACGATATGATTCCAGTCACTTGGGCGATTGAATTCAAGGACAGAGATACAGCTCATGCAATCTATGATTCCACTACGGCAAAGTATGAAGTTAATACTTTTGGCAGTCGTACAGTTAATAATGATACTTGGTATATTGGAACTAAATTACATGATGATGAATTTCAAACTAAAATAACTGAATTTTTGAATCAATATGATATTACTAGTGATCAATATACGATTACTAAAACGGCAGTTGGTACATTCTTCAATCCGTTTTAAAAACCTTTTTTATTTATTCAGAGATAATAGGATAGTTCATCATTAAATTATGCATTTGTTATCCTTTAGCGACTTTTCCTATTTTTACCTATAGCATAAGTATACAAGGCTTCGTAAACCTTTCGTTTATCTAAATCAGAGGTATACATTGATTAATCAATTCTTGTAAATTAGTTCCCTCTATTATTTCAAACAATCTTTCAAATTCATTGTCATTTTTCACGGCTAGCATTCCTTATTAAAAGCATTGAATGACATCAGCTATGTGATCTATGTTAAAAAAATTTGACGTTTCAATGGAAATCTTACAAATATAAAAGCAGACCTTGATAAAGGTCTATTTTTTGTCTTTAGTTAGGCGATAATAATGAGTACTAGTGTTATTAAAAATAAAACAGTTTATACACGTGTTATTGTGGATATTAGTGAAAGGGCCAAGAATAACTTAGCTAAACAGGGATTGACTGTTTCTGAGTATATTTATTTATCTTTAGTTAAAGCTGCCAACAACGAAGTTCGTTTAGTACACTTTCTAGATTCTCCAGAAGCGATGAAGACTAAAAAAGAAGTTGAAACGGATCAAGTAAATGTTATTGACTCATTAGATAGTTTCGATACCTGGGTTGATAAAATAGATGCAAATTAAACGAACACTGTCATTTGCGCGACAATTAAAAAAGTTATCAAAAAAGTGTTTTTAAATTGAGGTCTTAAAGACTTATTTAAATGAAATCGTTGAACAAGATAGTATTGGCTTTAAACAAATGAAAGACCATGCATTAAAGGGGAAACAGTGTGGATATCGTTAATTTTATTCAGCAAGGTATGGAAACTATAGAAGGACACATGAAATATTTGACCAATGAATAAGATGATAAAACTATTTTAATAAACTAAAAGTAAAGTGTTTTGCACTTAAACCATAACTCTGGGTAGTATCACACATTTTTTTTGACCAGAATCATTAATATATTGATAGGGATTGTTGATTTAAAAGTCACAGGCACAATGAAGTTATAATTAAGCCTCTTTATAAGCGCATACGTTAATATGAGATTACACTGCGTTAATAATTTTAAAATTATTTTTAGATTAATTAAATTAGAATAAGTATAATAATTAAAAGGAGATATTATTATGACAGAAATTAAAAGTATTAAAAATATTAAGAAGTTGAGCAAGAAAGATTTGAACAGAATTAAAGGTGGCAAATACGACATGATGGGCCTTGGTGGCGGTGGTGGTTTCGGAGGCGGATTTGGAGCTCCATTACCAGCTAAAGTAGCAGGAGTTGGATTAAAAAGTACTCATTATAAGAAGAGGTAACATATTATGGCAGCAGAACTAGTTATTATAGTTACTTGGATAGTAATGTGGATTATTGTTTCTTTTTTTATATCTATGTTTATTAAAGTATACCAATTAATAGTACCAGCAAAGAAATACGTGAATCGACCGGGCTTTTTCAAACAATGGATAAGGATTTTTTTAATCATTCCAATGTTTATGCCCTGATTTTGCAAGTTTAAATACAAAAAGAGTCCACCGTGCGATGGACTTTTTTAATTCAACGGTCCAAAAGTAAAATAGTTTGCGATTAAACCGTAACCAAGGTTAGAATTACACATTATATTTTGAATATGCGGGGTATTGGATGTATAGTTAAATCTAATTTTTCCTCTATGTATAATGTAGTTAATCGCTTTTTGATCATTGTAGATTGTGACAAAATATAGAAACTCAACGTTAATAAATATTTGGATAATTATCTAAGACGTATACGCTTGGTGCTAGTTGATTTTTAAATTTAAACAAAAATAGCCCAACAGGGCTACACTATAGTTACTCTACTAACTAAGAAGTGATAGTCATGTCAGACCAACTACAGTATAAGCAAACAGCCCTCAAACTTCAATCACCACTAGTAAAGTGGATGAATATCATATCACCGTTGTATCAATGGTTTGTTCCTATTTCCATCAGATTTAGAAAAAATTATCAGCTAGCAAAACTAAGTGATGTCCAATTATTAGTTTTGCTCGGCTGGCAAGTGGAATTGGATATGACTGATCAACGATTATTTTATAGATTTCTTTTAAGCATTGGCTTTACCGGTCTTCCTGAACGTTCTCGGTTTAATCGAATTAGTGCCAACGCTTTGGAAACCTTTAAATTTATTCGTGAAGGATTAATTAAAGCAGTTATGCCCAGCCCTACTTACACAATAATTGATAGTTTTCCTATGCCCTTGTGTCATCCTATTCGCAACCATCGGGCACGGCTTTTAAATCCGTATGCCGATATCAGATATAACTCTACTAAAAATCAGTGGTATTAAGGATTTAAAAGCAGTTTTGAGGTGACTGATCAGGGAATAGCGGTTGCTTACACGATTACCAAGGTATCATTTCATGATGTAAATATGGTTCCAACTCTAATAGACCAATATTCTTGTCCGCATGTCTTAGCTGATGCTGGTTACTTGAGTAAGAAATTGAAAGTCAGATTGGCTCGTCTCGGCGTCGATTTTTGGACACCAAGATGCAAGAATATGTCTAATAATGGGACTGATAGCCGATTATTAATACGTGATAGAAGACAAATCGAAACAGTATTTTCCGGTTGGATAAATACTTTTGATCTGGAAAGAAACAGGGCTCGTTCCTTGAATGGTTTTCAAACTAGGATTGAACAATGTTTGTTAGTAGATACGTTAAAACAAATCAACTAGCACTATGCGTAATAGATAGAAAATTATATTATTTGGTGTAAACTAACAATAATAGTTATATGCTTACTTCAATAATGATTGAGTGATTTTTATTATTAAAGTGGGCTTTACGTGATATTAAAATTAATATGGTAAGGGGATAAGAAAATGAAAAAAGAGATATCTGATAAGGAATTGAAAGAAATTTATGGTGGTAGAAATAGATTATTACTGGGCGGATTTACTTCAAATGGTATTATAAGAAACGTTGTAAAATGGTTTAAAAAGTAGTCATGACCAATGTTCCTATTCCATTGGAGTTCATTCTGAATTTTTCAGTTTTCTTTTTTGTTTTGATATTATATCGTCGTTTTCAAAATACTTCAATTTTAGAAAAACTCACTAAAAACCTTATATACTCGATTATATTTGGCTTTTTTTCAGTATTATTTGAGGATTTTATGTATATGGTTTTGCCATTTATTTTTATGGCTTGGGAAATTTATAGAGAAAAAAGCATTAAATTTTCAAAAGTAGATATTAATTACTTCTTGATTGCCCTTATTTTAGAATTAATAATTAGCATGGCTAGTCAAGGTATGTGCAAGGTCATTATATATATAGTAAACATAGCTCATTTTTATCCAAAAGAAATTGATTATTTGAAATTATATTTGATATTAGGACCACTTACTAATTTCATGATTATTCTAACTATATCTGAGTTTACTTTAAAATTTAATTTTCGATTGGAAGAATTACAAAAAAAAATAACGTCATTTAAACTTGATAATCAAATATTTTTGATGCTATTATCACTATTTATTTCTTTTGAAGTTATTTTATTTATGGGAGATTTAGAGGGTGTTACAGCTTTGATTACTGGAACTTTAATGTTTTCTTTTATTTCGTTTACAGTTTTGATGATTTGGCTGGTCTATAATCTTATTCAAGTTTGGTCCATCAGACAAAAGATTACTAATAGTAAAGAGCAAAATAGACAATTTGACGATTATTTAAATAGTGTTCAACAACAATACGCTGACTTAAGAAAATTTAAGCATGATTTTAAAAATATTGTTTTATCCATGAAAATTGGTTCAGACGGTAAGTTTAATGAAAATTATGAAGAACTATACAGCGAGTTGCTAAATCAAAAGGAAATGAGTACTGATTTGGATGGTAAGATTCTTTCGGAGTATAAGAAAATTTCTAATGAGCCATTGCGAGGATTAATTATTCAGAAATTTTTTAAATCTAAATCAAACGGTTTGAAACTAGATGTTCATATTTCGAGTGATTCAGTTGATTTACAGGAAAATATTTTAGATATAATTAGAATAGTCGGAATTCTCTTGGATAATGCTATTGAAGAGACCATTAAATGTAATAATAGAAATATAAACATGGCTTTTATAAAGAATGATAATACTTTAGAAATTTCAATTGAAAATCCATTGGAACATACTATTGATATAAGGAAAATTTTTAAAGAAGGCTATTCAACAAAAGGCTCTGGCAGAGGAACTGGATTAGCTAATGTAAGCAAGATTGTTGATAGCAAATCTAATCTTTATTTGGATACTGAAATTGTTAATAATAATTTCAGAATAACTTTGATAATCTTGGAAAGAGGGTAGAAATTGTTTCCAATTTATTTATTAGAAGATGATAATTCTCAAAGAGAGTACTACAAAAGTATTGTTGAAAATACCATTATGATCAATGATTATTCCATGGAAGTGACTGAAGCAAATGGAACTGAATCATTTTTTGATATTTTTAAGAAAAGTCAGTATGGCTTATTCTTTTTAGATATGGAAATGGATGGTGATACAAAGGCTGGTTTAAAGATAGCTGATTTTGTTAGAAAAAATATTCCTAATGCTAAAATTGTCTTTATTACAACTCACGAGGAACTTTCTTTTCTAACGTTAGAACGAAAAATATCACCACTGGATTATATACTTAAGGATTCATCTTCAGAAAATGTGAAGAAAAAAATAATTGAAGATATTAATCTGACACAAAAATATTATGAGGATGATATATATCATAAAGTAGTCACTTTTGGTTATAAAATAGGATCTAAATATTTCTCAGTTCCAATGAAAGAAGTGATCATCTTATACACTGATAAATCCTTTCCAGGGCAAGTTAGTCTAGATGCTGATAATAGACATGTTTCCTTTCCAGGTAATTTGAATGCATTGGAAAAGAGATATGACAATCTGTTAAGAGTTGATAAGAGTTCGTTGGTGAATAAAGATAGAATAGATAATTATGATAAGCTCCAAAGAATATTACATTTAGATGCCAATATTGACTGTAACGTTTCGCTTAGAAAATCAGCAATCGTTACCAAATTTATGGCAAAAAAAAGCGAGTAGTAAAAATCAGTTTGGTACTGCAACTATTTTTTGAGA
>NZ_AZFV01000037.1 GCF_001435815.1 Companilactobacillus nantensis DSM 16982 | reverse complement strand
TAGTTTATTCGTTGTTTTTGATTTCAAATTATTAAAGCAACGAAACTTAGAGACTATTTAAATAGTCTTGAGACTTTATAACTAGTACTACGCATATTCAGAATAAAAAGTAAATTAGTCGGAGGAAAAGCGAACACTTACCAGCTGTGAGAGTGGCGTTATGGCTTTAGCCATTACACCACCGGGCGTGTTAGGAGACTTGCTGAACTTGCAAGGCTTCAAACCGAGGTCTGAGACCTTGGCTCAGGCCAGTCCGCATAGCAGGTAAGTGTTCACCTCTCCGGAGATGGCAGCGAAAAATCTAACATATTTTCAGAAAATTCGGTATGCTATTACATGGGAGTGTGATTTGATGCAAAAAACATTAGTTATTAATGCTGGTAGTTCATCCTTGAAGTGGCAGTTGTTTGAAATGCCCGCTGAAACTGTTTTAGCCAATGGTTTAGTGGAACGAATCAGTATGCCAGGCTCAATTTTTACAATTAAATATGGTGATCACCAAAAGTTTGAAACGACTGTTGATAATTTGGACCAAGCTCATGCAGCACAAATGGTCTTTGATGAATTACAACGTTTGGAAATCATCCAAAACTTGAATGAAATTACAGCAGTAGCTCACCGAGTTGTTGCAGGTGGTCAAGTTTTCAAGTCAGCTGTTGAAGTGACACCAGAAGTTTTAAAACAAATTAAAGAACTTAGTAACTTTGCACCATTGCATAATCCAATGGAAGTCCAAGGAATTGAGACGATGGCAAAAACTTTACCTGACGTGAAGCAATATGCTGTTTTCGATAGTCAATTCTTTACTGACTTGCCTGAAATGAATGCAATTTATAGTTTGCCTTACGAATTGACTAAGAAGTATCAAATTCGCCGTTATGGTGAACATGGTATTTCTCATGGTTATTTAACTGGTCGGGCAGCCGAATTATTGAATAAACCTAAGAATGATATTGATCTCGTAACGATGCATCTTGGTAGTGGGGCTTCATTAGCAGCGGTTAAGAATGGTAAAGCTTTCGATACTTCGATGGGCTTTACACCTTTAACTGGTGTAACTATGGGAACACGTGCTGGGGATGTTGATCCTGCACTGGTGCCTTACTTGATGAAAGAGCTTGATATTAAAGATCCTAATGAAATTATGATGATGTTGAATCAAAAGTCAGGTTTACTTGGAGTTTCAGGTATTTCACCAGATATGCGTGAAATTAAAGCCCAAGAAGAAACTAATCCGCAAGCTAAACTAGCTGTTGAAATTTTTGTTAACCGCATCGTTAAATATGCAGGTAGTTATTTAACCGAATTGCATGGTGCCGATGCTTTGGTTTTTGCCGGAGGAATTGGTGAACACAATGTCCAATTACGTCAACAAATCGTTGATGAATTAGCTATTTTCAACGTTAAATTAGACGCTAAATTAAATGAAGCTGGTCAAGAAGGTTTGATCAGTAGTCCAGATTCAGCAATTAAAGTCTTGTTGATTCCAACTAATGAAGAACTAGCAATGGTTCGTCAGGTTGCAGCATTACAATAAATTACAAAAAAACTTCAAAATCCCGACGGATTTTGAAGTTTTTTTTATTTAACAGTTGAAGCCAGACGTTTTTTATGTGAAGCCACGATTTTATCAGCAATTGCTCGAGCAACATTTTCATTTTTCAAAATAGGACCATGTGAGTAGCTTCCTATAACGCTCTTATAACGCATACCTTCTTGCTTCTCATCGGGATTATTACCGTATCCCTCAATCATTTCACCGAAAGGCTTAAGCTTTTTCTTGTCATCGAAGTAAGTTCGACCACTATGATTTTCAAAGGCGCGAACGGTACCCCATTCAGTCTTGTATTCCGTGTCACCAATCATGCGGCTGTCTGCTTTAAAGACAGTATGGAAAGGTAGGATATCCAATCCCTGAATTGTTTGGCCGCTACTTGTTTCGTAATATTTACCAAGGAATTGATAGCCACCACAGATGCAAAGCATTGGTTTGTTAGCTTCAATATAGTTTTCAATAGTTTGGCGGTGTCTTTGCAAGTCAGTCGCAACAACGGATTGTTCGAAATCTTGGCCACCACCCCAGAATAGGAAGTCGTAATCAAAGGCGTTAAATTCCATGCCTAAACTGATATTGTCGACTTGAGTTTCGTAACCTTGTTCTTTGAGAAGAAAGCTAAGAATCTTAACATCGCCGCTATCTCCGTAAGTGTTCATTAAATCTTCGTACAAATAAGCAATTTTTATAACTTCAGACATAATTTTTCTCCAATATAATTAGAAATGTTGTAATATAGTTAAACAACGAGGTGATTGAATTGACAAAAGAAATCAATAAAGAGATTTTAGCAGATTTTCGCGAGAACTTAAATCAAGATGCAACTAATAATGTTCTTAAAAACTCTGTAGCACAAGTCGGAATCTTCAGCGCCACTGAAAATCCTGAAGCAAAAACGATCCTGAATCCTTCATTCAACGTGACGGTAGATACTGGTAAAGTATCTGATCAAAAGCATTCAGGCCGTTGCTGGTTGTTCTCAGCTTTGAATACGTTGAGAACTGATTTTGCCAAAAAACAAAATGTTAAAGACTTTGAACTTTCAGAGAATTATCTTTCATTTTGGGACCGATTGGAAAAATCTAACTATTTTTATCAAGAGATCTTGAAGACTGCCACTTTACCAGTTGAAGATCGTAAGGTCAATTCTTTATTCTCCTATCCCAATGGTGATGGTGGTTTGTGGCAAAATGCTGCTAACTTGATTAACAAGTATGGTGTTGTGCCAAATTATGTCATGCCGGAAACCGTTGTTTCTGACAATACAACAGAATTTGATGACACATTAGGCAAGATGTTACGTAAAAATGGGATTGAATTACGTCAAATGGTTCAAGATAAAGCCACTCAAACAAAATTGGATGACCGCATCGATGAAATGTTAGCCGAAATTTATAAACTCTGTGTTTATTCATTCGGAGTTCCACCAACTGACTTTGAATTATCAATCCCAGCTGATAACGGTAAGGTGATTGCTGCCGATAAAATTACGCCCAAAGAATTTTTAAAACGTTACTTTACACTTGATGTTGATGACTATGTTGACCTAGTCAATGCTCCACAATCAAGTAAAAAGTATCATCAAGTTTATTCAATCGATACCGAAGGCGACATGGTTGGTGGTAAAACTCAAAAGTTCCTCAATTTACCAATGGAACGTCTCCAAGAACTAGCAATTGAACAATTACAAAGTAATAGTCCCATTTGGTTTGGAAATGATGTTTTGGAAGATTCAGATCGAACAAAGGGTTATTTGATGGGCAATATCTACCAATATGACCAATTATTTGGTATTGATTCACAAATGGATAAAGCCCAAAGACTCGACTATGGACAAGGTGCCGTTTCACATGCAATGACCTTAACGGGCGTTAACCTCATCAATGGTCAACCAAATCGATGGAAGGTTGAAAATTCATGGGGCGAGAAGTATGGCGAAAAAGGCTATTACACCATGGATCAAAAGTGGTTTGAAGATTACGTTTATGACGTTGTTATCAATAAAAAGTTCCTAACTAAAGCAGAATTAGCTGAGTATGAACAAGAACCAGTTATTTTACCAGCTTGGGATGCTTTGGCTTAATAACTGCTGTATTTCTATTAAGTTTCAGTCGTTATAACGTTAAAAGTAACCAGTAGTTGCACATATGCAACTTATTGCTAGTTGTTTTGAATTTAACGATAATTCATAATTATGGATGAGGCTGGTGATAATTATGTTTGCAGATAATCTTCGGAAAATACGAATTGAAAAAGGTATCTCTCAAGAACAATTGGGTGAAGTAATAAATGTTTCTCGCCAATCTATTTCGAAATACGAGAGTGGATACGCGGAACCCAATTATGATAGGCTAATTGCCATTGCAAATTTTTTTGAAGTTTCAACTGATTATTTACTAATGTCCAAATTAGATGTCAATACTAGTAAAAGAAAGTCAGATAGAATTACTGTTATCTCAAAACTTGATACTTTAGGAGTTGATGGTATTGCTTCGTATTATAATTTTTCAATTAGCAGGATTATTGGGAGAAAACAAAAATCACCTGAAGCAATGCTCTGGGGAACTTATGACTCAGGACTTTTTGGGGATAAAAAATGTATGTTAGCTTGTTATCGTAGTTATGAAAATGCAAAAAAAGAAATTATGGCAATTAATGATGCAATGCAAAAAGGTGAAACCAACTATGAGTTGCAGTATTTTGTGAACATTAAGTCAAGTGGTTTAGATTATGTGATGGTTGAATAGACATTTCAAATATCTTTAAAAGTTTAATTTTAGAAATAGATAAAAAGAAGCCTTAACAATTTCATTGATTGTTAAAGCTTCTTTTGGTTATGTACTATATTTATTCAGTATTTATTGGCTAAGGCATGACTGGTTTTCCATAAAGGTAACCTTGTTGAATATTAATTCCATATTTCTGAGCCAGTAATTGATCATTACCATCTTCGACACCTTCTAGAACCATGTCTAGACAGTATCTTTCGGCTTGTTTAACCCAAAATGAAACGTATTCTGGGATTTTATTAGCTTTTCCAGACATACGAAGGTTTTGCATAGCTAGTTTAATCTTATCCACGTATGGTAAAAGATGTTTAATATTATCAAAAGTATTCGATCCTGTACCAACATCATCAATAACTAATGAGATACCATATTGATGAAGTAGCACGCTAAATTCTTGAATCTGATTCAAGGGCATTGCTTCAGTCAATTCAATAGTTAGATCAACGGGATTGATACGTTTCTTTAGGGCAATAACTTCCCCAAGGGTGTATGGATCATTAGCTTGTTTGCTATTTAAGTTAAATGAGATAACTTTGTTGACTCCATCATTTTTCTTAATGATGTCGGCAGTCTTCTCAACTAACTGCACTTGATCTTCAATTGATAACTCTGTGAAGTCTTGTGGTAAATGCCAAGCACCATTATCTTCCTTACGCAAGAGTACTTCATAGCCAAAAACTGAATCGTCACTTTTATTTACTTGTGACTGTACAAAAAAACTATATTTCGTATCCATTCCCCCTATCGTCTAAATCTTGACCGATAATAGAACATTTTATGATATTTCGGATTTTATATCAATGGTATATACAAATTTTGTAAATAACATTAACAAATTTATTCATATTATCTATTATAAAACGGCGTTATGTTATTTGCCAAAAATATTGCTTGCAAATGACCTAAGGTAATAGACTATAAATAGAGTCAAGGAGGTGGAAAGCTATGTCCGAGTATACAACAGGTGAGTTGGCAAAATTGGCGCAAGTGTCCGTCAGAACAATCCAATATTACGACAAGAAAAATCTTTTGAAACCAAGTCAGATTTTTGAGAATGGTAAACGAATTTATACCGATAATGATTTGAATAAGTTGAAATTAATTATTTTATTGAAAAATTTAGGTTTATCGCTCAAATCAATTAGTGAAATATTGGAAAGCCAAAATTCGATGAAAGTCATGAATCTTTTATTGGAACAGCAATTGAATGGTTTACGTGCTCAATTGAAGACTTCGAAGGAACAAATAAAAACGATTGAAGGACTACGCCGTGATTTGCCTCAAATCGACCAGATTGAAATTAAAGATATTGGGGACATAGAAAACATCATGAAAAATAAGAAATCCTTGAGAAAAGTTCATATAAAGATGATAATTATTGGCATTTTAATGGACTTTGTTGAAATCGGAACTTTAGTCTGGGCCATTATGAAAGGTAACTGGGTGCCATTTATTATTGGAATGATATTAGTTTTATTAATCGCTGCTTGGATCAGCAGGTTTTATTATCAAAATACCAATTATATTTGTCCAAACTGTAATACTGAATTTAAACCAAAGTTTTGGGCAGCATTTTGGGGCATCCACAATTCACGGGCTAGAAAACTAGTTTGTCCAGCTTGTGGCCAAAAGAATTATTGTGTTGAAGTTTACGATGAAAAGCGGGAACTAGCCAGATAATGTTATATAATGTTGTCATTACGAGAGGACGGTTTTGATGGATACTGTAAAAAAAGAACCCAAAAAAGTTGAGATTTCTTCAGCGGAATGGCAAATTATGAGAATTGTCTGGACCTTGAAACATGTGACAAGTTCCGAAATAATCAATCTGATGCAAAAGAAACAAACCTGGTCTGATTCCACCATCAAGACATTAATTACTCGTTTGACGAAAAAGGAATTTCTCAGCCGTGAAAAAGAGCAAGGACGTTATATTTATTCAGCAACAGTCGAAGAACAAGCAACTATGAACGAATATGCTAACAGTTTGTTTGCCGACTTTTGTGCTCATAAATCTGGTTCTGTTCTAAACGAATTGATCGACTCAATGGAAATTAGTCAGGCTGATATTAAGATGCTCCAAAAGACGTTAGATAATAAATTAGCAACAGCTCCTGAACATGTGAAATGTGATTGTTTACCCGATGGTTGCGCAGATATGTGTTAAAATATAGTTCCTTGGCAGGGGCGACACAGCGTTCAATCATTTGATGGTTGAGCGCTTTTTTTCAGTTTTCTAAACGACGATTAAATCTTTGCAAATGTTAATTTTTCAAAGAAAGAGGTATTTTAAATGTTTATCAATGTTGTTCAAAAGGCACAACCGCTTTTCCAAGATTATCCGCAAGTAGAATCATATGAACAAGCTAAAAAGATGGCTATAGCGAATTCACTTTTCTCGTGGCATGTTAAGTATTTGACACATAGACGTAAAAAAATAGTTATTTTTACAAATGATGCTAGTACGTTAACCGTTGTGATAGATGATGTGAATGCGAAAAATCGTTCCGAATTACAAGCAATGTTTGAAGATAAGTTGGAATTGATTTGGGGCTACTTGGGATTAGATCAAAATAATTTAAAGGAATATCTTAAAGCTGGTGGTTCCTGGGAAATTGGTAAGTCGGTCAGTCGTAAGCAGCTTGGACGTTTAACAGACGTTGGCGTGATAATAGACTATGATTTGAATTCTGGAATGGTCGATGATGATGCAATTTCTATTAGTATGACCAATATGCTTAGAAAATTGCCTTCAGATAAAACAACTTTCGTCCAAGATATACCACAAATGATGCAATTGGAAAACTTTAAGTGGCATGAAGCTAAAGATACTGAACCTAAGGTTGTTGATACGAAGTATTTACAAAAAATTAAGAATCAATTAGAAACGTTAGCTCGGACACCACTAAAGTTGACTGATGATTTATCAGAGAGCGATAAAAAGGTTCAAGAAATCAGCAAGTTTAATAATGAATTAATTGATGCTTTTATTGAGAATGTCAAAGACGATTATTCTGAAAAAACTTTGAAGCAGTATAAGAATTCATTGGATCTTTATTTGAATCAATTTTTAGCTTATCGTTTTATCACTCTGTTTAATATGGAGGCCAGTTCTGTTGGTGAGCTGTACAACCATGGATCTAGTATGACTGAAACGAAAAGAGTTCAAAGAAGTTTGGGCCGTTTGTATAAATTTTTGGCTGATGAGAAGATAGTGGATGTTAAATTCTCGAGAAAGATGAAGAGTGATTTAAGAACAGACGTCGAATCATTAAGGTCAGGCTTTTATGGCAGCTTTTAATAAAACAAAAAAATAATACTTGTGAGAATAAAGTTAATTTCTCGCGAGTATTATTTTTTTACATTATTTAGATTTTTAATCAAACGTCATTAACATATCCAAGTGAGGGATGTTGTCTTCCAAATACACATTAGAGATAGCCTTGAATCCAAAACCAGCATAAAATTCTTGTAAATATGCTTGAGCTTGAATTTGAATTGGTTGATTAGGGAAACGTTTTTTGATTTCGTCGATCGTTGCACCAACAATTTTTGCGCCTAAACCACCTTTACGGTACTTCTCAACAACTAACACACGTCCAAAAGTAATATGGTCACCTTTGTCGATAATGCGCGTGTAGGCCTCTAAATTGCCATTCTCGATTAAACGAACATGCAAGTCATTATAGTCATCGTCATCCACTTCTTGATAAGGACAGTTTTGTTCAACTACAAAAACAGCAACACGAGCTTTGAGAATATCAATTAATTCTTTGGGACTGAGTTCATTTGTACTTTTAACACTAATCATAGGGAACCTCCGATGAAACAAATTATTGTTGACTATAATAAAACTATTTTGTTGCAAATACAACAATAATTTAAAAAGACTTTCTGAACTCATCATTGAATTAACGTTCCCATTAATATAGGATAAAAGGGTGTGAAACATGTGTTTCACGAGTGGAGGTATGTCAATGAAACCGGAAGAATTTTTTGAAGCTCTAGCTAAGCAGGGCATTGATTTGAGTGCAACACAGAAAGATCAGTTCGCAATTTATTTTCATGAATTAGTTGAGACCAACAAGGTTATGAATTTAACTTCAATTACTGAAGAAGACCAAGTTTATTTGAAACATTTTTATGATTCAATCGTCTTAGGCTTTGTGGATGAAAAATTATTAAATCAAGAATTAACTTTATGTGATGTCGGATCAGGAGCTGGTTTTCCATCATTGCCATTAAAAATCATCAATCCAAAACTAAAAATTACGATTGTTGATTCATTAAACAAACGAATCAAGTTTTTGGACACGCTCGTTAATAAATTGAATTTAGATAACGTAAATTTAGTACATGGACGTGCTGAAGAAGTTGGTAAGAATCCTCAATTCAGAGAATCATTTGATGTTGTAACAGCCAGAGCCGTTGCAGCAATGAACGTTTTAACTGAATTTTGTTTACCACTAGTAAAAGTCGGCGGACAATTTGTCGCTATGAAATCTGAAAAAGCACCCGAGGAACTAGAGACAGCTCAATTTGCTATTAAGACATTAGGTGGAGAAATTAAGCAACAAGAATCCGTTGAATTACCAAATGATGCTGGAGTACGTAATTTTATCTTTGTTGAAAAGATAAATAAGACACCCAAGAAGTATCCTCGTAAGCCAGGAACACCTGCTAAAAAGCCACTCGTGAAATAGTCACTTAACGTGTTAAATATAATTTTTATTCGAGATTTATATTTTTATAAAATGATTAACAAACAATTCGCCATTAAATTAGTCGGAGGGAGCAAGAAAATTAGGCAGCAGTACAGGTGGCGTTAGAGCTTTAGCTCTTACACCACAGAACGAATTTTGAGACTTGCGTTTTTTGCAAGGCTCAAAATCGAGCCTGGAGACCTTGGCTCCAGGCGGTCCTCACAGCAGCCTAAGTTTTCTTGCTCCCGGAGACGGCAAAACCATTAAATAATTGTGTAAAAATGATAAGATTATATAGTTATGGCAAAAGCGCCAATAAAAGTGATTACCATAGATAAATATTTTGTGAAGTTGTTCGGCAATTTCTAGAGATAGGGGAATAAAATGGCACGAAAAATATCTGTTGCAAATCAAAAAGGTGGTGTCGGCAAAACCACAACCACCATTAATTTGGGAGCATGTTTAACTGATATGGGTCAAAAGGTATTGATTATTGATACTGACCCGCAAGGGAATGCTACCAGTGGATTAGGTATTAAAAAAGCCAATGTTGAAAAAGATGTTTACGATGTTTTAGTGAATGAATATCCACTCAAAAAGACGATTATTCATACTGAACATAAAAATCTTGATATTGTTCCTGCAACAATTCAATTGGCCGGTGCAGAAATGGAATTAACTTCAATGATGGCTCGTGAAACGCGTTTACGTGCTGGAATTGAAGAAGTCGATGCAGATTACGATATTATTTTGATCGACTGTCCACCATCACTCGGACAACTTTCAACTAACGCCTTTACAGCAAGTGATTCCATCATTATTCCAGTTCAAAGTGAGTACTATGCGCTGGAAGGTTTGAGTCAATTGTTGAATACGATTCGTTTGGTCCAAAAGCATTTCAATACTAACTTGGCTATCGAAGGTGTTTTGATCACCATGCTCGATGTTCGAACTAATTTGGGCGCTCAAGTTGTCGACGAAGTAAAATCATATTTCGGCGATTCAGTTTACAAGACAATCGTTCCTAGAAATACACGATTAGCTGAAGCACCTAGTTATGGACAACCTATTGTTGACTATGACGCTAAGTCAAAGGGGGCTAAAGCTTATCGTGATCTTGCTAAGGAGGTGTTAAAGCGTAATGGCATCAAGCAAAAATAAAAAAGGTTTAGGTAGAGGAATTGACGCAATCTTCTCTGAATTCGAAGCCATTGATGAAAATAGTGAAACTGTTGTTGACCTATCAATCGATGATATTCGACCTAACCCATACCAACCTAGAAAAACTTTTGACGAGCATGCATTAAACGAATTAGCACGATCAATTGAACAAAATGGGGTTTTTCAACCAATTATTGTTCGTGAAAGTGTTAATGGTTTTGAAATTATCGCTGGTGAAAGACGTTTTCGAGCAAGTAAGATTGCTAAGAAAACAACTATTCCAGCTATCGTTCGCCCCTTGAGCGAATCAGGGATGATGGAAATTGCTGTTTTGGAAAACTTACAACGTGAAGATTTAACGCCACTAGAAGAGGCTGACGCATATCAAACCTTGATTACGAAATTAAATCTAACGCAAGAACAAGTTTCTCAAAGACTTGGCAAGAGTCGTCCTTACATCGCCAACTACTTGCGTCTATTGAACTTGCCAGATGCAACTAAGAAATTAGTTCAAAATGGTGAGCTTTCAATGGGACAAGCCAGAACATTGCTTAGTTTGAAAGATAAAGATCAAATTGATAAACTTGCTAAACGTGCGGTCAGTGAAGATCTAACCGTTCGTCAACTTGAACAGTTAGCTACAGAATCTAAACACGACAGCAAGAAGAAAAAGAAAGTTGCTCAAAAGTCACCTTACATTCGAGCAACGGAAGAAAAATTGGTGGAACGTTTTGACACGTCAGTTGCGGTTAAAGAAACTCGTAGCGGCCATGGCAAACTGGAAATTGATTTTACAAATACGGAAGATTTAAACCGTATTTTAGACATATTAGGAATCCATTTAGATTAGAGGAATTGTATGTTTAAACTTGGAGATATCATCACAATGAAAAAACCTCACGCTTGTGGGGAAAATCGCTGGGAAGTTATTCGCTTAGGTGCGGATATTAAAGTTAAATGCTTGGGATGTGGACATATCGTAATGATTCCACGCGCTGAATTTACTAAGAAATTCAAAAAAGTTTTAACACAAGCTGACCAGGTCAAACCAGAAAATGAAGAACATTATTTGAAAAAAACTCAATTAATGCCATCAAATTTTATTAAAAGAAATGAGGAATAACAAATGGCTCTAACTGCCGGAATCGTCGGACTACCAAACGTTGGTAAGTCAACTTTATTTAATGCTATTACAAAGGCCGGTGCGGAAATGGCGAACTATCCGTTCGCTACAATTGATCCTAACGTTGGGATGGTTGAAGTACCCGATAAACGTCTAACAAGAATCGATTCATTGATCCCTGCTAAAAAATTGATCCACACAACTTTCGAATTTACTGATATTGCTGGTATCGTTAAAGGTGCTAGTAAAGGTGAAGGACTTGGTAACAAGTTCTTGGAAAACATTCGTCAAGTTGATGCTATTGTTCACGTTGTCCGTGCTTTTGATGATGACGATATTACTAGTGTTACCGGAACCGTTGATCCACTAGACGATATTGAAACAATCAACTTAGAACTTGGTTTAGCCGATCTTGACAGTGTTAATAAACGTTACACACGTGTTGAAAAAGCTGCTAAGAGTGCTAAGGATAAAGAAGCACAAGCTGAATTTAAAGTCCTTGAAAAAATCAAGCCAGTCCTTGAAGAAGGTGGCTCAGTTCGTTCAATCGACTTTGATGAAGACGAAGAAAAAATCGTTAAAGGTTTATTCTTATTAACATCTAAGCCAGTTTTGTATGTAGCTAATATTGCTGAAGACGACATGGCTGATCCAGAAGCTTCAAAATATTACAAAGTTATTGAAGACTATGCTAAAAAGGAAAATGCTCAAGTTATCGGTGTTTCAGCTAAGACTGAAGAAGAAATTGCTGAATTAGATGATGACGAAAGAAAAGAGTTCCTTGAAGCTGAAGGTGTTACTGAATCAGGTCTTGATAAGTTGATCAGAGCTAGTTACAAGCTATTAGGTCTTAGAACATTCTTTACTGCCGGTGGTAAGGAAACTCGTGCCTGGACATTCCATGAAGGTATGAAAGCACCACAAGTTGCCGGAATCATTCATTCTGATTTTGAACGTGGATTTATCCGTGCCGAAGTTATGGCATTTAGTGATCTAGATGAATTAGGTAGTGAAAAAGCCGTCAAAGAAGCCGGTAAATTACGTGTTGAAGGTAAGGATTACGAAGTTCAAGACGGAGATATCATCGAATTCCGCTTCAACGTCTAAACCAGGGGGAGTAATATGTCTGAGGATTTAAGAGAAAAGAATAAGCAAGCTGCTGAAAAGCAAAAAGTTGTTTCAGCTAAGAATGAGAAAAAAGAAGAAGTTAAGAGCGAAATCTACAGTGCCAACGCTGACGATTTACGCCAAAAGTTAAGCAACAAAAACGCCGAATATGTTTTTAGACTTAACAAATTTCTGATGGATGATGGTTTTAAGGAAGACGAAGCTAAAGAACAAATCGACAAGCTTCTGCCTGAAATTATCGAAAACCAAATCAAAGGGATTCCAGCTAATCAACTTTATGGACCCGTATCACAAAGAGCTCAAGAGATTACACATCCAGTTAAAAAGCCTAAAGTAACACCATTCTGGGCTTCTTGGCTTGATACATCATTGTTGTTCTTTTCATTGTTTGGATTGTTGTACGGTATCGTTGCTTTAACAAGCAAAAATGCTAAAAATGATCCTAATAGTCAAACAGGTATCATTACTTTGATTATCCTATCAGCAATGTGGGGTGCCTTGTTGTCATGGTTCAATAACCAAATGAAGAAACCTAAATCTGAGAGACCAGGTTGGGGAATTACCATTGGTTATTTAGTAGTCGGATTAGTATTAATGTTCGTCTTCTTAGCCGGAATGACAGCAATCCCAACATCAATCAACCCACCTCTAAATGCAATCGGCTACTTCATCGCAGCAGCAGTTGCCTTTGGTGGAAGATTCTTATTCCGTACAATGACAGGATATAAGGAACGGTCATTCTTTTAGAGAGAGCGGAGGCAGGGTGGTCAGCTCCCGAGCATTTTCGTAGGACTGTGAATTGCACGCCGGTTTTAGCGGGCGATTTACAGTCCTATGAAAAGCGGAAGGAGTTACCCTGCCGTAGCTCGTTTTAGAGCCACTGAATATATAAAATAAAAAAAGTCTTTCTCAATTACGAGAAAGACTTTTTAAATACCAAAAATTAATGATTCAAATTCCAAACAGCAATCTCCTGCACCAACTTCTCAGGAATATCACCCTCATTCTTAGGGAATTTAAGCGTAGTTTTACCACTCAAATAAGGTGCAATTTCCTTTTCAAAATGCTCAATCGGCTTATTAGTCGGATAGAAACCAATATGTTGTTTATTAATACCAAAGAAACAAACTTGTTTAGGTTGAAAATAACCAACTAAGCCATAAGACAAACGAACCTCAGCGTCAGGCAAAACAGCAGAAATAATCTGATGCATCCTTTTAGCTAAAATTTTGTCCTTAGGATCAGTCAATGTTGCCAAGTATTCATCCATAGTCTTGCCCTCATTTTGTATATATTATTTAACGCGAAAGAATTGAACTAAACCGTATAAACCATAACCGCCAGCAGCGGCTTGTAAAATAGTCATAATAAAGCCAACTTTTTTAAGCGAGATATTATTATCAAAGTGAATTTCGTATTGAACAAAGGCAATTACCGCTACGGAGAAGATAATAATTAAAATAAACTTCATTCTTTTCTTTAAGTATTCCATGGAGGCTCTCTTTCATTGTCTAGTTTTTTCTGGCAGGTAAGATACCAGCATATTTTTATTATTACTTATTAACGCGTGGTGCTAGTTATGACGAGTCCAGAATAATTAAACAGTCTATAAGTTTGTTATCCTAACAATTCTGAATAAAAAATAACGAATAAACTAGCCGGAAGAAACAAGAATTTAGGTCGCTGTGCAGGTGGCGTTAGCACTTTAGTGCTTACACCACGGGACGAGTTTTGAAACTCGCGTATTGTGCGAGGTTCAAAATCGAGATTCGAGACCGCCTTTTGGCTCGAATCGGTCCCCATAGCGACCTAAATTTCTTGTTCCTGGAGGCGGCATGAACCCATTACACTACCTAGATTAGTAATCTGGTTACATCTTATTGTATAATACTAACTAGTTGTAGACTTGTAAATATATGTTCGCTTGTGAGGTTTATTTAAATGAAAATCTTAGTTGTCGATGATGATAAAGAAATTGTAGAGTTACTTAGTATTTATATAAAGAATGAAGGCTATGAACCACTATCCGCCAACTCTGGTCAAGAAGCACTAGACCAATTGTCTGCTCATAGCGATATAGCGTTGATGGTCTTAGATATTATGATGCCTGGTATTGATGGTATTGAAGTCGTTAAACGAGTTCGGAAGGATTCACAGATACCAATTATTATTGTGTCTGCTAAAACGACTGATATGGACAAAATTCAAGGTCTTATTACGGGTGCGGATGATTACGTTACTAAGCCATTTAATCCTTTGGAAATTATGGCTCGTATTCGTTCATTATTGCGTCGTAGTTCACAACAAACTTCTAAGAACGTCCCTGACAAATTAGAAGTTGGACCAATCACAATTTACAAAGACTCCCACGAGGTAGTAACTGATTCTGGTCAAAAGGTTCAGTTAACCGCCTTGGAATTTGGTGTCCTTTATTTACTTGCAAGTCATCCTAATCGTGTCTTCTCTGCTGACGAAATTTTTGAACGAGTTTGGAAGCAGGAGAGTGTCGTCTCAGCTAAAACAGTTATGGTGCACGTTAGCCATTTACGAGACAAACTAGAAGAAGCTACCAATGGTGAAAAAGTAATCGAAACCGTTTGGGGCGTCGGCTACAAAGTGGAGGTTTGATTTTGAGCAAAAGAATCAAACTGAGTGTAGGAGAAAAAGGTGTCCTCCTTGTTGAAGGAATAGGCACCTTTCTTTTATTTCAGATAATAAACGTAATCTTAATTAGTAGCGTGGGAAAAGCTAAATTTCTAACTAATCTGCAAAATAATTGGCAAAGTTTAAGTTCAGAAAAACTTTGGGTTATCGTTGTAGTGTTAGTTTTAGAGCTTTTTTTAACGTATTTAATCGTCCTCAGTACGTATCACAATCTTGAGTTAAATCAGATCAAGCAAGTTTTGCAAAAGACAGCTGATGATAATTTAACCAAAGAAGTTGATATCAAGGTCAATCACAATTTACAAAGTATTGTCGATAGTTTTAACCTGCTGATTTCTAATATGAATCGTCGGGCTGAAGAACAGCGGCAATCGGAAGAAAGTAAGGATGAATTGATCAGCAATGTCAGTCACGATATTAGAACGCCTTTGACGTCAGTTATTGGTTATTTAGGGCTGATTGAGAGTAAAAATTATAGCGATTTGGGACAAATTTTGAAGTACACTCATATCGCCTATAAAAAGTCGCAAGAAATGCAAAATTTGGTTAATTCACTCTTTGAATATGCCAATGTCCAGCATGCGACGAGTCGTTTGAATATGACCAAGTTTGATATGGCGCAAATGTTAGACCAATTGTCGGCTGACTTTGAACTGGAAGCCAATAAACGTGGGATGGAAATTATCGTCAATTCAGTTCCTGACAAGATTTTGATGAAGGGTGATACTGAAAAACTTGGTCGTGTCTTTAATAATTTGATCATGAACGCCTTGAAATATGGAAAAGGTGCTACTCATATCTGGTTAACGGCTGAACAAAAAGAAAAGGAAGTCGTCGTAACGGTGGCCAACAATGGTAAACCGATTCCGGAAGATTCCTTGAAACATGTTTTCGACCGCTTTTATCGAGTGGAAGATTCACGTTCTAAGAAAACTGGGGGAACTGGTTTAGGATTGGCAATTGCCCAAAGTATGGTGCAGTTGCATGGGGGAACAATCGCTGTGACTTCGAATGATGAACGCACATCATTTATCAGCCATTTTCCAATTTCTTAATTTCAAGATTGATTTGTGAGGTTTAAAAATGAAAAATTTCGTTAAGAAATTAATGTTGGTAATGTCAGTCGTTATTTTGACGTTACCAATTTTTGCATCAACAGTTCATGCTGAGGAAACGGCTGCTAATCAGTTGGAATTGAATGCCACAGCGGGCATGATTTTCGATGAGCATACAGGACAAGTCGTCTATTCGAAAAATCCTGATGAAAAGCTGGCTATTGGCTCAATCACGAAAATTATTACATTGTATCTCGTGACAAAGGCTATCAAAGAGGGAAAATTTACTGAGCAAGATATGTTACGTCCCACACAAGGTGAGGCAGATATGACGCAAAGAAATGAACTGACCAATGTTCGTTTGGATGCTGATAAAACGTACAGTGTGAAGGATTTATACAATGCCGCTTGGATTGTTTCTTCAAATTCAGCCGCAATGATGTTGGCTGATAAAGTTGCTGGTAATCAAGGAGACTTTGTTAAGCTGATGCGCAAAACGATTGCAGATTGGGGCATCAAAGGTGCTCAAATCTACAACGTTTCCGGATTAAATAATTCTGATTTGGAACCCGACATGTATTTGGGAACTAAAGAAGATGAAAATAAGTTATCTGCAAATGATATCGGCGTTATCGTCAAACATGTTTTGGACGAATATCCCGAAATTATTCAAACAACTTCCAAAGCTAAATTGAGTTTTCCTGTTGAAAATGAAGTTAAGAATTATGAATCATTAAATTTATTATTAAAAGGTAATCGTGATTATCAAGCAGGTTATGAATTCGATGGTCTAAAAACTGGTACTACTGATGCTGCCGGTGAATCTTTCGTTGGAACTTTACCGATGAGTGATACCCGTATGGTGACAATCGTTTTGAATGCTCAAGGTGAAAAAGAGGACCGTGATAAACGATTCCGCAGCACGCAAAAACTAGTTCATTATTTGGTTGATAATTATGAGCGCAAAGAAGTAATTAAGAAAAATCAGACGGTCACAATTGACCAAAAGAAGTATAAAACCTACGAACCTGTTTATACTTGGCTACCAAAAAATTATCATGTCGAAAATTTACGTTATAATGTAAGCAGTAACGACTTAGGTTTTACTGCAATTCATAAAAAACAAACGGTAAAATTGATTGCTGCTAACACTGATGGTGGTTATCTTCCGTTTAAAAAGGCAGATGTTAAAAAAGTAGTTCATAAGAAGACAAACCAGAAATCTTGGTGGGATCAAATCATAGAATTTTTTAAACATCTATTTTAGGAGCGTGTAGAGAATGAGTTTAAAAATTAAGAATGCTTTAGAGATTTTGAAGAAACACGATTTATTGGTTTCAAGTTCAGTAACTGATGAAAACCTTGAAGTAACTAACATTAGTTACAACTCTAAAGAAGATCAAACCAACGGAATCTTCTTCTGTAAAGGTAACAGATTTAAATCCGAGTACTTAGAGCAAGCTATTAAAAATAACGCTAAGATCTATGTTTCTGAAAAGGAATATAGCCAAGATATTGACCGTTTAATCGTTAAGGATGCTTCGAAAGCTTTGGCACTATTGAGTGCTGAGTTTTATGGCAATCCTCAAAACGACTTATTTATTGTGGCCTTCACCGGCACTAAAGGTAAAACAACCACATCATATTTCTTGTACGATATTTTGAGACATGCTTATCCAAAGCAAGTTGGACTCTTTTCAACTGTTGATCGAATCGTTGGACCAAAGCCTGAAGATGAATTCAAGTCTGACTTAACAACTCCAGAATCAATGGAATTGTTCCATGACATGAGAACTTGTGTTGATAACGGCATCAAATATTTAGTTATGGAAGTATCTTCTCAAGCTTATAAGAAGAGTCGTGTTTACGGCTTGAAGTTTGATATTGGTGGTTTCTTGAACATTACACCAGACCACATCGGACCTAATGAACACCCTACATATGCTGATTATCTCAACTGCAAGAAGCAATTGATGATCAACTCAAAGGTTAATATTATTAATCGTCAAACTAATGACTATGACACAGTTTATGCTGCTGCCAAAGAGACGAGTGACGATAAAGATATTTACCGTTTTGCCAAAAATGAAGTTGGTGATACTGACTTTAGTATCCGTAATAAGGAATCTAACTTAAACGATTCTGTTTTCACATTTACAGCTGAGAGTGATAAAGCCGAGGATTTACAAGATCACAGTGAATATACTTATCAACTAGGTCTTGTTGGTGACTTCAACGAATTGAACGCTGGAGCAGCTATTATTGCTGCTAAGAAGATGGGTGTCAAAAACGAGGTGATTGCTGATAGTTTAAAATCAGCGTTCGTCCCGGGGAGAATGGAACACATTAATACTAAATCTCACGGAACGATTTTCGTTGATTACGCCCACAACTATGCAAGTATGAATGCTCTTTTGAGTTTTCTCAGACGTGAATATCCAGATTCAAGAATTAAGGTTGTGGTTGGTAGCCCTGGTGACAAAGGTGTTTCCAGACGTGAAGGCTTTGCCAGAGTATTGACTGAATCAGCTGATGCAGCTATTTTGACAACTGACGATCCTGGATTTGAAGATCCAGCAGATATTTGCAAACAAATTGATGAACAAATCGATCATACGAAAGTAGACGTCAAAACCGTGCTTGACCGTCAAGAAGCTATTCGTGAAATGATTGAATCAAGTCACGGTGATGACATCGTTGTTTTAGCTGCCAAAGGAAACGATGCTTATCAAAAGACGAAGGGTGAAGATGTACCATATCCAAGTGATCCCGTCGTCGCAAAGAAAATTTTGAAGGATATTGAGGGTTAAAATCATGAAGAAATTCTTTACAGTCTTGGGTGGTATGGGAAGTTTAGCCACAGAAAGTTATGTCCATTTGTTAAATGAACGGACACCAACTGAAAAAGATCAAGATTATTTAGATTACATTTTGGTCAACCATTCAACTGTTCCCGATCGAACAGCCCATATCTTAGATCACAGCAAGCCTAGTTTTTTGCCACCATTGGTAGAAGACATTCAACAACAAAGCTTGCTTAAACCTGAGTTCATGGTGTTAATTTGCAATACAGCTCATTACTACTATAAAGAATTGCAAACCGCAACAGACGTGCCTTTGATTCACATGCCACATATGGCTATTAGTGTGATGAAAAAGAAGTATCCAAAAGCTAAACGAATTGGTTTGATTGCTACAAAAGGAACAATTTCCGATCACATTTATGAAAATGAAATCAAAGCTGCTGGTTTTGAATATAGTTTGGGTGACCAAGCTGTTCAAGACCAAGTTGAAAGTTTGATTTACGATGATATTAAGGTCAATGGGAAAGTTAATGCCCAAAAGTATTACGATATTTTGCAGACAATGCACGATAAATTCGACTGCGATGTGATTGTGTTAGGATGTACTGAATTATCACTAGCACAAGAAAAGGCGCCAGACCATCCTTACAACGTGATTGATGGACAAGGTATTATCGTTGATAAGTCGATTGAATTTGCCGAAAAGATTCGCCGTGGGGAAAAGATCGATTTTACTAAGATTTATTAATGTTTCTTGTGAAACATTGCGGAAATAAACCGGCATCCGATATAATGTTGGGTGTATAAGGAGGTACTTCCACATGTTTAAGAGATTATCTATCTTCACAGTTATCTTATCAGGGGTCTTGCTAGCTGGCTGTTCATCACAATCAGCAAGTACACAGTCAGCATCAAGTTCTGACACAAGTAGTAGTAGTACTAAAACTCCTGCTAAAACTAAGAAATCAGCTACACCAAAGACAAATACAAGTACAACAGACAATAGTTCAAATACGGACAAAACGTCTGGGACTGCAAACAGCAATAGTAATAGTAACCAAAGTAATTCAAATAGTGATAATAACAGCCAAACAAATGGCAATAACACAAATAGTAATACCAATAACGATACGACTAAGGGTGATCAGTCATCACAAAATCAATCACAACAATCTCAAGTTAATTTAACAACTTCAGATCAAGCGGTTGAGTACTTAGCTAATCAACTAAGTTCAACTTATGACAAGACAACCACACAGTACGTTGCTAATGGTAAAGTTACTTGGAATAATGTGTCAGGATATCAAATTAATATTTATAGCAAAAATTCTGATTCACCAGTTGGAAGCTATTTAGTGCCTGCAGATGGGCAATATTTCCAAATTTGGTAATGGCGTGTAACTTGCCTTTGCAATAATAATTAGTTATATTTTTAAGAGGTCGGTACAAAACGTAAGTTTTGTTCTGACCTCTATTTTGGTTGTTTAAGGATGCCGCCTCAGGGTGATAGCAATTGAGTCTGCTGTGGGGACCGGTTCGAGCCAAAAAGCGGTCTCGAACCTCGCTTTTGAACCTTGAGAAAAACGCTCAAGTTTCAAAAGTCGTCCCGTGCTGTAAGAACGGCAAAAGCGGCCGTCCTAACACCACCTTCACTGCTGACTCAATTGCTATCACCCTGAGGCTAGGGTATTCGTTGAATGCGGTGTATTGAAACTAACTGATTTGTTGTATAGATGATAGGTGATTTTTTAGACAGTTAGTTTTAGAGCTGAAATTATCAAATAGGTTTAGAATACATATATACGCGTGGTGCT
>NZ_AZFV01000036.1 GCF_001435815.1 Companilactobacillus nantensis DSM 16982 | reverse complement strand
CTAATCTTAGGTTGTTTTGAAGCCTTGCCACAGTTCGGCAAGGCTCCAAACACGCCCGGTGCTGTAAGAACGGCAAAAATCAGCCGCCCTAACAGCACATTCACAGCAGGTGTATACTATCAGCTCCTCCGACTAATTTATGTTTATTTTTTTCTTGATAATTATGTACTTCCTTAAAAAATGAAAAAAACTATTTTTAAATCAAAAAAGATATCCCGACAATCGAGATATCTTTAGCTTGATACTATAGATTTTCTAATCTGCCATAATAAGCTAAATATGTGCGATGACTTGCGTTCGAAATACGAATTTTAGAGACACTAGCATTAGCTGGTTCTACTAAATCTTCAATATTTGGAGTTTCTGTAACCAGTTTGACGAATGAACGTGTTACGAATCCATGGCAGACGACCATGATTTTTTCATCGCCTTTATTTTTCATATCATCAATAAAACTTTGAACTCTTTCCCAGACTTGTGGGTAGGATTCGCCATCTGGAGCGTATTTGATGTAATCTTTTGTGATATAGCCGTTTTCATCGAAGCCATCGGGATGTTTATTGACTACTTCGTCAGCGGATAGTCCGTCCCAAGAACCGTAGTTGATTTCTCTTAAACGTTTGTCGAGTTGGATTTCGTGGACACCTTGGTTCAAAATTTCAGCTGTTTCGACAGCACGCTTTAAAGGACTAGCATAAATTTCATCGAAATCATTGATATCGAGATGTTCTTTTAAATAGTTAACTTGTTTTTTACCAGTCTCATTTAAATTCAAGTCTGTTGCTGAGCCGTTAATCTTTCCTTGATGATTGGTGTCAGTTTCACCGTGTCTGACAATGTATAATTCAACCATAGTGGTCCCCCTTTGAAAATATAGTTTTAGTATTTCATTAATACGCTTACATTGCAAATCGGAAGTATGTGAATGTAGCTATTAAAAGCAATTGAATATATATTTAGAACATAATAAAGGGTATCTGCGAGATGAATTTCTCACAGATACCCTATTTTTAATTGTTATTGACCATGTAAAATAACAGTTTGTTTACTCTTCAACGGTCACTTGCTTTTTCAACGCAATAGGCAAGTAAACAAGCAACATAATTAAACTAGTAATAAAGATAAATATCGGTAATGACCAAATCGTACCGTTATGGATAAAGCTGACTAGATAAGTTAAGAAACTAACAATCAAGTAATATCCAAAACTAAAAATACCACTGGCACTGCCGATAACATCTTCATAGCCTTTCAAAGCTAGATTTAGAGTTATCGGTAAAGTTGTATTTAAACCTAAGAAAATTAAGAAGAAACCGATAATTAATAAGTAAGCTTGATTGAATTGCAAGCTAATTAATAGTAATAAACCGGCGATACAACTAAACGTTAGTCCAATAATAGCAATGGTTTCTGATTTCAAATATTTAACGAGAAAGTTAACTAAAATAGCTCCAAGTAGACTTGCTAAAGCTAATGTCATACCTAAGCTACCATAACGAACGGACGAGTAACCAAAGTGATTCATGAAAATGAATGGTGTTTCGGAATAATAACCGAAAAGAATCCCATTAATTCCTCCGATTAAAATACCATAACTCCAAACAACGGGATCCTTCAGCAAGCTCCAAGTTACTTTTAGTAACGAAACTTGTTGAATGCTGTTAGTGTCACGTGTTTCTGGTAGACGTGAGTAACTATAAATTAAGACCAATGTTGCCATAACAATCAAGGCACTGAAGACATTGCGATAACCTAAATAAGTTTCCAATAAGCCACCGATTAAAGGTCCAAAGGCAGGGGATAAAGCCATAGCCGCTCCCACTCTGGAGAAAACTTTGGCACCCTCAATGCCGTCGAAACTCTCACGCATAATTGTTTGAGTAACAACAGAACCAACACTGGCTCCGAATGCCTGAACAAAACGTGATGCTAGTAAGAAGTGAAATGTCGGACTAATAAATAAACCAACATTTCCGAGTAGATAGACAATAATCCCTAGATTCATCGCTAAACGACGACCAATTTTGTCTGATAATTGACCCCAGAAGAGTACACCAATAGCAAAGGCAATAAAGTAAATGCTCATCGTCAATTGTGATGTTCCAGCAGTTACGTGCATACTTTGGCTGATTTGTGGAAGGACTGGGGTAAAGATTGATTCACTGATCTGTGGAAATCCCACGAGAACAATAATTAATAAGATTGATGGTACAGTGTTACGGACGTTTTTCATTTTAGACTCCTAAATTTTATTTTGCTGAAAAACGTCCTTCATCATTTGCGGGCATACAAGCCATGATGTTTGATAATTCCATGGTTTTCACCTAATTTCTTTAAAGTCTATTAGATATGATATAGATATATGAGTGATATTGCAATATTATATATTTAATGTCAAATCTAATTAACGGGGAAGATTCGTGAACAAACATAAAAAAATTTTGGGGATTTTTATTGGGATAATTGTCGTTCTGCTAGTAGGAACTTTTGTTTTTCAAAGAAATACCAATGGTTATCAATCACAAAATACAATTGCTACTGGTCAGCTGCGTAAAACGACCTTTGCTTTGGTCAGCAGCGCTGAAAATTCAACGACTGATTATCAAAATCAATATGGATATATCGAAGATATCAAAGATGGTCGCGGGTATACTGCCGGTATCATTGGTTTCACTACTAAAAATGGTGATTTGCGACAAGTGATTTTAAAGTATCAAAAGTTACGCCCCAACAATCGTTTAGTCCAATATTTACCAGCCTTGAAGAAAATTCAAGGAACTGCCAGTCATAAAGGTTTAGGACCAAATTTTGTGAAGGATTGGCATAAAGTTGCAAATGATAAGCGATTTATCCAAGCCCAAGATGATATCTTGAATCAACAATATATGCAACCAGTTTTGAAGGCAGCTAAGGCTGATAATTTAGGAGCTTTAGGGCAATATATTTATTACGATGCAATAGTTGTTCATGGTCCGGGCAATGATGCTAGTAGTTTTGGCGGGATACGTCGTAAGGCTAAGAAATTGGCTGGCTCTTCAACTAGTAATCAAGCGGCATATCTAAAAACTTTTTTGAAAGTTAGATCAAAAGTTATGCGCCAAGAGAAAGCTCATCAAGATTTATCACGAATCAAAACCCAACAGAAATTTATCAATGAGAAAAATTTTCAATTGAAGCGACCACTTTCTTGGACGATGTATGGGGATAAATATCGATTAAAGTAGGCGAAATACTTGCTAATACGTTGGCAAAATCGTTATAGTAGTTAGTATTGTAATTAATTTTGATTGGAAGTGAGAATGTGACCCAGTCAGTATACTGGAATCGCATCGCAGAAAAAGCTAAGAAGGAAAATCGTCCTTTCTTTAGTTTGGCTCCGATGGAAGCTGTGACAGGATCAGTTTTTCGTCGTGTTGTCATGAAAGCTGCTGCACCAGATGTTTTTTATACCGAATTTACGAATGCCTTGAGTATCACACATCCGTTGGCTAAGGAAACAACTAAGGGACGTTTATATATCGACCCTGAAGAAAATCCGAAGCCTATCGTCCAATTGTGGGGTAACTCTGGTGAAGACTTTGAAAAAGCTGCTAAAGAAGTAGCTAAGCAGGGCTATGAAGCCATTGATATCAATACTGGCTGTCCGGACATTGCCGTTATTAAAAATCACAGTGGTAGTGATTTGATTCGTCATTTTGATACGACTAAAGAAATCATTGAGGGTGCTCGTCAAGGTGGTTTACCTGTCAGTGTCAAGACACGGATTGGCTACAGTGAAATTGAAGAGTTTGAAACTTGGATTCCATTTCTTTTGAAACAACAAGTACCTGTTTTGACCGTTCATGTCAGAACACGTGAGGAAATGAGTAAGGTTCCGGCTCATTATGAATTGATTGATCAACTTGTTCAAATGCGTGATACTTATGCTCCTGAGACGTTACTTCAAATCAATGGGGACATTGAAGATTATCAGGCAGGGATGAAACTAGCTAATGAACATCCTGGCATTGATGGTATCATGATTGGCAGAGGCATTTTTATGAATCCTTATGCTTTTGAAAAGGAACCTAAGGAACATTCCAGTCATGAATTGTTGAATCTTTTACGTTATCAATTGGACCTTTATGATGAATTCGTTGCTAAAGGGATTCCGGGTCACTTTGCACCACTCCAACGTTTCTTTAAGATATATGTTCGAGGGATGAAGGGTGCTTCCGCAATTCGGAATGATTTAATGCAAACTAAAACAACCGATGAGGCTCGAGCAATTGTCGACCGCATTGATCCTGAGAAATAAAAAAATAAAAGAACTGCCGCACAAGAGTTGATTTCTTGTGGTGGCAGTTCTTTTTTAGTCGTGTTTTTCATTAGCCAAAGCTTTTAAAGTCGATACTTGGAAATCAGCAATTAAAATATGAATATCATTGAGTGATTCAGTTTGTCCGTCAATCAGCCACTCACGCCAAATAGCATAAACACCAGCGCTCATAAAACGAGTCCAATATTTTCGTTGAATAGGTGAGAAATTATCCCAGTTCATCGCGGTATCGTAAAAATGCGTCATATTTTCGTTAAAGATATTTTGAATGATATATTCGTAATTTCTTTTAACCGCAAGGGACATTGTTTCAGCTATTTCCGCAAAAAAATTCCCTAAGGCCGCCATCTTTTGATCTTGGGGAACACGATTAATCACTAGTTCAAATTCAGCATCAATTTTTGGCTTAAAGTAGGCAATCAAAACGTCGTCCAATGTTTCAAAATTACGATAAAATGCCATCCGGCTGACACCAGCTTTTTTGACAACTTGAGTGACTTTTATATCATTCAAGTTATTTGTTTGTAGTAGTTGCAAGAGCGCAGTAATTAAATATTCTTGGGAATCTTGTTTGATTTGTTGGGAATGATCGGTAGCTGCCATTACAATTTCTCCTTTTTGTCACAGATGCCCGTGATTTACTTGAGCATTAATTGTTTAGCTATTAATATACAACACATGAACGTTACAAGTGAAACGCTAGCTAAATAAAATTAGGAGATATTCAAATTATGAAAAAACAATTAGTTGTTGTAACTGGCGGCAGTGGTTTTATCGCAATCCATATTATTTTGCAATTACTCGAACAAGGTTATGCTGTCAGAACAACTGTCCGCTCGCAAGCTAAGGAAGCTGTGGTAAAGGAAATGCTGACGAATGGTGGTATCACAGACTTTACTGATCTATCGTTTTCACTAGCTGATTTAACTTCAGATGCTAACTGGGAGGAAACAATGACTGGAGCTACTTATGTCATTCATGTAGCTTCACCAACGCCGAAATTGAATTTCAAAAATGAAGCGGAAATGATTCGTCCTGCTGTTGATGGTGTCTTACGTGTCTTGCGAGCTGCCCGAGATAATGGCGTCAAACGGGTTGTTTTAACTTCTGCTTATGGTGCTATTTTTGCCGGTCATAAAAATCGAACGACACCTTATACTGAAAAAGATTGGACGAATTTAGACGCTAAAAATATTCACCCATATCAAAAATCAAAGACTATGTCAGAAATGGCAGCCTGGGACTTTATTAAAAAAGAGGGTCATGGGTTGGAATTAGCTTCCGTTAACCCAGTCGGTGTCATGAGACCAGTTTTGTCAGCTAAGTATTCACATTCTAATATTCAAATTCAAGAAATGCTTGAAGGCAAAATTAAGGCCTTACCAAAGGTTGACTCTGGATACGTTGATGTTCGTGATGTTGCCTGTTTGCATCTTTTAGCAATGACTTCCGCTCAAGCTAATGGAGAGAGATTTTTGGCAACGACGGGGGAGACATTATCAATGATGGATGTGGCCGATATTTTAAGAACTACCTTCCCTGATTATGCTGCTAAGTTACCAACCAGATTACTGCCAAATGTGGTTGTTAAAGCAGCTGCAATTGTTAATCCTAAATTACGTATGATTGCGTCAATTGTTGGTGGTTACGCTGGAACTAGTAATGAGAAATCTAAAACGCTATTAGGCTGGCAACCTCGTTCAGCTAAAACGGCGATTATCGCTACCGCCCAGTCCATGATTGATTTGGGAATCGTTAAATAAAAGAGTTGGGACGAAACTATTATTGTCTTCAAACATGCGGCATAAACGTGGAACAAACCATAGTTTTTTCCGCTTAAATCAAAAAAGAGCAGCAATCCAAAAATCGGATTACTGCTTTTTTTGCCTTAATGCTCGAAAGCTGAACATGGTTTGTCCCACTCTCTTCCTAGTCATTATTTTCAGAACTGATTCGGTATGGGGCCACAAATTTTTTCAATAAAACGATCGTACCTAAGAAAAAGATTGAAGCGAGGATGGCTGTAATTGGCAACATATGAAACATGCTAGTTGGCAGTACCAATGCTAGAAGTGGGAAAGCAAAGGCGGCTGGTAATTTGATTTTTAGTAATTGTAATAAGACGAAAACGAGTGGTAGTGAAATTATAGCTGACAATAACCATGATGTCACAGCTAGATGAACTAGAACCCCGATAGTTGCTGCCCCAACAAGAGCAATGAAGTGTTTACTTGCCATTTGCCAACCGTAATTTTCTTTTTGTAAAACTTCGAAGAAAACAACCATTACAGGTGGGATAGCAGCCATTTGTGAAAAGCCAAAGAACCACACAGTGCCGACCCAGATGATAGCCATAATTGTGAAAATAAGCATATGTTCATTTTTGATAGGAGTACTTGGAGTAGTCCGCTGGTATTGTCCCTGTAAAAAGACACCAATCATTAAGAAGGAAGTAAATAGTAAGATTGCAACGATAAATGACCAATGTGTGGCGTTAATAATAATTGGTAACAATCCGGTCGCAAAGGATGGCGCTAAATTTGAATGGAGGATTCGTAATAAAATAAGCATCAATAATAGTCCTAGCAGCACCTTTTCAGCGTACGTAATTGCTAATTGATTGATTAAAAAACCAATAATAGCCGTACCTGAAGGTGCTAGAAAGATTTTTATTGGCTGATTGATCCAACCGTCATTTTGATAAATCCAAGTTCCAGCAGTTAAGGCACCGATTTCAGGTAGGATAATTTCCATATCGTTTAGCAGAGTGGCACTTGCTACCATAAAAATTATGAAAGCAAAGCCAATCAAGTAATTACGTTTCTCAGTAGTAGATAAATGCATGTGGCAATTGATAGCTCCTTTTGATTAATTATTCTGGAAAAACTAGATAAGTGTAACATATGCTGATAATTTCTGAAAATATTTAATATATACTAAAATATAAATTAAAAATATATTATAAGAATTTATTAGTCTGCTGTTATCAAATTACAAGAAAATAATATATACAATTTGGATAAATGACTATCTTTAAAAGTAAAACCTATTAGAATAATGGTGTAGACCAAAGTGAGAGGAGGCTGCGATAAGTTAAGTATTAATCAGAGAATCGTGGAGTGAATAATGTATATAAAAGAGGATAAAACAGTGGAAAATAAAACTGACAAGGGCACTAGAAGTTACGATTTAGACAAGATTGATGACGTTTTGTGTGAATTAGATGATGCTAAGATACGTATCAATGCCCTTATGGATTACAATTTGAAGTTGCGCCGTTTGAACGATCAACAAGTTAACAAGAATTTGATGTCACACGAATACAGTCGCCTCAGTCCCATCATGGAATTGTTGAACACCGATATTTTTGAGTCGTTGGATAGGGCAATTAGTATTTTGGATGCGCAACATAAGAATGGAAGTAAAAAGTGATTTTGCTTTAGAATTGAAAACCGTCTTGGTGAAAATTAAGGCGGTTTTTATTTTGCCTATGGAAATTGATTTATTTATTATTCGGTATATCAAATAACAATATGGATAACCTTAAAGTTATAAAGACAATAAGCTATACTTATGAAATATCTTAATGAATGGGGTTATTTTTTGTATGATGGCTTTAGTTGTTTTAGAAGTTTTATTATTAATCATGGCATTGTCATATGTTGTTCGTGTTTTCTGGCCAGTGAGAACACAATTATTTAATGGGGATGAAGAAATCATTGTTTCAATTCGGAATCGTCATAATTTGAAGATTTGCTTGTTTGTGATCGTGGCGATGATTATGTTGTTGTCACTTAGATAGATTTTTAGTCAGATTAAAATGAATATTGCTGTAATAAAAAAGCCAACTACAGATTTAACTGAGTTGGCTTTTTGTGATGCGTATAACCAAATTAATAGACTAGCTAAAAATTTAGCGAACAGTCGAACCGTCCTTTCCTCAAATTTAATATTACATAACTAGTGTAATTATTTCAATTTGTTTTACTTAAAGGTTTGGCTTATATTCAGCAGTATTAATATCAACTAGAGTTGCAATATCAGTTTTTTTTATCTGAGGAAAAGAGTAATTAGAATCCGGTATGGGTTTATGATTGTCTTCTAAATCAGTTATTTTTAAATTGATAAAGTCCCGTGCCATTTGAATTGCGTCAAAAATAGTAGATCCCTGCGTATTACCATTAAAATCAGGAATATTTACGAAATAGGGAATAGTCTTATCAGTGGTTCTGGTTATTACTATTGGATAAACTCGTTTCATTGTTTAGCTCCTAAGGTATTTACTTAATAATTGCTTTTAATATTTATTATTCAATTCGTTTTGTAAATAAAAATGCTATGCCAAAGGTTAACAAAATGATTACTAGCCATTGATACCATTTGGTAGGTTTATTGATTTCTAAAGTCATTGTTGTATTTTTGCCGTTATAAGTCTTTTTCATAGCACAAATCTCCCCTTTTAGCGTTTATTCAATGAAATAGTCTTCATCGATATTCAATAGCTCATAAGTTTTTTTGACATTCACGCCAACTTTATAGTCAATCATTAGATTTGTTAGTTGTATTCCATCAATTGTAATTATATTTCCGTAATTTTTAGCCAATTCGATAGCATTTTTACTGAATTTTGAAGTTGTGATAAACACACCTTTTTCATTTCCTTTTTCTGCAAGCGCACCATAGAATTTTTGTATTTCTGTTCTATCGACAGAAGAATCAGCTGAATATCGTTTTGCTTGAATATAAATAGTTTTTGTTCCTAGGGGATCTTCATTTATTACACCATCAATACCATCATCTCGTGATAGTTGTGTAACTAATGCACGTCCATTAGTTCCTTTATACCCCATTTTGATTAACAAATCTAAGGTTAGTTGCTCAAAAAAATGAGGGTGCATATTGAGAATCTTTTCAAGTAGTTCATTGGCAATTAAATCGTTGGCATTTTCGATTGACTTATCAATAAAATTTTCCAGACCCTCCGTATTTTCCAAGATATCATCATTAGTTTCTTGAGTATTACCCTCAATAGAGGAGCCGTTTTGTCTTGATTCTTTACGTTCACGAACTAGTTTTTCATGTTCTTGGTATTTAGGTAATTTTTGAACTTCACGGTAATCGATATTGAGTCCGTATTTGTTGAGGTAATCAATACCTTCGCTGTTTATCTTAACTTTTCCTCGACCAACATCATCAATCAACCCAGCATTTTTTAGTAATGATATCGAAAATCCTGCACGATTCTCCGCAACAGTTTGATAATCTGTTTCCTTATATTTTAAGTTTTTTAAATTCTCCGGGATATTAGTTTTAATGGTAACGGCTCTTTTTAGGTCTTTAGTTGTTAAAATCTTTTTCGCTTTTAATACTTCCAGTATTGGATTCAAAAATGTTTGCCACTGTGGCATGCCATTAGCAGATTTACTCATCCCATTATATTCAAGCATATTAAATGTTTCCCCCCGCCAGTTATTAAAAAAGACCGCCAGTCTGTTGACTAACGATCTTGACACTCAAAGTTATATATTGGGCATATTGGGTTCGAACCAATAAATTGCGGATTCAGAGTCCGCTGCCTTACCATTTGGCGAATGCCCATTAACAGTAAAATGTTATAAAAGATTAGGGTTATTGTCAATAGCATTCAAAATAATTAATTTAATTTATTTTAATCATTCAAGTGTTCGATAGCATAATCAGCCTGTGCCGGAGTAAAACTTTCATTATCGTCAGAAATTAATACCTCACGGATCTTAGCTGGTGAGAATCCCAAATCACGTTGATATTTCTTGGCTGTAACTAAAGCATTGTAGTTAAAGTCAGCCTTCAAGTTGTCCACGGCATACTGTGCCTGTTTGACTGAAAAAGTGTTTTTAGTTATCAATTGATTATGAATTGCTTGTTGAGACATATTTTGTGATTCTGCATATTCCTGAGCTTTCTTCAAAGCATTCTGATTGTAGTCAACTTTCAAATGTTTAAGTGCATATTTAGTGGCATTAATGGAGTAGCTACTCTTTAATTGCTTTGAAATTTCAGCTTTAGACATGTACATAACGTTTGAATAGTTCTTGGCATGCTTTAGGGCTTGTTTGTATTCCTTAGGAACTTTGGTCGTTACTTTAGCTTCATTGTTATTATTGCTAGAAGATTTAGGTGACAAAAGAGCGAAAGAAATAACAATCAAAAAAAGCAAGCCAATAACAGATAAAATTAAAAATTGTTTACGTGTTAAATTAGACCTTTTTTGAGGTTTCAAACCGACTACCTCCAATACGATTATCTAGGTTTATTATAGCAAAAATATAATAAAAACTTCATGAGAGATATTTATCAATTAATGACATAATTATAATAAATATAAATATATCTATACCAATTAACCTTACAACCACAAGGAAATCATAGATTTTACAATTCCAACAAAATGTCAAAATTATTGCTCAATATTTCTCAAGATATGACCATATTCTAGTGTGAATGTGTTACATTATTTAATGGAGTGAAATAATTATTTTTGTGAGGTGAATCAATGGAGAAGAGCGAGATATTAGTGACTACAACTGAACATGTGCCAGGACGTGACTACGAGATTATCGGTGAGGTTTTTGGTTTAACAACTCAGTCGAAAAATGTCGTCAAGAATATCGGCGCTGGATTCAAAAACATTGTTGGTGGGGAGATCAAAGCTTACACAGAACTACTAACTGAAGCTCGTGACATCGCAATTGACCGTTTACGTCAAAATGCAATGGACATGGGAGCTGACGCAGTAGTAATGATGCGTTTTGACTCTGACTCAATCAGTGCAGACATGGAGACAGTTGCAGCATATGGTACCGCAGTAAAATTTAAGTAAGGTGATTGTATGGCATTAGAATATAATAAAAGTTCTTTATCAGCATGTACGAGTATATTAATTGGTAAGAAAGCAACCGTTGATGGTTCAACCATTATCGGAAGAAACGAAGACGCCAAAGCATCTTGGCCAAAGCACTTTGTTATTCACGACCATAAAGAATTTACTGATGATCAAAAGTTCGTTTCTAAAGCCAATGACTTTCAAATGGACCTGCCTAAAATTCGCTATAAATATTCTGCCACTCCTGAATGGACCTTTAAAGAAGGATTATTTGAAGAGGATGGTTTTAACGAATATGGCGTTGGAATGAGTGCCACTGAAAGTGCTTATTCAAACCAACGTGTTTTAGGCGTTGATCCTCTTAATGAAAATGGTATTGGTGAAGAAGCTATGATCACAGTTGTTTTACCTTATGTCAAAACTGCTCGGGAAGGTGTTTTGCGACTAGGTAAAATTATAGAAGATCATGGAACTTGTGAGACTAACGGAGTACTTTTCTCTGATAAAGATGAAGTTTGGTATTTTGAAAGTGGATCAGGTCACTACTGGGTAGCGCAACGTATCCCCGACGATAGTTACGCCGTGGTTGCCAACCAACTAGCAATTCAAGAAATTGATTTCAATGATTCAGACAACTTTTTGTATCGCAAAGATATTCAAAAGTTTGTTGCTGAAAATCATTTGAATGCTAGACCTAATGGTTTTAACTTCAGAGAAATCTTTGGAACACATGATTTGTCTGATGAGATTTACAGCACGCCCCGTGTTTGGTGGGGTCAACAACAATTCTCAGGTAAGACAGATGAGAGTCCTGAGAGTGAAGATTTAGCCTTTGTTAAGAAAGCTAATCGCTTGTTGAGTGTTGATGACGCACAAGATTATTTAGCATCTCATTATCAAAAGACCGAATTCGATCCTTTGAATAAGTCAGCTAATAATAAACGTTATCGTCCAATTAGTTTAGCTAAAACTCAGGAGTCACACGTCTTACAGATCAGACCTGATATGAATCCTGAAATCGCCTGTGTTCAATGGTTAGCCATGGGTGTCGCTTCACAGAGTGTTTACGTGCCATTCTATATGGGGATGACCGATACACCTGCTGAGTACAAACTTGGCGAACTACCATACGACAGTAAGTCAGCTTATTGGACTTATAAATTGGCCGGAGTTTTGTTAGATGGTCATTACAAAGAACTTGGAAAAGATTTCCAAGCCAAGCAAAAGGACATCAATATCACACTTCGTAAGAAGTTAAATGATTTTGATCGGGAAGCCTTGAGCAAAGATGATGATAAATTACCTAATTATTTAACCGAAGCGTCATTTGAAATGGCTAAAATTTCACTTGATGGCTATAAAGAGCTAATTGCTCAATTAATTACGGACTCGACTGATTTTTCACCTCTAAACTTCAAGACAGATATGAATTTATAGAAATTATAATTTGTACATTGAAAATTAAATGAGGGGTTTTATAAAATGGATGATGGTAATTCACCGAAAAAGACAATCACATTATTTAGTTTAATAATGATGATCTTTACGGCAATCTTTGGATTCGCTAATACAACTGTTGCTTACGAACAGATGGGATTAGCTAGTATTTTATGGTATGTATTTGCTGCTGTATTCTTCTTTCTACCTGTAGGATTTATGATGGCAGAATATGGTTCCGCTTTTAACGAAGCAAAGGGTGGAATCTACTCATGGATTGATGGAGCTGTTGGTGCAAAATGGGCCTTCATTGGTACATTTATGTGGTTAGCTTCATGGGAAGTTTGGCTAGTGTCAACTTCTTCAAAAGTTTGGATTCCTTTATCAACAATGTTTGCTGGTCACGATACAACTCAAACATGGAGTATGTTCGGACTTTCAGCAACACAAGTTATTGGTATCCTAGCAGCACTTTGGATCGTCTTTGTTACATACACAGCAACACAAGGTATGGACAAAATTGCTAAAGTTTCTAACTTTGGTGGTATTATGATGATTGTTCTACAAGTATTGTTCTTTGTTTTGAGTGTGGCAGTCTTATTCATGTCAGGCTTTCACACTGCAGAACCAATTCATGGACTAGATACATTTATTCACTCAGCAAATCCAGCTTTTGCATCACCAATCGGCATGGTTTCATTCATCGTTTATGCAATCTTTGCATATGGTGGTATGGAATCTGTCGGTGGTGTTACTGATAGTATGAAAAATCCTAAGAAAGATTTCCCACGTGGTGTTTTGATCTCAGCAATCGCAATTACAGTGCTTTATTCACTAACAATTCTTTGCTGGGCTATGAGTGCTAACTGGAATTCTGTAGTTTCAAAAGGTAACGTTAACTTGGGTAATATTACTTACGTTATGATGAGTAATTTAGGTTACACATTTGGTACACATATCGGATTAGGTAGTGCAGCTGCTATCACATTAGGTGAATGGTTAGCTCGTTTCACCGGTTTTGATATGTTTATCCTTTATATGGGTGCATTCTTCGTTTTGATTTATTCACCATTGAAATCTTTCGTTTTGGGTACTCCTAAAGATTTCTGGCCTGCCAAGGTTACTAAGTTAAACAAACATGGTATGCCTGCTTATGCAATGTGGGTTCAAGCTATCATCGTTATCGTCCTTATCTTAATCGTTGATATGGGTGGTAAGAATGCTAAAGCACTTTATAACGTTTTGACATTGATGGCTAACGTTTCAACAACTGTACCTTACTTATTCTTAGTTGGTGCATATCCATTCTTTAACTTGAATAAAGATATTGAAAAACCATATTTATTCTATAAGAACAAAAAAGCTATGTGGACAGTTACAACAATTGTCTTCTTAGTATTAGCATTCGCAATTATCTTCACGGTGCTTCAACCAATCATGGAGGGTGCTTACACAGACGCTCTTTGGACACTTATTGGACCAGTTGTCTTCGGACTTGTTGGATTCATTCTGTATGACAGATATGAACGTAAACATGGTAAAAAGGCCGCTCGTGTTAGTGCAGAAGCTACTAAATAGATTTATTACTAAAACAGATCTTATCAATTTTGATAAGGTCTGTTTTTTTTGTCCTATATTTAAGTAGAGAAAATGCTAAATGATGGCATAATTCTCATTTTAAAAAACTTTTTTGAGAAAATTTCAAAATTCCGTACATTTGCCAAATAGTGACGCATGAGTTTGCTAAGATTTATTCGTAAATTAAATGTTATCGGAGGATACGATTTTGAAGAAAATGGTTAAATATATGGGGATTACTGCTGCTACATTGTTGGCTGTTGCACCAATTGCAATGCCAGCTATGAGTTCAGCTACAGAAACTACTGTTAAGGCTGACGCTGTTAGTGGAGTTAATCAAGCTGACGTTCAAAAATGGTTGGGCGAAGTTAAGAGTAACGTTACTATTAAACCTGGAAATAATCTCTTGACGAGTGTGGATAAGGAGTATGGTTATGTCATGGGTGGTGACGGTGTCTTTTGCTTTGGTACAGATGAATTAACACCACAAAGTCCTGCTTTTGATAGATATGCTGACGCATCTAAAAATCTAACAAATGATCTATTTGCTAGTTTTAATGATAATGCTAATGGTGATGATCTATTCTTTAACGACCGCAATGTTGGAGTTCTTACGACAGCTACTGCTAACGATGGTAGTATTTCTGGAAACTTAAAGTTTGAAGATATTAATAAAGTGTTACAAAGTGGAGCCAGCGTTACTTTCCATGTAAAACTTGCTTATGTAGCTGGAGAACCAAAGGGTAGTGATTTTTATGGTGCTGATGCTACTCCTACCATTTTAGGTTCTAAAGATGTTGTTGTAACCGTTGGTACGGGTTCTGAAAGTAATGATGATCAAAACAATCAAAAATCACCAACTGGCGTTAATTATGATGGATTCTATTCAACAATAGTTGATGCTAAGTTATATGACGGGAACGGTAAAGCTACTTCTACTACATTACCAAAGCAAACACTTTGGAAAATTGACAGAAAATTGACAGTTGATGGCACAACATATTATCGTGTTGCTTCAAATGAATGGATTAAGGAAAATGATGGTATTGAAATTTTTCCAGAAGTTGATACCATAACAACTCGTAGACAAGCAAAACTTTATACATCAGCTGGTAAAGAAATCACTGACCGTTCCTTGGCTCCGAACACTTCATGGTACACAGATAGAGTTGGTATAGTTAATAATGAAAATATGCGCCGTGTTGCTACTGATGAGTGGGTTTCATTTAATGATTTGAAATCTAAATCCTCAAGTGGCATTGCTGTGGGGACTAATTAGATTATATTTTTAATTGTAAAGAATTGGAAAAATAATTGAATTGCCAAAATAATTGAATTACACAAAATATAATTCTAGAGGATTAAAATAATGAAAACTGTAAAAAGTTTAATTATAGGGATGGCTTTGTTAGCTTCTGCTACGGGTGCAATGATACTTTCTCAAAAAGATGCTGATGCAGCTAAAGTTGCTAGTGTTAATAATAATGTTGCTCGTCTTTACCGTGAAGATGGAAAACTGATTACTGACCGTGCTTTGGGACCAAATAGTAATTGGTTAGTGGGAAGAATTTTTACTCACAACAATGAGACTTATTATCAGGTAGCTACTAAGGAATATTTAAGGGCCAATGATTCTAAAAGATTGTATGACAATGCAAATCCTTCCCTGAATTACACACCTAATATTCAACGTATTAATCAATATTTTATTAAATATCTTAATGCTTTACATGCTGCTAATGGAACTCCAATGACTACGACAGCACCAGAAATGTTTGAGTATGCTAATCATCGTGCTTATCAACAAGTTGGAAGGACAATGAACCACTCAACTAGACCAAGAGATACAGAAGAAAATCTTTATGATTTTGGTTATGATTATATTTTAAAGTGGGGCCAACAAGAAGATATGACGTCTGATAGGGATGTTGCATTTGAACTTTTGAAGGGCTGGTATGATGATAATAATAATGTTTCTGCCTCAGATGGCCAAATAGGACATTTCGGTCATCGAGCCGCTTTGATTTATACAGGTAATCCAGTCTCATTAGGAATGTCAGATAATTCTACTGCTATGAGTGCTGAATGGCCAGATGATTTAGATGGATTCAATAGTATTTATAATTACACTGGTTCAAATCCAAGCACAAACTTTATTTCAAAAGACGTAGTTCCAGAATAACGAAAAAGCCGACTCTCATTTAGAGAATCGACTTTTTTTTAATACATTCTATTAATTAAATTCAACTGGATGTTTATCAGTTAAAGCTTTTGTACGTGCATCCAATTCTTGAAGTTTTTCTGGATCATCGTGATACTTGATTGCATCAACAATAATACGTGCTACTTCTTCACAGTCTTCTTCGTTAAATCCTCTTGATGTAATAGCAGGAGAACCTAAACGAAGGCCAGATGTAAGTTTAGGAGGCAATGGGTCGTTTGGAATAGCTTCCTTGTTAGTTGTGATGTGAATTGTATCAAGTAAGTTTTGGACTTCCATACCATTCAAGTCACAGTCAGTTAAAACAACGTTTAGCAAGTGATTATCAGTACCACCTGTTAATACTGACAAGTTGTCAGCATCGTTGATAACCTTAGCCATTGCGGCAGCATTCTTAACGACTTGTTCCATATAAGTTTTGAACTCGGGTTGAAGATCTTCACCAAAGGCAACGGCTTTACCAGCAATCACGTGTTCCAATGGACCACCTTGAGTACCAGGGAAGACTGCAGAATTAAGTTTCTTACCTAATTCTTCTTTAGCTAGGATCATACCACCACGAGGGCCTCGAAGAGTTTTATGAGTAGTTGTAGTAACAATATCGGCAACTCCAACTGGAGTAGGGTGTAGACCAACGGCAACGAGTCCGGCAATGTGAGCCATATCGACCATCAAGTAAGCACCAACAGAATCAGTAATTTCACGGAATTTCTTGAAATCAATGATTCGGCTATAAGCAGAAGCACCCGCAACGATTAGTTTAGGTTGAACTTCTTCAGCAATCTTTTGAACATCATCATAGTCGATTAAACCGTCAGCGTTAACGCCGTATGAATGGAAATTGTACATCTTACCAGAGAAATTGACTTTAGAACCGTGTGTTAAGTGACCACCGGCATTTAAATCCATACCAAGTACTGAGTCACCAGGCTTTAAAACAGCTTGGTAAGCAGCAGCGTTAGCTTGTGAACCTGAATGTGGTTGAACATTAACATATTCTGCGTTGAAAAGTTTCTTAGCACGATCAATCGCAATTTGTTCGACTTGATCGATGTATTCACAGCCACCATAGTAGCGTCTCCCAGGGTATCCTTCAGCATATTTATTAGTTAAAACTGAACCTTGAGCTTTTCTAACATTGTCAGAAACGATGTTTTCAGAAGCAATCAACTCAATATTTCTATTTTGACGATTTTCTTCCTTATTAATTAGATCGAAAATTTCCTTATCACCTGTACTGTATTGCACTACGACCATCTCCTCAATAATTATTATTAACTAAACTGGTACCATCACTATAATTAATCTTTACACCTTTTTCAACGTTAAAAATGTATACGTTGAAAGAAACTGCTTTGTCCGGTTGACCGTTATTTGTCAACGATTCGGCCATCATTTGAACCCCTCGAGCAACTAATTCATTACCACGATATATCGGTTTAACTCGGTACCTAATGTAATTGTTAGGATTTTGCTTGAGATAGTAAGCAATATCGTTTTCATGTTTCAGCATTTCGGGGGAGTTCAACGAGCGAGTTCCGGTCATCAAATTTTTCGGATTATTATTTTGTCCGGTCAATTGATAACCAATCAAGTGCGAACGATTATATAGCCAGCCACCTTTGATCTTTTTATTATGCCAACCGGTTGGGTTAACATAAAGTGGTTCGCGTTTTGCGGTAGGCATCAAGCTTTTGCTCAATAATGCATCGGCCTGAATGGCTCGGTTGAGATTGTCCAAGTCAGCGAAACGTTGCCAAGGACCATCCGAGACATTTAGTTCGGCTTTTGTGAAAGTAGGCGTATTGTTGTTGACTTCAATTTCCTGATTGTTCTGATAATCTAAATTGGCTAAATCAGAACTGGAAGAGGTCGTGGTTTTCTCCGACTGTCGCGGATTATCACCAGTCCCAAGTCCGTTGTTCTGATACGATTCATAGATTCCTGAACCACCAACAACGACTAACAGAAGTCCTAGGGAAACTAAGCGCCGATGAATCCGACGTTTGGGTTTGACCATAAATGTGGTAAACAATATGATTGCACCCAAAACTACTAGTAACAACATATACATATAAATATCCCCTCACTACGAAGATTAAATATCTTCAAGTTTGATTTTATCATAAATTTTCAGAAATCTTGAACAATATTTGTTGGTGACTTCAATTTTATTCGTATATTGGGGTGGGCCGCCTCTGGGTGGGAGTGAGTTTTGCCTGCTGTGGGACCGCCTGGAGCCGAGGTCTCCAGGCTCGGTTTTGAACTTCGCAAAGTACGCGAATTTCAAAACACGTCCGTGGAGTAAGGGCTAAAGCCCTAACACCACTGTCACTGCTGGCAAACTCACTCCCACCCAGAGGCTAAGTTATTTGTTAGCTGCAGCGGATTAGTTGTAGTTAGTTCATTAGAAGACAATATGTAAACAATTTGATTCATTAAGTTAAATTATTTCAAAATTTATTGAAAACAAAAAAAGAAGCTGAAAATCAGCTTCTTTTTATTCGAATGTTTTCTTCAATGCAGCAATTCTTTTATCCAATGGTGGGTGAGTATCGAATAGGCCTGAGAAGCGTTTCTTCTTCGTTGGGTCATCAATGTATAAGGCGGCACTGGCGTCGTCGACTCGTTTCATTGGTTTGGTACTTTGTTCCAACTTTCCTAAGGCGTTGATTAACCCTTGTGGATTTCTCGTTAACTCGGCTCCGGAGACGTCGGCTAAATATTCACGATTTCTGGAAATTGCCATTTGAACTAAACTAGCAATTAGTGGTCCGATAATGGCAAAGACTAATCCAACAATCCATAGAACTGCTCTGATGGCTCCGGAATTATTATTGTCCCGATCGTCATCACGCATTGGAATCCACCAGCGATATGCGTTACCGATAATGGAACAGATTAAAATGATAGCTGACGAGAGGGCTACTGAGATGGTTGAAACACGAATATCGTAATTTCTAACGTGAGAAATTTCATGTGCTAAAACACCTTCTAGTTCTTCACGGTCCATCATCTTATACAGTCCACTCGTTACAGCCACAGCGGAATGCTGCGGATCTCGTCCGGTCGCAAAAGCATTGGGACTTGGATCATCAATAATATAAATCTCTGGCAAAGGAATATCAGCAACCATTGAAAGGTCTTCGACAATATGCCAAAGATCTGGTGCATCTTTCGCTGATTTTAGCTTTCTTGCGCCGTTCATTTGCATTACGATACTAGTAGATTGAAAATAGGTAATTAGCGTATAAACAATCGCAATGACTAGGGCAGTAGCTATCCCCGCATAGAGGTTGTCAAAGAAGTAAAGACCCAAAAAGCTTCCAATCGCTACTAGTATCAAAAAGAAAACGAAGAATATCAAGTAGGTTTTACGTTTATTACGATCAATTTGCTCGTAAATCATAAGTTGCCTCGATTAAAACTTAACTTTAGGTGCTTCTTTATCAACATCAGGGATTTGTAAGAAATTCATTTCCTTGAAACCATGAATTCCGGCAATGATGTTACGAGGGAACGTTTGAATAGCGGTATCGTAAGCCTGTACTTGACTGTTGTAAGCTTGACGTGCATATGAAACTTTGTTTTCAGTATTTGAAAGTTCTTCCATTAATTGAGAGAATTCTTGGTTAGCTTTAAGATCAGGATAGTTTTCGGCTAAAGCGAAGACTTGTCTCAAAGCACCAGTCAATTCATTATCAGCATCAACTTTATCTTGAAGGGAATTAGCACTATTAACGTTGTTTCTCAATTCAACAACGTGGGCTAGAGTTTCCTTTTCGTGTGTTGCATAGCCTTTAACAGTTTCAACTAAATTAGGAATTAAGTCAGTCCGACGTTTTAGTTGAACATCGATTTGTGAACTAAATTCACGGGCACGGTTGCGGTATTTAACAAGGCTATTGTACATACCAGCATAGGCACCGATTAGTACTACGATGACAACAATGATAATTATTGTATTCATTTAAATCTCCTCTTCTCTTGATGGCTATATTTTACCATATCGAATGTTGAGGGGCTAAGATTTGACAGTGATAAAAAGGCTCCAGATTGTAGCTGGGTAAGGATTGTGATTGAGTAAATTAATTCAATTATGTTTGTGTAATTGAAATTATTATTTTACTGATGAATTTATTAGCACAATTCGGTAAGTAGACAAATAGTATTACTAATTTTTAAGTGTTGTGTTCAATATCAATAATAATAATATTCATAAAGGTTGATTTTGCTAGTAATAATGGGTATTAGTCTTAGTCAGTTTAATTAAAAACTGCCCTTTGGTTTCTTGAAGACGTCAGTTTTTTGAAAGTTTATTATTATTGTTATGTTGAAAATTAATTTATAATTAATGAATGAGGAAGGTCACTTATTTGTAGGTTTCATAGGTGAATATATTATGAAAAAAATCTTTCTACCAGTTTTAATGTTGCTTGCTGTACTCTTTGGTTCAATGCCTGTAACGGCGTTAGCAGACGACAGTGTTGATCCGACAGTGGGCGGTCAAATGAATCAAAATATTGACGATTTAATCAGTCAAAAAGGATATTCCGGGACATTGTTGGTTATCAAAAATGGAAAACCAGTTTATCAAACAAGTCGTGGCTATTCGAACTTTTCTAATGGACTTAGTAATGATGAAAACACGGCTTATGAAATTGATTCTGTTCAGAAAACGTTGACTGCTGCTATGGTTATGAAACAAGTGCAAAAGGGTCATTTGAAGTTATCAGATAAATTAAGTAAATTTTATCCAAGTATTCCAGGCAGTAAAAAAATTACTATCAGACAAATGCTTGATATGACTTCAGGTTTAGTTTTGAGTGAAGTGGGACCAAATGAAATTTTATCTGATTCAGGTATTATTTCTGCCGATATCAATGATATTCATTTTTCAGAATTATCATATAAGAAGTGGAACTATCAACCAGTTAATTTCAACCTGTTAAGTGGTATTTTGGAACAAATTACTGGTAAATCTTATCAAAAATTATTTACGCAAACATATATTAAAAAATTACATTTAAAACATACTATTTTTGCGTATGATGAAAATCCTGATATTGATAAAGCTGCTGGGTATAATAATATTGATCCGTTGTCATCAAGATTGGATTATAAGAATGCTTTTTATACTAAGAAATTCTTTGAATTTGACGAGTTGGGTACGGGCCAAGTTTATATGAGTGCGGGTGACTTGTATAAAGTTGAAAAATATATTATGCGCGGAAAAATGTTAAGTAAGAAATCGCGGAAGAAATTATTCAAACGTGGTAGTGTCAGCACTTATGGCGGTGGCATGTATCATGGTAAAAATGATAACTTTGCGAATGGCTGGGGCTATGGCTTTCAAGGTGTAGTTCATATTTCTAATAATGGTAAAAATGCCGTCATTTTACTGGAAAACTACTCTCGTTTAGCTGCTGATGCCAAACCGATTGCTAAGCAAATTTATGGCATGATTCAAAATGAAACTAATTAAAGCTGGTAATTTACGTGAAAAACCTGTAGTATGGTTTGTGCAGGTAGCCTACCTGTGATTTGAAAATGACTGCTTTGCACATTCCAAAGATTTCTGTAAAGTGGCCTAAAGTCTTACGTCTAGGATGATGTAGGGCTTTTTCTTTTGCCCAAAATTAGATATTTGTCTGTCCTCAAAATTTGTTGTACGTTAATAATAGATTTATTGAGGAGGACATATTAATGTATAAATTAAATGATGGTCAACAAATTCCAGACTTTGGCTTTGGAACATATAAGTTGAATGGTCGTAAAGGCGTTCAAAGTATTGTGTCGGCTATTAATAATGGCTATAAAATGATTGATACAGCTTATAATTATGAAAATGAGGGCACAGTTGGTCATGCCATAACAGAAAGTGGCATTGATCGTGATAAATTAACAATTACATCGAAGTTACCAGGACGTTATTACGCTTATGACGATGCCATCACGGCCTTACAAGAATCATTGTACCGAGCACACTTAGATTACTTTGACTTGTATTTGTTACACTGGCCAAATCCTAAACGTGGGATGTATGTCGAAGCATGGCAAGCATTGATCGATGCTCAAAAGTTTGGTCTAGTTAAGTCAATTGGCGTCTGCAATTTCTTACCAGAACATTTAGAAAAACTTCAAAAAGAAACAGGAATATTACCAGCAATTAATCAAATTGAGTTACACCCATATTTCAATCAAGCTGATATGAGAAAGTTTGATGAGGATAACGGTATCGTAACGATGGACTGGAGTCCGTTAGGCCGAGCCAGTGCTGTTTTACAAGATAAGACATTGATTGCTTTAGGCGAAAAATATCATAAAACAGTCAGCCAAATCATTTTAAGATGGGAACATCAACTAAACACAATTCCAATCCCTAAATCATCATCACCAGTCAGACAACGCGAAAATATGAACATCCTCGATTTTGAAATTGCAAATACTGATATGGAAAAAATCAATTCATTGACTAAAGCAGATGGTCGGAATAAAAATCAAGATCCGGCGGTTTATGAGGAATTCTAAAGTTGGTTTAACTAATGATAAATGAACTTTAATAGTATTGATTAGTCTAGATGTAGCCGTTTTTTGATATTTAATATGAATTAATAACGTAAATCTGTTATGTTTTAGCACAATTAATAGTCTTTAAAATTTAATTTGTCAGAAAAATTAGTCGGAGGAATCGAGAAAGCTTAACTGGCAGTGA
>NZ_AZFV01000035.1 GCF_001435815.1 Companilactobacillus nantensis DSM 16982 | reverse complement strand
CTAACTTTTTGGGTAAACGTCACTGTTAGCTCTTTTTTTTTACTCAACGGTAATTTCCTGACGACCGTTACGCTTAGAGTGATATAAGGCTTCATCAACTCTTGAGTAAAAGTCGTTAATTGATATGTCATCTTTAGACATTTGGGAAACGCCCATTGAAACGGTTAAATTAATTTTATTATTGTCGAATTTAGTGTCAGAGTGATTAATTGCTGAAAAAATCTCCTCTACAATTGGTTTAGTGTCATCCAATTTATAGTTAGGGAAGATGACGTTGAATTCCTCGCCACCAGTCCGATAAAGTTTAATCTTAGGATCATTGTTATCAATGACTGTTTGAACGATTTTGACGACGTTTTTGAGGACAGCATCACCGGCCAAATGACCATATGTATCATTGATATGTTTGAAATGATCGATATCAAACATTAACATAGTGAACTTCATGTCAGTCGTTTTAACTTTTCTAAATAGTTCACGTAAATCGATGTCAAAGGCATCATAATTGTAAGCTGAAGTGAGTTTATCATGCGTTGCATCTCTGAACAGTGCGGTTCTAGATTCGACGTCGGCAAACAATGTTGCAATATAGCCGAATGTGAAAATCTCTAGAATAGTTAGATCAAAGATTTCTTTCCAAAATACCTGATCACTAATTGAAAATTTTAGTTTGGCAAAGAACCAATATAAAACACCGAAGAAGATACTTGAACCAAGGTAGTAAAGGTATGGGAAGACTTTTTCAGTATGAGTTTTGATGTAATTTAGTGTGTAGAAAAAGGCAAGCAAAACAGCCCCCAAGCACCATGATTCCCAACTAGTGATAGCTGAGTTAAAAATCAGAGTTAAAAATCATGAAAGCTAAGACGATTGGTGCGAATAGATGAAATTTAAATGGGACGTTCAAGATAACTGTATAGAAAATGACGGCAACGAGTTGAAAATTGACGAAAGTTAGAGAATTGCCATGTCCACGAACTGAATTTTGAAGGACAAATAAAATAACCAGAATATAAATAATTCATAAAACAGCCCGGAGGGTATATTCGTCGAAATTAACGTCTTTGATTGTTAAAACTTTTTTGATAGCAGCAAAGGCAACCTGAAAAACGATGAAAACACCCATAATGAAAAAGAGACTTGTGAGCAGTGAGGCCTTACCTATAACAAAACTAGTTAACAAAGTTGTTTCCCCCCAATCGTAAAATGTTATTGCTCTTAATAAGTATAATTATATAACGTGAATAGAGTATTAGTTAAATAAAATAAAAAATCATATCGAGAATTTGTATTTCACACCGTTACTGAAGTTAAATTAATCCACAATATCAGGTCTATGTAGTTTGAAGGTCAGTGCAAGGGCAATTAATAGAAACCCTAAACATGCTAGAAATCCTGCCTGAATACCGACTGCTTGGTTGGCTGTACTGCCGGTAATTATTTTGTCTGCCATTGTGATAACAGCAATGATAATGGCAGTTCCGAATGAGGCAGCTATTTGTCTGAGCGTGTTAAAAGTTGCGACACCATCGGATAAATATTTTTTAGGCAAAGCACTGAGCGAATGCGTTTGGATAGGAATTAGAATTAAGACTAATCCCAATTGGCGAATCATCTGCCCAAGTGTCAACATTAAAACCGAGGCGTTGACGTCAATGACTGCCTGCATAAAGGTTCCGAAACAGTCAATCAAAACGCCAGTAACTACGATTCGTTTAATCGGATATTTGTCGAATAATCGACCACTGACTGGTGACATGAAACCTGTTAGGACAGCTCCTGGTAGTAAAGCCAATCCTGAAATCAAAGGACTTTTGTGTAAAATCATCTGGATCATTAATGGAAGTAAGATTGTATTTCCATACATAGTTAAAACTATTAACATATTGATAACTGTCGCAAAAGTGAATTGAGAATGCTTAAAAATTTCGAAATTAATAATTGGTTTGGCTGACTTATTTTCCATGATTGAGAAGATAACAATCAAAACTAAACCGGCAATGGTAAATCCGAGTACTTTCCATGAGAAAAAGCTAGTCTGACCAATATTTGAAAAACCACTTAATAGGAAGAGTAATCCCAAACTGATCGTAATTAAACTTGGTACATCAAATTTAGGATTATCATGTGTTTCGATTTGTGGCAATTGGAAAATAGCCAGGAGTACTACGGCAATGATGAATGGCAAGATCAAGATAAACAAGTATTGCCAAGGGAAGTACTGCAAAATGATTCCTGACAACGTTGGACCAATAATAGGGGAGAAATTAAAGGCTAAGCCAATAATTCCCATAACCGCCCCTTGTTTACTTCTGGTGGTGTATTGCATTGCCAAAACGTTGACTAATGGCATCATCATACCAGTTCCGATAGCTTGGATCATCCGACCGATAATGACCATGATGAAAGTATTAGCGACGGCACCCAAAATAGTTCCAACTAGAAAAATTGAACTAAAGACGATGAAGAGATGTCTAAAGGAGAATTTTTTAATGAAATAAGCGCTAGTTGGAATCATGATGGCGTTCACTAATGTATAACCATTTGTCAGCCATTGGACGCTGGATGAACTGACGTGAAAGACACGCATAAAAGTAGGTAAGGCTGTGTTCATTAAAGTAGAGCACAAAACACCAAAGAAGGTCCCAAAGACCATAATAAAAAGTGCTTTTTTGATTTGTTTCGACATGTTTTAGTGCTCCTAATTAAAAAGTAGTAACTTATTAAGTTTAGTTATCAAAATTAGGATGGTCAACACGTCACAACGTTTAATTCATGAAAAGCCGATAAAGTTTGTAGGGCAGATCGTTGGGATGGATAACAGAATAATTTTTAACATAACTGCCTTTAGTATCTAGCTTTATTAGTTCACCATCGTCAAAGTCATCGGTTGAATGTAAATCAATTTCATGCCAGTTACCTTGGCGGTCGTAGGCATCAGCGTAAAAAGTATAGCTACCGTCTTGTTCTTTATCCGCATCATCGTAATCTATTTGCATGAATTTGGGACTGCGTTTAGCTAACAAATTATAGCGATTAAAATCCTGTGCCATAGGTGTATTTTTATCTTTTAAGTAAGAACCAGCCATGTAATAGCCTAATCCGAGGACAACAAGTCCCATCAATAAAATATTAATAAATTTTTTCATAATTTTTCTCCTGATTGTATAAAAAAAGAGCCTTTTCGGCCCCAGATTATAAGTTCAATTTAGTATAAACATCGCTTGGCATATCTTTTTTAAAGACTTCTTTGTATGAATAAACATAACTGCCTTTAGTATCAAGTTCGAGGTAGTGACCTTGCTTCAACTTACCCATGCCCATGAATTTTATAGGATGCTCATTACCATTGTCATCATAACTTTTAAGATTATATGTATAATTACCATAACCATCGTTGTCTTTGGCCTCTTTATTATCGATTTTGACGTATCTTGGTTCACGCTTTACCAACACGTTGTAAGCATTGAAAGCTTGCGCTGATTGGCTCGTGCTGTCCTTAACCGTGAAACAGACTGCAAAATACCCGATTGCTAAAGTTGCGACACCTAATAAAAAAACTCTTAAAAAACTTCTCATTTGAATTACCTCCTGACAAGTATATTAAGAGTTTTGCTTTTTTTTATACATTTGATTCACTTACATTATTCTTACAGATTTGTAAGCCGGCTGTTTACCACCAATCAAAGTTAAGTGTGTAGTCTACAATTCTGTTGAATAAGTGTGCTAATAATTTCATCATGACTGCCACCTCCAACGATATAAACTTAATTCCTACTTATATTATAGGTCTAAATGTAAACGCTATCAATCATTATATATTGGGGTTGGGGGCCGTCTCCGGGTGTGGGTGATGATGCCTGCTGTGGGACCGCCTGGAGCCAAGGTCTCCAGGCTCGGTTTTGAACTTCGCACAGAACGCGAATTTCAAAACACGTCCTGTGCTGTAAGGACTAAAGTCCTAACACCACTGTCACTGCTGGCATCATCACCCACACCCGGAGACTAGTGTATTGGGTAGGATGAAGTTATTACTACTATATTTTGTTATTGAAATTCAAAATGCAAAAACCAAAATAGTAGAGATATTATTTTATTTTAATTTGTTCTTTATTATTTGCCCCAGACTTCGTCAATGATTGATTTAACTAATGCTAGTTTCTCCCATTGTTGTTCTGGTGTAATTACATTACCTTCTTCAGTTGAAGCAAAACCACATTGTGTTGATAACCAGAGGCGGTCTAATGGTAAGTATTGACTAGCTTCGTGGATTCGATCAATGATGTCTTGTCGGTTTTCGAGTTTGCCATCTTTTGATGTGATTAAACCGAGAACGACTTTTTTGTCTCCTGAAACTTTAGCTAATGGGGCGAAGCTGCCGGCACGGTCGGAATCGTATTCGAGGAAGTAAGTATCGACGTTTTCTTGACCGAAGAGGTTGTCAGCAACGTTGTCATAGCCACCTGAGAATAGGAATGAAGAATGAAAATTACCACGGCAGATGTGGGTGTTGATTGTTAAATCATCTGGTAAATCAGCTATAGCACCATTGTTTAGTTCGAGATAGATATCTTGAACGTTTTCGGCAACTAGTTTTTTACCTTCTTCAGTTGCGAGAAATTTTTTATCCAACAAGCGTCCCCATGAACAATCATCCAATTGAATGACACGAGCACCTTCGTTGTAAAAGGCGAGAATAGCATCGTGATAAGCTTTTTCAACATCATTGTAGAATTCCTGCTTGTCTGGGTAAATGCGGTTTAGAGCGTCGAGATTTTTGCCACGAGTCAATTCACGATAGAGTTGGGCAGGAGCGGGGATGGTTTGCTTAGGAAGAATGCCGCCGATTTTGTCTGTGATTGATTTTGTGAACTTGAAGTCTTGGATGAAGGGATGTGTGTCAGCGTTGAAACTGATTTTATCAGTTAGGACGGCTGTATCATCACGAGAACGTCCATTTGAAAAGTCATATCCTTCGCCGATGTGAGTGTGTTTAACGCCTTCAAAGCCCCAGAAGAAGTCGAGGTGCCAATATGAACGACGGAATTCCCCATCAGTGGCGTAATCTAAGCCGGCATCTTTTTGTTGGTTGATAAGTTCTTCGATGGCATCATTTTCAACTTTTCGTAAGTCATCATGGTTGATCTTGCCTGATTCAAAGTCTGCTCGGGCTTGTTTTAGTGCTGCTGGTCGTAGGAAACTTCCTACATGTTGGAATCCGATTTTAGTTGTTGTGTTTGTTGTTGTCATAGTGTAAATTCTCCTCTGTTTTTGGCTTATTTAATCTGATTATTTTTATGTGGTATGAGTTGAAAAGATTAGTGATGAAGGGTCAAGGAAGATAAAGCAATCATAGGAAAGCGGAATATACGGGCGACAGTTAGTCGCCCCCATAAGTTGCTCTAAGTGCTTAGGCCACTAGTAGTTCACGGGGTTCTTTCCCTTCGGTCAATCACCATTAGTTGCTCTTAGTGGCCTAACCACTAAGAGCAACTAAAAAATCGTCCCTACAAGTACAGAATTTCTCTGCATTGTAGGGACGATTACCGTGGTACCACCCTAGTTTATATTTTGCTTACACAAAATACCTCAACGACACTGACATGTCCGGGATGATATCGCATCCTTGCGTACCTTTGGCTTGCACCTAGGTAAGACTCCAAGCTCATCTTCAGTTAAACTTTCGTTCCGTCTTTTCACTGTCCAACGGTCACTCTGCAAACTACTCGTTAACTTACTCTTCTCTTCAACGTCTAATTAGATTAAATAAGTTTTAATTATTTGATTGGTGATAAATTTACACCATGATTTTTACTTTGTCAAATAGCTTTTTAAAAATATATTTATTATTTACGTGTATCGACGATATTTTGTGGTTTCTTACCTTCGATTAAAGCCTTATTGGAGTCAAATGAAGTTGTAATCATATTGTGAATGGCTGTTTCTGTATAGAAAGCACTGTGTGGGGTGATGATAACGTTTAGTCGTTTGGCAAGATTACGGATCTTTTCATTCGGAATATTGTCGACACTGCTCCAAACTTTACCAAAGACTGAATTTTCATCGTCCAGTACATCAAGTCCCGCACCACCGATTTTGCCACTGTCTAAGCCCTTAATTAGTGCATCGGTATCGATGAGTTCGCCACGAGCACAGTTGATAATATAAACACCATCTTTCATTTGGGCAATCGCATCGTCGTTAATCATGTACTTGTTACTGTCGAATAATGGAACGTGTAAAGTAATAATATCTGATTGTTTGTATAATTCTTCTAAACTATCAACATACAAACCTTGCTTTTCAATATCAGGGTTATGGTAAACGTCATAAGCAATAACTTTAGCACCAAAGCCTTGTAGAATTTGGATGGCAACGCGGCCAATGTGACCAGTACCAACGACACCAACTGTTTGTTCACGGTATTCTTTACCGATAGTTGGTGACCAAGTGAAATCGCCATTATCCATTTTTTGATCAAATTCAGGGACACGGCGAAGTAAGCGACCCATTAAGATGACAGCGTGCTCAGCAATAGCATTTGGTGAGTAAACAGGCACATTTGTTAGTGTGAAATCTAAGTCGTTTAAATCTTTGAAATCAAAGTTATCAAAGCCAACATTACGAATTGAAATATATTTAATACCTAATTGGTGAAGAACTTCCAGAGCTTCACGGGTATATGGTGATGTCTGTAACGTTACAACGCCGTTACTACCTTCGGCTAGACGAGCTGAATCAGCAGTTAAAGTGTATTCTGTAAAAGCCACTTCAACGTCTGGGTGAGCTGCTTGCCATTTCTTTAGAGATGGTTGTTCATCTTCACGAATTCCGTATGCAAATATTTTCATTAGTTGTGTTCCTCCTTAAGTAGAACCTGCATACCTTTATTAAAACAGAAAAGATAAATCGCTTCAAAAGTAAGCCACTAAAAAACCGTAAACTCAAACGAGTTTACGGTTTATGAGATTAATCTTCAGATATATCAACTGGATACTTAGGTTCTTTGCCTTCTAACATAGCTAGATTATCAGTTAATGAATCAAAAACCATGTTATGAACCGCGGTAGTTGTATAAAAGGCAGTATGTGGTGTGATGATGACATTATCACGACTAATCAAATTTTTAAATTGTGGATCTTTAACATTATCGAGACTCTTGAATTTCTTTTGGAAGACGGCATTTTCACCTTCAAGCACATCTAAACCGGCACCACCAATTTTGCCACTGTCTAGTCCGGCAATTAAGGCTTCAGTATCGATCAAGCCACCACGGGCAGCATTAATTATCACGACGCCATCTTTCATCTTAGCAATGGCGTTGGCATCAATCATGTGGATATCACTTTTAGCTAGTGGGGTATGGAGTGTTAAAATATCGGCTTGCTGCAAAACTTCATCAAGTGAGTCAACGTAAATCCCAAGATTCTCTAGGTAAGGATTTGGTTTGATATCATAAGCCACTACTTTGGCTCCCATAGCATGCATAATTCTAGCAACTACAGAACCAATGTGACCAGTACCAACGATACCAACAGTCTTGCCATTGATTTCTTCACCGATGGTAGGGAACCAACTGTAATCGGCATTATTGAATTTCTTATCGAATTCAGGTACTCGACGAAGTAAGCGTAACATCAAACTAGTTGTATGTTCGGCAATGGCATTGGGGGAGTAAACGGGGACGTTCGTTAATGAAAACCCTAGGTCGCGGAGGTCCTGGAAGTCGAAACCATCTAAACCAACGTTACGAACTGAAATCTTGCTGATGCCAAAATCATGTAATTGTTGCAGAGCTTCACGGGAATATGCTTGCATCTGGAGCGTTACGACACCGTCATAACCCTTAGCTAGTTCAGCAGTTTCAGTATTTAAAAATTGGTCAGTATAGGCTATTTTCACCTCGGGGTGGACGTCAGTCCATTCTGTTAAGTAGCCTTTTTCATCTTCACGAATTCCGTATAGGAAAATTTTCATTATAATCCCTCTTTCTTTATTATTAGAAAATCTTAAATTAATTAATTTTCTCTAATAATTGATTGATATTAAGTTTAACGCAAATTTTTGGAAAAGAAAGTGGAAATTAAAAATTGGAGGATTCCTCCGAAGGATAAAACCTAAAAAGTTGCTGTGAGGACCGACTTGAGCCAAGGTCTCGGGTCTCGATTTTGAACTTCGCAAAATTCGTCCAGTGGAGTAAGGGCTAAAGCTCTTACTCCACTACTACTGACCTTTTAGTTTCCATCCTTCGGCTAGTGTGTTGATAGTTGAGTTTAAAATATTCTTCTTTCATGAACAAAGTTAAAAGTAGATTAGATATAAAAACGAATTAATAATGATGTTTAAAAGGGGAGTGACATTAAGTATATCTATGATAAAAACTTGATAATAAAGGATTTATAAAACTAATTAATGCTTTTTATTGACAAAGTGTATGGATGATTATATGATTAGCACAATTCAAATCTAATCTTAATTTAATTTTGAAAGGAGGCAGTCACAATGTTTATTACTTTACTAATTATGTATTTGATGATCGTTGTTTTACAACATGACTTGGACCTTGTGATACGCCTACCAACTAATTCATAATTGGACTAAAGGATACGACAAGAGACTCCAAGTTGATTATCAGCTTGGGGTCTCTTTTTCTCTCTTGGGGGTGGTTTTATCGGAATGAAAGCAAATAAAAAGACGAAACCATTGAGATTTCGTCTTGGAAATTAATCAGCGTCATAGCGATTCAGTACGTAAATTGCTAGTACAACAACAATAGCACCGATAACTTCAGGAATATTTACAGCGTACTGTAAAAAGATAATACTTAAAACTAAGGTGGTGAATGGTTGAACGGCATCAGTAATACTAATAATTGCGGCCGTTGTGTACTTAGTACTCATAACCATCAACAAGAATGCTGAAACCGTACCAAGCAAGATAACTGTACCAATTCCTAGAACACTAGCTGTATCCATCTTAGGTGGATTGACCCAAATGGGGCTAAAGAAATTGGAAATAATACCCGCAATCAACATACCCCAACCGGTAATTAGAATACCGTGGTATTTAGCAATCAAAGTCTGTGGAATTGTTACGTAAAGGGCAGCAGTGATACCACTGCCAATACCCCAGATGACTGAGATAAGTGGAATTGATAAGTGACCGATATCTCCACGAGTAATCATCAAAGTAACACCAATTAAGGCGAGTACAAAGGAGATGACATCGATACGTGAAGTTTTCTTTTTAGTAAAGACGATAGCTCCAATCATGATGAAAAGTGGTGAGAGGTACTGTAAGATCGTAGCGGTCGATGAATTACCTGTTTTAATTGCGTGAAAGAAGGTGAACATATTAGCTAATAGCCCAAAGATGGCGAAGCTAATTAATATTAAGAGATCCTTCCAGTTTTTAAAGACAGCGAAGAATTCACTTTTTGGTAAAACGATTAAACCAACAGCTAATAAAATAACTCCTGCAAAAGTTGTTCTAGTGGCGATAAACCACATAGCAGGGATATTAAGGTTCTTTGCAACAACTTGTAAAACTGTACCAGAGATTCCCCAGAGAGCAGAAGCACAAAATGCTAACCAAAAACCTCGATCAAGAGTTTTCTTGGCCAACTTTTTACTTTCTTCCATTAAAAAATATCCTCCTAAAAACTAATAGGACTATTATACCTGTCGTTATTTGGTTTTGACTATTATTTTTTTCATATCATGACGTTTGGCATGAAAGGTATGGAAGAAAATGTATGAAAATGGCGGGTTTGTCCTTTATGGTATAGACCTGATTTAATTTTTTATGATAGCGTTAGACTATCAAATTAAATGTGGATTTGAATGATTTTGACTTGATATGAACCTGCAGGCGATTCGACAGTTACAATGTCATTGACCTTATGTTTATTCAATGCTTTACCGATAGGTGAAGTAAAAGATATTTTTTTCTGATCCAAGTTAGCTTCTTGTTTTCCGACCATTTGATAGGTAAGTTGATCATGATCATCCAGAAATTCAATCGTTACAAATTTACCAATATCTAAAATGTCATTGTCTGACGGTTTGACAACATCAGCATACTGAAGTTGTTTAGCTAAAAATCGTAAGCGACTATTGAGACGTCCTAACTCCTGTTTGGAAGTAGTGTACTCAGCGTTTTCGGACCGATCACCTAAAGCAGCTGCAGCAGCCAAGTTTTTGATTTTTTGAGGACGTTGTTTCTTTAAATCAATAATCTCTTGTTCGATAGCTTTGTAACCGGCCGGTGTCATTTTATTAAAAACAGGTTCCATAAGTAAGACCTCGGTATTCTTGTATTATTAAGAACAATTTAGCTCAAATTATAATTTAACGCAAAAAGAAGCAGACCTGCAAACAAAGGGACGCTTCTTTTTTAGTGGAATTAATTTTTGTCAGCAATTGGTTTAGTGACGACTGCCGTACCGTTTGCTGATATAACGAGCAACATTATTTCTGAATTAATGAACTGTCCATATTGTATTTTGAGCCCAACGATTGAGTCAGCGCCCATTTCTTGAGCCTTTTGTTCAAGACCATTTAAGACGATTTCACGTCCCTTACGATATTCTTTCGTGTAAGAGGATGAATTGCCACCAAACATACTACCTAGGCCACTCAAAGTATCAGTCACGATATCGACTGAAAAAACTTGTTCGTTCAAGACAGCTCCTTTGGCCTCAACTATTTCCAATTGGGGAATTCGATCCATTGTATATACTTGCATAATCCAGTCCTCCGATGTAGTTTTTGTTAACTCATAATGTCGGTATTGTAACATTAATTGATGAAGTTCATGAACTAAAGTAACGCTAATTGTATAAAAAAGAGGTTGTGACATAACTGCTTTTTTCCTAAACATGCAACAAAACATAGCTTTTTCCGTTTAAAACAAAAGAGTCAAGCAATCCAAAATCGGATTACTTGACTCTTTTACCTTAATGCTCGAAAGCTGACCATGTTTTGTCACACTCTCTTATCGTTAAGATTAAACTTCAAATATTTTATAAATTTGCATCCATGTTAAATGTAAGTTTTGAAATGTTGATACCCTTTGTATAAAGTTCACCAAATAGTTTGTGAGCTTTATCTTGCATTTCCTTAACAACCTTTTGGTTTCTATCTGTTAAGAATTCAACCAATTCGTCGCCAGAGTAGTTGGCAGCAAGTTTGTCAGTTTCAGCAACGGCCATACGAAGATCTTGACGAACTTCTGTTAGGTAGTCGATATCATCTTGAATGAATTCAGTATAGTTTGATTCAACAAGAACTGACAAGGCGTTATACATCCAGTATGCATCCTTGAAATTGAATGATAATGATGCGTCGTTATATGATGCATCTGTTTCGTTCATGTTTGTGTAGAAAGGAATGTATGGTGTGAATGTTGGGAATCCGATACATAACCACATAATAGCAGCGTATTCTTCAGGCACGTCGTTTCTAATTTGAAGAACGTGTGAGTTTTGTGTTCTGTTCAAACCGATTGGACGGTAACGGTGCTTGTCTTCTTCTGAAGCATATGGGCTATATGGATCGTAAGGTGTTTCGTTATAGTGTGAACCTAAAACATATTCGATATCATCAACTGAGATTTTGTGATCTGTTGTCATGATGAAAGGTAATTCACCATCTTCTGGATCTTGTTCAATTTCAGGGTTGAAGAATTTTTGACCATACCATACACGTGGTGTGTTGTAGTGACGGTCTTTCAAGTTGTCTGAACCAAAGATATGTCTGAAGTTCCAACCAGTCTTATCTGTGTTCAAGTGGTTCTTTTCAACAAATTCTTGGATACCATCTGACCACATAAATTCATCAGGTTTAGTAAAGTCGACTTGTTGAATTGAAACACGGTTAGCACAAACAGCATAACTGTCATCAGGAATTCTTTGAGCTACCCAGTGGTGACCAGTAACAATTTCCATGTACCAAACATCATCTTTGTCACTGAATAGAACAGAGTTACCAGCTGGTGAACCAAATTTCTTGATCAATTCACCAGTACGTTCAACAGCTCCTCTAGCTGAATCTACGTAAGGAAGAACCATACGAACAATAACATCTTCGTCCATACCGTCTTTTTCGAGTGGGTCAAAGGCTAGGGCACGTTCGTTACCATAAGTACTTTCAGTAGCAGACATAGCAACGTTCTTTCCATTAATACCACTTTCATCGTAGTAACCGAACTTCTTGTAGTCTACATTAGGAACTGCAGGCCACTTGTAACCATTTTCGGGAACTTCTGATTCAAAGCCATTCAACCATGACTTAACCTTGCGACCCTTTTCACCATTAACGGCTGGGTTTAATACAAAGCTGTGTGGAGCAACAGCAAAGAATGTATCGTCATTTCTGGCGATCATTGTTGATCCATCTAAACTGGCGTTTTTACCAACTAAAATTGTCGTACAAGCGTCATCCAAATGATTTTTCTTCATCTTTAAGAACTCCTCCTATTTATACTGATTTCATTTTAGCATATCTGAATTGAGAGTATGGTGCAAAGGGATGAAAAACCGAAATTGTCTTTGTGAGAGTCCGCCTCCAGTAACAAGAAAATTAGGTCGCTATGGGGACCGATTCGAGCCAAAAGGCGGTCTCGAATCTCGATTTTGAACCTCGCAAAATACGCGAGTTTCAAAACTCGTCCCGTGGTGTAAGGACTAAAGTCCTAACGCCACCTTCACAGCGACCAAATTTCTTGTTACTTCCGGCTAATTTATTCGTTGTTTTTTATTTCGGATTGTTAGAGCATCAAGGTTTAAAGATTATTTCGAAATTTTCAATCTCTAGATATATATTAAAGATAAGATTGAAATTGGTGTTTATAAATAAAAAAACGCAACATGCAGTGTTAATTATTTATTTATCACGCCCGGATGCGGCATCTCCAAAACTTAAAACTTGTTCTTTAATAACCTCTGAAAACAATGCTATAATTTTCTAAATAATAGGAGGGGCAATAATGGATCTTGATACAAAAAATCAGGGCGATTCTTTTCTGAAAAATCTGCTCTTAGGGTTTCAACATTTATTAGCCATGTATTCTGGGGATATTTTAATTCCCATTTTAATTGGGGCATCACTTGGATTCAGTGCTAAGGAAATGACTTACTTAATCTCAGTTGATATTTTTATGTGTGGGGTGGCAACACTCTTACAGATTAAGCGTACACCGTTAACGGGGATTGGGTTGCCAGTTGTTTTAGGATCAGCCGTCGAATATGTAACGCCGTTACAAAATATTGGACATCACTTTGGGATTGCCTATATGTATGGTGCTATTATCGCAGCCGGTATTTTCATCATGTTAATTTCAAAGCTATTCGCTAGTTTGAAGCGATTCTTCCCTCCAGTAGTAACTGGATCGTTGATCACATTGATTGGCTTTACTTTGATACCTGTTGCGTTTCAAAATATTGGTGGTGGTAATGTCGCTGCCAAAAGTTTTGGTAATCCAACAAACTTAATTTTAGGCTTTACAACTGCATTAATTATCGTTGTTGTTAGTATTTGGGGTCGTGGTTTCATTCAACAAATTGCAGTCTTGATTGGTATCGTTGCCGGATATTTGTTAGGTATCGGTATGGGTCAGATTGGTTTTAAAACCGTTGGATCAGCCCACTGGTTCCAAATTCCACAACCATTTTACTTTGCAACACCAAAATTTGAATGGTCATCCATCTTAGTTATGCTCTTAGCGGCATTGACTTGTATGATTGAATCAACCGGTGTTTATTATGCCTTGGCAGAATTAACTGGTGACGATTTGGATGAAAATGATTTGCAACGTGGTTATGCTTCAGAAGGACTCGCTGCTATCTTGGGTGGTATTTTCAATACATTCCCATATTCAACTTTCTCTCAAAACGTAGCTGTTGTGCAATTGTCAGGTATTAAGAAGAATAAACCTGTTTATTTCTCAGCATTCTTGTTGATTATCTTAGGCTTGATTCCTAAGGTTGGTGCAGTTGCTGAATTGATTCCTAATGCCGTTTTGGGTGGTGCAATGTTGATTATGTTTGGTACCGTTGGTATTGAAGGAATCAAGATGCTGACAAAGGTTGAAATGAACAACAATAATATCATGATTATGGCTGTATCTATCAGTTTGGGTATTGGTGTGACCGTTCAACCAACACTATTACACTTCTTGCCATCAACTGTTCAAACAATCTTAAACAATGGTTTGGTGGTCGGAAGTTTCTCAGCTATCATCTTGAACTTATTATTAAATTCAAATAAAAAGACAAATTAGCTAGTTTAAACATTTTCAAAGCAAGTACAAAGTTTAGTCATATTTTCATCACATTTGGTACGTATACTTATCGCAAAAGTTAGATAAGCATACGTATTTTTTTATACATAAAAGGAGTGATAAATATGACTGAATATAAGTACTTAACCATTGTGGTAAACAAGTTTGATCTACCCTTTGAAATTAAATTAGCTACACCTGAACCAGAAGTAATTGATACAGAGTTGATTGATAGAACAGTTGAAAAAATTTCTGAAAACATTAAAGAATATGATGAGATTTTTTCATTGGAAAACAATGACTCGATTTTAACCAGATTCCAAGATGGCGAAGAGACAGGACTGATGACTTCGAAAACCTTCCGTGAGGTTTATGAACAGACAATTATGGCTGAACAGATGACACGCCACTACTTTAGTTCCTACTTTAATGGTAAATATGATCCGATTGGATTATTGAATGGCTGGATGATTGACCAAATCTTTAACCGCTATCTCTTATCGTTATTGAGTAGCGAAGGGATTGACGGTGTTTCACTCAGATGTGGAGAAGATGTTCGCTTAGCCAGCCGTCCAAACATTGATTTCAGATGGCGGATTGCGATTAATGACCCTAAGAATCTGGGCATTTTGTTGGCAACGTATTATTTACAAAATGGAGCAGTTTCAACATCCAATGAAATGCGCAGTTTAAGAAAAGAGAAGAGTAATGTTGAGCAAGTTACAATTGTTAGTAATAACGCATTAGATGCCAATATTTGGTCGTCAGCAGGGATTGCGGCCGGAACTAATAAGTTCCCCGAGTTCATCGCTAAATATCGACTGACAGGTGTTTTAGTCGATAAATATGTTGGCATGGAAAATTTCCGCGACGGATATTCAGATAAAATTGCTATATCAAAGTGAGGTGCATAACGACGTTATGTATCTTTTTTTTACGATTAATTCAAATCCTCGTCATAAAACATTCAAAGTTCGTTCGTATACTTTAGTTTGTAATCGGAAATAATTTTTTTAGAATAATAAAACTAATAATAAATGACTTACTAAAACGAATGAATAATGAGGAATTAACAAATGAAAACTAATCAACAAACAATTTTAAAAAATGAAATTAATCAAATGAATATGAACTTTGTGATTAAATTGGTCACCGTCAGTTCAAATCCAGTAGTCATGGAACAGTTGAAAATGGTGACTGAACGGGTAGATAAACATTTACGCCGGATTGATGAACTATTTTCACCATTCCGCTATGATTCACTTGTTTCCAAATTTCAACGTGGAGATCACGAACCAGTAACATCTTCAGAAGATTTTAAATCTATTTATAATTCAGCTATTTTGTCACAACAAATGACCAATGGAATTTACCGTCCATACTTTGCTGGTCGCTTTGATCCTTCGGAAATTGTTAGAAATTGGGCAATTGAACAAGTTTTTAATGAGGATTTGAAACCATTGTTAAATACTCCTGAAATCGAAGCTATTTACTTGAGTGGTGATAGTAATTCGAAGTTTGCGACAAAACAAGGCAGTGATTTCCGCTGGGTGATTGAAGTAACTAATCCACGTAATATTGAAAAAACAGATACGACCTATTATTTACAAAATGGAGCTGTAGCAAGCTTTCAAAATGATGATAAGCAAACAACGATTATCCGAAGCAGTCTGGTTGAAGCGGGTATTTGGTCATTTGTTGGAACAAATACAACGGTTGATGAGTTTATGCCCTTTGTTAGTCACTACAATTTAACTGGTATTATAAATGGACTCGAGAACCTTAATTTTAACCTTGGTTCAATTATTGAAAATAAAAAAGTTAAATAAAAGTAGCAAGAACATACCAAAAAGACAAGCAATCCAATTTTAGATTGCTTGTCTTTTTATATTAAATGGAAAAATTATTTAGTGAATTGAGGTTCATCGTCCCAAACATCAACTGAATCTTTAAAGCCATCGGGATTGCCACTCCAGAAGAAGTCACCATACCAGAGACTGCGTTTGTCAGCGTCAAAGCCGTTGATTTCGTCCATGTCATCGTCACTGATTTCAAAATCATAAACATCAGCGTTTTGAATGATACGAGCTTCGTGGACTGACTTAGGAATTGTAATGATGCCATTTTGTAAGTCCCAACGAAGGATTACTTGGGCAACTGACTTGTTGTACTTGTCAGCGATTGTCTTGAGTCTAGTGTCGCTTAAAACAGCACCGCCACCGAGTGGAGACCAAGCTTCAAGGTAAATATTATTTTCGTCACAGAAGTTCTTGATATCAACTTCTTGGCAAAGTGGGTGGTATTCCATTTGGTTAACTGCTGGTTTAATTGAACAAATTTGTAGGATATCTTTTAAACGAGTGATATTGAAGTTTGAAACACCAATAGCACGAGCTTTACCTGACTTGTAGATTGTTTCCAAAGCACGCCATGTATCGAGATATGTGCCATCAACTGGCCAATGAATCAATAGTAGATCTACATAGTCTGTTTGTAATCTCTTCAATTGACCTTCAAAGTTATCAAGCACTGATTGATAGCCTTGGTCACCATTGAAAATTTTAGTAGTAAGAAAAATATCTTCACGTTTGAGACCATTTTCTGCCAAGCCTTTTTGTAATCCATCACCAACACCGGCTTCATTACCGTATTGTTTAGCAGTATCAATAGCTTTATAGCCATGTTTTAATGCCCATTGAACAGATTGGGAAGCACCAGAATTGTTAACTTTCCAAACACCCAGACCCAATTGAGGCATTTTAACGCCGTTATTCAAAGTTACAGTAGAATCTAATTTTAAACTCATAATAGAACCTCCTATAGATATAATTTTAACTCAAATATTATGAGGATACTTGGAATTAACGTTTTCGTTTGGTATAGTTCATTTGTATACGCTATCAAATTGATAATGGCGGACTTTCTGGGGAAGGTACAGCATATAAAATGGATAATGAGTTAAAGAGTAATAATGATATAAAAACAAAAATTGTAAAATTATCGGCAATTTTAAATTTGCCCAAAGGAACCGAAGCATTCATTAGTGATATTCACGGAAATGACGATAAATATTTAAATATTATTCGGAGCGGTGCAGGTAATGTCAGTCGAAAAGTTGAAGAAGTTTTTAATGGTCGACTCACAAAACTGAATCAGAGAAAATTAGTCTGCTTAATTTATTATCCAGAAGAGGTATTGGCTCAAATTCACGAGCAAATAACTGACCCAGATGAAGCTAAGCAATGGTCGATGGATACAATCAACAGCGTCCTAGAAGTAGTGCGGTATGTTTCAAGTAAATACCCACGTCATATTATTGATAAGGCTTTGGATACTGATTTATATGAAATTACGAAGAAATTAGTCTTTGGTGATTTAATGGCTCCAGATAAACAACAATATTATCGCGAAATGATTAAAACCGTTGTTAATTTGAAAATGAATGATGAATTTATTATTTCTATTTGTCATGCCATCCAGAAGTTAGCGATTGAACGAATCCATATTATTGGTGATGTTTATGATCGTGGGCGACATCCCGAAGCCATCATTAAGCATCTTAGTGAAAGCTGGCAAAATTTTGACTTCGAATGGGGCAATCACGATATTTTATGGATGGGGAGTTTAGCTGGTTCCAAATTATGTATGTTAAATTTGATTCGGATTTGTGCTCGTTACCATAATTTGAAACTTTTAGAAAACGTCTATGGCATCGACTTAACTTCGATAATCAAGTTTGCGACACATGCTTATGTACCAATGTCCAATTTTGAACCGAGAGTGAATTTTGCAGGAATGACTGATGATGAAAAGAACGTCGATAATTGTGTTCAACAAGCAGCGGCCATCATGCAGTTTAAGTTGGAGGGACAGGCAATAAAGCGTCGCCCTGAGTTTGATATGAACGATCGGTTATTACTCGATAAAGTAAATCTCGATAAGAAATCTATCACGATTGGTGAGAAAACTTATCAAATTAAGCACGGTTGTTTTCAAACAGTTAATCCAGCTAGCCCTTATCAAATTACGCATAGTGAACAGACCGTTATCATTGATTTAATTAATCAATTTACTCACTCGACCCAATTGAATGAGCACATGTGGTTCATGTTAGATCATGGCTCAATGTATCTGAAACATAACGGTAACTTGTTGTTCCATGGCTGTATACCAGTCGATAAGCAGGGAAATTTTTTACCGTTACATGTTGATGGTCAAAGTTATGCCGGACGTAGTTTGTGTGATTATTCGGAATATATCTTAAAAGATGGACTACGTCATCCGACAACGGGAGATTGTTACAACTCTGACTTTATTTGGTATCTCTGGGAAGGTAAAAACTCACCATTATTTGGCAAAGATAAAATGACAACATTTGAACGTTATTTTATTGATGAATCAGAATTGCAGACAGAACATTTGAATCCATTTTTCGAATTGTGCAATGAAGAGTGGTTTGCGGATAAGTTAATGAAAGAATTCAATTTAAATAGCCGTGGTCACATTATTAACGGACATACACCAGAATTTACAGATTCACCGGTCAAAGCTAACAAGAAGATTGTCGTGGTCAACGGATTGTCAGAAATCAACAGTAGAGACCGTAACATCGGTGGTTATGCATTGTTATTTGACTCCTATGGAATGCGCCTAGAAACGTTAAGGGCTTTTAGATCACGTCAAGAATCAATTGAAGAGATGTCAGATGTTGTTCTCGATAAGCAAATTGTGGAACATTCAGCAGAACGACGAACAGTTAAAGATACCGATTATGGTCAAAATATCAAAAAGCAAATTGAACGATTGGCAGAAGAATTGAAGTAATTGGTTTAAGGCATTTCATTGAATAATTCCACGGTAAATTTTTCCATCTTGTAATTAAAAAAAGTTCGAATTAATCTTTATGATCAAAGATTAATTCGAACTTTTTTTTAATACTTAATACGATTCAATATAATATAAATAATAAATTAGTCGGAGGAGATGAAGGGTTCACCTGCTGTGAAAGTGGTGTTAGGACGGCGGTTTTTGCCGTTCTTACAGCACCGGACGTGTTTGGAGACTTGCTGCTTTTGCAAGGCTTCAAACCGAGCCTCGAGACCTTGGCTCGAAGCGTTCCGCATAGCAGGTGTAACCCTTTATCTCCGGAGACGGAACTACTTCTTTTGCTTGTCTTTTTCCCACTTATCTTTATCATCGTCCCAATTTTCAGACAAAGCATACTTAGGCAAAATCAAGTTCAAAATAATACCGACAACTGTAGCAACACCAACACCTGTGAATTGGAAAGTTCCAATTTGGAGGTAAGCATTACCGATACCGATAACTAAAATAACTGAAGCAATCATCAAATTACGTTTCTCATTGAAGTCGACTTTATTATCAACTAGAATTCTAAGACCACTAGAAGAAATAACACCGAACAAGACAAAACTGATACCACCGATAACTGGACCAGGAACTGTTTGAATCAAGGCACTCAATTTACCAACGAATCCAAACAAGGCAGCGAAGACAGCAGCTCCAATAACAACGTAGACACTGAAAATTTTGTTAACGGCCATAACACCAATATTTTCACCATATGATGTGATAGGAGGACCACCAAGGAAGGCAGCCACGATTGAAGCTGTACCATCACCAGCTAGTGTTTTGTGAAGACCAGGATCTTTGAAGAAATCACGGTGAGTCAATTCATCCAAGACCATGATGTGACCCAGATGTTCAGCCATAGTAACAAAGGCAATTGGTGCAAAACTCAGGATAGCGCCCCAATAAATTTGTTTAGGCATATAGTTGATGAACATTAAATCAAATGCAGGTAATTTTAACCAAGGAGTTGAAATTACTTTAGAAAAATCAACGATACCAAGGGCAACTGACAAAATATAGCCACCAACAATACCTAGTAAAATAGCGATATTACTCCAGAAGCCACGAAGATACATGTTCAATAGCACTGTTAGAAAGAGTGTGAACATAGCGATACCGAAGTATTTTAAATCATAGTGTGAACCATTCATCATGGCGTTATTAGCAGCACTTCCGGCTACTGACATACCAATGACGATAACGATTGGTCCAACAACGATAGGAGGTAAGGCTTTGTCGATCCAGTCAGAACCAACGAAACCAACGATTAATGAAACAATTAGGTAAACACACCCGACGGCAATCGTACCTTGGGCAACCCCGGCGTATCCAACGGTCTTCATCAACGCGACCATCGGAACAATGAATGAAAAACTGGAACTCATGTAAGCTGGAATCTTACGATGTGTAATTAAAATATGAATAATTGTGCCGACACCTGAACTGAATAACGCGATACTAGGATCAAGTCCGACTAGAAGTGGTACCAAAACTGTGGCACCAAACATCGAGAATAAGTGCTGTAATGATAGAAAAGCCCACGTACTTAGCGGTGGTTTTTCATAGACGTCTAAAACGGCATCTGGATTGCGATAATCTTTACTATTTGGATCCAAACTAAACATCTCCCCCATACAAAATTTTGCAAAAAAATAGCCCTTCATCCCGTGTATGCGAAATAAAAGACTGAACGTGTTTCCTTATTAGCCTCACGGGACCAATGTTTAAAGGACTCTATTTGATTGCTTTCACTATAATTGAGTTGCAAAGCAAAGTCAATAATGAAATACTAAAAAGGTGTTAAATTAAAGCGCTAACAAAGAGGAGATTTTTATGGTTGAGTTATACATTGTAAGACATGGTGAAACGGATACCAACTATGAGGGACGTATCAATGGTATGTCTACCGACAAGCCGCTAAACGCCAAAGGAATCCAACAAGTTGAAGAATTAAAAAAATATGTTGATATTAATAAATTTGATGAAATTTACTCAAGTCCGTTGAAACGTGCAATGCAAACAGCAGAAATTTTAAATCAAGGTGTGCACGAAATTAAGCAGGACAAACGTCTTTATGAAGCCGATTACGGTTCATGGGATGGCGTTAAGGAAACTGATTTGCGTGATAAATATCCTGATGTTTTTGATGAAAATCATTATTTATTACCAGGCTATACAAAATATGCCAAAAATGGCGAAGAATACGACGATGTTTACAAACGAGTTGAAGACTTTATGGATGATATGGCTAAAAAGGGTGACGAAAAAATTATGGTCGTCTGCCACGGTTTCGTTAGTCGTTCATTCATGAAGGTTGTGACGGGTGCACAAAATATTTCTCAAATCATTCAACCTGATAATGCTGGTGTTTCAAAGTTCGTTATTTCTGATAGTGGTGTAAAATATCTTCATTACTATGGACGAGTAAATAACATCGATTAGAGGTTAATTATGGGACTGACAAACAAAGTACCGGAAGCGGACGTTCAAAAAACATTTAATAATATCGCTGGAAATTACGATAAGTTAAATTCGATTATGAGTTTAGGAACTCATCAAAAGTGGCGTCAAAAAGCGACTAATAGAATTACCAATGGTCCGGATAATATTTTAGATCTTTGTTGTGGAACAGGTGACTGGACGATAATGTTGGCCAAAAGGTATCCCCATGCACGCGTTATAGGGATGGATTTTAGTCAAGAAATGCTCAAGATTGCGCAACAAAAAGTTAGTAACTCTGAAGCTACCAATATAAATTTGGAAATTGGCGATGCAATGAATTTGCGTTATCCTGATAAAAGCTTTGATGTAGTTACGATTGGCTTTGGTCTCCGAAATGTACCTGATGCGGATAAAGTTTTGCAAGAAATTTATCGTGTGTTAAAACCAGGTGGACAGTTGATCTGTTTAGAAGCTTTCAAAGTTGAAACACCGGTTATTAAAGTTGGTTGGCAATTGTACTTTAATCGGCTGATGCCTTTAATGGGAAAAATTTTTGCCAAAAGTCAGCCAGAATATCAATATTTGGATGACTCAGTAAATAAATTTGTCAGTATCAAACGACTTGCAGAAATGATGCAAACGGTTGGTTTTAAGGACATTACAGTTGATGATCTAATGTTTAAAGCCGCAGCCATTCATGCTGCTGAAAAATAGGACACAAAAAAAGAACACCCGGGGAAGGTGTTCTTTTAATTTTTTAGGGGATTAAATATATATGTTATAGGGGGGATGAGATGAGATTTCTTATCTCTCATCTACAACTAATACTATACTGGATAAGTGTGAACCAAATATTTTGAAAATGTGAAGAAATTATGAATTTTGATTTTTTTCATAAAAAAGTAAATAATTTGGGTGTAACGGTGTGATGCCGTCTCCAGAGCTGAGAAAAAAATTGCTAGCTGTGCGGACCGGTCTGAGCCAAGGTCTCAGGCCTCGGTTTGAAGCCTTGCAAGCAAGTCTCCAAACGCGCCCGGTGGTGTAAGTGCTAAAGCACTAACGCCACTTTCACTGCCAGCAAATTTTTTCTCAGCTCTTCCGACTGGAGCATTTGATATATTTAGAAGTTAGTTTTTCTAAACAGGAAAAAAGTCGGAGTTGATTGATTATTTTAATGATTAATGGAATCAATCTATAAATTATTATCGTATGAACATATGTATTAAATTATATGTAGCAAGCTAACAATTAGAAAAGGAGTGAGAATTATGTCAAATATTCGTGATGTTGCTAAACTTTCTGGACATTCTGTGTCGACGGTATCTAGGGTCGTTAATCATCGAAGTTACGTTGCTGAAGATACTAAGCAGGAGATTCTTAACGCAATGGAGGAGCTGGACTATCATCCTAACGATGTGGCTCGAGCTTTGAGTACGGGGAAAACGCATATGGTTGGGGTTGTTTTGCCATACATTGACATTCCTTATTTTCAAAAGTTGATTTCGGCCATTACTAAGGCTGCTTTCAAAGAAAATTATCAGGTAACGTTATTGCCTTCTGATTATAATGCAAAAGATGAAATTAAATATTTGGAAATGTTGAAACATCAATCTTTTGATGGCTTAATTTTTACTTCACGGACAATTTCATTTGAGAAAATTTTGGAATATCGCCAATATGGCACGATTACATGTTGCGAGGATACTTTCGATTATCCAATTTCGTGTGCTTATACGAACCGTGAGGAATCATATTTGAAGGTTTTTGATTTATTGAGACGATTAAAGCTTCAACATATCGGCGTTACACTCACCCGAAGTGAAAAATATAGTCAATCAACCAAGCAGACTAAAGAGGCTTTTGAAAAAGCTTATGGTCGACAGATGGATTCGAAACATGTGTATATGGGTGCGCAAGGATATAGTGAGGGGATTAAAGCTGCTAAATATTTAGTCGAAAGAGATCCTGATTTACAAGTCATTTTTGCGAATAGTGATCAGATTGCGGCAGGTGTTTTAAAACAATTACAGATGATGCACTTAGAAATTCCGGTTATCGGTCAAGAAAATTTGGATTATAGCCATTTAATGAATTTTTCCACAATTGATCATAAATTGAAGGAAATTGGCGAATATGCCTTTTGGTCTATTTTTGAAAAAGAGGTTGTCAAGAAGTCGATTCCTTCAGAATTTATTTTACGAGGAACTTTAATTAAATAATTGTGTAAATATTCCATTTGGAATAATAAATAAGACAACAAAACAGACTAAGCTTAGTG
>NZ_AZFV01000034.1 GCF_001435815.1 Companilactobacillus nantensis DSM 16982 | reverse complement strand
GTTAAACCAATTGGTTGGAACAATGGGCATGAAGTGGCAAAGTCAGATATTACTGTCAAATATGTTAATGACAAAAATGCTAATGATAAAATTGTCGATGGCGTAATCAAAAATATTCCAATGAATGCAACATCTGTAAAAGCTGAACAAGTATCAGTACCAAAGGGTTACAAGTTAGTAGCAGATCAAACATTTACTGTTAGTTATGCGAAAGTAACGGTTCATGTAGTACCAGTTGAAGAAACAAAAGAAATTATTGTTAGATATCTTGACTCAACTAATAATATGAAGAAAATTCCTAATGGAAAAATGACAGTTGCTAAGAAAGCTCGTAAGGTTGCTGGAGAAACAGTACCGTTGCCAGAAGGTTATAAAATCAGCGGTCGTCGTCTAATTGTTATTAAAAAGGGTCATATCTTAGTGCATGTTAAGCCAATCAACTTTAATAGTGACCATGAAGTAGCAAAGTCAGATATTACTGTTAAGTATGTAAACGATAATAATACTAATGAAAAAATTGCTGATGGTGTGATTAAAGATATCGCTATGAATGCTACATCTGTAAAATCTGAACAAGTAAAAGCACCAAAGGGTTACAAGGTAGTGGCAAATCAAACATTTGCTGTTAGTTATGCGAAAGTAACGGTTCACGTTGTACCTGAAACTGCACCAGCACCAGCACCTCAACCAACAAAACCAGGTGCAAACAATAATTCAGTTGCTACTCAAGCAAGTTTCAAAACAACAATTCATTTTGTCGATCACAAATCAGGTGAAAAAGTCCATTCTACTGAAGTACATAGTAAAGAAGGTCAAAATCACGAAATAGCTTTACCAGCTAACTATACTTTGGCTGATGGTGAAACTAATAAGATTTCAGCAAGCAAGAAAAAGACAACTGTATCTATTAAGGTTGTTAAGAAAACCGTTGAAGGAACAGTTACAGAACACCGTGCTACTTTGGCAGTAATTAGCAATGCATTATTGTACTCAAAAGAAGGTAGATTAGTTAATGATCGTGCCTTAGCTAAAGATTCTACATGGTTCACTGATAAGACAATGGTCTTAGAAGGAACAACATATTACCGTGTTTCAACTAACGAATGGGTTAAAGCAAATGATGTGTTTGAATTTACGACAGTTAACAAGACCATCAAGACATCAGCTAACACAGCCAAAGTTTTGTACGATTCAAAAGGTAATAAGATTAATGATCGAGCACTTGCAGCTAACACGTCATGGTTCTCAGACAAGTCAGCTACAATTAATGGTAAGCAGATGTATCGTGTAGCAACCAACGAATGGGTATTAGCAAGCGATTTAGCGTAAATTTAATTTTTCCACTCCAAACTCTAAAAATTAATCACTCAACAAAAAATAGGATATTTCTTAATAAAGAAAAGTCTGTTTAAAATTACAGAATCTAAAAGTAGCGCAATCGTTTGACGATGCGCTATTTTTGAAATTCTTACAAAATATGATGTTTAGATTATTGATTTCAGGATACAATAAAATAGTGTGATCTATATGAGATGTGAGTATGTTTGGGTTTATTATTCAAAAGTAAATATAAAGGAGATTATAATAATGACCGGGGAACTAAATACACAGCGATTTAAAATGGGAGCTTTCTTCAAAGAATTTGGAGATCTTCAAGTTCCACTTTATCAACGTGGTTATGACTGGCAAACAGATCAAGTTGAAGAGATGATGAATGATTTATCAGAAGTTATTGAGGAGAAACAAGATTCACATTTCTTTGGTTTAATTGTATTAAACAGTGATACTGAAGATAAAAAGAAATACGTGATTGATGGTCAACAACGAATTACAACGAGTTTTATCTTTTTAGCAGTTGTCCGTAATATGTTCTTGAAACTTAATAAAGAGCATTCGAATGCGATTGCTGAAGTGAGGGCCAATGATTTACAAGATAATTATTTTGGAAGCAAGGGCAATTATCGCTTTGGTCAAAGTAAAGATTTAAATGATTATTTTGAACGTAATATTATGAGTAAAAATGCATTTGATGTTACTTCACCTGATAATCGATCATCAGAAAAAAATGTCTTTAAAACATATGAAACAATTACGAAGATGATTAGTGAAAAAATATCCAAAAAGCTTCAACCCAACGATAAGGTGACGGCCTTATACGATATTTTGACAAGCTTTTTGGAAAAATTTTACGTGATTACATTATCCACTTCAAGTCGATCAGATGCTTTCGTTATTTTCGAAACTTTAAATGACCGTGGAACTGAATTGAGTGCCAGTGATTTGTTGAAGAATCATTTGTTGAGAATATCTGGTAGTGATATTGATTATGTGAAAGAATATTGGGATTCCATGGTAGAATCATTAAACGGTGGAGCTAAAAACGTAACTAAGTTTGTAAGGTCATATTGGAATTCTAAAAATAATTTTGTAACTGAAAAGCTTTTGTATAAGGGTATCTACTCAAAGGTTCAAAGTAGTTCAGATGCGAAGAATCTTATTCGGAGTTTGAATGATTTAGCTCCAGTGTATGGTGCAATATCAGATCCTAAGAACACAGAATATTTCTCAAACGAAATGTTAAATAAAGAATTAATCACGTTAGCTGATTTAGGCTTGAAGACATATTATCCAGTTATACTTGCTTTAGAAGAAAACGGTTATTCGGAAAATGATATTTTAACAGTTGTTCACAAAATTAATTCTTTTGTTGTTAGAAACTTTACTATTGGTGGATTAGTTGCCAATAAGTATGAAAAAACATTTTCTAAAATTGCGATTGGTATTAACAAACGTCAATATGAGTCTGTAGATGAAGTCAACCAGGCTATTTCTGAAGAAATGGTTCCAGATGAGAAGTTTAGAGTTGATTTTGGTCAAGCTCAAGTTAAAACTGAGAAAGCAAGTAAGCATATCTTGGCTGATATTTTTTACGCTGATGAGATAGGAAAGATTGATATAAATAATGTTAAAGTTATTAATCTTAATGAAAATATTAGTGATCCTAACTTGATCGGGAATAAAGTGTTGGTAACTAAGAGAGAGTTTGCTGATATAAAGCAAGCCAAGAACAATAAATTTTCTATTTTGAGTCGTTCAAAATTTGACTATACAAGAAAAATGGCCAATTATCCTGATATCACTGAAGATGAAGTACAAAATATTCAGGTAGAACATGCATATGAAGCAGTTTCTTTCTGGAAATAAGATTTATGTCAAAGATGTGTTCCTTGAGGAGGGAATACATCTTTTTTATATTGTTGTAGAATTATAAATAACTAAAACAATATTTTATTAAGGATATAATCAGATGTATCAATTTGAAAACCAACTAGCAAACCCCAACACCAACTATTTCATAATAGATTCCAGTTCCAGTCCTGAACATAACGATGTAGATTTCAAATTCTACAGTTATCAAAATAAAAGTAATAAACAACTTCACGATGGAGATTTAATCATCTATCGTCGTTCTGGCAGTGCCTCCGAATGGGGCAATGAATTTTATCTATATGGAGCTGCAGAATTTGGTGAAATTGTTCGTGAAGATCCCGAAACCGGCAGTAACTTAGTTGCTATAAAAAGTCCATATTTGTTTTCTCACCATCTTATGAAACAAAATTTGCGGACTTTTGATTGGAAATTTCGAACTTTTAAGGGTAAATGGTCTAATTTTTTCAATATGAATGGCATTACACAAATTTCTAAAGAAGATTTTGTAGGCTTATTACAGCGACAAAAAGATTTGGTTCCTGACGAACCAGCGTTATCACCGGAAGAAGAATCTATTGCTGTAAAATGTTATCAAGCTGAAAAAATGGAATCATATTTCATTAATGACAAAGCTAAGGGTATCAGAACTTACGATGCAGTAAATAAATTCTTTTCTGATAAAGTAAAATTTAATTATCATTATAAATCGGCATTAGTAGCAGATAAAAATGAGGCTGATTTACAGGTCGTTCGAATTGTTCCTTGGGATGATAATAAAGATATTCATTTGGATTCTCGCAATGGGATTTGTTTGACTAAAACTTTAGCAAATGCCTTTACACAGGGGTATTTCACACTTTCTGATTCTGGCCATATGATTGTGTCTGTCATACCATCTGACGATTCCGAAACTAACTTAACATTAAATAAATACAAGAATAGAAAAATACACATGAATAGAGAATATTCTCCTAATAAAAAGTATTTACAATACCATCGAGAACATGTCTTCAAGCAATAATTGCTATTGACGAATCAATACGCTCTTTGTATTATATGTACAACAACTTTTAATTAAGTCCAGTGAGGCTTAGAAAGTAGTCGCTTAGTAGGGGAACCTTCTAAATCAAACTTTCTTTGTCAGCTGGCAGAGGAAGTTTTTTTATTGCCATCTATTTAATATACTTAGATATTTTTAATATAAGTACCAATTAAATTAAAAATATTTTAATTTATCTATTGACGATTCACCTTGTTGTTTGTATTATTGGAACAATAACTTTTAATGAGACTCTGTGAGGTCTTGAAGGCGAAAGAGTTACAGAGAGGATTCTCTGAGCTTCGCGTACTGGTGAAAAGTTTTTAAATTTGAATTTTTAATAGGGTCCAGAGAGATCCCGAAGGTTCAGTCTATATCAATCGTCTAAGACAAAAACTTTAGGGATGCTAGTAAGCATCCCTTTTTATGTACAAATTTTTATCAATTCGGAGGACAAATATGAAAAGATACCTAGTTTTTGAAGATGGAACATATTTTGAAGGTACGGCTTTTGGAAGCGACACAGAAACAATCGGCGAACTTGTTTTTACAACAGGGATGAGCGGATATCAGGAAGCAATTACTGATCAATCATACAATGGACAAATTATTAACTTTTGTGCACCAATGATCGGTAATTATGGTGTCGCTAAAAAATTTAATGAATCACAAAAGCCTACTATAAAGGGCGTATTAGCCCGAGAAATCAGCGATGTTGTTGGTAACTATCAAAGTGAAATGACAATCGATGAATTTTTGAAACAAGAAAATGTCCCCGGTATCCGACGAATTGATACACGTGCAATTACTTTAAAGATTAGAAAAGCTGGCTCACTAAAGGCCGCAATCGTAGACGATTTAAACTCAGGTTTATTAGACCAAATCAGTACTTGGAAATTAGACGATGAACAATTACAAAAAAGTATTAACCCCACACCAGCTACATTTGCAGGAAGCGGCAAGCATGTCGTGTTACTAGACTTTGGATATAAAGAAAGTATCGTGTCTGAACTAACTAACCGAAGTTTGAAAGTCACAGTTGTGCCAGGAAATACTTCGTTAGCAGAAATTGAGAATTTGCATCCAGACGGAATTATGTTGAGCAATGGCCCTGGAGACCCAACTAGACATATGGATGTTTTACCAACAATTGTCGAATTGGAAAAACGTTATCCAGTCTTTGGAATTTGTATGGGTCACCAATTATTATGCCTAGCCAATGGTGCTAAAACTTTTAAGATGAAATTTGGTCACCGTGGATTTAATCATCCTGTTAAAGACCTTGCTAGTGGAAAAATTTATTTCACATCACAAAACCATGGTTATGCTGTTGATGAAGCATCAGTTGCTGAAACTGATTTGAAGATCACACAAATTGAATTGAATGACCAAACAGTTGAAGGAGTTGAGCACACTAGGTACAACGCCTTTTCTGTGCAATTCCATCCGGACGCTAAACCAGGTCCACACGATGCGGACTTCTTGTTTAACAAATTCTGGGACATGATTAATAAATAGTTGGAGGGGAATTAAATTGCCAAAAAGAACAGATCTTAAAAAAATTATGATCATCGGTTCTGGTCCAATTATTATTGGTCAAGCCGCTGAATTCGATTATTCAGGAACACAAGCCTGTCTAGCTTTGAAAGAAGAAGGCTATGAAACGGTTTTGATTAACTCTAATCCAGCAACGATTATGACTGATAAGCACATTGCTGATAAAGTTTATATCGAACCGATTACGCTGGAGTTTGTTGAAAAAGTCTTGGTTAAGGAACATCCTGATGCCATTATTCCAACATTGGGTGGTCAAACTGGCTTGAACATGGCTGTCCAACTACAAGAAGCAGGTATTTTGGATCAACTAGATATTGAAATTATTGGAACTAAACTAAATACAATCAACGAAGCTGAGGACCGTGAAGAGTTCAAAGATTTAATGAATAAACTGCATGAACCAGTTCCAGCTTCCATGTCAGCTCATACATACAAGGTTGCTAAAAAATTCGTTGACGATATTGGCTTTCCTGTAATTATTCGTCCTGCCTTTACGATGGGTGGAACTGGTGGTGGAGTGGCCCACGATTACGTTGAACTAGAAGAAATCGTTGAACGTGGTCTTAAAGCTTCACCATCGACTGAAGTTTTGATTGAACAAAGTATTGCCGGTTATAAAGAAATTGAATTTGAAGTTATGCGTGATAGTTCAGATAATGCCTTGGCTGTGTGTCACATGGAAAACGTTGACCCAGTCGGAATTCATACTGGTGATTCAATCGTTATCTCTCCAATTCAAACGTTAACTGATAATGAAATTCAAAAGCTACGTGATGTTTCATTGAAGATTATCCGTGCATTAAAAATTGAAGGTGGTTGTAATGTTCAATTAGCTATTGATACAAAAACAAGCAATTACTTTATCATCGAAGTTAACCCACGTGTTAGCCGTTCATCAGCATTAGCATCGAAAGCAACTGGTTATCCAATTGCCAAGATTGCTGCTAAAATTGCCGTTGGATTAACTCTAGATGAAATTATTAATCCCATTACAGGCAAAACTTTTGCTCAATTTGAACCAGCTTTAGACTATGTTGTCTGCAAGATTCCTCGCTGGCCATTTGATAAATTTTCAAAGGCTGATCGGATGATTGGAACACAAATGAAAGCCACCGGTGAAGTCATGGCATTAGGTCGTAACCTTGAAGAAGCTATGCAAAAAGCTGTTCGTTCACTGGAAATCGACCAAGAGGATTTAAAGATGGATGCTTTAGCTGATAAATCAGATGAAGAGTTGGAAAAATATGTAAAAACACCAACAGATGATCGATTGTTTTATTTAGCTGAATTATTGAGACGTGATGTTTCTTATGAAACTATCAATCAATTAACAAATATTAATCCGTTCTTCTTAGCCAAAATTAAAAATATCGTCGATTATGAAAAAGTTTTGACTAATGGAACTTTGGATAAAGATATCATTACGGAAGCTAAGCAATTAGGCTATTCCGATAAAACAATTGCTCGTTTGAATGATTTAGATGAAGATATTATCCGTCATTTCCGAATTCAAAGTAATGTTTTACCTACATACAAAACAGTTGATACGTGTGCTGGTGAATTCGAAGCGGCTGCACCTTATTTCTACAGTACTTATGAAACGGAAAATGAATCTGAGAAAATGTCTGATAAATCAGTCTTGATCCTTGGTTCTGGTCCGATTCGAATTGGGCAAGGAATTGAGTTTGATTATTCAACGGTTCACTGTGTCAGAGCTGTGCAACAAATGGGTTACAAGGCAATTGTGATTAATAATAATCCTGAAACAGTCTCAACTGATTATTCAGTTGCTGATAAATTGTACTTTGAGCCATTAACTTTAGAAGATGTGTTGAATGTCTGTGATTTGGAAAAGCCAATCGGTGCTATTGTTCAATTTGGTGGACAAACATCAGTTAACTTAGCTGAACCTTTGAAAGCTAATGGAATTAAGATTCTTGGTACACAAGTAGAAGATATTAATCGTGCTGAAGATCGTGATCTCTTTGACCAAATTATCAAGAAGTTGAATATTCCACAACCAGCAGGTGGGACAGCAACATCTCAAGCAGGAGCATTAGAAGTTGCTCACAAGATTGGTTATCCAGTTTTGATTCGTCCTAGTTATGTTCTTGGTGGTCGGGCAATGGAAATTGTTAGATCGGATGAAGAACTGGATAAATATATGCATGAAGCGGTTCATGTTTCCAATGATCATCCAGTGTTAATTGATACATATTTAACTGGTCGTGAATGTGAAATTGACGCCTTGAGTGATGGTGAGAATGTTCTGTTGCCAGGGATTATTGAACATATTGAAAGATCTGGGGTCCACTCAGGTGATTCAATGGCCGTTTATCCACCACAAAATATTCCTGACGAAGTTCAAGGTCAAATCGTTAGGTATGCTAAATTGTTAGCTGCAGAATTAAAGTGTGTTGGTATTATGAATATTCAATTTGTTATTCATGATAACCAAGCTTACGTAATTGAGGTTAACCCACGTGCTAGTCGGACAGTGCCTTATTTAAGTAAGGTAACAAGTATCCAGATGGCTCGAATTGCTACTAAGTTAATTTTAGGTGCTGATTTTAATACCTTAGGATTGGAACCTGGTTTGGAACCAGAATCACGTTTGATTCATGTTAAAGCACCAACATTCTCCTTCAATAAATTAAACAATGTTGATAGTGCTTTAGGACCTGAGATGAAATCAACCGGTGAAGTTATGGGTTCTGGACTTGACTATACCGAAGCGCTTTATAAGGCTTTTGAGGCTACTAACCAACATATCAAAGATGCTGGAAATGTCTTGATAACTGTTAACGATAATGACAAACAAGAGGCAAGTTACTTAGCGCGTCGTTTCCACAATGTTGGTTTCCAAATCTTGGCAACAAAGGGTACGGCTAAATACCTTAATGATGAAGGTATTGATGCTAAGGTTGTTCCAGAAGTTGGACAAGCTGATGAGGATATTGTTTACTACTTGAGTCACAATAGGATTCAACTATTAATCAATACTTTAGGTGAGAGTAGAAGTCACCATTCAGATGGCTATATTATTCGTCAAAATGCTGTCTTAAACTCAGTGCCGCTTTATACATCCCTCGATACTGCTAATGCCATTTTGAAGGTATTAGAAAAACGTTTTATTAGTGTCACGCCGCTTTAGAGATAAAAAATAGCATCCCATTCGTGGGGTGCTATTTTTGTCACTTGTTAATTAATTCAATTTTACTCTTACCGTCACCGAGCTTTTTGACGAGTAATTGTTGACCGATACTTTGTTTCATTGATTCGATATGACTGATGACACCGACCATTCTATTTTTGCCAATATCCTCGAGAGCATTCATGGCTTCATCAAGTGTTTCATCGTCAAGCGAACCGAAACCTTCATCAACGAATAAAGCATCAATTTGAACGCCGTTAGCTGATGATTGCACAACTTCGCTAAGTGATAATGCAATGGAGAGTGCGGCAATAAATGTTTCACCACCGGAAAGGGTATCTGATGAGCGAATAGCGTTAGTTTCGCGGTCATAAACGTTAATATCTAGTCCGTGGTCACGTTGTTTGTCAGAACCTTTTTCGGAAATAACGAAGGAATAACGATTATGTGATAGACGGTTTAAGAAAGTGTCATTGGCGTATGAAAGAATCTTTTGAAGATAGTTTTGGACAACATAAGTTTCAAGTTTCAATTTGCTGTCGTTGCCATCTTTACCGTTAACAACGTTGTAAAGACTAGTGATAGCTGCTAATTCTTTAGCAAATTCACCTTGCTTTTGCATAATGGATTTAACTTTGTCAAAACTCTTTTGCGTATTAGTTAAGTCAGTTTTAGCATTTGCTAATTTAGTAATGGCTTCATTACGTTGAACTTGAATCTCATCTAAAGCTTGTTTTAATTGAGCTGTATTTGGTTTAGTTAGACCAGAAACATCATTTTTAAGTTTGTTGATATTTGTCGTCAATATTTCTTTTTCTTTGTTATAACTAACGATGATATTTTGCAGTTCAGAAAGCTTGTTTTGATCAAGTTCATGAATCCAATTATCTAGTATCTTAGAATCATTTGTTTGCGCAGTGGAATCATTTAGAGCTTGATGTAATTGTTCAGATAAAACCTTGATAGATTCATCTAATTTAGTTAAACGTGCTTTGATATCGTTCAGATGTGTTTGTGTATTACTAAAGGTTTTTTCGTTGGTATTGAATGATTCTTGTCCAGTCTTTAACTTAGTTTGGAATGTATCATATTCGTGTTTTAGTGACGTTTGTTGTTTGATTAATTCAGCACTGGAGATGTCAGGATTATCAATTGTTTGTAACTTATCTTGCAAGTCTTTGGTCCGTGTTTGTTGTTGGGCAGTGAGACGCTCTAACTTAGAAGTAACGGCAGACAAGTTAGATTGTGCATCTTGTTGCTTTTGTTCTAGCGTATTAATTTCGTCCATTAATGTTTGAGATTCTTGTAGTCGTTGATTGATTTCATCTAGTTTACTTTGGAAAGTAGTGCGGATTTTGGAAAGATCGAATTCAGCTGGTAATTCAAGACTGACTTGTTCCAATAGTTCGTTATATTTAGAAGATAAATTTTTAAAAGCAGAGACTGATTCTTGTTGTTTCTGACTAAATTCGGCTGATAAATCATCTAATGTTTGATTAATTTCTTTGACTGCGTTGTCAGCAGCAGCATAGGCTTTTTGGGAATCATCCACTTCATCCATAGCTTGACGAAGGTCTGTTTCATCAGCAGTGACTTGTTGGCCAGCATAGGGATGTTCAGTTGATCCACAGACTGCACAAGGTTCGCCATCTGCGAGTTCTTGACGTAGTTGGGCAATCATTAGCGTTTGACGAGTTTTAATTTTAGTTTGGTAATCTTTTTTGGCAATATCTAAGGTGTCGGATTTTACTTTGGCCTCAGCAGTCATTTTTTTGAGTTTTTCCTGAAGTTTTTGTGTTTCAGCAACGGCCATATTACGTTGGTTTTCTAAAGGAGTTAATGTATCAATCAAGGTATCTTTTTCTTGATTTAATTTATCCTTTTGAGTACTTAAACCATCGAATTCGACAAGCTCTTTTCTCTTAGAAGTAATTGCTTGTTTAATTTCTTCAACAGCCGATGTTTTGGTAGTAACGTCATTTTTAGCTGTGGTTAGCTGTGGCTCTAATTGATTTAATTCTTGACGAATATTTTCAATGTCACGAACTTTGGATATAACAACATTTAATTTTTGTGCTTGTTCATTTTTGGTTTCAAATGATGCTGCCTGCGTATTGAGATACTCCAGATTTTCCTTAGATTGGTCTAAGTTAGTTTGAGCTTCGGTCAGTTTCTGTGTAACTGTCTGAACTTCTTTAGTAATATCTGCCTGTTCAACAGTGGCTTTGTCTAAATCACGAACAGTCTCTCGGAGTGGTTGGGACCAAGTTAATTCAGCCACATGTGTCTGCTTAGCTTTAATGTCATCGGCTTGATCAATGATTCTGGATTGATATTCAGTTTCTGATTCAGCCAATTTATCAAAATTATTTTTTAAGGTTTCGGCATCATGATATTTTTTGTCAGCCGTTTTCCATGTATCCTCAATTTCTTTATCATTTTCTTGAGCATCGTTAAATTTAGCTTGGCGATGAGCTACATAACCTTCAAGTGTGGCAGTTAATTGATCATTAGGAATGCCCGCTAGTTCAGCCTGTTCGTCATCTGACCAAACAGGGGATTCGGTTTGAGATTTTAATTCATTGTTAAAGTCAGTTGACTTAGAATTAGCAGCATCATAATGTTCTTTTAGTTTAGCTGTGAAATCAGTAAATAGTTGCGTGCCAAAGATTTTCTTGAGAATTTTTTCTTTGTCGTTAGTATTTGATTTCAAAAATTCTGAGAAATCATTTTGTGGTAATAAAATGATTTTTTTAAATTGGTCAGCATTGAGATTCAAAATTTCGGTAATAGCAATGCCGACGTCAGCTGGTTTGGTAGCAATACTTTCAACTTCAACGCCGTTCACATCATCAACGACTGACAAATTAGCGGTTGGATTTCTGGAGGTAGTTCCTTTACCACGTTCCTTTGCTAATGTTTGCAATGGTGTTCGTTCAATTTTGTAGATTTTGCCACTTTGTTCGAAATAAAAAATAACTTTTGTGATATCCTTTGGCCCAGCAAATTGACTCCGCATTTCACGAGCTTCACGGTCACTAGTGGTTGTGCTGAAAAGAGCAAAAGTCATGGCGTCAAAAATAGTTGATTTACCAGCACCAGTATCACCACCAATTAGAAAAATGGGTGATTCATCGAGTTTACGAAAATCAATGATTGAATGTGCATGTGGTCCAAAATTATTGATTTCTAAATAAATTGGTTTCATTTGTGCTCTCTTTCCACTTCGTTGAAGATGTTTTCAACAATTGTTTTTTGTTTATTAGACAGATCTTTACCAGTGATAGTTTGGAAAAATTTATCGACAGTTTCTTCGGGACTAATATCATTAATATTAACGGCAACGTTTTGTAAGTTATTTTGATCTTGATTGATTTGATAATCCAATTCGACAATAGTTCCATAACGCTTTTGTAATTCAGCTCGAATATTGGTTTGGACGTGCTCACTGCGGTCGAAGTCCTTAATAGTGATAGCAAACCAATCATGATTAATAGGCTGTTTCTTATAAAAGTCAGGGTCACAAAGAGTTGGCCAGTCTTCTTCCAAAACAACTAAGTCAGTTTGAGGCGTAATCGGTTTAAATTCATGAGTGATGCCAGTGTCATCAATATTTACAATGTCGACTCCTTTACCTTTATTTTTTAGGCGAGCTTCTTTGATATTGAATTTAACCGGACTGCCGGAATAACGAACGGCTTCACTTGGAGAGGCAAAACGAGTATGAATATGACCTAACATAACATAATCGAAATCCTTGAATTGATCAGTTGTTAAAGTAGCTAAACCACCGACTTTGGAAGTTGTCTCACTAGTTAACGTGATTTCAGTATCTTTATTAGGCGTGACTGCAAAGTGGGTTACTAATAAGTGCTTTTTATTTTTATCAAATAACTTCACCATATCGCTGACAACTAATTCCATAGCCGCACCGATGGTAGTAATATTTTTGACTTCATCTTCAGGCATGCCTTGTTTTTGATAATAAACTCGAGCGTCCAATGGGTCGAAAAAGGGCAGTAAAAAGATTTGGGTATCAGCTGTTTCAATTGGGATGAAGGCTTCACTCAAAAAGGTATTCAAGTGAAACTTAGTATATTCCATCCACTCACGGCCATAATTGAGTCGTTTAGCACTATCGTGATTACCAGAAATAGCATAAATAGGAATATGATTTTCCAAATTTATTTCTCGTAACATTTTGTCCAAAGCTGCGACTGCTTCGGTATTTGGGACGGCGCGGTCATAAATATCTCCAGCGATAACAACGCCATCAACGTGTTCATCTTTAGCAATTTGTAAAATCTGATCAAAGGCATGTTTTTGTTCGTCTAAAAGTGAGTAACCATTCAACGTTCGACCAATATGCCAATCAGCAGTATGTAAAAGTTTCATTAGCGAATCCTCCATTTGAGTTCATTGTATCAAAGATGTCTTTCTACAAGAAAAAGTATATCATCATTTTAGAACATATGTTCGTAACCACTGCGAAAAAAAGACGATAAATAATTATCGCCTTAAAATACTTTAGTCATTTAAATTGTAACGAAGTTTCATGTGTTCGGAACCCATTGTTACCATGTCTCCGAGCAATTTAGTTTGTAATTCGAAAGCAGTTGTAGCCAATTTTTCGTTAGCATCTTCCAAGTATTTCTTAACTTTCTTTTGATCTTTAATATCGGCATCAGTGTCATTTTGAATTTTACGATAAGCACTCATTGCTTCGAGTTCGTAGTCATTTCGCATATCAACGTAGAAGTCGTAATCAGTATCACCAAGTAAAGCAGTTGTACAACTCAACCAGTACATATTGTTAAGATCGAATTTGCCAGTCGCATTTTTATATGGAGCAGGTGTGTCTTTAACGTTAGCGTAGAAAGGAACAACGGTGTTAAAAGTATTAGCACCATAAGCTAGCCAGTGAATACCAGCAATTTCAGCAGGAACATTGTTTCTGATTTGTAAAATGTGAACATTGTGATTACGGTTAATACCGATTGGACGGAAGAGTTTCTTGTCAGATTCAGAACCGTTGCCATAAACGTCATATTTCGTATTTTCAAAGTGAGAACTCAAAACGAATTTAACATCTTCAATGGAAATCTTACGATTAGCGTGGCAGATGAATGGTAAATCTTGTTCCATTGGGTCTGCTGGTGTTTCGTCTGGATTGAAGAATTTTTGACCATACCAAGTACGTGGATTGTTATAAACAGTATCTTTGATGGATGAGCTACCAAAAATATGTCTCAAGTTGTACTTGTCAAAGTCAGGATTCAAATTATTTTTATCGATCATTTTCTTCAAATCAACTGAGCAAAGTGTATCGTCTGAATCGAAGTCAAAGTTGTCGATATTCATACGGTTAGGAGCAACGACATAAGCATCATCGGGAATGCGAACAGCAGCCCAGTGGTGTCCACCAATTGTTTCAAGCCACCAAACTTCTTCGTTATCAGCAAATGAGATACCGTTTGGTTCATAAGTCCCATATTGTTCCAATAATGAACCGAGACGTTTAACACCTTCACGGGCACTAGTGATATATGGAAGAACGACGGTAACAAGGTCTTCTTCACCAAGTCCACCGTCAACAAATGGATCAAGTCCTAAGACACGTGAATTAGTTGTGATAGTTTCAGTTGCTGACATAGCAACATTTTTACTATTGATTCCGGCAGCAGGCCAGATACCATTTGTCAAAATTGAGTTGGGCATTGATGTGTAGCGAAGTGGTTCGTCAGGAAGGTCAACTTTCACTTTACTAATTACTGAAGTATAAGTTTTGGGTTGATCTTCTGGATTTACAACGACAAAGCGTTGGGGATCAAGAGCCTCATGACCATCATCGTTACGAGAAATAATTGTTGAACCATCGATTGAAGCCTTTTTACCGACTAAAATTGATGTACATGAACCTTTAATACGTTTTTCCATTTTATTAATAAGCTCCCTTTTCTGATTTCATATTTAATCATTATAACTTTTCTAATTAGATTAGCCAAATTATAGATTAAATATGATACATTCAGAAACAAGAGAGTTAGTTGATTTCCTAACAAATTTCAAAAAAGCAATTGACCTAGACCACACTCTAAGTATTATTCTTTAGTCGTTGAGAAAAAAGAAAGGAATTAGGTACTTATGAAACAACTAAATATTGGTAGTACAAATTGGACTGCATCTGCAGTCGCACTAGGAATTATGCGTATGGAAGCTTTATCGACAAAAGATGCCGCAAAGACACTTGAAACTGCTGTTGACAGTGGTATTAACTATATCGACTCAGCTGATATTTATGGTATGGGTAACTCCGAGAAAGTTTTCGGTCAAGCTATGAAGGAAGCAAACATTTCTCGTGATGATGTTTATATTCAATCAAAAGGCGGCATTGTCTTTGATCCAGCACGTAGTCACGGTAGTTTTGTTTTCGGCAAACGTTATGATTTCTCAAAGAAACATATCGAAGATGCTGTTGATGGAATTTTGGAAAGAATGCAAATTGATTACTTGGATTCATTTTTACTACATCGTCCCGATCCATTGATGGAACCAGAAGAAGTTGCCGAAGCTTTTGATGACCTCCAAAGAGCCGGTAAAGTTAGACACTTTGGTGTATCAAATTTTAATCCACAACAATTTCAATTACTTCAAGAGTCAGTTGATCAAAAATTATTGATTAATCAATTGCAATTCAGTATTGCTCACACAGGAATGATTGATTCTGGAATGCACACAAATATGACCGATGCTCGTTCAATCAACCACGATGGTGGCATTCTAGAATTTTCTAGACGCATGGGTACAACGATTCAAGCTTGGTCACCATTCCAATACGGTATGTTTGAAGGAACATTTATCGGTAGTGATAAATTCCCAGAATTGAATAAGAAGTTACAAGAACTAGCTGATAAATATGGCGTAAGTAAGAATGCTATTGCCACAGCTTGGATCTTGAGACACCCAGCTGAAATCCAAGTTATTATTGGGACAATGAATCCTGATCACATTAAAGATAGTGCAGCTGGTGCTGACGTTGAGTTAACTAAGCAAGAATGGTACGACGTATACTTTGCTGCGGGCAATGATTTGCCATAAAATTATTTTCCAATCGAACTTGTCTTTAATTAATGTGCTGTAGATATGCATGATATAATTGGTTAAGTTGTTACCAAATAAGACTTAGAATCTTCAATCTAAGTCTTTTTTTGATGATATTTTAAATAAGCGATTTTATTAAAGCTGGAGGTTCACATGGCAGTAAGTAAAGCAGAAAATAATTTGGTCGATTTAACTAATCCAGTTCATCGACAATTGACTAACTATAAAAATCAACAAATTAAAGCAGTTTTAGAGTTATTAGATGAGGGAAACACCGTGCCATTTATTGCCCGTTACCGAAAAGAACGCACTGGAGCTTTAGATGAAGTTGCCATTCGTGATATTGAAGATGAGGCACACCGATTGATGAAATTAAATCAACGTCGTGAAGATGTGATTAATTTGATTCAAGAACAAGGGAAACTAACACCTACATTAAAGAAGCAACTTGAAGATGCCTTGGTATTACAACAAGTTGAAGATTTGTATCTTCCTTATAAACAAAAAAAGCAAACTAAAGCTAGTATTGCTCGAGAAGCTGGGTTGGAACCATTAGCCAAGTGGTTACTAAGTTTTCCAGCATCCGGTTTGGATCAAAAAGCCAAGTCATTTATTGATTCAAATAAAAATTTATCTGATTTAGAAGCAGTCTGGGCCGGAGTTAACGAGATTTTGGCTGAACAATTCAGTGAAAATGCTAGTTTCCGGGAATGGATCCGAGGATACACTTGGCAAAACGGTGAATTGACGAGCAAGGTTAAACGTGGTGCTAAGGAAAAGGATGAAGGTCAAACCTACGAAACATATTACGATTTTCAACAAGCTTTGAAACAAATCCCACCATATCGAATCCTAGCAATTAACCGTGGGGAACGTGAAAAAATCTTAACAGTTGGTATTTCAATCAATACTGATCCAATTTTAAATCATGGATATTCGCGCATAATTGGTCGTCGTCAAGGTCCAGCGGTGGAAAAAGTTCAGAGTGCTTTTGCAGATGCGTACAAACGATTCTTGGGACCAGCTATTGCCAGAGAGCTTCGTCGTAAATTATCTGATCAAGCCAATGAACATGCCATTAAAGTTTTTGGAAACAACTTATATCATCTTTTGATGATGTCACCATTGAAGGGTAAAGTTGTTATGGGCTTTGATCCAGCTTATCGAACAGGTTGTAAATTGGCAATTATTGATGCTAATGGACGATTTTTGACCAAACAAGTAATTTATCCGCACAAACCAGCAAGTAAAGAAAAGCAAGCTGAAGCTAAAATAGAATTTAAGAAGTTGCTCGAAGATTACCAAGTGGAAATGATTGCTATTGGTAACGGAACTGCCAGTCGAGAATCAGAAGAATTTGTGAGTGAAATTTTAAAAACTCTCAAGCGTCCCGTTTATTATGTGATTGTTAATGAAGCAGGGGCTTCAGTTTATTCAGCAAGTGCCAATGCTCGTGCCGAGTTTGGTGATCTACATGTTGAAGAACGTTCTGCTATTAGTATTGGTCGTCGTTTGCAAGATCCACTAGCTGAATTGATAAAAGTTGATCCTAAAGCAATTGGTGTCGGTCAGTATCAACATGATGTCCCAGAAAAAGATTTAGATGAACAATTGGATCGAGTTGTCGAAACAGCCGTAAACCAAGTTGGAGTCAATGTTAATACGGCTAGTCCGGAGTTATTGACACATATTTCTGGATTGACCGCAACGACTGCCAAAAATATCGTAAACTTTCGCAATGATAAGGGATCATTCAATGACCGGGCAGCACTCAAGCAAGTTCCTCGTTTAGGACCTAAGGCTTATCAACAATCAGTTGGATTTTTACGAATTATTTCAGGGGATGATCCGCTAGATAATACCGACATTCATCCAGAGAGTTATGCAGCTACTCGTAAATTATTAAAAGTAAGTGGTATGTCGACTGAATTGATTGGTACGACAGAACTTCATCAAAAATTGATGGAATTGGATAAGCACGAATGGGCTCAAAAATTGGATATTGGTGAAGAAACGCTAACCGATATTATTGACGGTTTGAGTAAACCGGGACGAGATCTTCGTGATAGTATGCCAGCACCATTGCTTCGCCAAGATGTCTTAAAAATGTCTGACCTTAAACCGGGAATGGAACTTCAAGGTACGGTTCGAAATGTAATTGATTTTGGTGTCTTCGTTGATATTGGAGTTAAACAGGACGGATTAGTTCACATTTCACAATTAGCCGACCGTTATGTTAGTGATCCAAGCACTATCGTAACAATTGGTGATATTGTGACTGTTTGGGTATTAAGCGTTGATGAAACTCGCAATCGTATTCAATTGACGATGCGTAAAGATAAGATGGTAAATTAAATTTAATCGTAAAAGAGGCTCTAAGTTTTGGATTTTTCTTCCAGAACTTAGAGCCTCTTGGCTTATTATTTAGGTAAATCAATTTGAGCAGCCTTGATAGCTGATAAATATTTTTCTAGTAAAACATTCTTAGCTTTGAATTGTGCTCCTGGTTTGGTGTAGGCGGCAACTTGAATTGTTAATGTTCCGTCGTTTTGATTGGCAAAACCTAAGATAGCGGGACGTTTAGTAATTTGTAATTCATTTAAATCTAAATTTTGATTGATATCTTCAATAATTTTCGTAATTTCGTTAAAAGGTGAATCATTGAAAATGGGAATTTCCATCAATGCTTGCATGTTATTACGTGATTTATTGCTGACAACGGTGATATTACGATTAGGGATGTAGTTCAAAGTTCCATCAACACTTTGAATTTGAGTTGTTCGAATACCGACGTAAGTTACACGGCCCTCAATCGTATTGATTTTAATCGTATCGCCGACACTTATTTGTTGTTCCAATAAAATAAAGAATCCATTGACCATATCGGAAACAAATCCTTGAGCGCCAAGTCCAATTGCCAAACTGAAGATTCCGGCTCCGGCAACTAGAGTTCCAACGGGGATACCGATGGCAGATAGAATGGCGTAGATCCAAAAGAACATTAAGATATATTTGAAAACGTTGAGAACAACGGTATAAATCGTATCGAGTTTCTTTGGTGAAATTGAGGCTTTAGTTCCACGTAGTCCTGTTTTGAAGATATGGCGGATGATTTTTTTACCAATCCAGTTAATCAGTAGCAAAACAATCGTTAATAAGATTAGTTGAAAAATAACGCCACCGATATGTGCTAAAACTGACTCCCAATCGACTTTGAGAAACATATTTTTTATTAGAGTATTGAAGCTTGCGGATAATTTCAAAATAAGTAATCCTTTCGAAAAAAACTGTAAGTTAAGTATAACAAAAAATAAACTATGAAAGTTGAGTGTGCCGCGTTAATGCCGCCTCCAGGAACAAGAAATTAGGTTGCTATGGGGACCGAGTCGAGCCAAGGTCGCGCCTCTCGATTTTGAACTTCGCAAAATACGCGAATTTCAAAACTCGTCCCGTGGTGTAAGCACTAAAGTGTTAACGCCCCCTTCACAGCAACCTAATTTCTTATTCCTTCCGGCTAGTTTATTTGTTGGCTTTTATAAAGAAAAAATTTGAATATTTAATATGATAATTGCTAATTTCATATTTTGCTGACCTAAGTATAATTGCCAGTTAAGTTTTCTCAGTTCTAGAGCTGGCATATTTAATTATTACTCCAAGACAGACAAAACCAGCAATCCAAAAAAATCCGGACTACTGGTTTTACTTGTCTTACTATTCAAAAAAATCTAATTCATATAACTTCCCGGGACGAAATCTTCAACTGCAACGTATAGTCGATCAGATAAATCTTTATATAATTCGTGTTCACCTGCTAATAAGGTGAAGTTTAGACTGTCGCATGATTCAATTAGCTTAATGGCAGCAGCAATTTTAAGATCATCATGTGAGTAGTCAATTTCACTATTTCCGGTAATGGTAATGTCTAAAGTAGGTCCATCTTGACCTAAAGTATATTCTTGAATGTGTTCTGTTATCAAATTGATTCTCCCTCAAACTTCTCTGGAGGAATAAGGTACAGCATTTTCTACCACATGGCAATATATTTAGACAGATTGTAAATTTTTGTAAACCTGATATATTGATGTTAAATGGATGATGAGGTTAAACAGATGAGAAAAGCAAAATTATCTTGGTATACAATGATTGCTGCATTACTTATCGCTGTAGGATGTTTCGTATCAATGACTTTAATTGAATCGACTGTCGATAGCAACGGCATTTTACATGAACCATTTTTCTTAATACCAATTGGATATCTTTTCTTATTGATTGGCTTAATTAGTGGAGCAATCCATTGGTATCAACGAAGTCGGCAAAAATAAATGTTCCTCATTGCTTTGGAAGAGGTGTATCTTAGAAAGAAAGCAAACAAATGTAAAGAGGGATAATTAATGGCATTAATATATATGAGAAAAGCTGCGGCTTCTGATATTGACGCAATGATGGAGATTATTGATGAGGCTAAAGCACTTTTAAAGGCAGACGGCAGTACCCAATGGCAAGATGGCCATCCAGATAAAGATATGTTGATGAATGATATTGAAAATGGTTTTGCCCGTGTCTTGATTGTTGACGGTGAAGTGGCCGGGACAGCTACTTTAATGACATCAGCTGATCCTAACTACGCTAAAATTGAAGGTGCTTGGCAAGATACGACGAATACTTACGCAACAATTCACCGGATTGCCATTTCATCGAAGTATCGTGGTATGAAATTGAGTAAATTTTTCTTCTCTAACTTAATCAGTGATACCTACGCACAAGGAATTCACCACATGCGAATTGATACTCACAAATTGAATTTACGGATGCAACATATTGCTAAAGAATTTGGCTTTGAATATACCGGAATTATTTATGTACCGGATGCCATCGATGGTAAACGTTTGGCATATGAATTAAATATGGTAAAGTAGTTTAACGTTAATATAGAAGGGAAACTAAAAATGACATACCCACAATTAGATTTAGAAAATGCTACAGGTAGCGTAGCAACAATCAATACTAATCATGGAACAATTAAAATTCAATTGTTTGATGAACTAGTACCTAAGACAGTTAAGAACTTTGTTGAATTAGCTAAAAAGGGTTACTACAACGGCATTATCTTCCATCGTGTAATCCCTGATTTCATGATTCAAGGTGGTGACCCAACTGGAACTGGTATGGGTGGCGAAAGTATTTATGGCGATAGTTTTGAAGATGAATTCACTGACCAATTGTTTAACTTGGACGGTGCACTTTCAATGGCTAATGCTGGTCCTAATACAAATGGTAGCCAATTCTTTATCGTTTCAAACCAAAATATGCCTAAGCGCATGATTAAGGAAATGGCTGGAGCTGGCTATCCTCAAGAAATCGTTGCTGAATACAAGAATGGTGGAACTCCATGGTTGGATCACAGACACACTGTCTTTGGTCAAGTAATTGATGGCATGGATGTCGTTCGTGAAATTGCTCGCGCTAAACGTGATGGCAATGACAAACCTAAAGAAGATATCATTATGGAAACAGTTGAAATTTCAGACTAAACTGATTCAACAATTTCACGATATGTTTCTTTGAAATAAGAATTTTTGAGAAAAACTAGATTGATGGGATGTTCCACGTGGAATCCTGTTAAATCTAGTTTTTTTAATTGTTCGGATTTTAATTCATTGGTGACTAATGACTGATACATGAAACTAATCCCTTGGTCTTGTTTGAGTAATTCGACAATGGCCGAAGGACTGGCAATCTCAATGACATTTTTGAAATCACTAATTCGATAGTTTTGAGTTGCTAACCAGTTTTCAAAAATATTACGACTGCCGGAACCTGGTTCTCTCAATAGAAGAGTTTGGTCAAATAAATCCTCAATAGTAGTTCCACCGATATTGTTACTAGCGATACAGACGAAGTCTTCTTTTTGAACGAAGAAGGAATCAAATTCCTCCTTATTGAAGTTTCCCTCTATTAAACCAAAGTCGACTTTACCATCACGAATGTTTTGAAGAATATGCTGAGTATTGTTAATTTTCGTAGTGACAACATTAGCTCTCGTCGAAAGCTGTTGGATAAATTTTGGCAAAATGGTTGAACTGAGTGATAAGGTACAACCCATTTTTAGATGCTCGGTGCCTGTTTTTAGAGAGTTAATTACTTTTTGACTTTCTAAATCCATTTGTTTAGCAAACTTGGCTAATTTTAATCCTGCTTCAGTGAGTGAGATGCGATTATGCTCCCGGAGAACTAGTGAAAAATTAAGTTCAGTTTCTAAAGAAGTGATTTGCTGGGAGACAGCTGGTTGGGTAATGAATAATTGGGCAGCCGTTTTGGTGAATGACTGTGTTTTTGCTAATGAAATGAGAGTTTGATAACGTTTATCAAGCATATTTAAGACCCCTTATAAGTTGTGCTTATGCAATTGAAATAAATACTAATTTTTACTTATACAATTCCTATATTATCATCTAACTCATGGAGGAAATTAGTATGTATGCAAAACTTTTTGAAAAGAGTTTCTATTATGCTTTAGGGATGACACTGTTCTGTTCGATTGTTGGTAGTTTGCTCGGGGGATTACCATATTTAACAATTATCGGAGCTTTAGTTATTTCACTAATACTAGGAATGATGTTTCAACTATACCGACCAGCTATTACGAGTGCAGAAGTTGGAATTGGCTTTATTTCTAACAAGTTCTTACGTCTAGGTATTATTTTATTAGGATTCAAGCTCAATTTGATTGATTTAGCCCATGCGGGTGTTAAAACAATCCTATTAGCAATGGTTATTGTCAGTGGTGTGATCTTTTTGACTTATAACATTGCACGAAAACTTGGAGTTAGTAAACAATTAGCGATTTTGACTGCCAGTGGGACTGGTATTTGTGGGGCTGCCGCCGTTATGGGGATTTCTCCACAAATTAAAGTGTCCAAAGAAGAAGAAACTGCTAAACACAATGATGAAGTTTTGGCGGTAGCTATTGTTGCTATCTTAGGAACTGTTTTTACATTGATTGAGATTGCGATTAAACCATTGCTACACATGTCGCCAACCCAATTCGGTGTCATGGCTGGTGGTTCATTGCACGAAATTGCCCATGCGATTGCAACAGGTGGGGCAGGCGGACCAGTTAGTCTTAGTGCTGCCATTATTACGAAACTATCAAGAGTTTTATTATTAGCACCGGCCGCATTAGTAATTGGTATTTGGTATCAACATCAAGATCAATCTACTAGTGGAGAAAAAGGTAAGTTACCTATTCCTTGGTTTATGGCAGGCTTCTTATTAGCAAGTATCATCGGTACATTCGTTCCAATGCCAAGTAGTGTTTTAACATGGTTAGTTAAGTTAGCTTATATTGTCCTCGGGATGGCAATGGCTGCCCTAGGGATGAGCGTGAACTTCAAAGTATTCTTGAGCAGTGGTAAGAAAGCGGTGGTTGCTGCATTAACATCGTCAGTCATTTTATTAGTATTTACTATTATTGCCAGTAAGGCATTCTTTTAAATAGCGAAACTGGGACAAGACTAATTTAAATATGCAGCATAAACGTGGAACAAAACATAGCTTTTTCCGCTTAACCCAAATAAGAGCAGCAATCCAAAATCGGATTACTGTTCTTATTTGCCTTAATGCTCGAAAGCTGATCATGTTTTGTCCCACTCTCGTTTTTTCGAACTTATACAAATAGGACTTCCATTGGCTAGAAAACGTGATATAGTATTAGTCATTAAAGTCGATTCGATATTTATGAGGGATTTGTTTTTAGCTAATTAATAGGAAGAAACTTGTTAATGATTTAATTGTGTAAAATAAATTGAAAAAAATCATAAAAAGTACTTGCATCGATTCATCTTTAACGGTAATATATATCTTGTTGTTGC
>NZ_AZFV01000033.1 GCF_001435815.1 Companilactobacillus nantensis DSM 16982 | reverse complement strand
GGACTTTTGTCACAGCCCCTTTTACTTAATAAACTTTCAGATTTATTATTTATCTGATTTATCAGTAACGTCTTTACGACTGTAGTTAGCAATATCGGCAACGACACTGTCAACAAACATCTTAGCGTTTTCTGATTCTGAATCTTCTTCACCATATTTTCTAACTGAAACTGTGGCGTTCTTAGTTTCATCATCACCAACAACAACTGTGTATGGAATCTTCATTGTTTGTGAATCACGAATCTTGTATCCCATCTTTTCATCACGGTCATCAACTTCGGCACGAATGTTCTTAGCACGTAGTTCTGAAAGAATTTCGTTAGCGTAGTCTGAGTGAAGTTTTTGGTTAACAGGAATGATACGAACTTGTTTAGGAGCCAACCATGTTGGGAATGCACCCTTATAAATTTCAATTAGGTAAGCGATAAATCTTTCCATAGTTGAAACAATACCACGGTGAATCATAACAGGTCTGTGATCTTGTCCATCAGCACCAACGTATGTTAGTTGGAACTTCTCTGGTTGCATGAAGTCTAATTGGATAGTTGACAATGTTTCTTCATTACCAAGAGCTGTCTTTGTTTGAACATCAAGCTTTGGACCGTAGAAAGCAGCTTCACCTTCAGCTTCATAGTACTTAAGACCAAGATCATCCATAGCACCCTTAAGCATTGATTGTGACTTGTTCCACATTTCATCATCATCGAAATATTTCTCTGTGTTAGCAGGGTCACGATAACTTAGACGGAATGTGTAATCGTTGATATCAAAGTCTTTATAAACTTCAACCATCAATTGTAGTGTACGCTTGAATTCTTCTTGGATTTGGTCAAGAGCAACGAATGTGTGACCATCATTTAGAGTCATTTCACGAACACGTTGTAGTCCTGACAAAGCACCTGATTTTTCGTATCTGTGCATCATACCAAGTTCAGCGATACGTAGAGGCAAGTCTCTGTATGAACGGTTGTGGTGGTTGTAAATTTGGATATGTGAAGGACAGTTCATAGGACGTAGTTCAAGCATTTCGCCATCACCCATGTCCATTGGTGGGAACATGTCTTCACGGTAGTGTTCCCAGTGACCTGAAGTCTTGTAAGCATTCAAGTTCATAAGGATTGGTGTGTAAACGTGTTGGTAACCCCAAGCAACTTCCTTATCAATGATATATCTTTCGATAACACGACGGATTGTAGCACCATTTGGCATCCAGTATGGAAGTCCAGCACCAACTTCTGGGTCAACGAAGAATAAGTCAAGGTCACGGCCAATTGTTCTGTGGTCACGTTCCTTAATTTCAGCACGGCGTTTAAGATCAGCCTTTAGGCCATCTTCCTTATAGAAGGCTGTACCATAAATTCTTTGTAACATTGGGTTACTTGACTTACCTTGCCAATAAGCACCAGCAACTGAAAGTAATTCAAAGTGTTTCAAAGCTTTAAGGTTTGTAAGTACGGCGTCATAACCGAAGTCAACAAATCCATCTAGTGTGTATACAGGAATTTGAACTGATTCAATTGCAGCAACTAATGATGACTTGTAAGGATCATCCTTGAACATTGCTTCAAGGTCCTTCTTATCCATCATTGATCTTTCGATCTTATCGTTGTTCTTGATAATCTTGTTCATCAAAGCTGTGATTTCTTTTAATTCATCAACACTGATTTGGCCTGATTTGCTATCAGTATCAACGTAGAAACCATCATCGTTAGCTTGTTTTTCACCGAAGTGAAGGTCTTCTTTGAAACTCTTTGCTGCGGCAGCGAATACTAAAGCAGCAGTGTTTCTTAGAACCTTTTGTGCATCTTCTGAATCTTCAGCTGTAACGATTTCGATTTTAGCATCTTGTTTGATTGGACGTTCAAGATCAACCAAAGTGTCGTTTAATTTACCAGCAACAGCTTTTTTACCTAGGGATGTGCTAATTGACTTAGCAACGTCTAAGGTTGTAGTGCCTTCGTCAAACTCCTTAACTGAATCATCTGGGAATGTTAACTTGATTTTTGACATTGACTATTTTCCTCCTAAAATTTGATAACAAAAAAATACGTCCCTGAAGTATACATATATTCAAATATGTGCATACTTCAGGGACGTATTTCTACGCGGTTCCACCCACTTTAAAACTGTACAACAAATAACAGTTTTCTCTCATTTGGTTATAAAGTAACCGACCATTATACAGTTTTATGTGAAAGTGGTAACTCCAGTAATGGGTAAGCTTTCAGTAATCGTACCCTCCCTGAATAGAACCGAAGTGTTATCTTTCATGGCTTTATTGAAACATTTATTTTCATTGATTGCAAGTTATTTTTCAAATCTTCTGTTTTGACCTGTAACAATAACTTCACGTGATAAGTATTTAACTCGTTCCATAATCCGCTTAGCTTTGACTGGCTCCTCTTCACCACGTTGGTTGATAGCAAGGTGTTTCTCTAATTCTTGCATTGAAAAGTTAGATGAAAAGAACGTTGGTAAATTCTCTTGCATCCGATATTGCAAAATAACACCCAAGACTTCATCACGAATCCAACTCGACATTGAGTCAGCTCCAATATCGTCAAGCATCAAAATTTCAGCTCCCTTGACTTTATTAACTTTAGCCAAAACGCTATTTGAACCAATTGAATTTTTCATTTCTACAGCAAAAGTTGGAAAATGCATCATCGTTGTATGGACGTCATGCTTGAACAATTCATTAGCAATCGCACCTAACAAATAAGTTTTTCCGACTCCAAAATCACCAGCTAAGTATAATCCTGGTACAAAGCCCTTTTGATTCAAATAATTGTCAATGAAATCAAGTGCCTTACCTAATGCATCTTGACGACCATTGCCATTATAATCATCCAATTTAGCACTCCGAATATCGGATGGCATATCCATTAAGACAAAACCTGATTCATATTGGTTTCGTTTTTCACGATTTTGAGTTCTTTCATTGGGATAATAAGCTACTTCGATGTTGTGATTATTGACGATCAGCTTTGGATAATAGCCACGTGACAACTCACCAGCATGATTCTTATTGTTGTAAAACTCATAAATACTGGCAGCACTTGTAGAAATGGCATTGGGATTAATTGAATCACTATTTTCTTTCAAGAAACTTTGAACATCAGGATCCTTCAAAGCACCATTAAGAAGACGGCGATAATCTTCCGTCAAATTTTTCGAATTTAAATATTCTGCCAATCTATTTCCTAAATTTTCCATGCTTAATTATCCTTATTTCTTAGTCGTTTTAAGCGATCTTGCATTTCACTATGACTAGTTTGTTGGTTTTGTTGATTAGGAACCTTAGCCTTAACTTTACTCCAGTCAGTAGCTTGTTCCACCTTCCGATTCTTATTGTTATTATAACGGCGTTTCGGATTACGTGGTTTAGTTTGAAATTCATTAATTCGTTTCAAAGCTTGTTCAGGCGTTTGGACATTATTTTGTTGCCAATCATTCGCCATCGTTTCCATCAATGGTGACGTTAAGGTTGGTGAATTTTGCAAGATATAATACACCATAATATTCAAAACGCCAGCTGACAAATAGGTTTTCATTGCCATATCACGCAATGCTCTGGACTCAACTGTACCTACGAAACCGCCACTCTTTTGTTTCTGAGCCGCTAAAAAGTCGGCTGGGGTCATTGACTTAGCTTGTTGTAAAATCAATTGGTCTGAACGGTTCAAGTTCGTTGCTGAGGTATCGGGAGCTTCTTCAACTGTTGGTGCCTGCTTTTTAACTGAAATATTAGCATTCTTTTCAAATCGATCTTGAACTGATTTTTTCAAACGGTTCGGATCAATTTTATTATTGACAATATCGCAAGTTTTTCCGATAAGGTCGATTAAAACCATTTCGTCCAAACCATAAAAAGCATGTAAGTTGAGAATCAGTTCTTGATTTTCCAGCAAATTATCAGGATGGATATGATACAACTGTTGGATTCGATCTGAAATTAATTCCCAATCTAACGGTGCCACTTCCTTAGCATTTAAACTCGGTTTCTTGGCATTGGCTGTTGTCGTAAAATTATTCTGAGCATTTTTTACTTCAGTTGGTGTATTGATCAAATCATTATTACTCAACTGAAAGACTTCTAAGAAATCCTTGGTTATTTCTTGAGAATCTTGCAAAATCAAATCTGAATGAGCATATTTATCAGCCAATAAACGATATTTACTATCACTGACCTGCTCATACAAAAAGATACTCATCAAGTCATCTTTAAAAAAGTCATCAGGTGATAGTGGTTCAAACAATTGATAAACATAATATGGACCAAGATCATCTTTTTTCTCAAAAGTTCGAATTAATCCGAGTGCTTCTGCCTTGATTCGTGCTTCATAAAAACGTTTCAAATCAATGCCCAGTAAACTCAACAATTCGGCGTGACTTTTTCGCTGCGTAACTAACTCTTTATTGGGCAATTTTTCCCACAACAACAAATAGAGGCTAAAAGCCTCTGTTCCCAAAATGGGCAAATATAAATCTGTCAAAACATGGCGATCATCATCATTTAAATGACCGTTGGGCAAACACCAATAGCCTACTAGTGGTGTAAACTTTTCTGATTCAAAATTACTTGTAGACACTGGCATACCTCTTATTTCTTATCAATTTTGTTGCCGTTAGCCATCATTTCTTGAACTTCTCGCATGAAACTGTTCATGTCTTTGAATTCACGATAAACGCTAGCAAAGCGAATATATGTAACATCATCAACCTTGGCTAAAATTTTCATGACATGTTCACCGATAACTTGTGATCCAACTTCACTTTCACCGTTGGCTCTGATTTCATTTTCGACTTTATCGACGATATCATTCATCTGATCCATAGTAACTGGGCGTTTTTCAGCAGCGCGAACAATTCCTCGGAGCAATTTTTCACGACTGAACTCCTCACGGTTACCATTTTTCTTGATGACCAATAGTGGTGATTTTTCTAATCTTTCAAATGTTGTGAAACGAGTACCACAGTACTCACACTCACGACGTCTTCTAATGGCGCGTCCTTCATCGCTGGGACGACTGTCAATTACTTTTGATGAATCATGATGACAATGTGGACAAATCAAAATTCCAACCTCTTTTCCGAATCAAAGTTGTGATATTAGTTTTTTAAATTCTCGTTCAAGTTGCTGCAAATCACCAGAATTATCAATCACAAAGTCAGCACGACTTTTCTTCTCGTCCATCGACATTTGTGAATTGATTCGCTCTAAAGCAACTTTTTCTGATAGATTATTACGTTTCATAAGTCGAGCCAATTGAACCTCTGGCCGTTCATAGATACTAATAACACCATCAAAGTAATCTTCATAGCCACCCTCAAATAACAATTGAATTTCAAAAATGGCAATTGTTTTACTAGTAGATCTTTTAATCAACGTAATTGTCTCTAAAATTTTTTCTTTAATTAGTGGCCGTGTAATATGATTCAGTTTTGCCAGTTCATTGTGGTCACTGAAAACAATTGAGCCTAGCTTAGCTCGGTTCAACGTGCCATCTTCATTCAAAACTTGTTGTCCAAATTGAGCAACAATCTGCTTTAACCCGACTGAATTAGGAATAACTACTTCCCGAGCAAATGAATCCGCATCAAATATTATGAACCCATGGTCCTTAAACATTGCTAAAACAGTCGATTTGCCAGCAGCAATCCCACCAGTTAATCCGTAAATTTTACTCATTTGACTACTTGACACTTAGGACAAAAATGCGTGCCTCGTCCACCGACTTTGATTTTAACAATGTCAGTTCCACAACGTGGACAAGGTGTCCCCTCCTTACCATAAACTTGAAGACTATTTTGCATATTTCCAGTATGTCCCGTCGCATCTACATATGAGCGAATCGTTGAACCACCGGACGCAATTGCCTTTTCCATCTCTTGGTTAGATACTTCAATTATATTTTGAACATCAGTATCCGTTAAATGATTGGCTGGAGTTTCAGGATGAACTTTTACCTTCCACAAAACTTCATCAACGTAAATATTGCCAAGCCCACTCATAACTGACTGATCCAGTAAAACAGTCTTGATATCTTTACGGTGACGCATAATTCTTGGTTTCAAATTACTGAAAGTAAATTCAGCTGATAAAGGTTCTGGACCAAGCTTTTGAATCGACTTGTTTGCGGATAAATCATCCGTATTCCACAGTTGCATTCGACCAAATTTTCGAACATCATTATAAATCATTTTTTGTCCGTTATCTAACGTAAAAATAGCATGTGAATGTTTATCAATTGCACTTGGATCAGCTGAAATACGATAGCGACCTTCCATTCGAAGGTGACTAATAATTGTATAGCCATTATCCAAATGAATCAACAAAAATTTAGCACGACGTCCGACATCAGTAATCGTTGCTCCAGTTACAAACTCTTTAAACTGGTCAACATCCCCAGTAATTAAATTTTGATAACGAATTTCAACATTAGTGATTTTCCGTCCCTTAACTTGAGCGTTCAAACCACGTCTAACTGTTTCTACTTCTGGCATCTCTGGCATTTTATCAACCTACTTTGCTTCATACCAAGTTTGACCATGAGCTGTTTCAACCTTCAAAGGTACATCAAGTTTGACAGCTGAATCCATCACGCTTGGTACTAATTTTTCTAAAGTCTCAATTTCTGATTTTGGTGCTTCAAAGATCATTTCATCATGTACTTGTAAAAGTAAATTAGCTTGAAGATTTTCTTTCTTCAACATCTTTTGCATATTAATCATTGCCACTTTAATAATATCAGCTGCACTACCTTGGATTGGCGTATTCATAGCTGTACGTTGGGCAAAGTTTCTCACATTAAAGTTACTTGAGTGGATATCTGGCAAGTAACGACGACGATGCATAATTGTTTCAACATAGCCATTTTCACGAGCATATTTAACGATATCATCCATATACTTCTTAACACCAGGATATTGTTCAAAGTAAGATTCGATAAAGGCTGCAGCTTGTTTACGACTGATGCCGATATTTTGTGACAAACCATAATCACTAATTCCGTAAACAATTCCAAAGTTAGTAGCCTTAGCTTGACGACGCATGTTTGGTGTAACTTCATCAGTACTGTTCAAACCAAAGATCCGCATTGCTGTATGAGCATGAATATCATAATCTTCCCTGAAGGCTTCTTGCATATGTTCATCACCCGAAATGTGAGCTAAAACACGCAATTCAACTTGTGAATAATCGGCTGAGAAAATCTCCCAATCTTCGTGTTGTGGCACGAAAGCCTTCCGAATTTGCTTACCTTCATCAATTCGAATCGGAATATTTTGCAAGTTTGGTTCAATTGATGATAATCGACCTGTTTGAGTCAACGTTTGTAAATAAATCGTGTGAATTCGATTATCAGGTTGGACAAACTTTTGCAAACCGACTACATAAGTTGATTGAATCTTTGAAATTTGACGGTAGTCTAAGACCATTTGAACAACTGGTGACTTATCCTTCAATTTATCTAAAACATCAACTGATGTTGAATATCCTGTCTTTGTCTTCTTCACGACTGGCAATTTCAAATCTTCAAACAAAACCACGCCTAATTGCTTAGGTGAATTAATATTAAATTCTTTACCAGCTTCTTGATAAATTTTCTTTTCAATCTCGGCAAGACGCGTTGCAAAAGTATTTTCCATTTCCTTTAGTTTGGAAACTTCAACTGTAATACCCTTGATTTCCATGCTTGCTAAAACATTTGATAATGGCAACTCAATTTCATCATAGAGACTATCTTGATCATTATCTTTCAATTCCGCCATCATTTTATCTTTTAAAGTTGCAATAACTTGAGCTTTTTGAGCTAAGAAGTTCAATAAAATAGCAGTATCTTCAGGAACAGCCTTCTTAACACCTTTTCCGTAAAACTCTTCTTCAGATGGTAAGTTAACATTGTAATTCTTAGCAACTAAACCGATATCTTGCTTATTATCGTTAGTATCAAGCAAGTAAGCCACAAGTAACATATCAAAACTAATACCGTCTATCTCACAGCCATAACGATGCAATAACGCAATCGTTCGCTTGTTATCAAAGAGATATTTTTCCTTTGTTTTGTCAGCCAACCACGCCTTTAAACTTGGATTTTCTAAGATTGAAACATCGGCAGTTCCATAATAATTTTCACCATCAGAAATCATTAAACCGATGATTGGTGCCAAATGATAATTCTCACCGAATCCTTCAACAATCAGCGTTTGCGGTTTAGTATTGGCAACAATCTTAATAATTGCATCAGCATCTAGGTCTTGTACTTTAATATCCGCTAAAGCTTCTGCAGTATCTTCTTGTGGAACGTCCATTCGATTCAAGAAAGTTTTAAAATTCATTTTTTGATAAAACTGAATTAACTCTTCTTGATTGTCACCACGATATTCAAGATCACCCAATGTCAACTCAACCGGCGCCTCTAAATTAATCGTAGCCAATTTTTTACTCAAAAAGGCTTGATCTTTATCGTTAATCAAATGTTCTTTGAGCTTACTCTTCTTCATTTCATCAACGTGTTCGTAAATTCCTTCAACACTGCCATACTCATTGATCAACTTAATGGCAGTCTTTTCACCAACTTTTTCAACTCCAGGATAATGGTCAGATGTATCACCCATTAATCCTTTCATATCAATAATTTGCTTAGGAGTAATCCCTAACTTTTCTTGAACGTGTTCAGGTGTGTAGGCTTCAGTCTCTGTCACACCTTTGACATTAACTTTAACGGTAACTTTATCAGTCGTTAACTGAGTCAAATCCCTGTCACCGGTAATAATCGTCACGTCCATACCATCAGCTTCAGCCTTACGAGACATTGTGCCGATAATATCGTCCGCTTCATAGTCAGGTAGCTCATAAGTTTTGATACCACGATAGTTCAACATCTCTTGAATCAATGGCAATTGTTCCATCAATTCTTGAGGAGTCTTCGCACGGGTACCCTTGTATTCATCAAACATCTTGGTTCTAAAGGTCGTTTTACCAGCATCAAAAGCGACTAATGCATGAGTTGGTTGCTCATCCTTCAAAATAAGTTCCAACATGTTGTTGAATGCGTAAAGTGCATTTGTGTGGATTCCTTCGCCAGTAACAAACTTGTCTAAGACATTGTGCATAGCAAAGAAAGCTCGAAATGACACACTATTTCCATCAATTAAAAGTAATTTTTTATTTTTTGACATATATTCTCCAATAAAACCGAAATTAACTAATTCTATTTTAACAAATCCTCGAGGGTTGTGACAGATTAGTGAAGAGTTAATTACCGCCTCCAGTTGTGAATGAATCACACTGTTAACATATTTTCACATTATTGCCCGTTAAATATGCCGTCTCCAGAATCGAGAAATAGCTACTGGCTATGCGGACCGGTCTGAGTCAAGGTCTCAGACCTCGGTTTGAAGCCTCGCAAGCGAGTCTCCAAACACGCCCGGTGCTGTAAGCACGGGAAAACCTCCCGCACTAACACCACTGTCACAGCCAGTAACTATTCTCGATTCTTCCGACTAAGGTCTTTAAATGAATCTAAATTTCTTGAAATGGTTGAAGTATGACAAGCCTGAAATTAATTGTAATAAACTTACTAGCACCACGCGTACTTCATACAAAAAAAGAATAAGTCAATGCCATAGTCTCGGGGAAGATTCTTTTAAAGAACTAAAAAAATCAGATTCGTTACAAATCAGGTTCTTTCTCAACTTTGGTTATAGAAACGAATATAAAAAAAGTGGATAAATTCAAATGCGCAAAATGAAATTTATCTACCTTTTTTAATTTTATTCTAAATTTACAATGACTTAGATTTCATTTAAGTCCAACTAAAAACAACTAATACACTAGCCTCTGGGTGCAAGAAATGTTGGCAGCAGTGCAGGTGGCGTTAGAGCTTTAGCTCTTACACCACGGGACGAGTTTTGAAATTCGCGTTCTTTACGAAGTTCAAAATCGAGGTTCGAGACCGCATTCTGGCTCGAACCGGTCCCCACAGCGCCAACATTTCTTGCACCCAGAGGCGGCTCTAACCAAATTTAAGAAAGAACCCAAATCAAGACTTCCTAATTAATTATTTTGTTTTTCATATCTGAAATAAATATAAACAATCGATGCCAATACTAGTAATGACAAAACGGTTAAAATAGCAAAATCAATTTTGGCACCTGCAATGGTATTCAAGACATTATTCTTCGTACCACTCGTCAAAGCTACTGCCGAAATAACAACTGACAAAACATTTGTTCCAAGTGACCCTGCATACTGTTGCATCATACTGTAAAGTGAGTTTTGATCGGATTTCTTTGAACCTTTAACTTGAACACTACCATCAGATAAGGAAACCCCAAAGCCCATACTGAACCCAATTCTAACTAATATATAAATCCAAATAATACCTGACATGGTTAAACTTTCACTTTGGAGCCAAAACAACCCTGAACCGGCAGTGATCAATAGGCCACTAATTAACAATGGCATCCAAGCACCACGTTTATCATACATATAACCAGCAATTGGACCAACGGCAGCCCCTAACAATGAACCCGGTAATAACATTAAACCTGCTTGTGCTGAATCTAGTTTCAAAACTGTTTGTGCAAAGATTGGTAAAACAAACGATAAACCAATATTGATAAACTGCAAACTAAAATAACCGAATAATCTTAATCTCAATACAGGTATTTTTAAAATTGAAAAATCAATCAATTGACGATTACTGTGGTGATTATACCAAGCAAACAATCCGATAATTACGATTGAACCTAACACCCAAAGTAAAAATTGACTGGAAGTCCAACCGTAACGTCCTGCTTGATCAAAAGTAAAAAGAATGACAGAAAAGATAATTGCCAAACCAACTACACTCAAGTAATCAAACGTAATACCTTTCGTTCCACGAGCGGTTCCATGAATGGTGAATATACCGATAACAAATAATAGAATAATTAATGGCAAAACGCCGACAAAAATTTCTCGCCAAGTCCAAATACCATTAATGACACCACCATAAGTTGGTCCCAAAGCTGGTGCTAGCGAAATCACGATTCCCGCTAAGCCAGTATACAAGCCCAATTTTGATGAAGGAATTTCCTCAAAAATCAAATTAAACATCAAGGGTGTTGATAAACCTGTTGAGATAGCCTGTAATAAACGTCCACCCATTAAAACGGGAAAATCTGGTGCCATCAAACAAATTAATGAACCAATGAAACAACAAATGGTTGCGAAAATAAATATTTTCAATGGATCAAATTTTTTCAACAAATAAGCAGTCGTACTCATAACAATTGTTGTCAGTAACAAATAACCTGTTGTTAACCACTGAACCGTCCCCAAACTAACGTTTAACGTTCTAACTAAAGTCGGAAAAGTGACGTTCATTGACGTTTCAATCAGAATACCTGTAAAAGACAACAATCCAACAGCCAAAATTGACAATTTGACACGTGTTGATACTGAATTATCCAAGATTCATTAACCTCTCTTCATACAAAAAGGCCATGACAATCTGCTCTGTCATAGCCTAACTCTTACCTACTACTTTACTATTTTCAAAAATTTATTTCTAGGAGAAATATAAAAACTTTACTTAGACTAAACTGGCTGTTTCAACAACATTATCAGTTTGTCCAACTACTAGTTCACCTTTTTTATAAACCTGCTTATCAATTTGTTTAACAGAATTGATATCAGTCAATGGATTATCATCTAGGACTAAGAAATCAGCAAACTTGTTAACATCAATACTTCCATATTGATCATCAATATTTAATAATTCTGCCGCATAAATATTAGTTCCCAGTAAAGCTTGATAAGGTGTTAATCCTAATTCAGTAAGTAGCACTACTTCGTCAGCCGTGCCCGTCGCAAAACTATTGAATGGTGTACCTGCATCTGTCCCGACGACAATTTTGACACCTTTTGAGGCAGCCATAGTAGCGTTCTTAAAGAGATCAGTTTTCACTGCTTGGTTTTTCAAGTACATATAATCTGGCACCTTATTTTTGGCAAACTTTTCAATATTAACACACGCACTCAAAGTTGGAACTAAGTAAACATCATGATTCTTCATAAAATCTGCTTGATTTTCATCGAGGTAAATTCCGTGTTCGATTGAATCTACTCCCGCATCGAGAGCAAATTGAATACCACGATTTCCTTGAGCGTGAGCAGCGACTGTCATGTGCTTGCTGTGTGATTCTTCAACTGCGGTTCGAATTTCTGATTCGGTCAATTCGACATCATCAACTTGATCAGTCGGTGACATAACGCCACCAGTAACCATAACTTTGATATTTTTAGCACCACGTTTAAAGTTTTGACGGACAGCATGACGCATTGCATCATCTGAATCTGTAATATGACCCCAAGTCGTCTCACCATCGAGTCCCTCAACAAAATCAGCATGTCCACCAGTCATTGTCATAGGACGGCCTGATGGCAAAATTTCGGTCCCTTTGAGCTGTCCTTCTTCTTGCAACTTACGTAATTTGATATCGACATCAAAGGCACATCCGCAGTCTCTGACATAAGTAACTCCTGCTTGGAGAAGTTTTTGTAAATTGTTCAGTGCTTCAAAAGTAACTTCTGCTTCCGATGCATAATTAAATTTATTGATAATTGGATCCATCATGATATGCGTGTGAACATTAATCATCCCTGGCATCACGTATTTGTTATTCAAATCAATCTTTTGATTGCCATCATCTGGAATACCTGTCCCAATAGCAATAATTCGACCACTATCATCAACAGTTAGATAACTATTTTTAATAACTTTATCGTCAATTCCATTGAATAAGTTGAGATTAGTAAATGTTTTTGTCATTAGTTTTCCCCTTTAAAATACCTTGATACCTTTTTTATAAACTGCTTTGTCAACTTGTTGAACTGCCTTAATATCAACGATTGGATCATCATCTAAAACTAAGAAATCAGCTATCTTCCCAGTCTCCAAAGAACCATACTTATCATCAATTCCTAAGAGATGAGAACTATTCTTAGTGGCTGATAATAAGGCTTCTTCATTTGTAGCGCCAACATCAGTTAATAATTCTAATTCTTTCGGAATATCGCTAAATCTGTTAAATGGCGTTCCGGCATCAGTCCCAAAAGATAATTTCACACCAGCTGGAATGGCAACCTTCATCCGAGCATAAAATTGTTCTTTAAACCCTTTGGCTTTTTCAATCATATAATCCGGCAATTTACCTTCACCATAGGCTGGAATTGAATATGTGGCGATAACAGTTGGTGTCAAATAAATATCTTTTTGTTTGATCAACTCTATATCGTCATCAGTAATCAAACATCCGTGTTCGATTGAATCAACACCAGCAACAATAGCATCATGAATTCCTTTTGCACCTTCGGCATGCGCTGCTACGGTCATGTGCTTGTTATGTGCCTCTTCAACAACCGTCTCTAATTCAGGCATTGATAGTTCAGTATCATCAATTTTATCCGTCGCTGACATTACCCCACCAGTAACCATGATTTTGATATTTTTAGCACCTAATTTAAATTCACGACGCACGGCATGACGCATTTCATCTGGTGAATCAACAATATTGCCCCACGTTGTTTCCCCATCAATGCCTTCAGTGAAATCAGCATGTCCTCCAGTAATTGACATTGGTCGCCCTGATGGCACAATTTCAGTTCCACCTAATTGACCTTCTTCTTGTAAACGACGCAACTTGATATCAACGTCAAAAGCACATCCACAGTCACGTACATAAGTAACACCGGCTTGGAGAGCTTCCTTTAAATTATTTAGGGCGGTAAAGGTAACTTCTGCTTCAGATAAATAATTCAATTTATTAGTAATAGCATTCATCATCAAATGAACATGTGAATTTATTAAACCAGGCATCACAAATTTATTTTTTAAATTTACTACTTGTGCAACATCAGGAGCTTCCTTGAAACCTAGCTTAACAATTTCTCCAGATTCATCATCAACAATGAACCAAGCATCTTTTTGAATCTGTGGTTGTTTGCCATCAAACAAATTAAAATTTTTGTAAAGAGTTTCCACGATAAAATCCTCCTAAATAAAATTTAAATTAAGCTTAAATTGAAATAGTTTTAAAGTCAAAATGTACAAATTATTTTTGATATAATTATACTTTTTGTCTAATAAACGCTTTTTTTATTGCCATATTTATTAAATACACGCAAAATTTGCGCTGTAACTAAAAACTTTTTCAAATTAATTTTCAGGAGGTCAAAAATATGACATATCTACTATCGTTCACAACTGTCATGATTTTCATATTGATTGGCGAGTGGGCCTCTGCTGCGACTAAAGCATTCGTACCTTCGATTTTTATCACCGCAGTCCTCTTTGCAATTGGCTTTTGGACCATATTGCCTAAAAATATTGTCACTCAGGCATCCTACTCACCCCAATTTGTCAGTGTTGCTATGTCAATGCTCCTCGTGCAAATGGGAAGTTTAATGGATCTAAAAGAATTGGGTCATCAATGGAAGGCCGTTTGTATTGCCCTCTTAGGTGTCACTGGGACACTAATTTTCACTCTTTCCATCGGCTCACTTTTCTTTAACTGGAAAACAGTCGTTGCTGCTGTCCCTCCACTGACCGGTGGAATCGTGGCTGCATTATTAATGACCAACGGTTTAAAAGCTGCTGGTATTACAACCCTTGTCGCCTTGCCAGTTTCCATGTTTATCATGCACTCAATGATTGGTTATCCTTTAACTGCACTATTACTACGTAAAGAAGGTAAGCGATTATCAGTTCAATACAACAACGAAAAAGACGACCCCAAATCTGAGGTCGCCCAAATAATTAAAAAACATAATCGTTCTGAAACAGTTGATAAACCAATTTTGAAACTTCCTACTCAATTTCAAACACCAGTCTTTATCATCACTCGTGTAGCAATCATTGCCTTACTCGGCAATTGGTTGGCTAGTTTAGTCAATGGCGCCATCAACGCCAATGTCATCTGTCTAATTCTTGGTGTAATTGCCCATCAGTTAGGTTTTATTGAAACAAATGCACTAGATAAGGCCAAAGTCTTTAATTGGTTAATGTATGGACTGCTAGCTTATATCTTTGCACAATTGAGTTTGACAACGCCGGCCATTATCGGACATATCATCGTACAAATCATTGTCTTAATTTTACTTGGCATCTTGGGAATGTTCGTTGCTTCCTTTATTTTGGCAAAACCATTTGGAATGAGTCGTGAAATGGCGTTTGCCTGTTCTTTGACAGCCCTTTTTGGCTTTCCAGCGGATTTTATTTTAACAACTGAAATCTGCCAAACAGTCGCTCAAAGTGAAGACGAAAATGCCTTTTTAACTGAATCTATTCTACCTAAAATGTTAGTCGGTGGTTTTGCGACCGTTTCTGTGGCATCAGTTATTATCGCATCAGTCTTTTTAAAACTTTTGTAACGAACATAACTAGCTTTTAAAAAAAAGATATTACTTCGTGAATATAATTAAATCTATTTGATGTTTGAAGTATCCAAGTAATCATCCCATTGAATAACTTGTTTATTTTTAATTTTTGCAATAGAAAGGAAATTCATATCTGGATATTGATCATAATGAACGGAATATTCCATTACTAATGTCGTAATACCAGCTGTTGAATCTTTATATATATTTAAGAAATCGGCTCCAGTTTCTGGGGCACTGTAACTTTTAAACCATGTCTTATATTCTGATTTAGTCATTTGGCGGGGGAAATCCGGAAAATGATAATGGAACGTAAACGTAGCATTATCAGAAATTGCATCCCAAAAAGAATCTGCATCAACATCATCTTTAATCCCCTTCATCATCAAATTTAAAAAGTATACTGAATATTTATTGTAACCTGATGGATAGTTTTCCATGAATATTACCAGCTTTCATTTATTATTAATTAATCAAGATAAAGCATTCCTGCTACTTGATGAACATATAATACAAATTAAAGTCTGACAATATATGTCAACATTTAATAATTAATCAAAATTTTTTCAACTTCTGTACGCATTTTATCTCTCAATGCTTTAGGACCTATGACTTTTAGGCCTTTACCAAACGACAAAAAATACGTTATCAGCCATTCACCTTCATTTAAATTCGTAATAACTTCATATTCTCCTGTTTTTATTTGTGAAATATCCTCTTGAGGAAATTCTTCAAATACACGATACTTTAAATTCTCAGTAAAAACCAAATCAACTTGAATTTGTTGTACAGAATCTGCTTGTTGCTTCTTAGCAGTCAACCAAGGTTTACCTTTAACTTCCAAATGTTTGTTACTTTCGATATTCAGATTACTCAATCTTGTTAACTTAAAAAGTCTAACTGACTGTCTTTCAAGTGAATATCCTTCAACATACCATGCATTCTTTTTAAAAACGACCTGAAAAGGATATATCTCACGATTTGAAAACTCATTTTTTGAATTTAAATATTGAAAACTAATAAACTCTTTGTCAAGAATAGCTTTTCTAAGTTGTGAAAGTATTATTTTTTGAGTATTACTTTTACTCCAAATTGTGGGATCAATCTTTAACCATTCTACTGGATTTTTCTGGAAAATTGCTGACAACTTATCTAAAGTTTGATCATTTTCAACATCTAAGTCGCGCATATTCCTTAAAGAAGTCAGAATATTGATTTGTTCATCCTCATTAACTAAAGCTTTACTAATTTTAAATTCTGGAAGTAATGATATGCCACCATTTCTCCCCTTGGAAACATATATTGGAATTCCGGAAGCACTAAGTGTATCAACATAACGATAAATTGTACGAACTGATACATCCAAACGTTTTGATAACTTTTCAGCTGACATCCGATCATTATCTAATAAAATATAAATCATATTTACTAATTTCTCAGATTTCAAGAGAACCCACCTGTTTGCATTTATAGTATTTAAACTCATCATAACAATAATCTACTATTCAAAAGCAAAAAAACATGAATTTAGGACAAAACTACTATTATTTTTAAATATGCAGCATAAACGTGCAACAAACCATAGCTTTTTCCGCTTAAACCAAATAAGAGCGTAATCCAAAATCGGATTACGCTCTTATTTGCCTTAATGCTCGAAAGCTGACCATGGTTTGTTCCACTCTCGTTATTCAAATTATTGTTGATTAGGATTTAAAGTACTTAACAATTGTTCATAAGCAGTTTCATACTTTTGAACATCCCCAGCACCCATGAAAATCATCACTGTATCGTGATAATCCAATAATGGTGATAGGTCGTCAAGAGTTAGAACTTTACCACCCTTATGAATCTTGTCGCCAAGATCTTTACTTGTAATATCACCGTGAGCTTCACGAATTGAACCAAAGATATTAGTTAAGTAAACTTCATCGGCCAAATCAAGTGATTTAGCAAAATCGTCCATCAAGGCTAAAGTTCTTGTATAAGTATGTGGTTGGAAGACAGCAACAATCTTTTTGTCAGGATATTTTTGTCTAGCAGCATCAATTGTAGCTTTGATTTCTTGTGGATGGTGAGCATAGTCATCAATGATAACTTGGTCAGCCACTTTCTTTTCACTGAAACGTCTCTTAACCCCACTGAATGTTTGCAATTCGCGGTTAATCAAGGCATGGTCGAGTTTTTCCATGTGACCAACACCGATAACAGCTAGTGAGTTAAGAACGTTGTGTTCACCGAACAATGGAACTTGGAAATTACCAATATTTTCGCCATTAATTGAAACATCAAATGATGAACCCTTAACAGTACGTTTGATATTTGTAGCACGAACATAATCTGATTCATCCAAACCATATGTATAAATTGGTGCATCAGCTTTGATTGACTTAGCATGTTTATCTTCACCCCAGATGAAGATACCCTTCTTCGTCTTTCTAGCTTCTGATTCAAATGCATCAACAACATCGTTGATTCCACCGAAGAAATAATCTGGGTGATCAAAGTCGATATTAGTAATAATTAAGTAATCTGGTGAGTAAGCTAAGAAGTGACGACGATATTCATCAGCTTCAAAAACAAAGAACTTAGCATCTTTGATACCTTTACCAGTACCGTCACCGATCAAGTATGAAGTCTTAGCAATTCCACTCAATGTGTGTGCCAAAAGACCAGTTGTACTTGTCTTACCATGTGAACCAGCGATACCGATTGATGTGTAATCATTAACCAACTTACCAACTAGTTCAGGATATGTAATAACTGATAAATGCATATCATTAGCTTTTTTAATTTCTACTTGGTCATCACTAAAAGCGTTTCCTTTAACGATAGTCAAACCTTCGTGAATGTTATTTTCATCGAAAGGTAAGATTTTAATGCCTGCTTGTTCAAGACCACGTTGAGTAAATGTATATTTATCAATATCTGATCCTTGAACTTCATATCCGAGGTCTTTCAAAATAAGTGCTAAGGCACTCATCCCAGTACCTTTAATTCCAACAAAATGATAGACTGTATTTTCCATAATAACTCCTAATCGAACAAATTCTTTGCTGCTTCAAAATCAAATGCTTGGCCAGCTGTACCTTGGTCTAATACAAGGATACCACGCTTTTGTGGTGCATTAGGAATACCTAATTCTCTAGCTGAACAAATCATACCGTAACTGTCGACACCACGTAAAGCACCTGGCCAAATTTCGGCTCCAGTAGGCATTACAGCACCGGGCAAGGCAACAACAACTAATTGACCTTGTTCAATGTTTGGCGCACCACAAACGATTTGAACTGGTTTATCCAATCCAACTTCAGTTTGAGTAATATGCAAATGATCTGAATCAGGATGTGCTTTCATTTCAGCGACATGTCCAATAACGAACTTAGGACTATTATCAGTCTCTAATTTATCAGAAAAACCTGTTTTAGCAATGGCACTATTCAAAATGTCTACTTGCTTGTCATCAAGAAATACTTGACCGGATTCGTTTTGGATACCTAGTTCTTCACCAAGTCCAAAAAAGTTAAAACCAATGGCATCATTAGTTTCTGTGTTAAAAATACGTACTACGTTATCTTTTTGAGTTGTATCTTGTGCCGCAACATCTTCCGCTGTCTCGACAATCAAGACGTCCCCTAAAACATCTGGATTATAAAAGCTTAATAGCAAGTTTTTTCCCTCACTTGATTGAATTATTTGTTAATTAGAGCTTAATACTATTTCATATAAGCCGTCTCCAGAGTGAAGAAAGATTAACTGGCTGTGCGGACCGGTCTGAGCCAAGGTCTCAGACCTCGGTTTGAAGCCTTGCAAAAACCGCAAGTCTCCAAACACGCCCGGTGGTGTAAGTGCTAAAGCACTAACGCCACTTTCACTGCCTGTTAATCTTTCTTCACTCTTCCGACTAGTTAATTTTAAACTAAAGACTTCCCAGTCTCAATTTAACTAAAAATCTTATTTATAAAATATAATTTAACTAGAAGCAACGAACACACTAGCCTCCGGGAGTAAGAAATTAGGCAGCAGTGAAAGTATTGTAATGGCTTTAGCCATTACAATACGGGACGAGTTTTGAAATTCGCGTACTTTGCGAAGTTCAAAATCGAGGCTGGAGACCTTGGCTCCAGCCAGTCCCCACAGCAGCCTAAATTTCTTACTCCCGGAGGCGGCATTATAATCATATATAAGTATTAAGCATTAACTACGCTGTTAATAAAGGTCTCAACTTCTTCTTTAGTTTTTCGATCTTTATTTACTAGTCTACCAATTTCTTTGCCATTTTCAATAATAACAAAGCTAGGAATTCCCATAATTCCTAATTCTTGAGCAATTTCCATGTTATCATCACGGTTGAAACTGATCCAGTTAAAGTCAGAATACTCTTTTTCAAGTTCTGGTAACTTGGGTTCGATAAATTTGCAGTCTGGGCACCAGTCGGCATGGAAAAATAGGATGTGTTTTCCCTCTTTAGTTACTTCGTGCCAGTCTTTTACGCCATAGTCTTCAAATGTTTTCATATTTGTTCACCTCTCCAATAAGATACTTTTTATTTGTTAAACGGTCAATTAAGTGCTCTTGAGTATTAGATTGATATATAATAGTGGTAATATATCAATAAATCGAAATCAAGGAGTGATTTTTATGAGTAAAAAAGGTATCGGTTCTTTAATCGTTGCTGGTACTGTTCTAGCCGCATCTGCAGCTGCTACAGTCTTAGTAAAACACCATCTAGATAGCGAGAAAATTATTAACAAAGTTAAGTCCGTTTTGGGCGAAGATAGCAAAGTTATCGGTTCATGGGTTGAACCATTTTATCAACGTGTTGATGTAAATGGCCGTGCAACTTGGGGAATCGTTGGTGGTGTAACCACAATGGACGAATTAGACGTTGCCCAATACCACTTCATCGCTGATGCTATGACCGGTGAACTACTCAACATTAAAAAAGTACAGTAAGCAAACGAAAATTAATTTTTAAATTGGGCTTTCAGGTAATTAATCCTGAAGCCTTTTTTTGAGAACTTTTCTTCGTACTCAGTTTCGATGTTATTCAAATTTAGTCCTTCATTGTTGTGAAGATCTAAAGAAATTTCATCAAACTTCATTCCATAATTGTTCATACTGATCAATGAGTATTCGAACAGGCCTTGGTTATCCGTCTTGAATTGCAAATAACCATCATCTTTTAAGATGTATTGATATTGCTTCAAGAATGATTTGTATGTCAAACGACGTTTTTCATGACGAGTCTTTGGCCATGGATCAGAAAAGTTCAAATATACGCCGTCAACTTCGCTCTCGGCAAAGTATTCTGACAAATCAGCACCATTAGCTAACAACAATTGCAAGTTGGGTAATTTTAACTCAACTTGCTTTTTTAATACCAAAGCAATGGCCCCTTCTTGAACTTCCATCGCAATGTAGTTGTTTTGGGGATTTTGTTTGGCTAATTCAGTAATGAATCTACCCTTACCAGAACCAACTTCGATAAATAAAGGTTGTTTCTTAGCAAAACGGTCTTGCCATTTGCCTTGCATGTTTTCTGGTTGGATGGCAATCAGATCAAGGTTATCGTTGATCATTTCTTTAGCCCAAGGTTTGTTTCTTAATCGCATAAATATTAATTCTCTCCATTAATCTAGATATTTTTTCAATTGTCTTGGCATGTAGAAATAGTTGACAAAGATTAAGACAGCTAAACCAGCTACGATAATAATCAAACTATTCATACTTAAACCAAATTTATATAAAATTGCCAATGCACTAATAATCCATTGGATTGACAAGATAGTCGTACTTAATTTTGTAAAATCAGCAATTTTAGTTTTTCCGCTGATTGGATAAAGCCGTTGCATCAAATTTTGCATAACTTCTTTAAAGTAAGGTTTCAATTGGAAACCAACTAAATAGATAAAGAGCATCTCAACAATTAATGAAATGTAGAAGTTATCAATCAAAGCTAGCATGATAGCCTGAATAATCGTTAAACGCAAGAACAAACCGATATATTCATTATTTCTGACAAAACCACGCGCAAACAAATACAAATAAGTATTGCTTGATACAGGTTTAATTGGCGTCAATAAGCCATCTAACCATTTGCGACGTCTAATTTTACTATTTACACCTGGCACATCAGTAAATAGATTGTAGAAACGTTTAATACGAAACATTCTTTGATCTTCTGTTTCAATCGCTAATTTCCATTGTAACTGACCACTTGTTTCCAATGTCCGTACTTGTGCATTCAAATAAAAGTAATAAACGACAGCTACAATCAACATCGTCCAACTAAAGAAATAAGTTGAAATTGCCAACGCTACTAATAATAAGATATTTGATGCTAAACGCATACTGATACTGCCAAAATGAGCTCGATCATAAATTTCCATCAAATTAACGTTCAAAAAAGCCAATTTGTAAACAATCAGTCCGATTGCAATCGCTATGATATCAATTATTTTTAGACCAGCCCCACGTGAAGCAAAAGCTGACAACAAAAAATTGACTAATGCTAATGTCACAACTGGCATAAAACTACTGTAATTCTTAGCTGCTCGGAAATATTTATAAAATTCTTTCTCCTTAACTAATAAGAACGTACTGTCAGGTTCTTCTAGTAAAGTAGCAATTCCACCGACTTGCACAGCTAAAAATAGCAAGATGATTACGATTGGTTTTCCAAATACTAAAGTATGATGAATCGTACCTAATAAGTTAGAGTACCAAAAGCCTAACGCTCCAATTAAAACGATAAAAGCTAAAACAAAGTTGTCATTAAAAATCAATCTGAGATATTTGAATTGATTAAGTTGATGTCTTCTTAATCGTTCATTCCAAAGCTTTAACATTAGAGGTCCTCGTTTGACATCTTGATATAAATATCATCAAGATTAGCGTCTGGTTGCATGTCAAATTTGGCTTTCAATTGGTCGAGTGTTCCATCAGCACGTACTTGACCATGATTGATCAAAACAAATTTATCAGCATGGTTTTGAACAGTAGCTAAAACGTGAGTTGACATCAAAACTGAACACCCTGCTTTTTTCTTAGCTTCAACAATATTTAATAAATCATTTACAGCCAATGGATCAAGCCCAGTGAATGGTTCATCAATAATGAACAAACTGGCATCGGTCATGAATGCACAGACAATCATCACCTTTTGTTTCATACCCTTAGAAAAGTTTTGTGGGAACCAATCTAACTTATTATCAAGTCGGAATGTCTTCAACAATTCATTGGCATTGGCCCAAGTTTTATCATGATCCAAATCGTAAGCCATAATTGTTAAGTCAATGTGTTCCTTTAATGTTAGTTCTGGATAAAGGATTGGCATTTCAGGTACATAAGCAATCTTCTTACGATACTTTTCCACATCATCGTGCAAACTAATACCATCAATCAAAATTTGACCACCACGTGGCGTCAGTAATCCAATAATGTGTTTAATCGTCGTTGACTTACCGGCCCCATTTAGACCAATCAAACCAACAACTTGTCCACTTTCAACCGTAAAGGTCTCTTTCTTTAAAACTGATACTTGACCGTATCCACCGGTCAGTTCTTTTACTTCTAAAGTCATGGTTTAAACCACCTATATCTGTTTTTAATAATGTTATTATGATAGCATTATAGTAAATATAATGCTGTTTTTTGAAAGGAGATTTTTCTATGGATGATTGCATCTTTTGCAAAATAATTAACAACGAAATTCCTAGTACAACAATCTACGAGGATGATGATATCAAAGCATTCTTTGATATTTCCCAAGTAACACCTGGTCACACACTCGTCGTACCTAAGAAACACGTTAAGGATATCTTCGCCTATGACGAGGATTTAGCTGAACGTGTCTTCAAAAAGGTTCCAATGATTGCCCGTGCTATTAAAGCTTCAAATCCTGACATTATCGGTATGAATATCTGCCAAAATAATGGTGAGATTGCTTATCAAAGTGTTATGCACTCACACATCCACCTAGTACCTCGCTATTCAAAAGACGATGATTTCTCAATGCACTGGGGAGACAACACCGGTCTAGTAAGTAACGAAGAATTGCAAGCACGTGCCGACAAGATCAAACAAAACTTGGAGGATTAAGATGAAATTTTTTGCTGGATTCATGATTGGAACAATTTCAGGGGCTGCCCTACAACTATTTCAATCAAAAGATGTCACACCTAGTATCAATGATACCAAGTTATTTCAGAATATAAAAGATTTTAAAGATATATTAGCCGATCTACAAAAAAATTCGACTGTGGTTCCAGAAGTTATGTCTGGTCTTCAAAAAGACATCAGTGATTATTCAGCAAGTATCAAGCCAGATGTTGAAAAACTTCAAAGCTCTATTAAAGAAATGCAAGAAAACCTTGATAGCTTCCAAAAATAACAGTGCCAAATATGAATTTTTTGTGATTTTTTCTTAAAATGATAAACTATTCACGATATTTTATGGTAGTCTTTTCAATTGTAGACATATTAATTAAGGATGTGTAAAGATGAATAAACGTTTAACTAAATGGATTTTAGCTATTGCTGGTCTATTTATGATAACAGTTGTTGCTGGTTGTTCAGGTAACAAGACTGTTGCTACACTTAAGGGTGGAAGAATTACCCAAGAAGAATACTACAAAGAAATGAAGAGTTCTTCATCAGGTAAGCAAACACTTCAAACAATGATTATCACAAAGGCCCTCGAAGACCAATATGGTAAAGATGTATCCACAAAACAAGTTAATAGTGAATACAACAAGTACAAGAGCCAATATGGTTCATCATTCAGCTCTATTCTTCAACAAAACGGTATGACAACTGCCCAATTCAAGAAGAATATCCGTACTAACCTTCTTACAAAGGTTGCTTTGAAGAAGAACAAGACAGTTACAAATGCAGATCTTAAGAAGGAATGGAAGAGTTACCAACCTAAGATCCAAGTTGCACAAATTCTTGTAAGTAAAGAAGATACTGCTAAAGAAGTTATTACAAAACTTCAAAACGGTGAAGACTTTGCTAAGTTAGCTAAAGAATATTCAACTGATTCAGCTACAAAGAACAAGGGTGGTAAGATGGCTGCCTTTGATAACGACAGTACAAGTATCGACACTGACTTCAAGACAGCTGCATACAAGCTAAACAAAGTTGGCGACTACACAGATACACCTGTTAAGACAAGCTACGGTTACAGTGTTATCCAACTTGTTAAGAAACCTGCTAAGGGTAAGATGAGTGATCACACAGCCGAACTTAAATCTAAGCTTTATGCTTCATGGATGCAAGATTCAACAGTTATGCAAAAGGTTGTTTCTAAAGTCTTGAAGAAGGCTGATGTTTCTATCAAGGATAGCGACTTGAAGGATGTTCTTTCAGGTTACGTTTCATCATCATCTTCAACAAAGAAGTAATTTAAATCGAGTAGGAGGTAACTTTT
>NZ_AZFV01000032.1 GCF_001435815.1 Companilactobacillus nantensis DSM 16982 | reverse complement strand
AGTTTTTAATCAGCAATGAATAACGCTAATTAAGCTTGAATTTTAGCTTAAATCCTAGTGATTGTTTTATTCCAATCTTCGATTTTCTGCATAACTTTTTTTGCTCTTGTAATATTTAACAAAAATAATTATGTGGATGAAAATATGGATATTAGCGCTAAAAAAATAAGCCCCATTGACTGGCAGGTCTCGGCTTATTTTTAGCTAAATCGGCTACCGCGTTAGCGGAATTGCTAGCAGACCCCATTTGGTCTGCTTTTTTATTACACACATATTCTAACAGGATAGTTTTTAATCAGCAATGAATAATGCTAATTAAGCTGAACTAATACATATGTCCTTACGATTCGATAAAATGGTGCTTACAAATGTATGCTTATTCAAAAAGCCAAGATTATGTAAACTTCAGAATTTGGTTTATAATTGCATACTTTCTGATAATCGAAATCAATTGACTGATGTAAATTTACAGAAATATGGCGAGTTCTTTCACAAATGTATATCCATTTCGTTTAGTTATATAGTCTATAAGTAATCCGTATTTCATATGTAAGCGATTACAGACTATGATGAATGTGAATTAAGGCACATAGCTTTGTAGGAGGCTTTTTGATGAAAGAATATAAGATACTTTATGAGGGCGAATTAAAAGTAGGTATGAGTGGATCAGTTTCCAAACGTATCTCTGAAGAAGATGTTGATACCTTTGCTAAGGTTACTGGCGATTACAACCCCATGCACATGGATCAAGAATTCGCTGAGAAAACACAATTCCACAAACGTATTGCGCACGGTATGCTTTCTGCCGGTATGATTTCAGCTTGTTTAGGTACAAAAATGCCTGGACCCGGAGCCATTTATTTAAACCAATCTTTGAGATTCGACAAACCAGTTTATTTCGGAGATGTTCTCGTAGCTACAGTTACTGTTGAAAAGATTGATCAAAAAGCACACTTCCAAATCGCTACTTTATCAACAGTTGTAACTAATCAAAATGGTGACAAAGTCACTGAAGGTGAAGCACAAATCATGCCTGCCAAGCGTGATAAGTAATTCACATAGTCATACATATTAAAAATTAACCATTTTGAATTTGCTGTTACAGTCGACTTAATACAGGTTATCTATCGGCACAATTAATTTCATATTTCCTCTCTCAATAAAAATATAACTCAATCATATAATTATATTAATGGCCAGTTGTCGACTGCTAACAGCAAATCCGGAACGATTTAGTTTTTAAATATATTTCCTTCCTAAATTAAACAAACTCATACAATTTTGAGTTTGTTTTTTTAATTCGATATATAATAGAAGTAAATTTGTAGAAAGGGGCTTTCCTTAATATGCCAAAAGTACTCGTAATCTATGCTCACCCCGAAACTGCCAAGGGTTCTTCAACACACGAGCTTTACAAACACTTTATTAATTCATATACTGCCAAAAATCCCAATGACGAAATTGTCGTTCATAATATTTCTGAATATATGCCTTTCAGATTAAACAAACTAGCCATTTCAATCTATAATAAAAATCTTGCCAAAAGTGATTTTACACCTGACGAAATTCGTTTTAGCGAATCAAGAAAACAATGGTTAGAAGAATTTGTTAATGCCGACAAATACGTCTTTGTCAATCCAATGTACAATCTCTTCATCCCTGCTGAAATGAAGAGCTACATTGATATGGTTATGCAAGCTGGTCAAACTTTCCATTACAATTCTGAAGGTTTATCAATCGGTGATTTACATGGTAAGAAAGCTATTCATTTGCAAGCAAGCGGTGGTAACTATCACAACGATTTAATTCAAAATGACTCAATGATTTACGATTTGGGTGACCAATACTTACAAACGATGCTCCACATGATGGGTGTCGATGACTATTCAGGCGTTTTTGCCGAAGGTATGGACAAAGATCCAATGCACACCATTGAAATCCTAGATCACGCTTATGCCAAAGCTGAACTAGCTGGTAAGGAGTTCTAGTCAAACTAGAGCTCCTTTTTTGGTCTATAATTAAGTTACAACGTTATGAATTGAGGTCCAAACATGTCAGAATCAACTACTACTGAAGTTATCGAAGCTATGAAGTGGCAAATCAATCACACACATAAACAAATTACTTCATTAAAGAAAGCTGCTAAACGAGTTGGAGATGCCGAAGTTTTGCAAGTTAAAGGTACCCTCTTGAAAACTTATGTTAACCAAATTGACCCACAAAAAGGTTACACAATTTTACCTGATTACAACCATCCCGGAAAAAATTTAACAATTTACCTAGATGGCAAAAAATCTATCATGGAAAACGCGGAAGAATATTTTCACCAATATCACCGTGATAAACGAGGGTTGGATACGATTAAACAACATTTAGTCCAAGCTGAAGCAAATCTAGACAAACAAATCCAACGTCAAGCTAACTTTAATCCTGGCGACGAGGAACAAGCAAAGTTAATCAAGAAACAATTAATTGACGAAGATGCTATTAAAACTGAGGTCTTACACTCATCAAAGGCTCCCGAACCAGCTCATCCCCGCCGTTTTTATACAACCGATAAAGTCCTCGTCGAAGTCGGTAAAAACAGCGTTCAAAATGACCACCTAACATTGACAGCTAAAAAGGACTATTACTGGATGCATGTCAGCGAATTGGCTGGCTCACACGTTGTCATTCACAGTGTCGATCCGAGTGAACAAACTTTGCTAGAGGCTGCTAGTTTAGCTGCTTATTACAGTAAAGGACGTGGTTTGAAGCAAGTTCCTGTTGATGTTTTGAAAGTACGACAATTACATAAACCAAAGGGTGCCAAGCCGGGATTAGTTTTATTTACTGGTAAAGCTGATACCTTAACTGTCTACCCCGATGGTAAAATGGCTGAAAAATTAGCCGAAAAAAAATAGAAAAGTCAGCTGGCTTTTCTATTTTTTTGTCTTCAATGCAATTGCAATCACTATTAATCCAAAAATTACTCCACTTAAAACACCGATAAGATGCTTAATCTTTAGATGTTCACCAAATTTAATTTTTATATACCCTCTTTTAAAGATGATATTAGACTGAATGTTGTGCAATACCTAGCAAAGTTTCTAAGCACAAAGAAACAAACTGTGACAAAACTATTTTTATCCTTAAGCATGCAGCATAAACGTGCAACAAAACATAACTTTTTCCGCTTAAAACAAATAAACCTAGCAATCCCAAATCGGGTTACTAGGTTTATTTGCCTTAATGCTCGAAAGCTGACCATGTTTTGTCACACTCTCTCAAACTACTTATCTAAATAAATAGACCTTACTTTCATAAGGACGAATTTCCATATCTAAATCATCATCGTAATTGCCAATCAATAGTTTACCTTTAGACTGACCATAATCACGAGTTACTTGTTCCTTTGTAAAGTTACTGATTACTAACAAAGTTTCATCGTTATAACGACGTTTGTAAGCAAAGACTTGTTCTTCTTCAGGATCCAATAGCTCATAATCACCATAAACAATTAAGTCACTGTTATGACGTAAATCAATTAATTTCTTATAGTAACTGAAAACTGATTTACTATCTTCAATTTGGTCCCGTGCATTGATTTCTTTGAAGTTAGGATTCAATTCAAACCATGGTTTACCACTCGTAAATCCGGAGTTTTTATTTTCATCCCATTGCATAGGCGTTCTAGCATTATCACGTGATTTATATGACAAATACTTCAACATTGAATCGGCATCAACAATTTTTTCATCATCAACGAATTCATGATATGCGTTCAAAGATTCCAAATCTTCATATTGCGAAAGCTTAGTGTAATGAACATTTGTCATACCAAGCTCTTCGCCTTCATAAACATAAGGTGTTCCTTGCATCATATGTAGAGTTGTTCCTAACATCTTAGCTGCTTTGACCCGATACTTAGGATCATCCGTGGCAAATCGTGAAACGGCTCGTGGTTGATCGTGATTATTCCAATACAAACTGTTCCAACCTTTGCCATTAAGCTCAGTTTCCCACTTACTCAAAGATTTTTTTAATTCAACTAATTTGATAGGCGCATCGTTCCATTTACCTAAACGTTTATCAGCATTACCAGCTAAGCCAACGTGATCAAATTGGAAAACCATGTGCAACTCATGCGAATCAAGTCCAGTATATTTAATTGCATCTTCAGGGGTAGAATCAGGCATTTCGCCAACAGTCATCACATCATACTTTGAAAGAACTTTTTGATTCATCTCTTGGAGAAATTCATTCAAACGGGGTCCATCAGCGACAACTTTACCAACGTCAGCGTATTTTTCATTAGGAGCTTTGGGACCATCAGGCAATCCAGCAGGTTTAGAAATCAAATTAATAACGTCCATTCTAAAACCATCGACACCCTTATCTAGCCAAAAGCGCATAACGTTCCAAACTTCATCACGAACTTGCGGATTTTCCCAATTTAAATCAGGTTGACCATCAGCAAATAAGTGTAAATAATATTGACCAGTTGTTTCGTCAAATTTCCAAGTCGAGCCATTAAAGTATGAACCCCAATTGTTTGGAGCATGTCCATCAACAGGATCACGCCAAATATAATAATCACGATATGGATTATCCTTCGACTTCTTACTCTCTTGGAACCATTTATTTTGGTCAGAAGTATGGTTAACAACTAAATCCATGATAATTTTGAGACCTAAAACATGAGCTTCTTGCAACATCTTGTCAAAATCATCCATTGTTCCGTAGGCTGGTTGAATACTACGGTAATCACTAATATCGTAGCCATTATCCTTATCTGGAGACTTGTAAATTGGATTTAACCAAATTACGTCTGCGCCTAAATCCTTAATATAAGGTAACCGACTTGTTAAACCAGGCAAATCACCGATACCATCGCCATTACTATCTTGATAACTTCTTGGATAAACTTGATAAACTACCGATTTCTTCCACCAATCACTGTATGCCATTAGTTAAACTCCCCCTTTTAATCATTACATCTATTCTAGGAGGATTAACGATTTATGACAACGGTTTCAGCAATCCTGTTATCGGTCACAAAGTTATTTAGTATCTTTTTTTACCTTACTATTGGCCTTGCGGTAAACCAAATACGAAGTAATCGGCACAGTCAAAATAACCCCAATCGTGCATATCAAAGTGGTTAAAATCTCCGCTACGACTAATTTATCATTCAATATCTCAGTAAACTTATATCCTAACGAATGGATAACGAAAAATAATGGGAACGTTGACGCAAAAAAATTAAACAATAATGTATTAGTTTGCGTATTCAAAATTTTATTTCCGACTGAAAAGCCATCATCAAAAATTTCAGTTGGTGTTAAAGTGGGTTTATTTTCAACGATTTCATTTAAACCACTTGTGATAGCAACACTAGTTTCCGAGATAACACCTAAACTGTTAATGACAATAATCGAAATGGCTAATTGAGGATAGGAAATACCGGCAGCTAATGAAAAACCTTCTAGTTCATCCTGATTTTCCGCCGCCATTCCTTGAGCACTGGCCCAAAATTCCAATGGAATCGTAATTAGTAAAATGACAACCATTATTAGCAAGGACGTTTTGAATGCGGTACTGGCAGTGTTGGGATTATCAACGTTCATATAAATTGCCACTACTAAGATAACCATGGCAATGACACCTGTTGTAATCAAAACATTGAAGCCATCCGCAATTAAAATCAACAAGGCAATAATTGAAAAAATGTTGATTCCTAATCCAAATAACAATGTGAAACCACGCGTACCCGTCACCATCAATAACAAAACGACGAAGGTTAAGAATAAATACAACATTATTGCACCTTCTTTGTAATTACTTTACTAGCAATCAAACTGGTCACAGGCACCGTCAAAATAATTCCGATTCCACTGATCAAAAGCTGAGTGATACCAAGACTTAAAGTCATTTCCATTGTGTAGCCAATTGAGTTGCCATTACTTAAATAAAGTAAAACCACATTGAGATTTTCAGCAATCACAATAAATAGCAGAATATTAATTAAGGGTCCAATTAATTCTCGACCAATATTGATACCTGATTTAAATAATGTTGATTCTTTAACATCTGTTAATTCTTTTTTCATTTCAATTAAGGACGAAGAAATATCCATTGTTTCATCAAGAATTACACCCAGGACACTAAAGATGACTTGAGCAAAAAAGACCCCTTTATACGGCTGTAATTCGAAATCATTTAACTCCACATGGACGCCACTATAACCGGACATCCCCAGTACAAAAACACTTAACACTAACGCTGCCGTAGTCGCAATAATCGTACTTGAATATGCCATCAACGCTTGATACGTCGGTCCTAAAATAACTAGCAAGGCCGTTGCAGATATTAGTAACGCCGTTATAACGGTCAACGGTAATAGAACACTATTATGTTTTTGAATAATAATTTGCATAAATCCATAAAAAATTGCGATATTAATTAACACACTAATAAATAACTTCCGGCGGTCAAATTTCATGCAATACAACAAGAAGACTACTAAGCCAACCGTGAAAACTAAAACCGTATCACGTTTAACATTCTTGGGATTATAACCTTTCGTTAAAATCACTTGTTGGCCCACGTTATATTTGGTATCAGTTAGTTGAGACCGATAATACGTATTTTTAAACGAAACAGTCTGTCCTTTATTTGATGTATTTAATAACTTACCTGTTACTCGTTGGGTAATTTGTGTATCGGTATTCTTATATTCATCAGTTGAGGTACTGCGGTCCAGATTCTTAACTTGTTCAACTTTCATTACTGGATCATGGTACATGAAACTGTCAAAATACGTTAATCCGGTCACAAAAGCTACAATCAACCCGACAATTAACAGTATTCGTAAATTTTTTTTCATAAATTTTCCTCGCATTTCTGCTCTTCCCTACATTATATGTTTTTTCAGAAAATATTTAATAATTTTCGTATTACAAATTTGTAGTTGACAATCGTTGTCTGTTGAAATATATTTGAGACATCAATTTGTTAGGAGAACAGTCATTATGAAATCTATTAACTCTCTAAACATCGTGAATATTCGTTGGCAAAGCCGATAACTCAGATTGGTCCGAGATGGATTCAGTCTGAATAGGATTGAATCCGTGTCGGCTTATTAAACTATGATAATTTCAAAGCCCGCATGGAAAATTTTTCTTAAAATTTAGCCATGTGGGTATTTTATTTTTTAAGGCAATCCCACAATGTATGGGGTTGCCTTTTTAATTTGGGGGATATTACGATGAAACACACGAGAAGACTTTACGCAACACTTGCAGCACTAGCAATGTTTTTAATTTTTGCATACTTTTACACGGGGCGTGCTGATACACAAAAGCAAAACGCCATTCCCAAAGTTGGGGTACTTCAATTAATGTCACATCCAGCCTTAGACCAAATCAATAAGGGTATTGATGACACTTTGAAGAATAATGGTTACATTGACGGCAAGAACGTCAAAATTGAATTTCAAAATGCTCAAGGGGATCAAAGTAATCTAAGAACTATCAGTAAACAGTTCGTTCAAGATAACGTTGATGTAGCAGTCGGAATTGCTACTCCTTCCGTCCAATCATTGAAAAACGCTACTTCAAAAATTCCAATCGTCATGGGTGCCGTTACTGATCCAGAAGGTGCTGGAATCATTACTAACAACAACAAACCAGGTGGCAATATCACTGGCGTTTCTGACCAAGCTCCACTAGAAGCTCAATTGGATTTAATGAAACAAGTCATTCCTAATTTGAAAACAATCGGTATCATTTACACATCAAGTGATGCTTCTGCTACTAGTCAAATGAAGAAGATGCAAACTTTAGCCAAGAAACAAGGTTTAACTGTTAAAGTTTCTAGTATCAATTCAGTGAACGATATTCAACAAGTCGGGACAGCTTTAGCCGAGGGCGTTCAAACAATCTACGTTCCAACCGATAACACTGTCGCATCTGGTATGAAGTTACTTTCATCAATCGCTGCTAAACAAAATATTGCAGTTTTCCCTGCTGCTACAACCATGGTTAAAGATGGTGGCTTAGCAACTGTCGGTTTGAGCCAATATGAACTCGGTGAAGAAACTGGTAAACACGTCGTTCGTATCTTACAACACAAAGAAGATCCTGCTACAACACCTGTTACCTTCATGAAGAAAGGTCATCTAATGTTAAACGAAAAGATGGCTCAAAAACTCAACATTCAATTCCCAGACTCACTCGTTAAGGAAGCTCAAAAGAAAGGACAAATCATCAAATGAATTTAATCGTTTCTACTATAAGTCAAGGTTTCATCTGGTCAATCATGGCCATTGGATTATTCATTACCTTCCGAATTTTGGACTTTCCTGATATGACCGTTGAAGGAAGTTTTCCTTTAGGAGCTGTCACAGCTGTCAGTTTAATTCAAAGTGGTCATTCAACTATCTACGCACTTTGCATCGCTTTTATTTTTGGATGTTTAGCAGGATTCGCCACAGCCTTTTTATACGCTAAACTCAATGTTCCCATCTTATTAGCCGGAATTTTAACAATGACTGCTCTTTACTCAATCAACTTACGTATTCTTGGTAAAGCTAACATGTCATTGACTAAATCAGCCAACATTTTTAACCAATTCGGTTTAGATAAATTACCAACTAATTTTAACGGTATCATCTTAGGAATTATCATCATCGCCTTGATTATCTTCCTATTGATTATCTTCTTAAATACTGAAAAAGGTCAGGCTGTTATCGCAACTGGTGATAACGAAACAATGGCCGCATCCCTTGGTATCAATACAACTGTTATGAAATTTATCGGTTTAATGGTCTCAAACGGAATCGTTGCCTTAACTGGTGGCCTAATTGCTCAACAAAATGGTTTTGCGGACGTCAACATGGGTATCGGTGTCATCGTTATCGGCCTTTCAGCTATTATTATAGGTGAAGTTATTTACCCAGACGTTCCATTAAGTGTTCGTTTAATTACCGTCGTTATTGGTAGTATCGTCTACCGTTTAATTTTAATGATCGTGCTTCAATTAGGCTTCAACACTAACGACTTGAAACTTATCTCAGCTATCATCTTGGCACTCTGCTTGGCTCTACCAACGATTCGTGCCCAATTCCTAAAGACTTTGCGAAACGGGGTTAAAACTAAATGAAACCATTACTAGAAATTAAAGACGCCGTTAAGACAATTTATAACGACGATGACAATTTAAACATCTTAAATAACATCAATTTAACCATCAATCCTAAAGATTTCTTAGTTGTTTTGGGAACAAACGGTGCTGGTAAATCAACTTTGTTGGACGCTATTACTGGAACTAATCAATTAACATCTGGTCAAATTCTTTTGAATGGCGATGATATTACAAGTGAAAATTTAGCTAAACGTAGCCGTCACATCAGTCGAGTTTATCAAGATCCTAAATCTGGTACAGCTCCACGAATGACGGTGGCTGAAAATTTATTGTTGGCTAAAAGACGTGGCTTGCCTAGACGTTTAAGATTACGTGACTTGAAGAGTCATATGGCAGAATTTCAAGAATTAATTTCTAATTTACCTACCTTAGATAATCGTTTAAATACTTTTACAGATAAGCTCTCAGGTGGTCAAAGACAGACATTAAGCTTCCTGATGGCAATTATCCAACGACCTGAATTACTGTTGTTAGATGAACATACAGCGGCGCTAGATCCCCAAACAAGTAAAGACTTGATGGAATTAACTAACCGTATTATTTTGGAAAAAGAATTAACTTGTATGATGATCACACATGACCTTTCAGATGCAATGAAGTATGGTAATCGTTTGATTGTTTTGAAGAAAGGTGAAATTATTTTAGATTTGAATCAAGAAGAAAAGAGCAAGTTGACCGAGGCTGACTTGTTGCAATACTTCTAGCGATAGCAAAAAAGCCAGTCCGAGTTGGATTGGCTTTTTGTTTGGCCTTATTTTGCAAAATAAAGCTTATTTGTAAACGTCAGTTGCTTTAACCCATTCGTTTGTAGCAACACGATACATTTTTTCACCGTTGATTGTTGCATATTGGTCTGTGTACCATTTTGAATCGCCACTTAGACCACGGTTTGTAATATCTTTACCTTCAATGGTATATAGGTGGAAGTATTCGCCACTGTTTGTTGTAACGATACCTTCTGACATTACTGGTGTTGGTTTGTTTTTAGTAACATTTATTTTGATGTCTTTGTTACCTTTTTTGTCGAACTTGATTGTTGCGTCACTTGAGTTAACAAGTGAGTAGCCAACTGGTGCTGCAATTTTTGCTGAGAATGTATCTTTACCATTTAGTTGTTGGTAACCTGCTTCATTTCCATCTTGGTCGATGAATGAGATACGTACTCTTTGGACAGTATATCCACCACGGTGTCCTACCTTATGAGTTGATACCGTAGCCTTAGGTTCAATTTTGATTTTTGCGGAATAAACGGTCGTATTATTATCTGCTGATGCACTTGCTATAACAACATTTTGACCCGAGGATACTACATATCCATTAGGGGCTGTAACTTCTTTATCAGAGACCAACTCAGAAATATTTTTATTAGCTACTTGTCCTCTTTTTACATTCAACAAGTTACCCTTGCCATCAATAAATAAAATTTGAACGTTTGCTTTAGTTATTGCTTGAAAAATAACAACATCTTTTTCGGCATCATACTTTAAAAATTCATACCCAGATACAGCATCTAAATTACTTGCTGTAACCTGTTTTGTTGGATTGATTAATGAACGAGTATCATTTAAACCAGGATTTGTAATTTCTTTTCCTGTGGCATCTTGATACTGAGCTTTTACAGTCTTCTTTTCGATATTTTCAACTTGTACTTTCCTTGCAGTTGTAGTATTTTCTACTGAAATTGTATCTTTTTCTGTATCGTTTACTGTCTTATAGTTTACTGGTAATTTCAACTCACTTGTAGAAAAACTTGTAGCATTTTTTGAAATATCTACTGATCCTTTTGCACTACCTAAAAATTCAGTATCTGTAATTGCATTATCATGACTGTCTACATAGCTAATAGAAACGGTTCTCTTTGCTTCCGGTGCAGTTGTTCCACTATCTCCTGATTCTACAGCTGCCATGGCAGTAATATTATTTACATTTACACTCCCCAAAACACTTGAAAACAATAGTCCTGTAATAATTAAAGTCTTACCTAATTTCATATCTTTTCCCTCCGAAAAAAAATAGTTCCTTACTTTCTCAATAAGGTAAGGCTAATATATTACATCGTAAAATTTTTAGCAATAAATAAATCACATATTTAAAATTCGTTGAGTTTTTTATTAATTTAATAACAATTATGTAATTATATTCCAACCACTTGTTTTTATATACATATAAGAATTTAATTATGGAAACTACGTTTTCTTAGTTTTATTTAATAAATAAAAGCGCAATTTTTAAATCATTTACTACTCATTATGATAATTGTAAATTTTCTTTACTAATTCAATTTTTAGACAAAAAAAGACCACGAATCATAAACGGATTGATTCATGGTCTTTAACTTTATAAAATTTAGGCTAAGTCTGATGCTTTTAGCCATTCATTTGTAGCAACACGATAATATTTAACATTATTGATTGTTTGCATTTGATCAGTTGCCCAAGCAGAACTTGCTCCTAAACCACGGTTAGTAACGGCCTTACCATTACCATCATAAAGTGGTGTGTAAGAAACATTCTTGGTTGTAACTGTCTTTCTATCAGCTTTTTCCACAGTCGAGTTAGTATCTGTATTATTGTCTGTTTGAGATACAACAGTTACTTTGTCAGCTGGAACCCATTCAGTTGTAGCAACTTGATAATAAGCTTTGCCATTAAGAACTAACTTGTTGGCTGTCTTCCAATCACTATTAGGTCCTAATAAACGATCTGTGAGTTCCTTGCCATCAACCTTGTACAAAGTGGTTGCTGAAGAACCTACTCTGACAGTAGCTGTAAATGGTGTAATTCCTTCAACATTCTTAGTAACAGTAATAAATTGTGTATTGCCATCGCTTTGAAGTGTTAGGTCGTTGCTGTTAACTGTATAGCCAGCAGGAATTTGATCAGCTGTCAAAGTTACTTTATCGCCAGCTTTTTGACCAAAGACTTGTGTTCTTCCGGCTTCAGTATCGTCAGCAGTCTTGAAAATAACTGTGTTTGTTACTTGGCGGTTAACTTTAACATTGTATTCTTTGTCTTTTTCCAAAGTGATCGTCTTATTGGCATCTGTAGGCCATGAGCAACCAGCAGGTAGTGTTGAAAGTGTATAAGCATTTCCATCACCACCGTTGACTGTATCAGTCTTTACAAGGTTACCATTTTGATCAACAAAGTTAACTTTTACAGAAACCATTGGTGTGATTTTGACACCAACTTTGGCCCCGTCATCTCCGAAAACAGCTGTCTCTCCATCTGCCAAGGCAAAGCCATCAGGAACGGCTGTGATTTTAGCACCCTTAGTTCCAGTTATTTCTGTAGCTGCACCAACTGTAGCGCCACTTCTATCATAATAAGTTACTGAATTTTTAACGTCCGTATCTGCTTGTGTAACGGCTGCAGCATCGTCTGATGCGTGCACTGTTGCGGGTGTAACAATTGTTCCAAGTACCATACCTGAAACTAAAATTCCACTTAGTAGTAATGATGTACTCTTTTTCAAAATAAACCCTCCGTATTCTCTTGTGCTCAAACTAAATACTAGTTTAGTCAAACATATGTTTCAAGAACTATCTTAAAAATATTATTTTTAGTCTTAAACGCTTTGATATTGCCTGATTTTTTCCTAAAGTATGGAACTTTTATCTAAATTCCAAACCCTTCTGGAACACCTAATGCAACGCGAGCATAACGGCTCATCTTGCCAATATTCCATATTGGGTACCAAACTAGTTGAATCTCACATTCTTCAATGCCAGTAACTGATTCGGCCGCTTTTTTTATGGAATCATTCAACATATCACTCAATGGGCAGCCCATCGTTGTCAAAGTCATGGTAATAATAGCTCTTTGGTCATTTTCAATTTCGACCTCATAAATGAGACCCAAATTAACAATATCAATACCAAGTTCCGGATCAATCACTTTACCTAAAGCATCCATAACTTGGCCTTTTTTGGTTTTCTTTTCTTCCATAGTATTATGTGTCCCTCAATGAATTATATTCATGAGTATTATAACAAATTTAGATACAGAGTAATTTACAGTTTATCCAATCGACCCTTCCATCTCATAACTAATCAATCGATTCAATTCCACCGCATATTCCATTGGTAATTTCTTGGTAAATGGTTCCACAAATCCCATCACAATCATTTCTGTTGCCTTGGCCTCTGAAATTCCTCGACTCATCAAGTAATACAGTTGTTCTTCAGAAATCTTGGAAACTCTCGCCTCATGTTCCATTGAAACGTTGGCATTATCAATTTCATTATATGGAATTGTATCTGACGACGATTCATCATCCATAATAATCGTGTCACATTCAACGTGCGCTTTTGATCCGTCAGAATGTTTACCAAATCTGACTGTTCCTCGATAATCAACCGATCCACCTGTTTGGGCAATTGACTTTGACACGATTGAACTTGAAGTATTTCTAGCGTTATGAATCATACGAGCACCTGAATCTTGATGGATTCCATTGCTGGCAACGGCAATCGACAACATGGTCCCGCGGGCGTTTTCTCCGTTCAAGTAAACGCTCGGATACTTCATTGTCACCTTTGAACCTAAATTACCATCAACCCATTCCATCGTGGCATTCTCATCGGCGGCAGCTCGTTTAGTTTCCAAACTATAAACGTTGTCAGACCAATTTTGAATCGTTGTATAACGGCAATATGCATCCTTTTGGACATTAACCTCAACTACCGCAGCGTGCAAACTGTCTGATGAATAATTAGGTGCTGTACAACCTTCAACGTAATCAACTTTGGCACCTTCATCAACAATGATCAATGTTCTTTCAAATTGACCTGAATTTTCTGAGTTCAGACGGAAATATGACTGAATTGGAATATCACAGCGAACTCCCTTTGGTACATAAATAAAGGATCCACCTGACCAAACAGCCGCATTCAATGCCGCAAACTTATTGTCAGTTGGTTTAACTAACTTACCAAACCACTTCTTAAACAACTCGGGATATTCCTTCAAAGCTGTATCGGTATCGGTAAATAAAATTCCCATTTTTTTAAATTCAGTCCGCATATTGTGATAAACAACTTCTGATTCATATTGCGCTGACGAACCACCGAGATATTTCCGTTCAGCTTCAGGGACTCCTAAACGATCGAAAGTTTCTTTCATTTTATCGGGTACATCGTCCCAGTCCCGATATTTTTTATCAGTCATTTTTTGATAATAGTACATATTTTCCAAATCAAGGTCTGATAAATCAGGGCCAAAATTTGGCATTGGTAATTTTTTATAAAGCGCATATGATTTCAAACGATAATCTAACATCCACTGTGGTTCTTTTTTTTCAGCAGAAATTTGGCGTACTGTTTCTTCAGTTAAACCACGGCCAGTCGAATATTTAGGCTTGATATCATCGTGAAACCCATACTCATAATCTGAATTATTTAAATCAATCATCGACTTCTTCTCCTAATGATTTTCTCAAAGCCCACCAGCAAAGCGTGGCACATTTTATTCGAGCTGGAAATTGCATCACACTAGATAAGATTGCTGCATCGCCAAGCTTTTCTAGGTCTTCAGCCGAACGTTTTTGGCCCATTACCATGTCCGAAAATATTTGAGCCATTTCTAAACTTTCAGTAATTGTTTTGCTTAAGACCGCATCGGTCATCATACTGGCTGAAGATTGGCTGATCGTACAACCTTCACCTGTAAACCCAATATCAGTAATTTTCTCATCACTCACATTGATTTCCAAATTGATAACATCGCCACAAGTTGGATTTTTCAAAGTCACTTTATTCGTCGAATTTTCCAATTTGTGTTTGTGATGTGGATGCTCTGAATGGTCCAATATCATTTCACGGTATAAACTATTTAACCCTGACAAACTCATACTTTGAAAAACTCCTTTGTCTCTTGAATTGCTTGCAATAATTGGTCAACATCGGCGCGATTATTGTAAAAATAAAAACTAGCCCGAGCAGTTGCTACTACGCCAAGATATTTCATCAACGGTTGGGCACAATGATGTCCCGCTCTGACTGCTACGCCGTCCATATCCAAAGCAGTTGCTAAATCATGTGGATGTAAATTGGTAAGGTTAAATGATATAACGCCGTTGTGAACAGTGGAATCATGTGGTCCGTATACTGTTATCCCAGGAATTCCTAACATTTTAGGTAGTGCGTACGACACTAGTTCATGTTCATAATCGGCAATATTTTGCATGCCTATTTCCGTTAAATAATCGATAGCTTTACCTAAACCAATCGCCCCAATAACATTTTGTGTACCTGCTTCAAATTTCCACGGAATATCTGTCCAAGTGCTTTGATATTTTTCAACAAAATTAATCATTTCACCGCCATATTGGTATGGTGGCATTGCATTTAAAAGTTTGCTTTTACCATACAATACGCCGATACCCATTGGTCCTAACATTTTATGACCTGAGAAGGCATAAAAATCGACATCCAATGCTTGAACATCAACTGGCTGGTGAGGGACGGCTTGTGCTCCGTCTACAATAATAACGGCGTTATGTTGATGAGTGATAGCAGCTAATTTTTTAATATCATTGGTTACACCTAGGACATTGCTAACATGGGCAATCGCAACGATTTTAGTCTTGTCAGTGATTTTTCGACTTGCATCATCCATATCTAATTGACCATCGGCGGTTAATTCAATATATTTCAAGGTTGCGTGCTTGCGTAAAGCTAGTTGTTGCCAGGGAATCAAGTTGCTGTGATGTTCCATATAAGACACGACAATTTCATCGCCAGCATTAATATTAGTTTCCCCATAAGTTGCAGCCAACAAATTTAAACTGTCAGTCGTTCCCTTAGTAAAAATAATTTCACGACTTTCTGGTGCATTAATAAATTTTTGGACTTTGCCTCGAGCTTCTTCATATTCTTCTGTTGCCCGCTCACCCAAGGTATGAACACTGCGATGAGTATTGGCATTGTCATTTTGATAATAACGGACAATTTCATCGATCACTGCCTGTGGTTTTTGACTAGTAGCGGCGTTATCTAAATAAGCTAATGGCTCATCATTTACTTTTTGCTTGAGAATTGGAAAATCATTACGAATTTTCTGAAACTTGTTGTCCATTTTCCAACTTCCTCTCAATCGTTTGAACTAATTGTTCACGAATTATTTTAGATGGAATCGACACCAGCACATCGCCTAAGAATCCTCGAATAACCATTCTTTCAGCAGTCTTTTTATCAATTCCACGACTCATCAAGTAATACAGTTGCTTTTGATCAACCTGTCCGACACTAGCAGCATGTCCTGCTATGACATCATTTTCATCAATCAAAAGGATCGGATTAGCATCCCCATGAGCTTTACTGGACATCATTAAAACACGATTTTGTTGCTCGGCATTCGCACCTGAAGCTCCGTGGATAATATGACCGATACCGTTAAAAATTAAGTGTGACCGATCCATAATTACCCCACGTTGATTAATATGACCAATCGAATGCTTGCCATAGTTAGTTACTCGTGTATTGACACCTTGTTGTTGACGACCTGAAGTAATATCAACGACTTTGATTTCAGCGTGTGCACCTTCTCCATAAAGGTCAGTGTCAAAGTCGGCCACCGTATTGCCAGTATTCATCAATCCTATTGACCAATCGACATAAGCATTTTGTCCGACATAAGCTCGACGGCTTAAATAAGATGTGACGTTCTCTCCTAATTCATCAACTGCCGCATATCGAATATTGCTATTATCTTTAGCCACAATTTCGACAATACAATTAGCCACAGCCGCTTGATTACCAGTCGTTGTCATTTTTTGAATAAATGAAAACTGACTATTCTCTTCAGCGATAATCAAAACATGAGAAACAAATGGTGTCACTGAATCTTGTACTAAATTAATTTCAATTGGTTTTTCAATCACTGTATTCTTTGGAACACGTAACACAATTCCTTGATTCAAAAAAGCTGTATGATACGCCGTAAATTTATTTTCATCTGGTTTAATAACCTTTTGCATATAATATTTTTGCAACAATTCTGGATATTCATTAATAGCATCAAAAATATCCATTAATTCGTAATCTTTATTAGGCGTTACCGTTGTAGTAATTCGATTGGAAACGTCTGGTGTCATTTGCCAATTATGAAAATCGAATCTTTGGATTGTGGGCCTTGGCAATTCATCCATCACATCTAAAGCCATACGTCTTTTTTCAACGAACCAAGCAGGTTCATTGTTCTCAGTAGCGATTTGTACTAATTTATCCGGCGTCATAACGCTACCTCCTAATCCTCATCAACCAATTTAACGTCGAGACCTAATTCATCACGTAAACCAGCATACCCTTCATTTTCCAACTTCAAAGCAAGCTCAGCGGGACCATTTTTCACAATCCGACCACCCATCATTACATGTACCACATCAGGTTGAATATAATTTAACAAGCGTTGGTAATGCGTAATAATCAGCGCACCAAAGTTTGCTCCACGCATCGAATTTACACCTTTAGAAACTACTTTGAGGGCGTCAATATCCAAACCAGAATCGATTTCATCAAGTAAAGCAAAACTAGGTTTAATCATTAATAATTGGAGGATTTCATTACGCTTCTTTTCACCACCGGAAAAGCCTTCATTAAGGTATCTTTCAGTCATCGACTGACTCATATCCAGTAGCTCTAGATTTTTATCAAGTTCTTTGAGAAAATCCATCACTGAAATCTTGTCATTTTCAGGACGACGAGCGTTAATAGCCGCACGTAAAAATTCAGCATTCGTCACACCTTGAATCTCAGCTGGATATTGCATAGCTAAAAACAAACCCTTACGAGCTCTTTCATCGACAGGCATATCCAAAATACTTTCGCCGTTCAACAAAATATCACCTTTAGTCACGTGATACTTTTTTTGACCCATAATTGTTTGTGACAAAGTCGACTTACCAGTTCCGTTAGGTCCCATGATGGCATGAATTTCGCCAGTCTTCATTTTCAGATCGACACCTTTTAGGATTTCCTTTTTAGTCTTTTTCTCTTCATCTTCAATTTCAACGTGCAGATTCTTTACTTCCAGTGTAGCCATGGTTTTCCTCCAAATTATTGTAGATATAGTAATTATAATATAGAAATAAATGGTTGATTATTAAGCTTGTCTATCATTTTCATAATATATTTCATAAAAAGAGTAAAATGAATGATGTAATGATTTTTGAATTATTGAGGAATAATTCAGTGAGGAGATAATTAAATATGTTTAAAAAGGGAAATAACATATTTAGTCTACTGATCATAATCCTGTCTGTTTTTATGACCAGCTCAAGTAACATTGTTAAAGCAGATACTAGTTCCACCCCAGAGGCTACAGCTGTAACAAATAGTGATCAAACGGCAGCCAAAGATTGGGGAAACCAACTTATTACTAAAGTTCAATTACAAAATTCTGAGGGTAAAACTCAAGATAGCTTCGATCCATATGATACTATCCGAGCTTACTGGGAATTCGCTACTCCAAAAGGCGGCGTTAACGAAAATGATACAATTACCGTTAAAGTACCTGATCAATTAGTTATCACCGGTGATGTCACTGCGCCACAACCAGTAACAGAAATACCCGGTGGTAAACAAATTGGTACAGCAACATTAAATAAGACCGCTCGAACTGTTACCGTAACTTTCAACAGTTATGCTGCCAACAAATCTAAGACTGGACCCGTTACAGGTTCGTTTTATGTCAGCACTAGTTGGAATTTAAACTTGGTCCAGGAACATCAAAAGGTTCCGATTGATTGGAATGTCAATGGTGCAGCGACAAGTAATACTGAGTCAACCGGAAGTGCTTCAGTCGGACAGGCTGCCGTAACAGATCCTAATGAAATTCTTTACAAGTACGGAAGTTATGTAGAAAACGGCGATATCATTCAATGGACCGTTCGTGTTAACTACAAAGGTGAAACAATTCATGATGCCGTTTATAACGACACTCTAGGTAAAAATCAGACTTTATTAAATGATACTGATCATCCCATCACTGTTAATTCAGCTACGGCTGACCATGCAACTGGAAATATTACTAATGATGTCGATAATAAATTTGCTGACATAAAGGCTACACCTACTAAAGAGGGATTTACGGTTAACTTCGGTAACGATGACCTTACTAAAACTGCAATTATTACTTATTACACTAAAATTGTTAATTTAGACGACAAGTCATCTTCATATTCAAATACTGGTGACTTACTTTCCAATAAAGATGAACTACAAAACATTACTATCAATCAACCGAATACAACGCTCGGAAGTGATGCCCACGATGGTGACCAAGTAACTTCGATTATGGGACACAAGATTTGGAACGTTCCTGCCGGAACAAAGATTCCTGATTCCGTTACAATTAACTTGATTCAAAATGGTAATTCAGTAACACCACTAGCTTCAAAAACAGTTACCGCTGATACCAACTGGTCATATGTTTTCAACAACTTACCTAAGTATGACAGTGCCGGTAATCTTTATAATTATACCGTTCAAGAAACCCCTGTTGCTGGTTTCACATCCATTCCTGATTTGACCAGTCATGATATTACCAACGTTTTATCTAAACTGAAGGTCACTAAGGTTTGGAATGATGGAAATGACAAATATAGTCAACGACCCAAATCTGTTATAGTTGCTGCTTATGGTCCCGGTATACCAGCGACAAACTACGTATCTTTGAGTGAAAAAAATAATTGGACTTATACTTGGGGAAATTTACCATCGAATGGTAATTGGAGCGTTTCAGAAATTGGTTATAACAAAACTGGTTATGACTCCAATGACGATGGCACCGTTTGGTGGTCTGGGCCAGAGAATTATATTGCATCTCAGCCAATAAATAATAGTAACGATTTGGATAAAACCATTACTAATACTTTGACAACAACGTTTAAAGTTACAAAGAAATGGGAAGATACCAATCATGAATCTAGTCGTCCTACTGAGGTTAAAGTAGAACTTTACGCCAATGGAAAGGATACTGGTAAATCTGCCACTTTGAACTCTGATAATTACTGGAGCTACACTTTCGGTAGCAAAAATGATTTACCAAAGTTTGATGCTGATAAGAATGAAATCACTTATACCGCAGAAGAAACCACGGATCTGGGTGATTATACTGTAACACCTGGTAAGCCAAATGCGGATGATACCGAACAGACTATTATTAATACCTATAACAAATCCACACGTAACTTCACGGTCAATAAAGTTTGGAACGATAACGGCAATACCAAACGACCTGATAACATCTCTGTTCAATTAATAAAGGATGAAGATACTCCTGTTGGTGATCCTGTAACCATCACTCCTGATGCTAATGATAAATGGACTTACACTTGGAATGACTTAGACAAGAATGATGAATCTGGCAATCCTATCCACTATTCAGTTGCCGAGGTTAAAGTACCTGGATATGATTCCCAACCTGTCGTCTCTGATGATGATACAAACGCAACGATTACCAATACTTTAAAAACCACTGATAATACTCACTTACAAGTTTCAAAAACTTGGAGCGATGATAACAACAAAGACAACATTCGTCCTGACTACGTCACTGTGAATTTACTAAAAGACGGGACAAAAGTCGATTCTGTTAAACTTAATGATTCAAACAGCTGGAAACACGACTTCATTGGATTAGATAAAGATGCAAAGTACACCATTTCCGAGGATCCAGTTGATAGCTACACAACTACAATCGACGACAGCGTGCCAACTGACGTTAAGATTATTAATACTCACACGCCAACAACGACAACTACTCCAACTGAAAATACAACTAACCTAAACGTTACAAAGGTTTGGAGCGACGATAACAACAAAGATAATCTTCGTCCTAATAAAGTTACAGTACATTTGTTCAAAAATGGTACCGAGGTTGATAAGGCTGACCTCAGTGAGAGTAACAACTGGGCACACGAATTCACTGGATTAGATAAAAGTGCAAAGTATTCAGTCACTGAAGATAAAGTTGCTGACTATACGACAAATATTGATTCAACTGATGCAAGCAATGTACAAATTATCAATACACATACACCTAAGACCACAACGACACCTGATGATAAAACGAATTTAAATGTTACTAAACGTTGGAGCGATAACAATAATCAAGACAAGCTTCGTCCTGACCATGTCACTGTTCATTTATTAAAGAACGGTACTGAAGTTGATTCAGCTACTCTAAATGCTGCCAACAATTGGAACCACAACTTCACTGGTCTTGATAAAACAGCAACATATACAATTACTGAAGACAAAGTTGATTCTTATACAACAAATATTGATTCAACAAGCTCAACAAATGTACAAATCACTAACACACACACGCCAACAACCACAACAACGACTGACGACAAGACCAACCTAACTGTTAAAAAATCTTGGAATGATCAAAATAACCAAGATAAGTTACGTCCTAGTCAAGTAACGATTCACCTACTTAAGAACGGGACAATCATTGGTCAACCAATAACACTAAGTTCACTCAATGCTTGGTCATACACGTGGAACGATTTGGACAAGAATGGAAAATACACCGTTCAAGAGAATACCGTTCCCGATTACAGCAGTTCCCAAAATGTTGTTGATGGCGTTATAACGATAACTAACACTCACAATGTAACCAAGACTCCTGGTAATCCAGGAACACCAACTATTCCCGGTGGCAACACTGACACCCCTGGTGGTTCACTCACCGGCAATAATGGTGGTAATGGTGACCAAACCAATACTGGCAACGGTGGTGGCTCGGATACAACAACCGACTACACTCCAGCCAATCCAATGGTTCCAAGTCCCATTTATCAAAATAACGATTCGAAAAATAGCCTGCTACCACAAACTGGTTCGAAAGATGCCAACATCATTTATTCAATCCTTGGATTTTTGATTCTCGGCTTTATCGCTATTTTTACAATCAAACGTAAACAAGCCTAACAAAAAAGGATTCCCGCTATTGGGAATCCTTTTTATTTTTCTCAGAATATTCATTTCTTAAAGCATTGATTCGTAATTCCACTACTTCATTCCGATTGATTTTGGCAAAAGCTGATGATTCGGTTAATAAATTATCAACTTCTTCTTTAGGACGATCTTTGCCAATGGCTATTTTAGCTGCTAAGAACTTTAATCGTGGCAAATAGTAAGTCATATGTTGTTCGGAACACAGTCTAATGCCCCGATTGACCATATCTTGGCCCTTTTCATAATCATGCACTTTAATATAAAAGTCAGCAGTGAAGTAAACAATCGTTAAAATTCGTAAATACGCATTAACATTATCTTTGGAGTACAATTCTTTTTCATTTTGTTCAATATACTGTGCAACCTTCTCAAAATAAAAACTAGCTTCTTTAATTTGATTGATTCGTAAATAGAATGTTCCTAAACCAACATAAGCAATGTACGAATAAATTGTTTGATGTCGTTCGTCCAAATCATCTAGAATCCGTGAAAAGTAGAAAAACATCTCTTCCGATTTCCCATTCGTTAACGCTGTAAATAAGCCTTTTTGATAATAATACTGCATTTTTAAAGTCGTATTATTAATTGTATTAACATCGATTTCATTCAAACTCTGAGCCACTTCTGGATAGCTTTCCATCATGAATTCTCGTTCGATTCGTTCCAAAACTGTTCGCATGTAAGACGTTGAATCAGTTGAATTCTTGTATAAATCATCGACTGATAATCCTAAGCGTTCACAAAGTTTATTTAAGATATTTAATGAAGGTACGTGTCCGTTGTTTTCAAATTTACTTAAGGTCGACTGTGTACAAATGCCTTTGCACAGTTTTACCTGTGACATTTTTAACGACTTTCTACGTTCAATAAAAATATTTATATCCATAATTTTATCCTCATTAAATTTTCAAATCCGTTATAGATAAATTATGCGGAATAGAGGGTAAAGTGCCGCCTCATATCCCGCACAAATCGTTTAGATTCAAAAGTTCCTTTACTAATACTTGTTATTATCTAATTTATAGGCTGATTTGTAAATATATATAAACAAATTTATATTGAATCACAAAATAAAAAAAATAATCAAAAATATTAATCAATTTGAAATCAAGGAATTTTTTTATTATATTCTGAAAAAACATATGACAATTTCACAATACTGCGTTATGATATATTCCATGTAAAAAATACAAGTGTTCAGGATATGTGAACATAAAAGGTGGGGTTTTATATGGCGAAGGAAAAGTTAAGCCGCAGTTTATCTTCAAGACAAATGCAAATGATTGCTTTGGGTGGAACCATTGGGGTTGGTCTATTCATGGGGTCTGCATCCACTATTAAGTGGACTGGTCCGTCAGTCTTGTTGGCTTATGCCTTAGCTGGATTAATTCTATATATGGTAATGCGTGCTTTGGGTGAAATGCTATACGTTGATCCTGCAACTGGTTCGTTTGCCAAATATGCGACTGAATATTTACATCCAGTGGTTGGTTATTTAACAGCCTGGAGTAATGTTTTTCAATACTTAGTTGTTGGTATTAGTGAAGTTATCGCCGTTGGAACTTATCTGGAATTTTGGTTCCCAACTATGCCCAAATGGATTGCCGGAGTCGTTGTTGTCGTCACACTCTGTTTAGCCAATTTAACTTCAGTTAAAGCATACGGTGAATTGGAATTCTGGTTCGCCTTGATCAAAGTTTTCACAATTATCATGATGATCATCTTAGGATTCTTCGTTATCGTCTTTGGTGTTGGTAATGGTGGACACCCCGTTGGTATCAGTAATCTTTGGACAAACGGTGGCTTTTTCACTGGTGGTCTGAAAGGTTTCATCTTTGCATTATCGATTGTTGTCGCCTCGTATCAAGGGATTGAAGTTATCGGTATCACTGCTGGTGAAGCTGAAAATCCTCAAGAAAATATCGTTCGTGCCATTCGTTCAATCGTTGGTCGTATTTTAATTTTCTATATTGGTGCTATTTTCGTTATTGTTTCAATTTATCCTTGGGATAAGTTAGGTACAATTGGTTCACCTTTCGTCGAAACATTTGCTAAAGTCGGTATCACTTTTGCCGCCGAAATTATTAACTTCGTTATGTTAACAGCTGCCATGTCAGGTTGTAATTCAGGTATCTTCAGTTCTAGCCGTATGCTTTATACACTTGGTTTGGAAAAGCATTTACCTAAGTCATTCGTTAAATTATCAAAACACAATGTGCCTTACATCCCTGTTTTGACAATTTCAATCGGTATTTTAATAGGTCTCATCTTGAACTACTCATTGCCACTTCTATTACATACTTCAAGTAACGTTTTCGTTATCGTGTACAGTTCCAGTGTTCTACCAGGAATGGTACCTTGGTTCGTTATCTTACTCAGTGAATTACGTTTTAGAAAAATCAATCATGACAAAATGAAAGATCATCCTTTCAAAATGCCTTTGTACCCAATCAGTAATTATCTAGCCATTGCCTCACTGCTAATTATTTTAGTGTTCATGTTCATGAATCCTGAAACAACCGTTTCATTATTAGTCGGCGTTGTCTTCCTAGTCGTCATGACAATTATTTACTTCTTGAAAGAACGTCACAAGGGACCTGCTGTAGTAAAAGAAACACAAACATCTATTGATGAAGAATTAGATTAGACTTTAAAAGCACTCAATCATCTGTCGATTGAATGCTTTTTATTTTGGTATCATTTATATGTAAACGGTTCCGCGTTATAGTTAATTTATCAATAATCTTGATGGGAGATAAGCTTATAGACGAAACAAAGAATATGATGAACTATTCGGCACTAAAGTACCGAGCTTCTAGGAACACTTGACTTACCGCCAGACATTTCAGTCCTTTGGCATTGGTCATAGCTATATTACTAAGGTTTGTTCCAAACCTTTATTGAGTATATTTTTACTTGCGTTGATGTCACGATCATTGTTTGAATGGCAGTTTGGACATACCCATTGTCGAATATCCAATTCATGTTTACCATCATCATAGCCACATTCGGCACAGTATTGACTGGTTTTGAATGGATTTACAACAATCAATTTCTTGTCATACCACTCACACTTATATTCAAGCATTGTTCTAATCATTCGCCATGATTGATTGGCAATGGC
>NZ_AZFV01000031.1 GCF_001435815.1 Companilactobacillus nantensis DSM 16982 | reverse complement strand
CTAAATTCTTGCTTCTTCCGGCTTGTTTATTCTTTGCTTTGGATTAAGAGTAAATTTTGATATTAAGCTTGGTTAATTTTGTGTCAATGATGACTAGAGCATCAGGACTTAAAGTATGTTTTGAGTCTTTCAACCTTTATTTATATGAGTATTAGTAATAAACAATAAAATAAATGTATACGAAATACACGTAGTGTTAGTTTGATTGTTACCACGAATTCTAATTAGAAACCTGCTATAAACGAATATATCGCATTCATTTCAAGAAATTTAAAGTCATAAAAAGATTTCTCAATTCTAAAGATGACATATTTAATTGGGAATTTTGCTGGCAATGGATTAGACATAATGTCATACTGATTCGACACTGTTATGGTGAAAAAACTTAAAATTAAAAAGTGTTAAGATATTTGTAGAAAAAGGGTGATTATATGCGTCATCGTAGGAAAAGTAAGAAACCATTAATTATTACTATCGTGTCTATTTTGGTGATTTTAGTACTCTGTGTCGTTTTTTTCTTCCCGTTGAATAATATGATTCGTAATGCAACCGGAAACGATACGGCGAGTGATAAGGTCGTTAAATCGGAATTGGTTAAGAAAGTTAAATCTAAGAAAACTGGCGATGCTACGAAAGATAAGAAAATCGATCGGGCTGCTTCAGTTTTAGGTAAGAAAAAAATGTCACAAATTATGTCGGCTGCTAATGATCAAACCCAAGCGGCTAATTTAATTGAGAGTTCATCTTCATTATCGAAAGATCAGTCACAAAGAGCAGCGCAAGAAATTTTTTCCAATGATAATTACACCGCATTACGTCAGGCCGTCAGTTCTGGTAATTGGTATCAGGCATATCAGCAGTATCAAAAATTATCTGGCAATGGGCAATTGAACCAATTGCAACAAGATATTAATCAATAATTTCGTCTAAGTCAGGGCAATTCTCGAAATGGATCAAATTATTATTTGATAAAGAGGAAAATCCTTAATTTGACATAAAAATACCGTTTACTCGTATATTTTCGAGTGAACGGTATTTTTTATTGAATTTATGATGTTAAATTCTGGAGTATCTGACACTGAAAAGCCTATAATAATAAATGCAATTATTCCAAGAATAATTTGTTTATTTTTGTTATTTTAAGGTTTCTATAAGAAATCTTTGTTATCCTTATGCTCAGTATTGTCATAGAAAAACGCTTCTATAGGAATATTATATTTATTATGGATCAGTAAGATCTCCTTTTGAGTGAAACCAAGATCGTCGTTTTTTCTACGAATGGTCGATGTGGATTTGCCAAGTAGTTCGGCAATGTCACTCTGCTTGATTTTTTTGAGAGTGAAGTAAGCTTTTAAATATTGATTGTTATACATAATAAATTTGATTTCCCCTATATAAATCGTTTTCCTTAATTTAGGAACAAGTTCATGTTAATCTAGAATTACAAATTTTTCAATAAGTTTTTTGGAAAAAGTCATATTTTGGGTTAAAATATCATATATGAAAGGTATAGGTTGTATTTGACATATGATGACAATTGGAAGATATTTACGTACTAAGAGATTCTTTAAAGAAATGACCTTGCAACAAGTCGTTGATACGGTAAAAAGTGACTACAACTTTTCAACATCAACTTCAGTTTTGAGCGCTATTGAAACTGATAAGAATAAGATTGTCGATGGAGAATTGTTATTCGTATTATCAGATTTGTATGGAGTCGACTTGAACGAATTGCAAGAGTTGATCTTAAAGAACTTGAAAGAGAACAACAGTAGAAGATAGAAGAAATGAGAATAAAGAAGGGCATATCATTTGGTATGCTCTTTTTTGTCTTTAAATAAATAGGTCGACTTCACGCCCTGCGTTTATGTTATTGGATAATATGTTTTTTTGATTTTGATAATAGTTCTTTTAAATATTCGATTACTGATAATATCATTTTCTTTTGTATTAATATTTCAAATGAGAATAAATTATTATTCATTCGAACAAGTTATTATATATATTAAATTGTTTTTTTTAGGTTCTAATTAATATACTGAAGTATAAAAATACATATCAATTATCCCCAAAAAACTAGCCTTCGGGTGCGTATGATAATGCCAGCAGTGATGGTGGTGTTAGTGCTTTAGCACTTACACCACAGGACGTATTTTGAAATTCGCGTACTTTGCGAAGTTCAAAATCGAGACTTGAGACCTTGGCTCAAGTCGGTCCCACAGCAGGCATTATCGTACGCACCCGCAGGCGGAACTCCACCAAAAAGTAAAATTTTTCATATTTATTATAAAATCGTTTATAATGTATTCGAGGAAGTTTAAACATGTTCGGGACATTACCAGTATTGAGGCAAAATAATTTTTGATTGGATGATGAGAAGATGAAATTTTGCGTAGATACAAATAAGAATAACAGTTGGTATATCGGGACTAATGACTATGATTCGAAGATGATAAACAAGTTTGAAACTGTGATGTTCCAAGGTAACGGCTATATGGGGATGAGAGCTGCAGCCGAAGAAAAACAGTTACACGAACAACGTGATATGTTTGTTTCAGGGACGTTTGACGCCTTTCCAAATGAAGTGACAGAGCTACCTAATTTGCCTGATTTGATGAATATGGAGATTCAAATTGATCGCCAAAATCTCAGCTTAAAAGATGGTCAAGTAGCAAATTATCATAAGTATTTAAACATGAAAAATGGTGAATTAACACGGACGTTTGATTGGTTCATCAATGATAAGCGGATTAGCTTTAAATATCGTCGCTTTATTTCGATGCAAAATAAGCATTTATTCGTATCGCAAGTTGAAATTACTTCAGTTGATGATGAACTAAATATTGCGATTAGTTCAGGGATTGATGGTCGTCAGTCAAATGATGAATCACAACATTTGATGGAAGGCGATAAGCGTCTTTATGAAGGTCAATATATTCAGATGCAAGCTGAAACGCAACAATCACATATTGATTTTGTGTTTAATGTCAGACATAAGCTTTATATTGATGAGGTTTTACTGGGTGCTAAGCCTTATATAAACATGAATCGTCGTCAAATTTTTGGTAATTATGATGTTGATTTGCAGGCAGGGCAAACGTTGACAGTAATTAAATACGCCAATGTTTACACGAGTATTGATCAAGATGTTCCAAAAGATACTTTGGCGGTCGATTCAGTGGCAGCTTTAAAACGTGCTAGTTTATGCAATTACAATGAATTGTTACAAAAATCAGAACGTGTTTGGAATAAAGATATTTGGCAAAAAAACTACGTTCAAATTGAGTCCGAGGATGAAAAACCGCAAGTAGCGATTAATTTTGCTCGTTATCAATTAGCAACGAATACGCCAAATGATCCACGGATGAATATTGGTGCTAAAGGAATTACTGGTGAAGGATATAAAGGTCATACTTTCTGGGATACAGAGATTTTTATGTTGCCATATTATATTTTCACAATGCCTGATGTGGCGAAGAATCTTTTGACTTATCGTTATTTAGGATTACAAGGTGCACACAAAAAGGCGCAAGGTAATAACTATCAAGGTGCCCAATTCCCTTGGGAAGCTGCTGATCCGACTGATGGTGAAACAGCACCACTTTGGGGATCGGCTGATATTGTGACTGGGAAACCAATGAAAATTTGGTCAGGATTTATTGAACAACATGTAACGAGTGATATTGTGATTGCCATTATGGATTACTTAAATGCTACTGGTGATCAAGATTTTGCCGAAAACATGGGTTATGAAATTATACTTGATGCTGCTAAGTTTTGGAGTAGTCGACTTGAGTATGATCAAGAACGGGATGTTTATGAAATTAATGATGTGATTGGACCGGACGAATATAAAGAGCATGTTGATAATAATGCCTTTACTAATTACACGGCGCAATGGTGTATTCAAAGAGCCATCAAGGTTTACAATCTCATCAAAGAAGAGAATCCAGAGCTTTATCTCAAATTAAGTAATAAGTTGAATCTCGAAACTACTTATGAAGCCTGGATCAATCAGGTTAATCGTATTTATATACCACAACCAAATATTGAAGGTATCATTCCAGAAGATGACCAATATTTGGCTAGAAAACAGCTTGATGTGACAAAGTTCCAAGTTAATGATCAAGTAAGTACGATTTTTAAATCTTATAATTTAACACAGATTAATGAGATGCAAATTACGAAACAAGCTGATGTGTTGTTATTGATTTATTTATTTGAAAATATGTTTGACGATGATATCAAGCAAAGCAACTGGAATTATTACGAACCTAAAACAACTCACGATTCATCCTTATCGCAGTCGATTCATTCGATTTTAGCGAGTGATTTAGGATTAGCTGATGAAGCCTACAAGTTTTATGAAATGTCCTGTGAGACTGATTTAGGAGTGCATGTTGGCAAAGCTATTCGAGGACTGCACATGGCGGCCTGTGGTGGACTTTGGAATATGACTGTTGAAGGATTCGGTGGTGTCAGAATGGACAATGGTAAATTAAGAATTGAACCACATCTACCAGCTAGTTGGCAAAGTTTGAAGTATCAGATTAATTGGCAAGGCAGTGTTGTTAGAGTTGGCATTGCTGATGAGAAAATGATTGTACAAGTGATTGGTGATGGAATTGAATTTGTTAGTCACGGTCAAGAATATCAAGTTCCAGCCAATGCAAAAATTGAAATTGAAGTACCAGTTGAAGAAACTGTTATGGATTAGCTATTTTTTCGGAGGACCAATATTAAGTTATTGGTCTTTTTTTGATGCCGCAGGAGGTGGCGAAGGATAAAGCCTGCTGTGAGGACCGACAGGAGCCAAGGTCTCCTGTCTCGGTTTTGAACTTCGCAAAGTGCGCAAATTTCAAAACACGTCCAGTGCTGTAAGAACGGCAAAATCGGCCGTCCTAACACCACTGCCACTGCTGGCTTTATCCTTCGCCACCTCCAGCTAGTGTATTTAAGTTTAATTTGGTTGTAAAAAAATTATTATCGTATTCGTATTTGAAAAAAGCTAACTAAGAAAATTAAAAGTATAAAATCAATGTTCAATTATTTATAGCCGTAGAAATAATATTTTGTGTTAGAAATTATCATTAATTATAGTTTTATGATTAAGTGAGTAACTTTAAAATAGACTCAACTAAACCGCTAGCCAAAGAGAGCAAGAAATTTAGGAAGCAGTGCAGGTGGCGTTAGCACTTTAGTGCTTACACCACGGGACGAGTTTTGAAACTCGCGGATTGTGCGAGGTTCAAAATCGAGAGGCGAGACCTTGGCTCGACTCGGTCCCCACAGCAGCATAAAATTTCTTGCTCTCGTTGGCGGCCTCCTCCCAAAATACAACATATTTAATTTCTCATTCTAAGTTAATAAGCACGAATAATGAAAACGTTCTACTTAATTGAACTCAATAGTTTAAAATATAACTAATGCAATAGTTTGGAGGAATTTGTTATGGCTAAAGTAGTGATTATTACTGGAATCTCATCTGGCATGGGTCGGGCGGCTGCTTTGTATTTTCAAAAGCAAGGTTTTGCAGTTTATGGTGGCGCTCGTCGTGTTGAACGTTTGGTTGATTTACAAGAGCAAGGTATCCATACACAAAAGCTGGATGTGACTGATAAATTGTCTATTCGTGGCTTGGTTGATCACGTTATGAGTGAAGAGGGTAACATTGATGTTTTGATCAATAATGCTGGTTATGGTGAGTATGGTCCGTTGGAAGAGGTTCCAATTGAAAATGCTAAACGACAATTTGATGTTAATTTATTTGGTATTGATCAAATAACACAGTTAGTTTTGCCAGTAATGAGACATCAAGGGTTTGGTCGTATCGTCAATATTTCTTCAATTGCCGGGGATGTTTATAGTCCACTTGGCGGCTGGTATCACGCTACTAAAGCTGGCTTGAATATGTGGAGTGATGTTTTGGACAGTGAAGTTCATAAATTTGGCATTCGTTCAGTTGTTGTCCAACCAGGATTAACGAAGTCAGAATGGAGTCAGATTGCTTTAGACAACGCACGTAAGAACTTGTTGGATGATTCTCCATATACTGATTTAGTGGGCAAGTTGGAAAATCTTTTTGGAAAAATTGGTTCAGGTGCCACTTCAGAAGATTTGGCAAAAGTATTTTATGCGGCAGCGACCGATGTTCGTCCTAAACGGAGATATTATCACTCGATAATGGATCATGGCATGGTAATGGTTGCTCGGACAATGCCTAATACATATCGGGCAGTATTAAATAGATTAATGAAATAAAAAGACAATCAAAATACAATTGAAATTGCGTTTTGATTGTCTTTTTTTGGTTTAGTAACTATATTATGGTTAATAATCACTATATGTTTAAACAAATAAAAGAGATGGTTATAATGCTATTTGGAATTGCTACTAAAAAAGATGATGATTGGTGGATTGGGGTAACGGCTCTAGATACGCCTCATCTGAGTAAATATGAATCATTAATGTTCCAAGGCAACGGTTATCTAGGCATTCGTGGGTCCTTAGAAGAGCCATATTTAAATGAGAAACGTGATATGTTCGTCTTAGGAACTTTCGATAAATTTGAAAATGAGGCGACTGAATTACCTAATTTACCGGACATTGTTAATATGGAAATTCAAGTTAATGGCAAATTGTTGAGTTTGAATCATGGCGAAACGACCGACTATCAACGTGGACTGAATTTGAGAAATGGTGAGATTGTCCGGACGTTTAATTGGCAAAGTGGAAAAGATAAATTACATTTTGAATTTCGAAGATTTGTTTCGATGGCAAATTGTCATTTATTTGTTTCTGAAGTTAAAATTACGCCATTATTAGAGAATACGCGGCTGCAGATTAAATCAGGCATTGATGGACAGCAGACGAATAGTGGAACACAGCATTTTATTGAAGCAAATAAGCGGCTTTTCAACGCTCGTTTTGTCCAGATGCAGACACGTACCCAGAATTCCTTAGTTAAATTTGCCTTAACCGAATATCACCGTCTCTTTTTAAACACGACTGAATTGACTTTAAATCCACGGCTACAGTTGGAACGTCGGCAAATCTTTGCTAATTATTCAATTGAAGTGGAAAAAGGTCAATGTCTGACTTTTGTTAAGTATGCCAATGTTTTTGCCAGCAATGATAAAGACTTACAAGTCAATGTTTCAAAGGATTGTCTAAAGCAATTGGAACATGTAGGACGTGAGGATTATCAAAAATTGTTGGCCGATTCTACGCGAGTTTGGTCTGAAAAAATTTGGCATGACAGTTTTGTGGAAATTTCTTCGCATAATAATAAACCACAAATTGCTGTTAACTATGCCCGTTATCAATTGTTCGCCAATGCGCCGTGTGATTATAGTAAAAATATTGGTGCCAAAGGGATGACTGGTGAAGGGTATAAAGGTCATGCTTTTTGGGATACTGAAATTTTTATGATGCCATTTTTTATGTTGAATATTCCATCATATGCACACAATTTATTGATTTATCGTTATTTGAATTTGATTGGTGCTCGTAGAAAGGCGCGTGAAGGTGGTTATCACGGTGCTCAATATCCGTGGGAAGCCGCAATGCCAGAGGACGCGGAATCCGCACCACTATGGGGTAGTGCCGATATTATTACAGGCGAACCGATGAAAATTTTATCTGGTGAAACTGAGATTCATGTAACTAGCGATGTGGCCTTTGGTGTTTATCAATATATTAAGAATACTGGTGACTATGAGTTTGCTAGACGCATGGGTTATGAGATTATTTTGCAGTGCGCTAAGTTCTGGGCTAGTCGTGTAACTTGGAACGCCGAAATAAATCAATTTGAAATTATTGATGTAATCGGTCCAGATGAGTATAAGGAACATGCTTCCAACAATGCTTTTACTAATTATATGGTCCACTGGTGTATGAAAAAGGGTGCCGAAATTATTACCGATTTACGCCAAAATGATTTGATGACTTACGATAAATTGGATCAGAAAATGGATTTATCAAAGTTAGTTAAGGAATTGATTCAAAAAGCAGCCAAACTTTATTTACCACAACCAAATAATGATGACATTATCGCTCAAGATGATAATTATTTGTCATATCAAAAAATCAATGTTAATAAATATCGCACTTCCGATAATGTTTCCGAAATTTTTAGAGATTTTGATTTGAAACAGTTGGATAAATTACAAGTAACGAAACAAGCAGATGTTATGTTGTTGTTGCTGCTATTTGAAGATAAGTTTTCCAAAGATGTGATTAAGAAAAACTGGGATTATTACGAACCCAAAACCATTCATGATTCATCATTGTCATTTTCAACACATGCAATTTTAGCCAATGATATTGGACTTTATAATAAAGCCTTCGAATACTTTGAGAAGAATTGTCAGATTGATCTAGGAACCAATATGAATTCATCAGTTAAAGGAATTCATATGGCGGGATTAGCCGGCACGTGGAAAGTTGTAATTGAAGGATTTGGTGGTGTTAGAACAGTCAAAGGTCAGTTACATATTCAGCCGCATATTCCTAGCACTTGGAATTCTCTGAAATATTCGATTGTTTGGCAGGGTAGTAAGATCGATGTATCTGTAACCCATAAGTGTTTTTCAGTGACATCGGATGGAAAAATAAAATTTGTTTATCATGGTCATGTTTATAATGTTGAACCGGAAGAACGTATTTTAATCGGTATTTGAGGTGGGGTTCCGCTTTTGGGAGCAAGACTAATTGCTTTTAATATTTTTTCCAAACTGATGGGTTCGTTCAATTCTTATCTTACTCAACGGTAATACCTAAATTTTTCAAAAAGTCATCTGCGCTTTGTGGTTTAGATGTCTTAAGAGTTCCAGTAACAGCTTGATCAATTACAGATTGCGTTTCTGGTGAAACATAGTCTTCACTTAAATATTGATTAGCTAATTTCTTGGTCTCCATGACCATATATTGATTGAGACTAAGTCCATATTCTGCACGTACCATTTTTTCAGCATTCTCTTTGTCATAGGAGTCTAGTGTGATTTGCATTCTTTTTTTGTCCATTGTCAGTCACCTCATTGCATTCATATTATACGAGTAAAGTACTCAAGATTCGATGAATTAGCATGAAAGTTGATGACCTACAACTTTAGTTTCTATCTTGATGTGAGAGTTTTTAGTTATGACGAGAGCTTACTGGTCCCGGTCAAGGTGTTATACAAAATAATATGAACTTGATATTCTATTCATCATCGACGAAAAAATAATCAGGCCAAACAGTAATATTCCAATTTATTTACGTTTAATCAAAAACAAAGGGAAAANCAAAATAATATGAACTTGATATTCTATTCATCATCGACGAAAAAATAATCAGGCCAAACAGTAATATTCCAATTTATTTACGTTTAATCAAAAACAAAGGGAAAATAGCCGGAAGAAGCAAGAATTTAACATATTTCTCTAATTTTTCTAATATTCCTCTAATTTAATTGTTGAAAAAGGCCGTCGATGATGATAGTATCTTTTTCAACAATTAATTTTTTTCTAATAAGAGGAGATCATATTATGACAGAGACAAAGAAAGTAGTTTTAGCATATTCCGGCGGATTGGATACATCGGTGGCCATTCCGTGGTTAAAGAATAAAGGATACGACGTGATTGCATGTTGTATCAATGTTGGTGAAGGAAAAGATCTTGAGTTTATCAAGAACAAAGCAATTGATGCCGGTGCGGTTGATGCTTTTGCAATTGACGCTTTAGATGAATTCGCCGATGATTACGCACTCGTAGCTTTACAAGGACATACCCTCTATGAAGGTATTTATCCACTTCTCTCTGCTCTATCCCGACCTCTTATTAGTAAAAAGTTAGTAGAAATTGCCCGAGAAAACGATGCAGTTGCCATTGCCCATGGCTGTACCGGAAAGGGTAACGACCAAGTTCGTTTTGAAGTTGCTATCCATGCTTTGGCACCAGAAATGACTGTGCTTGGTCCCGTTCGTGATTGGCACTGGTCACGTGAAGAAGAAATTGAATACGCTAAGGAACACAATATTCCTATTCCAATTGATTTGGACTCACCATACTCAATCGATGCCAATATTTGGGGCCGTGCCAACGAATGTGGTGTTTTGGAAGACCCTTGGAATGAAGCTCCTGAAGATGCGTTTGACATTACTACTCCAATTGAAAAAACGCCTGATGAACCAACTAGTATTGAAATTGAATTTGAACACGGTGTACCCGTTAAATTAGACGGTGAAGCAATGAAGTTGGCTGATATGATTCAAGAATTGAACGTCGTTGCTGGCGAAAATGGTATCGGTCGAATCGATCATATTGAAAATCGTTTGGTTGGTATTAAGTCTCGTGAAGTTTACGAAACACCTGCTGCAGAAGTCTTAATGAAGGCTCATAAAGAGCTTGAAGATTTAACTTTGGAACGTGACTTGGCTCATTTCAAACCATATATTGAAAAAGAATTGAGTGACACGATTTATAACGGCTTGTGGTTCTCGCCATTGATGGAATCGTTGTTGGCATTCTTGCACGAAAGTCAAAAGACCGTTAACGGAACTATTAAATTGAAGTTATTTAAGGGTAACGTTTGGGTTCAAGGACGTAAGTCACCAAATTCACTTTATGATAAAGATTTGGCAACTTATACTTCAGCTGATTCCTTCGATCAAGAAGCTGCCCAAGGATTCATTAAACTTTGGGGCTTGCCAACGCAAGTTTCTGCTCAAGTTGCTGCAAAAGCCAAAGCTAATCAAGCCAATGTTGATAAAACTGAGGTAAACCAATGAGTACAGCCAAACTCTGGGGAGGTAGATTCTCCGCTCAAGCCGACTCTTGGGTAGATGAATTTGGTGCTTCTATCAGTTTTGACCAGTTGATGGCCGATGAAGATATCGAAGGTTCCTTGGCACACGTCAAAATGTTACAAAAGACAGGTATTTTAAGCCCAACCGATGTGCAACAAATTATTGATGGCTTGGAAAGCATTCAAACTGACCTTCATCAAAATAAATTGCATTTTACAGTTGAAAACGAAGATATTCATATGAATATTGAAAGTATTTTAACTGATCGAATCGGACCAGTAGCTGGAAAATTACATACTGGCCGTTCACGTAATGATCAAGTTGCGACCGATTTTCATTTATATGTTAAGAATCGTTTGCCGCAAATTATTGCTGAAATCAAAACGATTCAAACAACTTTGGTTAAATTAGCTTCTGAAAATGTTGAAACGATTATGCCAGGTTATACGCATTTACAACATGCTCAACCAATTTCTTATGGTCACTATTTGATGGCATATTACTCAATGCTTAAACGTGATGTGGAAAGATTTGAATTTAATCAAAAGCATACTGATATTTCACCTTTAGGAGCAGCAGCGTTAGCCGGCACCACTTTCCCAATTGACCGCCAATTTACGGCCGAAGAGTTAGGCTTTGCTGATATTTACAACAATTCGTTGGATGCTGTCTCTGACCGTGATTTTGCTCTAGAATTTCTCAGTAACGCATCTATCTTGATGATGCATCTGTCCCGTTTTTGTGAAGAGCTGAGTATGTGGGTCAGCTACGAGTTCAACTATTTGGAACTGAGTGACAAGTATACGACAGGAAGTTCCATCATGCCGCAAAAAAAGAATCCCGACATGGCGGAATTGATCCGTGGTAAAAGTGGACGTGTTTTTGGACATCTCCTAGGATTGCTTTCAACTATGAAATCTTTACCTTTGGCTTATAACAAAGATTTACAAGAAGACAAGGAAGGTGTTTTTGATACCGTCAAAACTATTCTGCCAGCTTTGAGAGTATTCAACGGCATGCTTGCTACTGTTAAAGTTAAAAAAGAGAACATGTACAAGGCAACGACACACGATTTTTCCAATGCAACTGAATTAGCTGATTACCTAGCTAACAAAGGAATTCCATTCAGACAAGCCCATGGCATCGTGGGAGAGTTAGTTTTAAAGGGAATCCAGACAGGTAAAAATCTTCAAGATATCTCAATGACCGAGTTCAAAGAAATTTCACCATTGATTGAAGAAGACGTGTATGAAGAATTAAAACCAGAAGTAGCGGTCGAAAGAAGAAATTCCTTCGGTGGTACCGGCTTTAAGCAAGTTCAAATGCAAATTGATCAAGCATTGACTGAATTAAATAATTAGAGAGTGGGACAAAACATGTTCAGCTTTCGAGCATTAAGGCAAATAGCCCAAGTAATCCGATTTTGGATTGCTTGGGCTATTTGTTTTAAGTGGAAAAGGCTACGTTTCGTTCCACGCTTTTTTTATCATAAGGACCACTCTAAGATTTTCTTATATTAACCTTATTCAATCATCAAGACCCCGCCACCACTAGGATGCTATAACTTAGATATGCTTTTGAAGAAAAGAAAAATTCAAAGCTTCCAGCTAACATTGCCAATACCAAATCGAAAAAAGAAAGCTCATCAAACAGGTGCTCAAATATTTTAATGATTAGTCAATAAAAAGTGATTTAGCTGGAGGTTGGGAGAGATTAAATCGAGACTCGAGACCTTGGCTCGAGTCGGTCCCACAGCAGACTTAATCTCTCCCAACCGGAAGCGGCAGTTTTAAAATCAATCTTTAAATAATAAACAAGCAACAGAGGTGAGCTTTTGGCACAAACAAAAAAGAAAAAATATCTTTATGAAGTTGATCTAATGCGTGTTCTCTTTATCGCAGGGGTGTTGTTGAACCATACAACGACGGCCTTTAAAAATAATGTTGGGACTGGATCAGGCAGTGAGCTTTTCTTAGAGGCAACTCACTTGATGCTCCATTTTACGAGAATGGGTTTCATGTTTATGACGGGACTCGTTTTGGTACTGAATTATTACAATAAGGAACCTCATTGGTTTAACTTCTGGAAAAAACGTTATATCAGTGTTGGGATTCCGTATATTGGTTGGAACGCTATTCTGATGTGGTTTGCAACGATTACCGCAGGCGTAGCTTTAAATTGGCCAGATTACTTTAAAAATTTATTTGATGCAATTATTCACGGTAACAAATATTACATGTACTACATTTTGGTCACGTTCCAGTTGTACCTGATTTTTCCGTTATTAGTTTACATGTTTAAGAAATTGAAAAATCATCACGTGGCTATTTTAGTAGGTAGTGCCTTGATTCAACTGCTATTAGTCATTGGAATTAAATATTGGTTACCAGGTGTTGATCGTAGTAGTTGGTGGTACTTATTTAGAGCTTACGGAATGAATATTTTGGTTTACCAATTTTACTTTGTGACCGGAGCATTTGTAGCGATTCATTACGATGAAGTTGACCGTTTTATTGAGAAAAATCATCGCGTGATTGGTTGGTCAACCTTAGTTTTGGCTCTTGGAACCATAGCTTTATTCTTCGGAAATCTCAAGATTTTGAAGTTGAGTATGGGAGCAACTGAATCAATTCACCAACCATATATCTTCATTTATGACACCTTCATGATTGCTTTTGTTTTCTGGATTGGTCGGCAATACGCCCATGCCAGGGAAACCACTTTTCCACATTGGCTCGATAAAATAATTAAAAATATGTCCAAAGTTTCATTTGGAATTTACTTAACCCAAACGATTCCCATTACAGTTTTATACGGAATTTTAAGTGTTATTAAATTACCATCGTATGTCATGTTGCTACTATTACCAGTCGGATACGCATTCGTCTTAGGTGGAGCATTCTTGATTTCGTGGTTCTGTTACAAAGTTCCGCCATTTGGAGCATTGATTGGTCGTCCACAGTGGCACCTCAGTAAGGCTCGCAAAGAAGTTAAAGGAGTAAAAGAAAATGTCGAAAATAACAAATCAATTAAACAAACAGTTAGAGAATAATATGAATCAACCCATCATTAAAGATGAAACATTGAATCGGTGGTTTAACGGTTATGAAATTGCGGATGATGTTAGATCACTTCGTGAAGAGTTTTTAGATTTACATATAGGTAGAGGCGATGTTGTACTCGTCTGTTTACCTAATACCGCTGCCTATCCAGTGATAACTCAAGCTTTGTGGGAAGTTGGAGCAGTTATGCACCCAATTGCAGCCACGACCCCGGAACTGGAATTACAACAAGAGTTAGATGAACACGAATATGTGGCCTCAATTGTTGGACAAGAGCTAGTCAACGCTGCTTTAGATGACCGTTTAGCAATCGTAACGGCGTTACATTTACAAACCTATCCCTTATTACATATCATTCGTGATCGTCAACTGATGGGTAATGATGCTCGGGTCCCTGATGAAGATGATTTGGCCTTGATTATGAATACTTCGGGTACAACGGGTAAACCTAAACGTGTTGGTTTAACGCATGGGTTACTTTTGAATGGAGTTGAACATGATATTGAAAGTCATAAAATGACTGCTTTAGATACAACCATGGTTGTCATGCCCATGTTTCACATTAATGCTCAAGCCGTTTCAATTCTTTCGACTCGCTTATCTGGCGGGAAAATCGTCATTACAAATAAATTCAGTGCTTCAAAATTTTGGAATCAAGTTCGTGACAACGGCGTTACATGGGTATCAGTAGTGCCGACAATCATTAATATTTTATTGATTAATCAAGCAGCGAACGCAAATTACAGCGATGACATCAGATTGAGATTTGTCAGATGTTCCTCATTTGCCTTACCACTTGATAAGTTAACTGCTTTTCAAACACGCTTCCATACTACAATTTTGGAAGGCTACGGTATGACAGAAACAGCTAGCCAATGTACGATTAATCCTTTCGATGCACCCAAAGTTGGTTCAGCAGGGAAAGCATTTAAAACTGACGTTGAAATTATGGTTGATAGAAAAATAGTTCATGCACCTAATCAACTGGGTGAAATTATTGTTCGCGGCGACCATGTGATTGCTGATTATCTTGATCCACATCCCAATTCGTTTAAAAATGGTTGGTTTTTGACAGGTGATCTCGGTTATTTGGATGAAGATGGCTATTTATTCGTGAAAGGCCGTAAGAAGGATATTATCAATCACGGTGGTGAAAAAGTTGCTCCAGCTCAAGTTGAGAATTCACTCAGTCAATTGAATTTCATTAAAGAAGTTTCAGTAATTGGGACACCAGATTCACTATATGGCGAGGCCGTTACTGCTGTGGTTATCAGTCAAGGACAACAAGCTGAAGAATTAGAACGTCAGAAAATTATGGCACATGCTCAAGCAACTTTAGCTAATTATGAGCAGCCAACACGAATTTTCTTTGTTGAAGATTACCCTCGTAATGCAACTGGCAAAGTAATTCGTTTAAAATTACGTGAACAAGTCATGTCAAACTTAATCAGGAGCGTGGGATGAGCAAAAAACAGAGAAAATTCAAAAAATTAATCATCAGTCTTGTTTTAGTTTTCTGGGCAGTCATTGCTGTCTATGGCTTTAAACAAACCGATGCTGGTGCTGCCAGTTCAGATTTGCAGACAGTCACAATTGGTTATCAAAAAGGTGATCCGTTTGATATTGCTAAACAACGTGGTGAATTTGCCAAAAAGATGAAAGCTAAAGGTTATAAAGTTGTCTGGAAAGAATTTCAAGATGGTAGTTCTTTGATGCAAGCTTTAAAGGCAGGTAGTGTCGATTATGCTAGAACTGGTGATACACCACCTGTTTCCGCACTTTCAACTGGGACCAAGTTAACCTATGTGGCAGCAGGTTCTTCGAAAGCTAAAGGCTCGGGAATTCTTGTGAAGAAGACCTCAAGTATTTCGTCGATCAAGGATTTGAAGGGTAAGAAAGTTGCCTATACAAAGGGAACTAGTTCGCAATACATGTTACTAGCTGCCTTGAAGAAAGCTGGTTTGAGTGCCAGTGACGTCACTTGGGTCAATATGGATCAATCCAGTGCCAGTGTTGCGTTTGCTAAAGGTAAGGTTGATGCTTGGGCAACATGGGATCCATATACTTCACAAGCGGAAATTACTCAAAATGCTAAGTTGTTAACAAACGGTGTTGGTATTACGAATAATCGTGATTATGTTCTAGCTATGGCAAGTTATGCTAAAGAAAACACTGAGGTTTCTAAGTATTTGATTAAGTATTTGGAAGAAGACATGGTCTGGGCTAACAACAATCATAGTGAATTGATTACGATGATGAGTAAGTCACTCAAAGTTTCGAAGGCGGTCGTTAAGAAGATGGTTGATCGTCGAACTTATGGTATTAGTGCAATGAACAGTACATATGCCAAAGAAGAACAACAAATAGCTGATTTGTTCTATGAAGAAAATTTAATTGAAAATAAAGTCACAATTAGTGACTCAGGAGATTACAAATAATGAATAAATTAAATGATGAAGGTCGACTCGTAGAGTCGGCTTTTTTGTTTGTTGCCTCCAGAATCAAGAGTCTTTTTGAGGTGGATTTTCTTTTTGTGGTTTAATCACGACATATAACGGTGGCATAATGGGTATTAACTGCTTTACATTGCAAAAGCAACCGTCAGGTTCTCTGCAAAATTCGCCGTTACACGTACAATTGGAATCAATCAAGGGGGACATGATTATGAGAATCGGTGATCAATTACAAAAACAACGAAAATTACATAATATGTCACAAAATGAATTAGCAGATAAGCTGCATATTTCTCGCCAATCAATTTCAAAGTGGGAAAATGGTGCGACGCTACCAAGTTTTAGTAATGTGATTGCGATTAGCGATTTGTTTGGTGTTTCCTTAGATGAGTTGATTCGAGGGGATGAAGAGCTGATGAGTAAATTTGAAGATGACAAGATTAGATTGAGTAAGACCGAGACTATTTTTACGATAGGATTATCTTTAGTTTTTATCAGTCTGATAGTTATTTACAGCAACGGAATTTCTGTGACGAGTATTGATGATTGGTCGTCTGTTATAGGTCTGATTGGGTTCTTCGGTTTTATTTTCAATATTAAATGGAGTGCGTTTAATAAAAGTATAAATAAGAAAGCAGTCTTTTTTGGAATATTATTTTTAGTGGCTTTCCTAATACCGTTCATAATGCATGAGATTCCTGATATTTTGCACGGAATGACTGACCGTCAGGGCTTTTACAACAATCTCTATAAATAGAAAGGAAACATGATTATGAGAATCGGTGATCAATTACAAAAGCAACGAAAACTACACGATATGTCACAAAATGAATTAGCAGATAAGTTAAATATTTCCCGGCAATCAATTTCAAAGTGGGAGAATGGAGCAACATTGCCAAGCTTTAGTAATGTGATTGCAATCAGTGACTTGTTCGGTGTTTCCTTAGATGAATTGATTCGAGGGGATGAAGAATTGATGAATAAATTTGAAGATGACAAAATTCGATTGAGTAAGACAGAGACTATTTTTACCGTGGGATTGGGAATTGTATTGATTGGCCTAATTATTATTTATAGCGGAGGCATATCGATTGCTAGTATTGATAATTGGTTGCCCGATGTGGGACTGATTAGTTTTTTTTGTTTTATTGCTAATATCAATTGGAGAATGTTCAACAAGAGTTTGAATAAGAAAGCTGTCTTTTTTGGAATACTCTTGTTAGTGGCTGTTTTAGTACCGTTTATTATGCATGGAGTGCCAGATTTATTGAAGGGATTTACCGAGGGTACTAATTTGTATAATAAGTAGAACATCAAAAAATGATCATAATCCGTTTGTGGAGTATGATCATTTTTTTATGCTGTCTTAACTTCAAGTGGTTTTTCATTCAAAATCTCACCCAAAACTCTGTCAGCCACAATGCCAATTTGACCTGCATTTCGATTCTTAGGGCAGTCTTCTTCATAAGAATTAGTTGAATCTTTCATCACGATAATTCGATCAGCCATACGGGCAGCTTCTTCGACATCATGGGTTACGAGGATAGTTGTTAGATTTTGTTTCTGACAAATATCGAGGATTAAATCTTGCATCTTACGTCTGGTCAAAGCATCCAAGGCTCCCAGTGGTTCGTCCAACAATAAAATTTTAGGATGACTCATTAATGCTCTAGCTAGTGCCACTCGTTGCTTTTGTCCACCAGATAATTGGGTTGGATAGTGGTCGGCATAATCGCCTAATTCAACTAATTCGAGTAGTTCCTGAGCATGCGCTTTAGTGTTTTTATCCTTTGAACCAAATGATAAATTGTCTAAAACGGACATCCAGGGTAGCAATCGATCTTCTTGAAACATTACACGCATCAACGTTTTAGTGTCGGATTGGTCAATCGTGACTGAACCGGCAGTTGGCTGTTCTAACCCAGCAATTAGACGTAAGAGAGTACTTTTACCACCACCGCTCATTCCGACCAAAGCAATAAATTCACCTTGGTTGATATCGAGATTAACGTCGTGCAAAGCAGTCAAATTGTTATATGTTTTATTAATATTTTTAATTGAAATCATTGTATTATTCATTAAGCATTACTCCTTCCAGTATTTTGCCATTCAAGTAAGAGACTTTCGAAACTCTTGGCAATTAAATCAGAAATTTTTCCGAGAACTGCGTAAACGACGATACATAAAACGACTGTTTCCATATCGACGAAATCTTCCGCATTGTTGGCCATATAACCGATACCTGAACTAGCAGAAATGGTTTCGGCAACGATTAAGGTTGTCCACATTACACCTAGTGCGTAGCGAATACCAACGAGAATTTGTGGTAAAGCAGCAGGGAAAATTATTTTGAAAAATAGCTGTTTTTTCGTTAAATCATATGATTTACCCATTTCTATCAAATCAGGATCAACAGAACGAATGCCGTGGAAAGTGTTGATATAAACAGGGAACATTGTTCCAATCGCAACCAAAGAAATTTTGGCTGATTCGTTAATTCCTAACCAAAGAATAATTAGGGGAATAAGGGCTAGATGAGGGATGTTCCGAAACATTTGAATCGATGAATCGAATAATAAGCGACTCGTATTGGACATCCCATTGATGAAGCCAAGAAGAAATCCGATACCGCCACCAATCAATAGACCGACAGTGGCACGGTAAAGACTGATACTGAGATTTTTGGGTAGTTCGCCTGATAAAGTTAATTTAACACCGTCTTGGAAAACAGCAATTGGTGATGGTAAAACAGAACTTGATAACCAACCAAGGGAGCTGCTAACTTGCCATAATAAAACCACGATAATTGGAATTAAGAATGGCAAAAATTTATCGACGGGAATAGTGAACTTTTTACGGCGCGTCGTAGAAATCGAAACTGGTTTTTGCATTGATTAGGCCTCCTTGAGTTGTTGAGTCACTTCCTGAGCTAGAAGTGTGCGTTGAATTTTACCAGTCGCATTTTTCGGTAATTGCGTACTAAAAATGTATTTTGTGGGACGTTCAACAGGTAATAATTGCTCATTTGCTAATTCATTCAACAACGCCAATTGATGGCGATGATCTTGACTCAGTTTCTTTGGTACGATGACAGCCGTAACAGTTTCACCATAAATTAAATCAGGTGTACCAATCACCGCAATTTCACGGACAAATTTTAAATCGTGTAGACAATCTTCAACGGCTAATGGATTAACATTTTCACCGCCACGGATAATCATTTCTTTAATACGACCAGCCATGTGCAAGTAACCTTGTTCATCTAACGAACCAAGATCACCAGTTAAGAGCCAACCATTATGGAAAGCCTCAGGTTGGGGGTCCAGATAATGAGTGATAACATGTTCACCTTTTAGAGCAATTTCACCAATCTCGTTTGGACCAAGTTCTTGATAATTGCTATCCAAAATTCGAATCTGTGTACCTTTGATAATCCCAACGGTATTTTGAATGGGTTGTTCCAAAGGATTCTGAGCAATCTGACTAGCGGCTTCAGTCATGCCGTAACTTTCTATTAACGGAATTGAAAATCTTTGACTGAATTGTTGGTGAATGCTTGGTAGGAGAGGGGCTGAAGCAGTTCTGAGAAACCGAAGCCGATTCTTTGTTGGCTGTTCGTCACGTTGTAGAAGAATCGCAACGATAGCGGGGGTCAAGGAAACCCAAGTCACCATTTCACTACTGACTTCCTTCCAGAATAGATGGGCACTGAATTTCGGACGGAAAAGTAATTGTCCATGAGATAAACGCGTTGCCAAGTTAGAAATGACCATCGCATTGATGTGGAACATGGGCATTAGGATAAAAGTACTGTCTTGGTCAGTTAATTCTTCACTGTCGATCACGTTGAATGCGGCAGCTAATAATTGCTGATGCGTCAAACCGACACGCTTAGGTTTACCAGTTGTACCAGAAGTATGCATAATCAGGGCGATTTGCTCGTCAGTTGGTTCTTCTACCAAGTGAGCAATGTGTTTATTACGAAGATAAATTTGCACTTCGGGTTCATGTAAGGTGGTCAAACGTGGTTGATTAATAAATAAATAATTTAAAATTTCTAAGTCGGTTAAATCGGAGTCTAAAATAATTGCAGAATAATGATATTGGTCTTCAAGTTCACTAATTTGAATTTCGTTAGTGGCCGGATTGATTGGTTGAACAATCGCACCGACTTCCCAAAGACTTTGAACAGCTAAAGTATAAGTAACTGAATTAGTTAGGCTGATAAGAACGATATCGTTGTGACCGATACCTTTACTTTGCCAATAATTTTTCCAAACATTTTCTTCTAAGTTAAGTTCACTGCCGGTGTACCAGTGTTGCTTTGCATCTTGCATCAAAGGACGAGTAGTACCAGCAATCAATTGTTGTTGTAATCTTTCAGTAAGTTCTGACATATTTTTGTACCAGAGATAAGTAAGATCAGGGGGGAGGAGTCTTGCTTAAATCAATGTCCTTTCGATTGAATAACCATAGTTTACAAGGGAAGAGGGTTGGGAACTACTGAGGTTTGATAAGGTTTATATAAGAAATTCTTAGAGAGCGGAGGACGACGGTTAGATTTCGAGAGGTTTCCTAGCTTCACGAATTGCGCACCGCTTTTGTGCGTGATTTGGGAAGCGTAGAAACATCTCGAAATCTGTCGTCTGCAGCTCGTTTCAGAGCTACTGCATAGGCGTATAAATTTGCTATAAAAAAAAGCTTTCAGCCATCTATGAATAAGATGAATGGAAATCTTTTTTTTCGTAAAAATATTAAATATAAAATAGTGCATTGAAATAATGATGTTTAAAAGGTACGATAGTTCTATCGAACACATGTTCGGCAAAACTAGTGAAGACGAAGTGATTTTTTGATAAGACGAGTTAATATAGACAATTTAATAAATAGTAGAAATTTTCTTATCATAAATTTTTTGAAACAAAATGAGGTACAGAAATGTATAAAAGAATATAAAAAAAAGCCTACAAAATACTTATCTGATCAGATATTAAGTAAATTGGAAGACTACTTCGAATATGTATGTATGCTTAACAGTTTAAAGAGAAATATTCATTTTAAAAATAAACATTTTTATTCAAGAAATGTGAATAAAGAAAAGCTTATTTATGTTCCGGATGAAATATTGGACATAAATAAGGCAAAGAAAGTTTATGAAAATATAAAGGATTGGGAAGATTTAATAGATAATGATGTGATTCTCAAAGCAGTTAAGGATTTAGATATAAAATCTCAAAGAATACTCTGGATGCTTATTGTAAACCGAGCTACCCAAAAGGAAGTCTCCAGCGTGCTTAATATATCGCAACAGTCCATTTCTAAAGAAAAAAAACGTATTTTAAACAAATTAAGAAGGAAAATTAATTATGAAGAATAATCCAGAATTAATGGATGCAATAAAATCCAAAAATGAAAATAAAATATTTACAAGTATGAAACCATTATTGTATAAGACCATCAAAGGAGCACCGTACAATGAACGGCAAGATTATTACCAAGAATTATCAATTGAAATCATTAGAACAATTAGAAAGCAGTACAAAAACGAACATAAGAATTTTGACGATTTTTTAAAGAAAAACAAATTAATTTCTTTAAATGGTTGTTATTTTTCTTAAATATGTCTTTTATTCAGTGTAATTAGTTGGCGCCAACTGTTGCGTAAAAATATATAGTAACTGATTTGATTATTGTGGCTTATTGCTTGTTAACGAGTTTATTTAATACTCTAATTTCTATTTTTTTATTTTCATGTTTCAATTTTATTATTTGAGATTCTTTAAAATAAGAATTAATGGCTGAAAAGATTGCATATATAAAAGTAATTATCGGTAAAAATACAAAAGCAATATACAATAGGATGTCTGCAATCATTTCCCATACCTATTGATTCTATATTCAGTTAATTTTAGTTGACGATTGAGTCTCTTTTCGTTACGTAATGTTTGATTATATAATCTGTTTTTCATTTTTAGAATAGTAATGAGAATTAAATTAACGACAATGGCAATGATGATATAACCGTATAAAATATTACCGAAGTTTGGAGTATACATTATTTCACCTGAATTAAATAAGTTTTATTAATCGAGTCAATTGTATCATATGAAATTTTCTATATATTAATAAATTAATATTTGCGGAGTGTGATAGACATGAGTTCAAATGAAACTCTTTTAAATTTTTTGAAAGCACAGATGGATACAGCTCAATTTCAATATTCAATTGATTTTGCCAATCAATATGGATCAGATTATTCTTCCCAAATTATTTGGGGACACGTTGCTGGATTACCCAACGAGGATGAAAAAGTTTTTCCAAAATATATAAATGTTGGGGAATATTATTCTCCAGAGTATTCAGGAATTATCGCAGGTACTTGGACAGAAATCAGTAATCCTGAAAATTATGAAGTTGAAATATATATATTATCAGATACGTATTATCTTAAAGATTCATGTAATTTAGAAGCCAACGGAACTTGGAAATCAAATAAAGAAATTCCTCAAGGATTCAAAGTTATAAAGCTAATTGATAAAACTAAATCTGACGATGATCCCAATCGTTTCGTTGAATATCCTTATTCGTATTTTGTGAACTTCAAAATGCGTTTGTATAGTTTGACAGATGCTGAATATTTAACTGACGAAATGCCAATTTTTGACGTTGGTAATAAAAACTTTATTTTTTATACAAATAAGGTTACTAAGGGATTAAAAGTTGGAAAGGTTATTCAGAGAGTTTGGAGGGCCGGTAGTTTTTCATATGATGTTGTTGGTGTTGCAGGAGCACAAACTAATATCAAGAATGGTCGTTTGCCAAGTTCGTATCTAATACCATCAGATGATCCTTCATTTGATAAGGATGGTACCAGTGCAAAAGGTAAATATGGTTATATGCTGAACTCTCGTTCGTGGATTTACGATTTAGGATTAGCATTGCTTACATTCACGACTAGTGGTGAATATGATTTATGTAAAGAGATTTTGAATCGTATGAGTGCAGAACAAAATTCTAATGGTTCTTTTAACTTTAGCTATGATAATTATATTGGACCACTTTTCGAAGGTTATGTCCGAACAGGAGCTGTTGCTTGGCTAATTTGGGGGATGTCATATTATACAATTAAAACTAGGGATGAAACTTATTTAAATGTGATAAAAAAGGCTGGGGATTGGCTATTAGGACAAAAAGTTACTGATGAGGAAGATCCTAGATATGGATTTTTTAAAGGTGGCTACGGAAGCTACAATGATAATTATGATTATGTTAAAGGAGATATTGAATGGTGTTCAACAGAGCATCAAGTATCTAGTCTCCAAGCATTGAATGGTCTTTACAAGTTAACTGGAGATGTTAAATACAAGAATGCTGCTGAAAGGTTACATTATAATATAATTCGGGTTCTGTATGATTATAATGAAAATAGATTTTATCAGGGCATTCACGAAGATGGTGTAGACAAATCATGGGCTTTAGACTGTGTTACTTGGGCAGGATTATCTACTCTTTCAGATGATTCATTCGGAGTATTTAGTAGTGAGTTAATAAAAACAGCATTGTCTAATTATAAAGTCGATAATGCAAAATTAGTTACAAGTGAAGTTACAAATCGTTTCAATAAAGACTATTCATCAGAGCAAACTTTTTCTGGATTTAAGCCTTATAGCGACCTTGGTGGAGGTTATACCGGGTCTCCAGATATCGTTTGGAGTGAGGGTACACTTGGATTTGTTTTACTATGTATGAGATCAGGAGAGAATGATTTAGCTGACAAATATTTATCAGAAATGGAAAAACTACAATCTGTAAATAATGATTCAGGTGGCGTTCTTTATTCCACGGCTACATATGGTGAATTACCATGGGAGTTTCATGTTTGGGAATGTGTAACCTCAACTTCTTGGTTATATCTTTTGAAAAATAATCCCGATGTTTTATTTCCTAAAATGAGTTATTCAACATACGGTAATGATCCCCAACTATTAAATAGAGCTGAACAAATTATTTCGAAGATACCATTAACATCTGGACTTAAAGCAAGTTTAGATTGGAAAGATAATGGCGTTTCAGGTAATGTTGGTCCGTTCTATGTACATGTATCTGCAGAGGAAAGTTCATCTGTTACTGCTGATAAATATTATGATTTCGATATAAATAATGGCTCTATCGACTTGAGTAAAATAGAAGATTCTGTGGGTGAAATCATTAAGGAAACAGGTAAGGGCAGTATGTCAGATTTTGTTGGACTCTTTAATGGTATTGCTGCCAAGGTTGAAAAAGGTAATTTATTTGTGGGGATTGCTCCTGGAATTCCAGAAACTGGCGATAAATGTGGAATCAGAGTCATTACATTGGCAAATTATGATAAGACTGTTAAACAGGATGGCGTAGTTGCAAAAGCAAAATCATCTATTAAGGTTATTTATGAGGTATATATAACTAACAAGAATAATCTAGTTATGGCAACTGATAAGTATCAAGAATATACTGATAATTTAAAAATGATGAAAGTTGACACAGGCTTGCTTATAGCAAAAATATCTAATGTTATGGTTAGCTTTTCAGGGATTGTTTTGACGCCAGTATCTAACTATGATATAGGATTAGGAATTATTAAAGACGTATTAATCGGAGTGATTGTATTCTTGGCGTGGGTTGCAATTGCATTTTAAAAAAATTAAACAAGTATAAATTAAAGAACTTAGTAATTTAGGATTTATAAGAGTCCATTTGCTAGGTTCTTTATCTATCATATAATTTATCTAAAATTTCGAACTCTAATTTTTTATTTTTATTTCGCAAATTTATAATTTTTCTGAAATTTAAAAAGAAAATAATAATTGATATCAATATACTGATAATTGCTAAATAAAATGTGATTGTAAATATCACCTCTAACATAGTTATCGTGACCGCCTGTTTTTATTTTCAATTTTGTATTTTATGAGCTCTAAACGACTATTGCTTTTTTTTATTCTCATTATTGTTTTTTCAGATATTAGGTATATAAGTAAGCAAGCGATAATAATGAGTATATTTGTGATAATGGCGCTAATGACTCCTGCAGTGGGTGATGCAAGTAACACTAATTTGATCATTATGAGTCCCCCAATTAATTGCAAATTTATTGATAAACCGCACTAAGTATAGCACATGATACCTGAATCATCATGATACCGTTTACATAAATTTCACTAAATGGTATAGTTTTGATTATGTACTAAGTAAAGCTTCAAATGACGATTTATCAATGAAAGGTCTATACAACAAAATGGTGAAAGAATTCAAAAGTAAAAACGAAATCAAGTCAGAAATAATTAATTTGTCAGCGATTTTAAGTTTGCCAAAAGGGACAGAAGCGTTTGTCAGTGATGTTCATGGTGAATACGATGAATTCGCTCATATTATGCGAAATGGATCTGGAAATACTAAGCAAAAAATTGCTGAATTGTTTACCGGTCGATTAACACCAGCTAGTCAGAAAAAATTAGCCTTTTTGATTTATTATCCATCGGAAATTCTGAAAAAAACTAAAGCCCGAATGAATGATGTTGATGAATTAAATCAGTGGTATATGGATACTTTTAATAATCTGATTGAGGTCTTACGTTATACCGCCAATAAATATACGCGCTCCAAAGTTAGAAAAGCTATTTCTTCGGAATTTGTCTACATTACTGAAGAACTGCTTTATGCGGATTTGAATGCTGAAACAAAACAATATTATTATCAGGATATTATGACGAGTATTGTCAGTTTGCAGGAAGCTGATGATTTTATTATCGCTACTTGTCATTCGATTCAACGATTAGTCGTGGATCATGTGCATATTATCGGTGATATTTATGATCGCGGACCACACCCTGATTACATCATTGAACATTTGGCTCGTCATTGGCAAAATTTTGATTTTCAATGGGGAAATCATGATATTTTGTGGATGGGAAGTATTGCTGGTTCAAAATTATGCATGCTCAACTTGTTACGGATTTGTGCCCGTTATGATAATTTGGCAATTTTGCAAGATGCTTATGGAATTGACTTGAGCGCGGTGATTGCTTTAGCAACGAAGTATTATCAACCATTGAAGTCATTTGAACCCAAGTCAGATACTGGGGAAATTATTTCAGCTGAAAAGAAAGCCCAGGATAATTGTGTCCAGCAAGCGGCTGCTATTATGCAATTTAAATTAGAAGGCGCAGCCATCAAACGGAATCCTGATTTTCAAATGGAAAACCGTTTGTTACTGGATAAATTGAGTCAAAATCGTAAGACAATCACTTTAGATGGACAATCTTATTCTATTCAAGATGGCTGTTTTCAATTGGTTGATTGGAAAAATCCTTATGAATTGACCCCTGAGGAGAATGCAGTAGTTGAGGACTTGATTCAACAATTCATTCATTCGTCCAAATTAAATAAACACATTAATTACTTGGTTGATAATGGTTCGATGTATCTCAAATATAATGACAATTTATTGTTGCATGGTTGTATTCCTGTCGATGAAAAAGGACAGCAGCAGTCTTTAACGATTAATGGCAAAGCGTATGCAGGTAAGCAATTATTTGATTATTTTGATCAGATGATTCGGACTGCTTTACAAAATCCAATAGCCACTGATTCATTCGCAACCGATATTATTTGGTATTTGTGGACGGGGAAGATGTCACCCTTGTTTGGTAAAGATAAGATGACTACCTTTGAACGTTACTTTATTGATAATGATTCATTACACATTGAGAAGTTAAATCCGTATTATTCATTACGAAAAGAAGAGTGGTTTGCGGATCAATTATTGACGGAATTTGGATTGGATTGTGATGGACATATAATTAACGGTCATACACCGGTAAAAGCTGGAACCTCGCCAATTATGGCTAATGGAAAAATCTTTGTGATTGATGGAGGAATGTCGAAACCGTATCATAAGACCACCGGAATCGGCGGATATACATTGTTGTCCAATTCGTATGGTTTGCAATTGGTGACACATGAGCCCTTTACAACACGTGCTAAGGCGATTGAAGAAATGAAAGATGTCGTTTCAACTAAGCGAGTAATTGAGCAATCTGCAAAGCGAAAACTAGTGGCAGAAACAGATATCGGTCAAACAATTAAACATCAAATGGATGAACTTGTTTTGAAACTGAAAAATATGTAGTCCGTCTCAAGAATTGAAAAACAGGCACTGGCTGTGTGGAACAAAATTACGATACTAAAAAGACACCTATGAAAAATTTTCATGGGTGTCTTGTCATATACAATATTAAATTTTATCAAAGCTAACTTTGAAGATGGAACCTTGTGGTTGATTGTCTAAAACTTTGATTGAACCGTTGTTGATTTTGATCAATTGGGAAACGATGGATAATCCCAAACCGCTGCCTTTAATTTCGGTTGAATGCGATGTATCTACTCGATAGAACCGTTGAAAAATCAAATCTTTTTGGTCATCAGGTATACCCATGCCCAAGTCTTTAACCGATAGCTCAATCTTATTATTTATATTTTCAAGTTCTAATATGATTGGTGTTTTTTCAGGTGAATACTTATTAGCATTATCCAATAACGCAACGATGATTTGTTTCAAGGTATCCGCGTTGCCCAAAATATGTATATCGGGGGCAATTGATAAATTTAATTCATGATCCAATGTCTTGTGATATTGCTTGCCGATTTGTTCCGCAATTTCAGATAAATTAACATCATCCAAGACTAAATCTGCTCGATCAGCTCGTGAAAGGTGAAGTAGATTGGTGATCAAGTTTTGCATCCGCAATGATTCTTCATCAATAAAACCGAGTGATTCGGGGATGACATCGGGATGTTTTTCTCCATGGCGTTTAATGAGATTGATGTTGCCACGAATAGCTGCAATTGGTGTTTTCAATTCATGAGAAGCATTGGAAACAAAGTCTTTTTCTCGTTGAAGACGTTGATTTTGCGATTCAAGCAACTCATTAAAGGCGTTACCCAATTCTTTAATTTCTTGTGGGCTGTCGGGCACTTCAAGTTTAGGCTGGTCGGTGTCGGAATCTTTGGTTGTATTACGAGTTTCCTTAACTAGTTCAATTGTTGGAGCACTGAGTTTGGCAGCCAACTGTTGAGCCCACCAAGTTCCAAAGCCAAGTGTTACAAAAACAATAATACTAATGATAATTAACAATAGTAATAAACTATTAATCAGACGACTTAAACTGGTCCAAAGCTGATAAGTAGTATCGGCATCTTTACGTGTGTAAAAGAGGAACAGACCATAGCCCTGAACGTAAACGATGTGTTGTCCTGGAAGAATCATAATTTTTCTTTGACTGATAAATTTTTTTGAAGTCGAAGTCGTCATGATTTCTTGGCCCGTTCGGTTGGAGGCTGCTGTAATAGATGATTTTTTAGTTTTAACACGAATCACTGTATTTTGTTTTGTATGACGATTATTTTGATTACTCCATTGAATAAAACCAGGAATATCGTCGATATTGGAACGATACAGACTCATCATTTGACCATTAGCTTCGTGGACAGTTTGCGAATATTGCTGCAAGCCGACAACAACTAAGATTAGAGCACTGATTGATAAAGTGATGATGATAACTAATTTTCGAATCGCATTATTAATTAATTCTTGATAAGTTGCTGATTTTTTCGTGGACGTCATGCTGTCACATCCTCAATTGAATAACCAACCCCACGAATCGTCTGAATCAAAGGTTTGTTATCTTTACCATCAACTTTATTACGTAAATAACCGACGTAAACATCCACGACATTTTGTTGACCGAGAAAATCTTCACCCCAAACATTGTCGAGCAATTCATCACGAGTAAAGACTTGTCCCACATGTTGGAGGAAGAAAAGTAATAAGTCATATTCTCGACGTGTTAGTTGCACATTTTCATCATTCCGTGTCACTTGATGTGATTTAGTATTCAAAATAAGGTCATCAATTTGATAAGTTTGGTCAGGTTCAGTTAAGTGTTCAGCCCGACGTTGAATAACCCGAACCCGAGCTAAAAGCTCTTCAATTTCAAAAGGTTTGGTAATGTAATCATCAGCGCCATTATCAAGACCAGCAACTTTGTCACCAATGTAGTCACGAGCAGTCATGACGATTACTGGCACTTGGTCGTGTTTACGAATCCGACGAAGAACTTCCATGCCATCAAGTTTGGGCAACATCCAGTCCAATAAAATTAGAAGCAATTCATTTTGATGCTGTTCATAAAGATCCATCGCTTCAGCACCATCGTTGGCAATGATGACATCAAAATCCTCAAATTGTAGTTCTTTACTAACGTAGCTTGAAAGACTGCGTTCATCTTCAACAATTAAAATGGTATTCTTCATTAATAAATCTCCCAGTAGTGTATTAGTGACTCAGATGTTCTAATCCGTAGGTTTCTAATTATTATAGTAGTAAATGAACCTTAATACTAACTAAAAACAAACTAAAGCGTAAAGATTACTAATTATGATATACTTTGTTATGTATGATAATAGTTAAATATTTTTTCTTCATTGACTATTATCGATTCTTCCAACGTAAGTTTTTTATAAATCTAAATTTTTGAAAATGGCTGATATATTAAGTTTCATACAATAATTTCAATTTTATTGATGACGTATTTTTGATATAACTGGATATGTATTAAAAGATTGAAATTCCTGACAATTAGTAATAAATAAACTAGCCGGAAGGAACAAGAATTTAGGTCGCTGTGAAGGTGGCGTTAGTGCTTTAGCACTTACACCACGGGACGAGTTTTGAAACTCGCGTATTTTGCGAGGTTCAAAATCGAGAGGCGAGACCTTGGCTCGACTCGGTCCCCACAGCGACCTAAATTTCTTGTTCCTGGAGGCGGCATCAACCAATCGATTAGTTTAAAAAGGTGATAAATAATGGATAAAGCAATTGAAATTCTTAAACAAAATAATTACAAAATTACGAAACAACGGACTGACTTAATTGATTTCCTAAGGAAATTTACGGTTCAATACGTTTCAATCAATGATATTGCTAACTACATGCGCTCGTTGTATCCAGGCATGAGCAATAATACAATTTATCGGAACTTGAAAGAGTTTGCCGATATTGGTTTGGTTGAATATCAAGAAAAAGATAAAACATTGGTTAAGTATCAATGTGATTTTACACATCGTCATCATCACCACTTTGTTTGTAAAAACTGTGGCAAAGTTACGGAATTAAAGGCTTGTCCCATGGAATTCTTCGCTGATCAATTGCCCGGATATACGATTGAAGGCCATGCCATTGAGGTTTACGGACTCTGTGCCAACTGTACGAAAAAATTAAAAGCTTAAACTTGCTAAAGATTTGATTTCAAATTACTGAAATTAAGTTTTTTTTTTCTGAAAAAAGTTTGTTTAATATATCGAAACGATATATACTTAAAAGCTGTAAAGAAGGTGTTAAAAATGTATGAATTATTTATCTTGGGTCAATTGATGGATCACCCGATGACAGGATATGCTTTGCGCAAGGCCTTTATATCGATAGCCGGTAATGACCAGGCAATTAGTTTTGGTACGTTGTATCCATTGTTAGACAAGTTGGAACAGGTGCAAGAGCTTAGCCTTAGTTTTGAAAATACCGAGAATAAGCGTCCGCAAAAGTTAGCGACGATAACTGAAAAGGGAAAAATCCGTTTCTATGAATTAATTGAAACGAAGGTTGCTCTTAACAAACAAACTCAGTTGACCTTTTTAATGAAAGTACATTTTTTACATTTATTAAATCGTGAGCAGCAGATTTTTATTTTGAAAGATTTTCAAAATTTTTCTGAATCTAAACTGAATCGTCTTCAGGATTTGCAAGCCGAGTTGGGTGCTAATAAGCATATGGTTCAAGGTGATATCAACGATGCTTTGCTAGTTAAACAATTACAGATTTTACGTGCTCAAGCCCAAGTTAATTGGGTGGCACAACTTTTAAAACAAAGAAAAGGGGCTTAACTTTTATGGATAGTTTTGCAAAAGATCCAGAGATTCAAAAGCATCGCTGGATGATTTTAGTTGCTGTTTGTATGTTTACTTTTATGTCTACTTTGGACGGAAGTATTGTTAATATTGCTTTACCAGTGATGAGTAAAGATTTAAATATTCCAATGAATCAAGCCGAGTGGGTCGTTTCCATTTATTTGATTGTTATTTGTGCACTATTATTATTGTTTGGAAAACTCGGAGATGCTTACGGAAAAATTCGAATTTTCAAAATTGGTTCAATTTTATTTACAATTGGATCATTACTTTGTGGATTTAATTCTGGATTACTGTTTCTTTTAATAGCTAGGTCTATCCAAGCTGTTGGAGCAGCGATGACTATGAGTACTAATAATGGGATTATTACTGAGGTTTTCCCATTCAATGAACGTGGACGTGCATTAGGTACGATTGGTTCATTTGTGGCTTTAGGTAGTATCGCCGGACCTGGTGTTGGTGGATTGATCTTGGCTCACTTGCACTGGGGCTATATTTTCTTAATCAACGTTCCAGTTGGTATCATAGCTATTTTATTAGGTATGAAAATTTTACCTAAAGATATTACACTATCGAAACAAAAGATTGATAAAACAGGTTCAACATTATTTGCTCTTGTAATGGTGACATTGTTCGCTGGAGTTTTCTTGGGGCAAGAAATTGGCTTTGTTAAACCAGGTGTCTTAGCATTATTTGTGGTTGCACTAATTTCCTTTATTGGTTTTATCCGAGTTGAGTTGCACGTTGAACGTCCAGTTTTGGATTTAAGAATTTTCCGCAATGCTAATTTCACGATTAGTATTTTCTGTGCTTTCCTAATTTTTGTAGCTAACTTTTTCTTCAACGTTATTTCACCATTCTATTTGGAAAATGCACGTGGATTAGCTGCTAATTATGCAGGGTATGCTTTGATGACTTTCCCAATTGTCCAAGTAGTTGTCGCACCAATTGCCGGAGCCATTTCGGATAAAATAGGGCCAGAATTATTAACATTTATTGGTTTGATTTTGATTTCAATTAGTCAAGTTGGATATATGTTTATGGGCTTGGCAACACCAATGTGGATTTTTATGTTCTTCGTTGGTTTAGTTGGATTTGGTAACGGAGTCTTCCAAGCACCTAATAACTCAATTGTTATGAACTCTGTAGAAGTAAAAGACCTTGGAATCGCGGGAGGAATCAATGCTTTAGCTCGTGAATTAGGTATGATTATTGGTATTTCAGCAGCGACGACTGTCTTATTCTCATCTATGAGTCACACTGCTGGACATACCGTAACGTCATATGTTCCAGCTCATCCAGAGCTATTTATCTCAGGAATGCACGTTGCTTTCATGGTTTCATTAGCAATTTGTTTATTAGCAACAGTTATTACAGGCGTTCGTTTATTGAGAAAATAATTACAATAAGTATTCAAAGAGTGGGACAAAACATGGTCAGCTTTCGAGCATTAAGGCAAATAGCCCAAACAATCCGATTTTGGATTGCTTGGGCTATTTGTTTTAAGCGGAAAAAGCTATGTTTTGTTCCACGTTTATGCTGCATGTTTGGGGACAATAATAGTTTTGTTCCAAACTCGTTCTTTTTAGGATTTTCTCCAATATTTATTAGCTAATTAAAGGTAGAAAATATATTTGAAAAATAGACTTGTCTTAGAGTATAGGCGAAGTGCTAGTATCAAGATGAGTAAATATTTGGGAGGAACTTATATGAAATATCGTAGATTTGGAAATACGGGATTTAACGCTAGTGAAGTATCACTAGGTACTTGGCAACTTGGTTCAAAATGGGGCGATCCTTTCTCAGAAAAAGATGCACTTGCTACCTTGGAAGAAGCCTATGATCAAGGGGTAAATTTCTTTGATACAGCAGACGTTTATCAAGATGGTGAAAGTCAACGTGCCATCGCTAAATTTATCAAAGGTAAAAAAGACAAGGTCTTTGTTTCAACTAAAATTGGTCGCCGCTTAGATCCACATGTTGCCGCAGGTTATAATGAAAAAAATCTTCGTGGCTTCGTTGAAGATTGTCTAAAAAATTTGGATGTTGCTGCTTTGGATAATGTGCTCTTACATTGTCCACCAACTCAAGTTTTCTATGAGCCAGAAGTGTTCTTTGCTATGGATAAAATGAAAAAAGAAGGCTTGATCAAAAACTATGGTGTCAGTGTTGAAAAGGTTGAAGAGGGTATTAAAGCTTTAGACTATGATATTTCTTCAGTCGAAATCATCTACAACATGTTTCGTCTTCGTCCAGCTGATAACTTTTTCAAGATGGCTAAAGAACATGATGTTGGAACAATTGTTAGAGTGCCGCTTGCTAGTGGTTTGTTGACAGGTAAGTATACTCTGGATACAAAATTTGGTAAAAACGACCATCGAACAACTAACCGTAATGGTGAGGAATTTGATGCTGGAGAAACTTTCTCAGGTGTTGATTACGCGACTGGAGTAAAAGCTGCTCAAGAATTGGACGAAAAACTAAGTGCCGGTAATAAATTAGCACCGATGGCATTACGTTATATCTTGATGAATGATGGTGTCAGCACAGTTATTCCTGGTGCATCAAAGCCAGAACAAATTGAAAGAAACGTAACAGCAGCTGAATTGCCACCATTTACGCATGAACAAATGGGAATCGTCCGTGATGTTTACGATAAATACATTAAGAATCCCGTTCAATATAAGTGGTAAAAAGTTGATTAACTAACATCACACGTTGATTATGTCTAAATATAAAGGAGTACCTTTTTATAGGTGCTCCTTTTTTGAGCTTTGTAGAAAAAATCTTATATTTCTTTATTCAAAAAAAGCGATTACAAATGATATGTAAAGATGTGATAATGAAGTCCAATAGGAGAAAAATGATGAAAAAAACTCTAATAGTTCTAACGTTATTAGTCTTTGTTTTACCGTTATCCGCATGTGGATTGAACTCCAAAGGTTCAAATGATCAACATCAAACATCGAAAGTTAAGCCGAAAGTTAAAAAAGATGAAGCTTTAATTAAAAAGAATCAGACAATTTGGACTAAATTGACCAAAGATGCTGAAGTTGTTAAAACTGATGCTTATAGTGGCGACAGTATTGTTCCAACTAAATTATCAGATCTTAAAAAAGCTGGCAATATTGTTAAAGGTACAGTCTATAACTTGGAACAAATGGATGCTCCCAAAAATATGGCTTTGACCAAGGCTAAAATTCGCATTGATCAAGTATTAAGTGGAGATAAAAGCCTAACTGGCAAAGATTATTACGTCGTTTTGCGTGGTGGTTTGACGACAACCGACGTTTATTATGCTGACATGAATCGAACGAAAGAAGTTGACCACGATATTTTGGTTGAAAATCCGGAAGCTCCTTTACCCAAAATTGGGACCCAGTTTATTACTGTTTTGGATAAAAATAATTTAGCTAATGGTTCGGAATATAGCCAAATTTTAATGAAGAGTGGCTTTACAAAAACTAATTCACTACCTATTTTTGATGAACAGTTTAGTTTTTGGATCAAAGATAAAACTGGTAAGTATGTACTGAATAATCCTAAAGCTAGCACTGATTTGGAAGATTTAACGTGGGATATTAATCATAATTATGCCTAGTGAAATTTAATTACAGATACTGAAGGTTAAATATGCCGCCTCCAGAAGCAAGAA